>NZ_KB911784.1:53940-309565 GCF_000383655.1 Streptomyces sp. 351MFTsu5.1 | reverse complement strand
ACGTCGGTCGGGTACTCGGACGGCTTGGTGAACAACTCGATCTGGGCCAGGGTCTGGTCCGCGAACGAGTTGGACATCACGAACGACGGGTGCCCGGTCGCGTTGCCCAGGTTCAGCAGACGCCCCTCGGACAGCACGATGATCACCTTGCCGTCGGGGAACGTCCAGGTGTGGACCTGGGGCTTGACCTCGTCCTTGACGATGCCGGGGATCTTGGCGAGGCCGGCCATGTCGATCTCGTTGTCGAAGTGGCCGATGTTGCCCACGATCGCCTGGTGCTTCATCCTGGCCATGTCCGAGGCCATGATGATGTCCTTGTTGCCGGTCGTGGTGACGAAGATGTCGGCCTTGTCGACGACCTCGTCCAGCGTCGTGACCTGGTAGCCGTCCATCGCCGCCTGGAGCGCGCAGATCGGGTCGATCTCGGTGACGATGACCCGGGCGCCCTGCCCGCGCAGCGACTCCGCACAGCCCTTGCCCACGTCGCCGTAGCCGCACACAACCGCCGTCTTGCCGCCGATGAGGACGTCGGTGGCACGGTTGATGCCGTCGATCAGGGAGTGGCGGCAGCCGTACTTGTTGTCGAACTTCGACTTGGTCACCGCGTCGTTCACGTTGATCGCCGGGAACAGCAGAACCCCGTCGCGCTGCATCTCGTACAGGCGGTGGACGCCGGTCGTGGTCTCCTCGGTCACACCACGGATCTCCGAGGCGAGCTGGGTCCACTTCTGGGAGCCGTTGCTGATCGTGCGGTTCAGGAGCTCCAGGATGACCTGGTGCTCCTCGTTCTCGGCGGTGTCGACCGAGGGGACCTCGCCGGCCTTCTCGTACTCGACGCCCTTGTGGACCAGGAGGGTGGCGTCACCGCCGTCGTCCAGGATCATGTTCGGGCCGCCGGTGGGCGTGTTCGGCCAGGTCAGCGCCTGCTCCGTGCACCACCAGTACTCCTCCAGGGTCTCGCCCTTCCAGGCGAAGACCGGGACGCCCTGGGGGTTGTCCACCGTGCCGTTGGGGCCGACGGCGATGGCGGCGGCCGCGTGGTCCTGGGTGGAGAAGATGTTGCAGGACGCCCAGCGGACCTCGGCGCCGAGAGCGACCAGGGTCTCGATGAGCACCGCGGTCTGCACCGTCATGTGCAGGGAGCCGGTGACGCGGGCACCGGCAAGCGGCTGCGCCTCGGCATACTCCTTGCGAATCGCCATCAGACCGGGCATCTCGTGCTCGGCGAGGGTGATCTCCTTACGGCCGAACTCGGCCAGGGAGAGGTCGGCGACCTTGAAGTCCTGTCGGTTTTCGACAGTCGTCATTCGAGCTGCTCCTCGGGGTTGGGGCGAGGTGGGTACGGCTGGTCTGCGCGGCGGCGGACACAGGGGTGCCCGAAGAGGACACAGGCATGCCCGGTGCGCGCAGCGCAGTCCGTCGGAGGCCCTCTCTCCCTCGGTCGGTCCGCGGTGGGACCGCCCGACCGCCATCAGCAGCGACGTCTGGCTCCGTCCCAAGCTACACCGGTCGGGCGGGCGACCCCAGCCCGCCTCCGAACACATCAGGCCGATCCGGGGTGCGGCGAGGGAGGTCGTCGGGGTGTCGTCGGTCGTTTCGGGCAGGGTGCCCCGCAGTGGTGGCGACAGTCCTGCGAAGAGGGGAACAGATGGCAACGGGCCAGGTCATGCGAGCGCTTTTGGTTCTCGGGCGGCCTGGGCGAGCGTGCGGGAGTCGCAGAGATCAGCGCCCATCTGAGGCTGAAAATCTTCGGGCCCACCGAGGGAAATCGGTGGGCCCCGTCACCGTAAGGCCGCAGACCCTCAGTGGCCCGGAGTCGGGTGCTGGGCCGGGCCGCCGGGGGTCGCCTCGCGGTCGGCGCCCTTGGCGGCCTCCTTCTCGCTGTAGATGTCCGGTTCGAGGTAGATGACGCGGGCGATCGGGACGGCCTCGCGGATGCGGGCCTCGGCGGCGTTGATCGCGGAGGCGACCTCGGCGGCCGTGTCGTCGTGCTGGACGGCGATCTTCGCGGCGATGAGCAGTTCCTCGGGGCCGAGGTGGAGCGTGCGCATGTGGATGATGCCGGTGACGGTGTCGCCGTCGACGATCGCGGACTCGATCTTCTGGACCGCCTCGATGCCCGCGGACTCGCCGAGCAGCAGGGACTTGGTCTCGGCGGCGAGGACGAGGGCGATCAGGATGAGCAGGATGCCGATGCAGAGGGTGCCGATGCCGTCCCAGACGCCGTCGCCGGTGAGCAGGGCGAGGCCCACGCCGCCGAGGGCGAGGACCAGACCGACGAGCGCGCCGAAGTCCTCCAGGAGCACGACCGGGAGCTCGGGTGCCTTGGCGCGGCGGACGAACTCCTTCCAGGAGAGGTCGCCGCGCAGCGGGTTGGACTCCTTGATGGCGGTCCGGAAGGAGAAGCCCTCGGCGATGATCGCGAAGACGAGGACGCCGACCGGCCAGTACCAGTGCTCGATCTCGTGCGGGTGCTTGATCTTCTCGTAGCCCTCGTAGATGGCGAACATGCCGCCGACGGAGAAGAGCACGATGGAGACCAGGAAGGCGTAGATGTAGCGCTCGCGGCCGTAGCCGAAGGGGTGTTGCGGGGTGGCCTCGCGCTGGGCCTTCTTGCCGCCGAGGAGCAGCAGGAACTGGTTGCCGGAGTCGGCGAGCGAGTGCACGCCCTCGGCGAGCATCGAGGACGAGCCGCTGAACGCGAACGCCACGAACTTCGATGCCGCGATGGCGAGGTTGGCGCCTAGTGCCGCCACGATCGCCCTGGTTCCGCCTGACGCGCTCATCTGCTCGCGTTGTCCCTTCGCCTCAAGTGCCGCTACGCCGTCCAGGCCTTTGCCCGTCCTTTGCCGGTGGGCCATTCTTGCAGCCTCGCCCGGCACGGACGTCTCAGGTGTCCACAGCCCCAGTCATACCGTCACACGATCACGGTGGCGCGGAAGACCGTGCCCGTGCCGGACACCTCGGCCTTCTCGCCCGCCGGGACGAAGACCGACCGACCGGGGCGCAGTTCGTGTTCCCCGGCTCGCACGGAACCTGCCGTGCAGAGCAGGATCTGCGGGGTCGAACGGGTGAGGTCGTGGGGGGCGGCGCCCTCGGGAAGGACGTACCGGGACAACCGGAACTCGTCGATGGGGGTCTCGTAGACCTCTTCGCCGTCGGGGGACGCCTCGGGGCGGAGCACACCCGGGTCGGCGGCCTCGAAGCGGACGATGCGCAGGAGTTCGGGGACGTCGACGTGCTTGGGGGTCAGACCGCAGCGCAGGACGTTGTCGGAGTTGGCCATGATCTCGACGCCGAGGCCGTTCAGGTAGGCGTGCGGGATGCCGGCGCCGAGGAACAGGGCCTCGCCCGGCTGGAGCCGGACGTGGTTGAGCAGCATCGCGGCGATGACGCCCGGGTCGCCGGGGTAGTGGTGGTCGATGGCGGCGTAGGGGGCGTGGTCGCCGCCGAGGCGGGCGCAGGCGGCCGCGGCCTCGGTGACCGTGTGGGCCATCTCCTCGCGGTCGGCGGTGAGGATCGCGGTCAGGACCTCCCGCAGGGCCGCCTCCTCCGGGTGGGCGTGCAGAAGGTCGACGTACGGCTTGAGGGAGTCGACGCCCAGCGCCTCCAGCAGCTCGGCCGCGCGCGCGGGTTCGCGGAATCCGCACAGGCCGTCGAACTCGGTGAGGGCGCAGATCAGTTCGGGCTTGTGGTTGGCGTCCTTGTAGTTGCGGTGGCTCGCGTCCACGGGGATGCCCCGGCGCTCCTCGTCCTCGTAACCCTGTATCGCCTGGGTCAGGTCGGGGTGCACCTGGAGGGAGAGCGGGGCGCCCGCGGCGAGGATCTTGAGGAGGAAGGGCAGGCGGGGGCCGAACTTGGCGACGGCTGCCTCGCCCAGCTCGCGCGCGGGGTCCGCGTCGATGACCTCGACGAGCGTGCCCCGGTCGGTGCGCGAGGGCGCGCCGGGGTGGGCGCCCATCCACATCTCCGCCTGGGGTTCACCGGTCGGCTCCAGGCCGAGGAGTTCGGGGATGGCGGTGGTGGAACCCCAGGCGTAGGGCCGGATGGTGTTGTCGAGGCGGTCCATCGAACTCTTTCTGTACGTACGGCGGTCAGGGCGTCCTGGGCAACATCAGGCCCCCGAGGCGAGCGCCAGGTAAACGGCGGCGAAATCCGTGACGGCGATCAGTTCCGCGAGGGTCTCGATCTCGCCGCCGGCCTCCGGTTCCAGCTCGCTGATGGGGGTGTCGTGGCTCAGGGCCAGGTCGCGGGCGGACGGCGCGGCGCTGAGGCCGCCGATCGGACGGTCCCGCAGGAGCACCACGCGCGCGTGGAGCGCGGGAGGTTCCTCGACGCGGTCGCGGAAGAAGTCGTCGGGGTCGGCGCCGGCGGCCAGCGGTCCGGAGAGCAGCGTGCTGTGCGCGGCGAGGGCCTCGGGCAGTTCGGAGACCACGGCGGGGCGGCCGGCGAGTTCGGCGAGGGCGGCGGCGAAGCGGCGGCCCGCGGGGCCCGCGGAGGTGCCCTCGGTCCAGATGACCGGGAGGGAGTCGGCGAGTTCCGCCGCGAGGGTCTTGGCGGGGTTGCTGTAGGTCGCGATGGCGGGGCCGCAGCGCTCGGCGATGTGGTCGAGACGGTCGGCGATCTTCGCGAGGGCGTCGGGCGGGGCGGCGAGCAGGCCGGTGCGGTCGAGGATCGCGAGGAGCGGGGTGAGCAGGGCCCACAGGACGCCCGGGGCGGAGGCGGCGAGCGGTGTGTCCTGCTCGTACGGGGCCGTCGCCATGGGCACGAAGAGGCCGTGGGCGCCCTCGACCGCCTCGGTGAGGGGGGCGCGGGCGGGGGCCACGGCGACGACCGTGCAGCCGCGCCGGTAGGCCTGGTCGGCGAGGAGCGACAGGCCCGGTTCGGTGCCGTCCGGGGTGGCGATCAGGAGCAGGTCGACCGAGCCCGCCCAGCCGGGGAGTTCCCAGCGCAGGGCGCCCGCGGCGGGGGCGACGCCCGTCGGGGCGAGGCGGGTGACTGGGCTGCCGGAGCCGGCGAGGGTGCCGAGGAGGTCGGCGACGTGGGTGGCCGCGGCGCCGGGGCCGGCGATGAGGACCGCGCGCGGGCGGCCGTCGGGCTTGAGGTCGTTCACCCCTGCCTCGGCGGCGTGCCGGGCGGCGGTGCGGACGCGGGCGCCTGCCTCGGCGGCGCCGCGGAGCAGGCCTCGGCGGTCGGCCTCCGAGAGGGCCTCGGGGGTGTCTAGCAGCGATTCGTCGAGCATGGGGCGGCAGCCTCCGATCGCCGGGTCTCCGGTCTCCGGGACGCCGGGTGGTCGCTTCGCCGGGTCCTGGGGAGCCGGGGCGTTCGCGGGTCCGGGACACCGGTGGTCGCTGTGTCGTTGTCGCTTGCGGCGGTGGGTGCGCTGGGTGTCCTACGGCGGTGAGGGTGCCGTGTCGCCTACGGCTGTGCGCGTGCCGTGTCTCCTGCGGTGACCGCCCGCGCGGAGCACCTACGCGGGGCGGCGGGCCTCGTCGACGAGGAGGACGGGGATGCCGTCGCGGACCGGGTATGCGAGGCCGCAGTCCTGGCCGGTGCAGATCAGCTCGGTGTCCTGCTCCTTGAGGGGGGCGTGGCAGGCCGGGCAGGCGAGGATCTCCAGGAGGCCGGCTTCGAGCGGCATGGGGGTTCCCTTCGGGGGCGGGTACGGCTGCTTGTGCGGATGTGCCTGGTCAGGGTACCGCCGGGGGGAGGGAGGTGCCGGGGGTTGGGTGAGGTCGGTGCGGGGGGGTGCTGCGGGTTTTTTCGCCCCCGCCGCCCCTACCCGTCCCATCCTCCAGGGGCGCTGCCCCTTCGACCCCGGCCCCTCCCGGGGGCTCCGCCCCCGGACCCCCGCTCCTCAAACGCCGGAGGGGCTGGGTTTCAGGCGCCGGAGGGGCTGGATTGCAGGCGCTGGAGGGGGCTGGATTCACGCTCTGATGATCGCCAGCACCTCGTCCCGCACCTTCGCCATCGTGGCCTCGTCCCTCGCCTCCGCGTTCAGGCGGAGCAGGGGTTCCGTGTTGGAGGGGCGGACGTTGAACCACCAGTCGGCGGTCGCGACGGTGAGGCCGTCGAGTTCGTCGAGCCGGACGCCCTCCTGGTTCTCGTAGGCCGCCCTGACGGCCTCGAGGCGGCCCGCCTGGTCGGCGACCGTGGAGTTGATCTCTCCGGAGCCGGTATAGCGGTCGTACTGGGCCACCAGGGACGACAGGGGGCCGTCCTGGCCGCCGAGCGCCGCGAGGACGTGCAGGGCCGCCAGCATGCCGGTGTCGGCATTCCAGAAGTCCTTGAAGTAGTAGTGCGCGGAGTGCTCACCGCCGAAGATCGCGCCGGAACGCGCCATCTCGGCCTTGATGAAGGAGTGGCCCACGCGGGTGCGTACCGGGGTGCCGCCGTGCTCCTCGACGACCTCGGGGACGGACCAGGACGTGATCAGGTTGTGGATGATCACGCCCTTGCCGCCGTTCCTGGCCAGTTCGCGTGCGGCGACCAGGGCGGTGATCGCGGACGGGGAGACGGGGTTTCCGCGCTCGTCGACGACGAAGCAGCGGTCGGCGTCGCCGTCGAAGGCGATGCCGAGGTCGGCGCCCTCCTCGCGGACCCGCTTCTGGAGGTCGACGATGTTGGCCGGGTCGAGGGGGTTGGCCTCGTGGTTGGGGAAGGTGCCGTCCAGCTCGAAGTACATCGGGACGACGTCCAGGGGCAGGCCCGCGAAGACGGTCGGGACGGTGTGGCCGCCCATGCCGTTGCCCGCGTCCACGACGACCTTGAGGGGGCGGACGGCGGTCAGGTCGACGAGCGAGCGGAGGTGTGCCGCGTAGTCCTCCAGCGTCTCCCGCGCGGTGATGGTGCCCGCCGAGGCGGTCGGCTCGGGGGCGCCCTCCTCGCTCCAGCGCTCGACGAGTGCGCGGATCTCGGCGAGGCCGGTGTCCTGGCCGACCGGGGCCGCGCCGGCACGGCACATCTTGATGCCGTTGTACTGCGCGGGGTTGTGGGAGGCCGTGAACATGGCGCCCGGCAGGTTCAGTGCGCCGGAGGCGTAGTACAGCTGGTCGGTCGAGCACAGGCCGATCTCGGTGACGTCGGCGCCGCGGGCGGCCGCTCCGCGCGCGAAGGCCCGCGACAGGCCCGGGGAGGACGGCCGCATGTCGTGGCCGGTCACGAGGGCGGTCGCGGCGGTCACCTGGACGAAGGCGGCACCGAAGAGCTCGGCAAGCGTCTCGTCCCACTGGTCCGGGACGACACCGCGCACGTCGTACGCCTTAACGAGCTGTGACAGATCAGCGGCCACGGCCAACCTTCCTGGAAGTTGTGTCGGTCGGCACAAACTACCCGTAGCCACTGACAGTGGGCTGTGTGGGACCTCACTGGTACTCCCGACCGTGACCTCGGACGACGCCTTCCGGACAAGGGCCGGACCAACGTCGTGACGGTGTCCGTGAGTTGTGCGGCGCGGCGATCCGGGCGCGCATGATCACGCGCGGAGCGAAGGTCAGTTGTCCGGCGAGCGCAGAATCCGCAGATGGCCGCGGCGCGCGACCTCCATCGGGTCGGCCCGGCGGGCCCCGCCGCCCGCCTCGGCGGCGCGCTCCTGGGGACGGGCCGCCTCACGCACGGCGTTGGCGAGCGCTTCCAGGTCGTCGCCGCTGGGCCGGGCCGGGGCCGAGCCGTCGAGGAGTCGGACGACCTCCCAGCCGCGCGGGGCGGTGAGGCGCTCGGAGTGCTCGGCGCACAGGTCGTAGCAGTGGGGTTCGGCGTAGGTGGCGAGCGGGCCGAGGACCGCGGTCGAGTCGGCGTAGACGTACGTCAGCGTCGCGACGGCGGGACGGCCGCAAGCGGTGCGCGAACAGCGACGTACAGGGCTCACAGCGTTGGACGGTACCGCACTCTTGAGCGGGCCGCGACGACTCTCCCCCAGGTCACTCCACCGTGTCGTGTTGTGAAACGCCCCACAGGCCACACCGCTCACACCGCGATGACCTGCACGGACACCCGTTTTCGAGGGGCCGAACACACCTTGCTCCGGTCACTAGTTGGCACAAACCATGTCAATTGCCTTGAGATCGACGGTCTCGGAGAGATACGGAATCGAGCCCAACCTTGGCTTGAATGGTCAACTGGCGACAGGCCGTACGAGACGCCCGTACGTCGTTTCGGACAGTGTCCGGGTGCCGCGTGGGGGTCGGACGCGGGGGTGCGGCGAGGATTACCCTTCACCAGTGATGGACAACCCCGTACCGCCCCGCGCCACCGGCCCCGGGCCCCGCCGCCGTGATCGCCACGGACGCGGCATGCGCGGTCCGATCGCCCCGCCTCAGGTGCCGCTCGCCGCCAGTCGTGCCGACGTGTTCGCGGACCTGGTGCAGGACTCCGTGGAGCGTCTGGAGCGGCGGTGGCCGCAGCTCGCCGAGATCGACTTCCTGGTCCTGGAGGTGCCCCGGCTGGACGGTCCCGGGCAGGCCTGGAACGACGAGGCGGTGCCGCTGGGCGGCACGATCCCGGCGCGCGAGGGACGCCCCGCGCGCGTGGTCGTCTACCGGCGTCCGGTGGAGATCCGCACCAAGGGGCGGGACGAGCGGGCGGCGCTGGTGCACGAGGTGGTCGTGGAGCAGGTGGCCGAGCTGCTGGGGCTCACTCCGGAGACCGTGGATCCGCGCTACGGCGAGGACTGAACGCGCGCGGTCCGCCGCCGCACCTTCTCCGACCCGCGCGCGGCCCACCGCTACTTCTGGAGCACCGACAGGTCCTCGTCCGCCTCCGGTACGGCCACCAGGCCCCGGTCGTCCGGGAGGGTCTGGATCGTGAAGCCGGGGACGCCGTCCTCCGTGGCCGCCAGGGTGCGGGCGCCGTAGACCGGGCCTCCCGAGACGTGCTCCACCGTGAGGGCGAAGGTGCCCTTGAGGCCGGCCGGGGTGGGCGCCTCGACGTTCTGCGTGGTGCCCGCCTTGATCGTGAACGTCTTCGAGACGGCCTCGCCGCCCTCGCTGCCCGCCGAGGCGGTGACCTTGACCGTGGCGGTCCCGGTGGGGGCGGTCAGGGAGAGGGTGCTGCCCTTGGCGCTGTTGTCGGCGACGGTCGCGCGCGTGCCGACCGGACGCGTGGCCGGGATGAACGCCGTCTCCTGGTCGGCGCCCTTGCCGCGGACGACCCGCAGCGCGGCGACCACCGGCACGGAGGCGTCGGTGGGGGTCAGGACCAGCGAACCGGCCTCCCCGCGCGTGACGTCACCGAGGTCGACGGCCGTCGTCATGCCGCCCTTCACGTGCAGCGTCTCGTTGCCCGCCGGGGTGATCAGACCGGACGGCGAGGCGAGCCGCACCTTCAGGTCGGCGTCGGAGTCGCTGGGCGTGTAGGCGATCAGGCGCACGGCGGTGGCGTCCTTCGGGATGCCGGGCAGCACCAGGCTGCCGGACGGGTCCGTGGACGCGGCCAGCCAGTCGCCGCCGAGCTTGTCGTCCAGGGCCTGCACGGCCGCGCCGACGCGTCCGCTGCGGACGTTCACATGGACCGTGAGGTCCTCCTGCTTCTCCTCGGTGAGCGTGGACAGCAGGATCGGGTCGCTGGAGTGCGGCGCGACGGTGATGCCCTCGCCCAGGCTGGAGTCCAGGGCGCCGTCCTTGCCGTAGAGCTCGATGTCGACGACGGCGGCGGAGTCGTCGGGGTTGGTCAGGTGCACGTAGTCGGTGCGGTCGGCGGCCGTGCTGGCGCCCGGGAACCAGAACTCGGTGTCGGGAGCCGAGCAGTTGACGCCCTGGAGTCCGCGTCCGGCGCCCGCGGCGACCTCGGTGGTCTCCTGGACGGTCCAGCCGGGCGCGAACTTCCCCTCGGCGGTGCCGACCAGTGCGGGCGCGTCGCCGCCGGAGGTGTCACCGGTGACGGGCGTGCCGGGCTCCTTGGGAGTGAGGACCGGCTTGACGGGCTTCTTCTTGCCCTTGCTCTTGCTCTTGCCCTTGTTCTTGCTCAGGTCGTCCGATTCCTCGGCGGCCGCCTTGAGTTCGGCCTTGCCGTCATTTCCCGTGTTCTTGGTGACGGGCGTGAACGAGGTGTACGACGTCTCCGCGACCTCGGAGGTGCTGGGCTCCGGGCAGAGCAGGCTGGTGCGCTCCACGGGCAGCTCGGCGGCCGTCCCGGCGGTGGTGGCGGCCTGCGGTGAGCTGAGCGTGGCGAACCCGGTGACGGCGGCGAGCGCGGCGGTGCCGGCGAGGAGGGACAGGGTGGTGCGGTTCACTGCTGACTCCCGTCGGGGCGCTCACTGCCATGGGCGCCCGGGTGCTGCTGTGCCGGGTCGTACGCCGGGTCGTAGCCCTGCTCGTACTGCTGTTGGTCGTACTGGCCGCCGTAGCCCTGGTCGTACGGCGCCTGCTGGGGCTGCTGCCCGCCGTAGGCGTACGGGTCGTACTGGCCGCCCTGGTAGGGGTCCGCCTGGTAGGGCTGCTGGTCGTAGCCGCCCGCCTGGTACTGCTGGGCGGTGCCCTGGTACTGGTCGGCGGCGTAGGGGTCGTACTCGGCGTTCGCGTAGCTCGGGGTGTCCCAGTCGCCGTAGGACTGCTGCTGCGGGACGGCGGCCGGAGCCTGCTGCGGGGGCGGCGGGAAGGCCTCGTTTCCGGGGCTCTCCTCGGACTCGGCCTCGGCTTCGGCCTGGGCGCGCAGGCGGCGGGCGCGGCGGCCCTCGCCCGCGACGGCCTCGGCCGGGACCGAGGGCTCCTCGGGGAGGTCGTCGTCGACGTCACGGCGGCGGCCCGGCAGGGCCATCACCACGAGGACGACGGCGAGCGCGCCCTGGATCCACAGCCACAGGGTGTGGGTGAAGGGGGCGTCGTAGGTGACGTCCAGTCTGCCGCCGGAGGCGGGGAGTTCGAAGCCCTGGGCCCAGCCGTCGACGGTGGTCGGGGTGAGCGGTTCGCCGTCCAGGGTGGCCGTCCAGCCCTCGGCGGCGGTGTCGGCCAGGCGCAGGATCCGGCCGTCGGCGCCGGACGGGATCGTGGTGTGGATGTCGACGGGTCCGGCCGCCACCGGCAGCGCGGTGCCCGAGCCGGACTTGGCGGCGATGGTCGCGCGCGCGACCTCCTGGTCGACCCGCCACAGGCCGCTGCCGTCCTGCTGGCTGAGCCGGCTCAGACCGGGTGTGGCGTCCAGCACGCGCGTGACCTCGCGGGGCGCGCCCTTGTGGACGAGGACGTAGCGCACGGCGAAGCCGCCGAGCTGGTTCGCCTGGTCGGCGCCGGAGCCGGCGACGAGGTTGGCGACGACCTTGTCGAGGGTGCTGTTCTCGCCGTCGGCCGCGGCGAGTTCGGCGTCGCCGAGGCGGGCGCCGGAGCCGCGCACCAGCATGTAGCCGACGTGGGCGGCGGAGTCGCTGTCGAGGACGAGGGTGCGAGCCTGGTCGCGGGTGCCGCTCTCCTCGGCGACGAACGCGGGCACCTGGGTGGGGTCTCGGCGCTCCAGCGGTCCGTCGGCGCCGCCGATCATCCAGCCGGCGGCGACCAGCAGCGGGCCCGCGGCGGACGCGAAGGCGATGAGGGCGGCGACGGGCTGGCGCCAGCCGAAGCTCTGCTCGGCCACGCGCGAGCGTGCCCCGTCGGCGCCGAGCGCGGCGGCGGCCAGCAGGGCGAGGCCGTAGACGAGGGTGGCGGGGCCGGCCCAGGTCGAGTCGTTGGACAGGACCGCGAAGACGAGGCCGACCAGGGCCACCGCCCAGGCCGTCCAGATGCCGAACTGCCGCTCGGAGCGCAGCAGGGCGGCGAGCGCGGCCAGCACGATGCCGATGAGCATCAGCCCGTCGACGGTGCCGGGGCCGCCGGGGCTCGCGCCGAGCAGGTCGAGGGCGGAGGCGGCCGAGGAGCCGTACGGAAGGCCCGCCTGCTGGAAGAAGCCGAACGGGAGCAGCGTCAGCGACCAGGGCGCGAGGACCAGCAGGGGGACGCCGAACTGGGCGAGGAAGCGCAGTCCGTAGGCGGTGATGTCGGTGCGGCGCACGACCAGCAGGCCGAGGCCGAGGAGCAGCGCGATCGGCCAGATGATCGGGGTGAACGCGGTGGTGACGGTGAGCAGCAGCGCGAAGGCCCAGGTGGCGCGCCAACTGCCGCGCGCCCCGGTGCTGTTGGTGAGGCCGGCGGCCGCGACGCCCGCGCGCGCGAGGAGCGGCAGCAGGACGGCGAGGACGGAGGTGCCGACGCGGCCGCCGGCGAGGGCGCCGGTGGCGGCGGGCAGGAAGGCGTAGACGACGGCCGCCCACGCGCGCAGCAGGCGGGACTCGACGAGCGGACGGGAGGCGAAGTACGCCGTGAATCCGGCCAGCGGCACCGAGCAGACCAGCAGGACCGTCAGCGCGAGGCCGGTCGAGCCGAACAGCACGGAGGACAGCGCGGCGATGACCGCCAGGTAGGGCGGCGCGGACGGGGTGCCGCCGGCGCCGACCGCATGCCACGCGTCCGTGTAGCGCGACCACAGCTCGCTCGCGTCGGCCGGGGCGGGCAGCAGGGCGCCGCCCGCGAGCGCGCCGCCGCTCAGGAGGTTGCGGCAGGCGACGAGGGCGACCAGCAGCAGTCCCAGGAAGAGCATCGGGCCGGGGTTGCGGGCGATGCGCTTGAGGCGGGCGAACTGCTCGATCTCGAGGAAGTCCGCGTCGTCGCCGCCGGGCCCGGACTCGATGCCGCCGCCGTGCCGGCCGGCGGTGGGGGCGTCGGCGTCGGAGCCGCCGAAGAAGTTCCCGGCGACCTGTTCCACGGTGGCCCGCACGGTCGCGCCGGGGGGCGGGAACAGCTGCCTGAGTTCGTCCTTGTCGACGACCGGCTTGCCGCGCCTGCCGCGTCCGGCGATGATCCGCTCGGGCCGCAGCAGGGTGCCGAGCAGACCCCGGATCTCGTCGACGGCCTGTCCGGGGACCTTGCCGACGAGGTAGGCGACGGTCCGCAGCAGGGTGCCCAGGACCAGGCGCACCAGCACCCAGGGCAGCATGGCCGTACGGGTGTTGACGAGCAGGGTGTAGGCGGCGCCGGCCTTGTCGACCTTGTGCGGGGAGGCGGTGGTACGGCCCGCGCAGTCGACGGTGCGGCGCTCGCGGGAGGCCGCCTCGGCATGGCGTACGACGGCCTCGGGGGCGATGAGGACACGGTGTCCGGCGGCCTGGGCGCGCCAGCACAGGTCGACGTCGTCGCGCATGAGGGGCAGTTGCCGGTCGAAGCCGCCGAGCTGTTCGTAGAGGTCGCGGCGGATGAGCATGCCGGCGGTGGACACCGACAGCACGGGCCGGACGTGGTCGTGCTGGCCCTGGTCCTGTTCGCGGCGGTCCAGGCCGGTCCAGCGACGGCCGGAGTGGGCGATGGAGACGCCGACCTCAAGGAGCTGCCGCTTGTCGTACCAGCCGCGGAGCTTGGGGCCCACGACGGCGACGTCGTCCCGGCCGAGTTCCAGTTCGTTGTCCACGACGCGCAGCAGTTGGGCCAGGGCGTCGGGTTCGGGGGCGCAGTCGTCGTGCAGCAGCCACAGCCACTGGACCGGTTCGCCGTGCGGCAGTTCCGGCATGTCGTAGGCGTCGTCGCGCCATGTGCGCGTGACCGGGTCCCAGCCGCTGGGCCGCTTCAGGTACGGCAGCTCCTCCGGGGTGAGGAGCGGAGCGGTGCGGTGCGCCTCCTCGACGGCCTGGCCGAAGCCGGTGCGCCGGGCGAGGTGCAGGACCCGGTCGGCGCCGAGGGCGTCGGTGACCAGCTGGGCGGAGTCGTCCGCGCTGCCGGTGTCGGCGGCCACGGCGAACTGCACGGGGCGCTCCTGGCCGAGCAGCCCGGCGAGCGCGTCGGGCAGCCAGCGGGCGCCGTCGTGGGAGACGAGCACCGCGGTCACCACATGGCGCGGGAACTCAGGAGTGGCAGCGTGGTCTTGGGCTGCCGTGTGGCTGTGCACGGACATCGAGGTACGGGCCCCGGTTCGCTGGACTGCGGTGGACGCCTGCGCTCTGGAGGGGGCGGTGAGGCGTCTCGGACGAGCGCCCACACTATCGGCTGGGCAGGACGACGGCCCGCCCCCTGTGGATAACCCACGGGCGACGGGCCGTTCGGTTGCGTAAGAGAAGTCCCGCGCAGCCTGCCTCGCGTCAGACGGCGGCCTTCTTCAGCCTGCGGCGTTCGCGTTCGGACAGGCCGCCCCAGATGCCGAAGCGCTCGTCGTTGGCGAGGGCGTATTCGAGGCACTCGGAGCGGACCTCGCAGGAGAGGCAGACCTTCTTGGCCTCGCGGGTGGAGCCGCCCTTCTCCGGGAAGAAGGACTCGGGGTCGGTCTGGGCGCACAGCGCGCGCTCCTGCCAGCCGAGTTCCTCGTCCGCGTCGTCGACCAGCAGTTGCTGCACCGTCTCGGTCATGTGCGCCCCTCGTCTGTCTTTCGCGTCCCCGTGTGACGGCCGTTACCGATATCGGCTGAACGACACGAGTGAAATTACAAGTGTGCTGCTCCGGGCGAGTCAAGCCGAGATCTGCTATTGGGCCCCTTATTCACTCTGCGGAACCAAGGCCTCGCAGAAAGTGTTCAAATCGGCATAAACCTTGACAAGCAGCTGAGGCCCGGGAGAGCTGCCGAGCCTCGCCAGGCCTTGCGGGGCCTGTATGGGGAAGGACGCCCATCAGTTCGATCTCGTTCCGCACGCGCGCGTGAAGTCCCCGAGGAGATCACGGGCCGCGCGCCCGGTTGTGCGCCATGTGTCCCGGTAAGCGCATGAGCAAACCTTTCACCACAGAGATGGACCGGATGAGGTGAAACATGTCCCACATCCCGGTCGTCGAGTTGACAGTGGAGGTGTGAGCCGCTGTCCTTGTGGGCATGCTCGCGAACTTGGCACTCACCTCGACCCGCTCTGCCGGGTCCCTCGGTGCTGCCCACGTTCGCCGTAGCTGTTGTTGCTGTTGCAGCTGTTGAGCCCAACGCGCTCCGGTTGCTCCTGAGTCCACCGTGACTCGGCTGCTAGTGCCCCGCCCGCACCAGGGCATTCCTGTCTCCCCGTGATCCGGGCGGGACGGTACGCGACACCCAGCCCCCCACTTCTTCCGCCGAGGAACCCCGCATTCCATGAACAGCGACAACGACCTCCAGATCGCAGGCGACCTTCTCGAGGTCCCGCATCTCCTCCAGGCCCCGCGCGAGCACCCGGCCACCGTCGCCGAGTTCGCCGGTCTGGCCCGCGCCATCGCCGAGGACCGCTCCCAGTGGGCGCACCTCGTCCAGTACGACGCCACCAGCCGCTGGTACCACCGGCTGCGCACCGGCCCGGGCTACGAGGTGTGGCTGCTGTCCTGGGTGCCCGGGCAGGGCAGCGGACTGCACGACCACGGCCCCTCCTCGGGTGTCCTCACCGTCCTGGAGGGTGTCCTGACCGAGCGCACCGAGCGGGGCACGCGCGCGCTGGGGGCGGGGTCGCAGCGGGTGTTCGCCCCGGGGTACGTGCACGAGGTCGTCAACGACGCGCTGGACCCTGCGGTGAGCCTGCACGTCTACTACCCGGGCCTGACCGAGATGGCCATGCACACGGCCTGCACCGCACGCGAGTCCTACGACGAGGTGGACGCCGTGACCGCGTGACGCTTTGTCGTACCCGCCTGCAAGACTGCTTCCATGCGAATCGTGGTTCTGGCAGGCGGCATCGGCGGTGCCCGTTTCCTGCGTGGCCTCAAGCAGGCCGCGCCGGACGCGGACATCACCGTCATCGGCAACACCGGGGACGACATCCACCTCTTCGGGCTCAAGGTCTGCCCGGACCTCGACACCGTGATGTACACGCTCGGCGGCGGCATCAACGAGGAGCAGGGCTGGGGGCGGGCCGAGGAGACCTTCCACCTCAAGGAGGAGCTCGCGGCGTACGGCGTCGGGCCCGAGTGGTTCGGGCTCGGGGACCGCGACTTCGCCACCCACATCGTGCGCACGCAGATGATCGGCGCCGGCTATCCGCTGAGCGCGGTCACCGAGGCGCTGTGCGACCGGTGGAAGCCGGGGGTGCGGCTGATCCCGATGACCGACGACCGGGTCGAGACGCATGTGGCGGTCGAGGTGGACGGCGAGCGCAAGGCCGTGCACTTCCAGGAGTACTGGGTGCGGCTGCGGGCCTCGGTGCCCGCGCACGCGGTCGTGCCGGTGGGCGCGGAGCAGGCCAAGCCGGCGCCGGGCGTCCTGGAGGCGATCGCGGAGGCGGACGTCGTGCTGTTCCCGCCGTCCAACCCCGTGGTGTCGGTCGGCACCATCCTCGCCGTGCCCGGCATCCGGGAGGCCATCGCCGAGGCCGGGGTGCCGGTCGTCGGCCTCTCCCCCATCGTCGGGGACGCGCCCGTGCGGGGCATGGCCGACAAGGTCCTTGCCGCGGTGGGCGTCGAGTCCACGGCCGCGGCGGTCGCCGAGCACTACGGCTCCGGTCTGCTGGACGGCTGGCTCGTCGACACCGTGGACGCGGGCGTGGTCGAGCGGGTCGAGGCGGCCGGCATCCGCTGCCGGGCCGTACCGCTGATGATGACGGACCTCGACGCGACCGCGCGGATGGCCCGGGAGGCCCTGGACCTGGCGGAGGAGGTGCGCGGGGCGTGAGCGAGATGTCCGCCGGAGCCGAAGCCGGAGGCCAGGTTGAAGCCCGGGGCCAGGACGACGGCTACCGGGTGTGGGCGGTCCCCGGCCTTCCCGAGGTGCAGCGTGGGGACGACCTGGCCAAGATGATCGCCGCCGCCGAGCCGGGGCTGGCCGACGGGGACGTGCTCCTCGTCACCTCGAAGATCGTGTCCAAGGCGGAGGGTCGGGTCGTCGAGGCCGCCGACCGGGAGGCCGCGATCGACGCCGAGACCGTGCGGGTCGTGGCCCGGCGCGGGCCGCTCAGGATCGTGGAGAACCGGCAGGGCCTGGTGATGGCCGCCGCCGGGGTGGACGCCTCCAACACCCCTGCGGGGACCGTGCTGTTGCTGCCCGAGGACCCGGACGCGTCCGCGCGGGCGATCCGGGACGGCCTGCGCGCCGCTCTCGGGGTCGACGTCGGCGTCGTCGTCACCGACACCTTCGGGCGGCCCTGGCGCGCCGGGCTCACCGATGTCGCGATCGGGGCCGCGGGGGTGCGGGTGCTGGACGACCTGCGGGGCGGGACGGACGCGTACGGCAATCCGCTGAGCGCGACCGTGGTGGCGACGGCCGACGAACTCGCGGCCGCCGGTGACCTCGTCAAGGGCAAGGCCGCCGGGCTGCCCGTCGCCGTGGTGCGCGGCCTGGCGCACGTGGTGGCCGGGGAGCCCGGGGAGGGCGCGCGGGCCATGGTGCGTGACGCGCGCGACGACATGTTCCGGCTCGGGACCTCCGAGGCGGTACGGGAGGCGGTGGCCCAGCGGCGGACCGTACGGGCCTTCACCGACGAGCCCGTCGATCCCGGGGCCGTACGACGGGCGGTGGCGCTCGCGGTCACCGCGCCCGCGCCGCACCACACCACGCCGTGGCGGTTCGTGCTGCTGGAGTCGGCCGAGTCGCGCACCCGTCTCCTCGACGCCATGCGGGACGCCTGGATCGCCGATCTGCGGCGGGACGGCAAGTCGGAGGAGTCCGTCGCGAAGCGGGTGCGGCGCGGGGACGTCCTGCGCAACGCCCCCTACCTCGTGGTGCCGTGTCTGGTGATGGACGGGTCGCACACCTACGGGGACGGACGGCGGGACGGGGCCGAGCGGGAGATGTTCGTCGTCGCCGCGGGCGCCGGGGTGCAGAACTTCCTCGTCGCGCTGGCCGGGGAGCGGCTCGGGTCGGCGTGGGTGTCGTCCACGATGTTCTGCCGGGACGTCGTGCGGGAGGTGCTGGGGCTGCCCGGGGAGTGGGATCCGATGGGGGCCGTGGCGGTGGGGCATCCGGCTGAGGAACCACGGCCGCGGCCGGAGCGGGACGCGGGACATTTCATCGAGGTCCGGTGAGATGCGCATAGTCTCGTAGGGCTTTTCTGGTCTCGTAGGGCTTCTCCCGGTTTCTCTCGTACCCCAGGACATCACTCGTGGCAGGACGCTTCACTCCGCGGCCCACGCGTACGACCGTGCGCGGGGGCGAAGTCGTCGTGCCCGCAGCGCGGCGGGAGCCGGCTCGCGTCGAGGCCCCGCTGGTGCGCAGGTGGGTGCCGGGGTGGCCGGTCGATCTCGGGCTGGTCCTCGGGGCGCTCAGGCGCGGGCCCGGGGACCCCACCTTCCGGGCGATGCCGGACGGGTCGGTGTGGCGGGCCAGCCTCACCCCGACCGGGCCGGGAACCCTGCGGGTCTGTGTCTACGGCGGTGAGGTGCGCGGCGAGGCGTGGGGACCGGGGGCCGAGTGGCTGCTCTCGCAGTTGCCGGAGCTGCTCGGGGCCGCGGACGATCCCTCCGCGTTCGTGCCCCGGCACCGGATCGTGGCGCACACCTGGCACCGGCGGCCGGGGCTGCGGCTGACGCGGACCGGGCTCGTGCTGGAGTCGTTGATCCCGTCCGTGCTGGAGCAGAAGGTCACGACGGACGAGGCGTACCGGGCGTGGCGGTTGCTGGTGCGCAAGTTCGGGGAGCCGGCGCCGGGGCCCGCGGCGGGCGGGCGGCTGTGGGTGATGCCCGCGCCCCGGACCTGGGCGCTCATTCCGTCGTGGGAGTGGCATCGGGCCGGGGTCGACAACAAGCGGGCGTCGACGATCCTGCGGTGCGTGCGGGTCGCCGCGCGGCTGGAGGAGGCGATGTCGATGGCACCGGCCGCTGCGCAGGCTCGGTTGGAGGTTGTGCCGGGGGTGGGGCCGTGGACGTCCGCAGAGGTGGTGCAGCGGAGTCATGGGGCGGCGGATGCGGTGACCGTGGGGGATCTGCATCTGCCGGGGATCGTGGGGTTCGCGCTCGCGGGGGATCGGGATGCGGATGACGCGGTGATGCTGTCGTTGCTGGAGCCGTATGCGGGGCAGCGGCATCGGGCTGCTCGGTTGATTCTGCTGAGTGGGCGTACGCCGGGGCGGCGGGCGCCGCGGATGACTCGGGGGGACATCGGGCGGTTGTGACGGTGGTCAGGGGTGCCGGGGGATTTCTTCGCCCCCGCCGCCCCTACCCGTCCCATCCCCAGGGGCGCTGCCCCTTCGACCCCGCCTCCAGGGGCTCCGCCCCCGGACCCCCGCTCCTCAAACGCCGGAGGGGCTGAGTTTCACTGGTCCGACGAAAAACGGACCGCGCCCGCCGGGATTCTCGCGTCGCACCAGATCCTCATGCCGTCCAGCAGTTCGTTGTCGGGGCCGATGATCGCGCCGTCTCCTATGACCGTGCCGGTGAGGACGGAGCGTTCGCCGACCCTGGCCCTCGTGCCGATCAGGGAGTCGGTGACGACCGCGCCCGGTTCGATCACCGCGCCCGGCAGGATCGTGGAGCCGGAGACCCGGGCGCCCTCCGCGACGTACGCGCCCTCGCCCACCACCGTGCCGCCCGTCAGCTTGGCGTCGGCGGCGACCCTGGCCGTGGGCAGGATCAGGCGGTCGCCGCAGCGCCCGGGGACCGCGGGCGACGGGGCGCGGCCGAGGACGAGGTCGGCCGAGCCGCGGACGAAGGCGGCGGGGGTGCCGAGGTCCAGCCAGTACGTCGAGTCGACCATGCCCTGGAGGTGGGCTCCCGCGGCGAGGAGTTCGGGGAAGGTCTCGCGTTCGACGGAGACCGGGCGGCCCTGCGGGATCGTGTCGATCACGGAGCGGCGGAAGACGTACGCGCCCGCGTTGATCTGGTCGGTGACGATCTCCTCGGGGGTCTGCGGTTTCTCCAGGAAGGCGAGGACCCGGCCCGTGTCGTCGGTGGGGACCAGGCCGTAGGCGCGCGGGTCCGTGACCTTGGTGAGGTGGAGGGAGACGTCGGCGCGGGTCTCTTCGTGGGTGCGGACCAGGGCTCCGATGTCCAGGCCCGTCAGGATGTCGCCGTTGAAGACCAGGACCGGGTCGTCGGGGGCCGAGTGCAGCCGGGCGGCCACGTTGCGGATCGCGCCGCCGGTGCCGAGGGGCTCCTCCTCGGTGACGTACTCGAGATGGAGGCCGAGGGACGAGCCGTCACCGAAGTGCGGTTCGAAGACCTCCGCGAGATAGCTCGTGGCGAGGACGATGTGGTCGACCCCGGCCGCTCTCGCTCTCGCCAGCTGGTGGGTGAGGAAGGGGACCCCGGCCGCCCGGACCATGGGCTTCGGCGTGTGGACCGTGAGGGGCCGCAGCCTCGTGCCCTTGCCGCCGACCAGGAGGATCGCTTCTGTCACCTGTTGTCTCCGCTTCCTGCCGGGACCGGCCCGAACTGTCTTTCGACCGGCAAGTGTATGCAGACCGTTGTGCGGTGCCTTCGACGGGTGTGCGGCGGTTCAGCCCCTCGGCGCTCGGCGGTCAGCTCCCAGCGGATCTCCGCCCGGCGATCGTCAGCGGCCCTGGTAACGCGCGGCCGTCGTGCGGGTGGATCCGAGCTTGCTGTAGAGCTGCCGGCCGGGGCACTCCGTGGCGAAGCCGTCCCGGTGACCGGAGATGACGTTCAGTCGCACCTTCCTGCCCTTCGGGTAGAGGTTGCCCCCGCCCGACTTCAGATAGGTCTTGCCCTTCGGGTTCGCGCCGTACAGGCCGAGCTTCCACGCCGTCAGCCGTGCCACGGCCTTCACCACGGCCGCGGGCGGCTTGGTCGTGCCGTAGCTGCCGAGGACGGCGATCCCCACGCTGTTGGTGTTGAAACCGAGGGTGTGGGCTCCGAGGACCGCCTTCGCCACGCCACCGGCCCGGCCCTCGTAGATGTTTCCGCACTTGTCGACGAGGAAGTTGTAGCCGATGTCGCGCCAGCCCATGCTCTTGACGTGGTACCGGTAGATACCGCGGATGAGCGAGGGTGCCTGCGCACAGCTGTATCCGTTGCCGGACGCCGTGTGGTGCACGAAGGCCGCCTTGACCTTCTTCGTGTAGACGAAGGTCCGCTCGCGCAGCTTCTCGTCGGCTCCCCAGCCGCGCCGGGTGACGATCCGCGGGCGCGGCCCGATGTACGGCTTCGCCCGCTGCTGCGTCGTCAACTCCCCCGCACGCAGGGACAACAGCTCCCGCTCGGTCCGGGCACGGCTCAACTCGGGGATCTCGGTGGCGCCAGGGGCGGCCAGGCCGGCGTTGGCGGCGTCCGCGTCCAGCGCGGCCGGGTCGGCGGCCGGATCCGGGGCCGGAACCGCGGCCGGCTCGACGCTGGGGGCGGTGCCGTGCGGGACGACGGCGCGGGCGGCAGCGGGCCGGGCGGCGGCCGGTGCGGCCTCCTGGGCGCCGGGCGCCGGGGCGCTCCTGCCCGGGTCCACGAGCTCCAGGCGCAGGCCCGTCGGGAGAGGGGTGCTCGCCGTGACCGTACGGGAGCCGCGGGCCGTGTCCTCGGTCCTGCGGTCGGCCTCGGCGCGGACGCGCACCTCCACGCCGTCCGAGTCGCCCACCCACAGCGGTGCCGTGGCGCCGTGGACGCGGCCGGAGGTGCGTTCGGCGGTGCCGGGGTCGGCGGCGTCGTCGTTGTGAGTCTCCAGGTCCTGCCAGCCGGACCAGGTGTCGGCACCGACGGCGCGGGTGCGGACCTGGACGCTGCCGTGCAGCACGGTGTCCGGGTCGTTCCACACGACGCCGACGAGGGAGAAGTGCCGTACGTCCCGCCGGGGCAGGCCCTGTTCGGCGGCCGCGGGGGCGAGGGTGCGGTCGCGGGAGGTGAGGGGCGCGAGGGGCAGCGACTGGGTGCTGCCGAGGACCTGGGCGGCGTCCTGGGCTCGGCCCCCGCGGAGGGCTTCGGCGGCACCCCTGGCTTCCGCACCCGCCGCCGTGCTCGCGGATGCCGGGGACGCCGGTCTCGCCGCCGCGGTGGCGGGCGAGGTGAGGGGCAGGGCGAGGGCGGCCGCACAGGTGACGCCGATCGAGGAAGCAAGAAGTCCACGCATGCTCCTGATCTTGGACATAGTCATATAAATCTGTCCATCCGGGAACTGACGGACCGTCGGGCGCTGTTGCGCCGAACCGGTGGCCCCGCGCGAGGGTGTCCGGCGGTGCGCCCGCGTACGCTTCTGCGGGTGAACGCCACTGATCGCACCCCTGCCGACCTGCTGCGTTCCGCGCTCGCCGCGGATCCCGGACGCCCCCTGGTGACCTTCTACGACGACGCCACGGGTGAACGTGTCGAATTGTCCGTGGCCACCTTCGCCAATTGGGTGGCCAAGACCTCGAACCTCCTCCAGGGCGACCTCGCCGCGGCACCCGGCGACCGGGTGGCGCTGCTGCTGCCCGCGCACTGGCAGACGGCGGTCTGGCTGCTGGCGTGTGCGTCCGTGGGGGTGGTCGCGGACGTCGGCGGGGATCCCGCGTCGGCGGACGTCGTGGTGAGCGGACCGGATTCCCTGGAGGCGGCCCGGGCCTGTTCCGGGGAGCGGGTCGCGCTGGCGCTGCGGCCGCTGGGCGGGCGGTTCCCGCAGCCGCCGGACGGGTTCGTCGACTATGCCGTGGAGGTGCCGGGGCAGGGGGACCGGTTCGTGCCGTTCGCTCCGGTGGATCCGGATGAACCTGCTCTGGTTGTCGCCGGGCGCGAGTTCAGCGGGGCGGAGGTCGTGGAGCGGGCGCGGGCCGAGGGGACGGGGGACCGGGTGCTGTCGGGGTTGCCGTACGACACGTGGGACGGGGTGTGCGCGGGGTTGTACGGGGCGCTCGCCAACGGGGGGTCCGTGGTGTTGTGCCGGCATCTGGAGCGGTTGGGTGAGGAAGGGCTTGCCAAGCGGGTCGAGGATGAGCGGGTGGGTGTTGTGCGCCGCTGAAACGGGGGCTTGCGACCGGTTGGCGGGAGACAGGTCGTATGTGGCTGGTCGCGCAGTTCCCCGCGCCCCTGAAGTGGGAACAGTCACCCGGATGGATTAGTACCGGGCCGTCACCGCAACCCGTTCACGCCATGGTCGTAGGAACAGATCCCTACGCCACGAGGGGTGGGCCGACCCGTGACCGACAGTCCTCGCCCCCTCGGGCCCGGTCTCGGGGTCTCGGCCCACGGTGAAGGGCTCGTACGGCGGCGTCGGCGGCGGTGGCTGCGCGGGGCCGGGGTCGGCGCCGGGGTTGTCGTCCTCGTCGCCGCCGGTGTCGGTGGGGTCCTCTACGCCAAGCTCGACGGGAACATCACGCCCGACGAGGCGGCCGCCGCCGAGCTCGCCCGGTACGAGAAGGAGCGGCCGACCTCGCTGGTGAAGGGTGCGCTGAACATCCTGCTGATCGGGTCGGACTCGCGGTCGGGGGACGGCAACGCGCGCTACGGGCGGGACTCGGGGACCGAACGCTCGGACACCACCATCCTGTTGCATCTGTCCGCCGGACGGCACACCGCGACCGCGGTGTCGCTGCCGCGGGACCTGATGGTGGACGTGCCGGCCTGCCGGCGGCCGGACGGCACCCGCAGCCGACCGACGTTCGACATGTTCAACCACGCCTTTCAGAAGGGTGGTTCGGCCTGCACGATCCGGACCGTCGAGAAACTCACGGACGTACGCGTTGATCACCACATGGTCGTCGACTTCCACGGCTTCAAGGACATGGTCGACGCGGTGGACGGGGTGACGGTCTGCCTCACCGAGCCGATCGACGACAAGGCCGCCAAGCTGCGGCTTCCGGCGGGACGGGTGACGCTGGACGGCGAAGAGGCGCTCGGTTACGTACGGGCCCGCAAGTCGCTCGGCGACGGCAGCGACACCGAGCGGATGGACCGCCAGCAGCGCTTTCTCGGGGCGCTGGTGCACAAGGTGCAGAGCAATGACGTACTGCTGAATCCGGTGAAGCTCTATCCCGTGCTGGACGCGGCGACCTCCTCGCTCACCACCGACCCGGACCTGGCGAGCCTGCGCGGGCTGTACGAACTCGTGCGCGGGCTGCGGGACATCCCCATGGGGCGGGTGCAATTCCTCACCGTTCCGAGGGAGTCGTACGTTCACGACGCAAATCGCGATCAACTCGACCAACCCGAAGCCCGGCGCCTTTTCGAACGGTTGCGCAAGGATGAGCCGGTGAAGGTGACGGAGAAAGCCCCAAAGGTTTCAGAAGATTCTCATGACGAAGAAGCCCATGAAGAATCTGAGAACGCCGACGGGGTGCCCGCCTTCCGCGGCAACACGGCCGCCCAGGACGCCTGCGGGTAAAGCATTTCCCAAGCAGGTGGAGCGGTGTCCAGGCAAATGGGCGGATTGCCCGGTTGTAGGCACGTGGAATTCATCACCGCCGTAACCTGTCGGCGAATCGGACGGCTAGGGTGAGCGCTCCGGTGCATCCGGCCGTCGGAGGATTCAGCAACCATGGACGCACAAGGCCGTGGACAGGCGGGCGACATCGACCCCGCCGACCAGTGGGTACTCAACCCGCACACCGGTGAATACGAACTGCGACTGAACCCTTCCGCACCGCAGTCGGGTGTTCCCGGTCCCCGTAGATCCACACCCGCGCCCACCAGGACGGGCCCGCCCGCCGGGCGTACGACCGCTCCCCCGGCGCCGGGCCGTGACGTGCCTGCGCCGCGCAGGCGGCGGGGTGCTCCGCCCGAGGAGCCGCTGCCGGGACGGCGGGGACGCCGGCCGGTCAAGAAGAAGTCGAACGCGAAGAAGGCGCTGCTGTGGACCGGCGGCACGATGGCGTTCGTGCTGATCGCGGCCGCGGGCGGCGGGTACCTCTACATCCGCCATCTCAACAGCAACATCACCTCCGTCTCCGACGACGGCGCGAGCACCGGCGGCTTCCAGACCGACAAGGCGATCAACATCCTGCTGATCGGCACGGACAAGCGCACTGGGGCGGGCAACGAGAGCTACGGCGACAAGAACAGCGTCGGACACGCGGACACCACGATCCTGCTGCACGTCTCCAAGGACCGTACGAACGCGACCGCGCTCAGCATTCCGCGCGACCTGATCGTGGACGTGCCGGACTGTCCCACTACTCAGGAGGACGGTTCCACCAAGGTCATCGCGGGCACGGACGGCGTCCGCTTCAACACCAGCCTCGGGCAGGGCGGCCGTACGCCCAGCTGCACGGTGCGGACCGTGACCGAGCTCACCGGTATCCAGGCCGACAACTTCATGGTGGCCGACTTCAACGCGGTCAAGACGCTGACCACGGCGGTCGGCGGGGTCGAGATCTGTCTGGCCAAGGACATCGACGACAAGGACTCCAAGCTCAAGCTGTCCAAGGGCACGCACACCATCTCCGGTGAGGACGCCCTCGCGTTCGTGCGCACCCGGCACTCGGTCGGCTTCGGCGGTGACCTGAGCCGGATCGGGCTCCAGCAGCAGTTCCTGAGCGCGCTGATGCGCAAGCTGAAGTCGAACGACACGCTCACCAGCCCGACGAAGATGCTGAAGCTGGCGGAGGCCGGCACCAAGGCGCTGACCGTCGACTCGCAGCTCGACAGCATCTCCAAGCTGAAGGACCTCGGCCTGGAGCTCGGCAAGCTGAACGTGAAGAACCTGACCTTCACCACCGTGCCCGTCGTCGACAACCCGGCGGAGAAGGTGAAGGCGACGGTCGTCCTCAACGACGCGACCGCGCCCACCGTGTTCGACATGATCAAGAACGACGTGTCCTTCACGGAGGTCAAGAAGAAGGCCGGCGCGTCCAAGAGCGCCGAGGCGGCCGAGGAAGCGGCCCGCCTCAAGGGCACCAAGTCGGCCGCGTCCGCGGTGCGGGTGCGGATCCTCAACGGCGGTGCGCAGGCGGGCAGTGCGCAGGCCGAGCTGGAGTACCTCCAGAACGAGGAGGGCGTGCTGAAGTCGGAGAACGCCGGCAACGCGGGCACCTCGCTGGCGAAAACGACCCTGGAGTACGCCCCCGACCAGGCCGACCAGGCGCGCCGCCTCGCGGACATCCTGGGCCTGTCCGGGGCGCAGCTGAAGCCCGGCAAGAGCGTCACCAACTCCCAGGGCCTGCCCACCATGACCCTGACCCTGGGCAAGGACTTCAAGGGCGCGGGGGTGTCCTTCACGACGGCGACCAAGGCCCC
This sequence comes from Streptomyces sp. 351MFTsu5.1, assembly GCF_000383655.1. Classification (NCBI taxonomy): domain Bacteria; kingdom Bacillati; phylum Actinomycetota; class Actinomycetes; order Kitasatosporales; family Streptomycetaceae; genus Streptomyces; species Streptomyces sp. 351MFTsu5.1. The sequence continues at coordinate 283,601 of NZ_KB911784.1, read as the reverse complement.
CGAGGGGGTGCAGCAGTCCACGGCCGACAAGGTCGAATGCGCCAAGTGAGAGCGGGTGAACAACCCCCCGTCGTCCGCCCGAAGGGCGGGCGCTGCGGTGTCCGGTGCGTGCGATCGCAAGGCGCCGGAGCGTCTTCGTGGCGGAGCCACGTGGACGTTTCGGCAACGCCGCGAGCGTGCGTGCCGGACGTCGCAGCGCAGACGGGGGGTTGTTCACCCGCTCTGCGGTGACCTGAAGGGCCTGTTGTGCGTCTTACGGGGCGTACGGCAGGTCCTTTTGTTTCGTACGGCAGGTCTTTCTGCTGCGTACGGCGGCTCTTCTGCTTCGTACAGCAGGTCTTTTCGTTCGTTCTGTGTGTGAGGGTGGGGAGACAGGGGATGGCGCACAGCAGTGTTCAAGGGGAGGGGACCCGTCCCGAGGTCCGGCCGGCGCAGCCGGAGGGTCCGGAGAGACCGGGGCGGCACGGGCGGCGGGCTGTCCGGCGCAAGCACCGGGTGCTGCGCTGGTCGGCGGTCACGCTCGCCGTGCTGATACTCGGCGCCAGTGGCGCCGGCTACCTCTACTACGAGCATCTCAACGGCAACATCCGCAAGGGCGAGCGCAGCAGCGGCGACTCCAAGGCGCGCAGGACCGAGGCGAACGCGGCCGGTCAGACCCCGCTGAACATCCTGCTGATCGGCTCGGACAGCCGTAACTCCGACGAGAACGTGAAGCTCGGCGGCAGCAGGGACGACCGGGGCGATGCGCCCCGCGGTGATGTGCAGATGCTCATCCACCTGTCCGCGGACCGCAAGAGCGCCGCGATGGTGAGCATCCCGCGCGACACCCGCGTCGACATCCCCCGCTGCGAGGACCCGGACACCGGGAAGAAGTTCCCCCCGACCAACGACATCATCACCAACTCGCTGGCCCGCGGCGGGGCCGGCTGCACGCTCGCCACCTGGCAGAACCTCACCGGGGTCTACATCGACCACTGGATGACCATCGACTTCGCGGGCGTGGTGCGGATGGCGGACGCCATCGGCGGTGTCGACGTGTGCGTCAAGCAGAACGTGTGGGACCACCCGACGCCCGACGTGCCCGGCGGTTCCGGTCTGAAGATGAAGGCCGGCACCCACAAGGTCGAGGGCAAGCAGGCGCTCCAGTGGCTGCGCACCCGGCACGCCTGGGGCAGTGACCTGATGCGGGCCAGGGCCCAGCACATGTACCTGAACTCGATGATGCGGACGCTGACGAAGCAGAACGTCTTCACCGACACCCCGCGCCTGATGGACCTGGCCGAGGCGGCCACGAAGTCCCTGAAGGTGTCCGAGGAGATCGGCACCGTGAAGAAGCTCTACGACCTGGGCACCCAGCTCAAGTCGGTGCCGCCGGACCGCATCACCTCGGTGACGATGCCGAACCTGCAGGACTCGGAGAACGAGAACCACGTCGTGCCCGACTCCAAGAACGCCGACAAGCTCTGGGAGATGCTCCGCGACGACGTGCCCCTCGACGACAAGGGCAAGGCGTCCGACGCGAAGAAGACCGTCAAGGACCAGGCCGTCAAAGCCCCTTCGGCGCCGGACGACAGGATCGGTGTCCTCGTGCAGAACGCCACCGCCGGCGCCACCCTCGGCCCGGTGAGCGGACGCGCGGGCGTGCTCGCCCAGGAACTCGTGGAGAAAGGTTTCACGCAGGCGTCCAAGGACGCGACGGCGGGCCTGTCCGAGGACCGGACGGTCGTGCGCTACCCGAGCGCCGATCTGGAGGGCGACGCCCAGCGCATCGCCAAGTCCCTGGGGATTCCGCTGAGTTCGGTGAAGAAGTCGACCGACGTCTCCGGGGTCACCCTCGTCGTGGGAGCCGACTGGCGCACCGGCACCGCCTATCCGAAGCAGTCCGCGCCCAAGGCCGGTGACCTGCCCGCCAACTCGGACGCCATCAACGGCTCGGACACCAAGCAGTGCATGCCCGTGTACGGGGTCTACCAGTGGTAGTCGAACGCCCCGGGCCGTTCGTACGTACACCTTGGGCAGGAACCACTCGCACACCAGGACGCCGGACTCCCTTCCGAGGAAATGAGGTGGATTGACCGCTTGTGGGGCCGAGGAACCCCTCGCTGCTTGGCTCGACGCCCGAACGGGCGGCTAGTGTGAGCGATCCAGTGATCCCCGGCCATGAGACCTGTCCTGGGATCGAGCACTGTGTCGACCGAACCGTGCACCTTCCGGGGAGAAGGTGTCGCGTGGCCCTGACGGAGGATTCGGACCAACGTGGACGCGCAAGGCCATGGGCGGGCGAACGACGTCGATCCCGCAGACCAGTGGGTGCTCAATCCGGCCACCGGCGAATACGAACTGCGGCTGGCTCCCGCCGCACCACAGTCGCCCGTACCCGGACCCCGTAGGGCCGCCCCCGTGAGAAACGGCGCTCCCGGCGGCCGTACGACCGCTCCCGTGGCCCCCGGCCGTGACGTCCCGCCGCCGCGCAGACGGCGGGACGCCCCCGGGGAACCGCTGCCGGGGCGGCGCGGACGCCGGCCGGTCAAGAAGAAGTCGAACGCCAAGAAGGCCCTGCTGTGGACCGGCGGCACCATGGCGTTCGTCCTGGTCGCCGGTGCCACGACGGGCTGGTTCTATCTGAAGCACCTCGAAGGCAACGTCGGCACGACGGACGTCGGCGACGCGGCCGCGAGCAGCTTCAGCAAGGACGAGGCCTTCAACATCCTCGTCATCGGCACCGACAAGCGCACCGGTGAGGGCAACGAGGGCTACGGCGACAAGGGCAGCGTCGGCCACGCCGACACCAACATCCTGCTGCACGTCGCCAAGGACCGATCGAACGCGACCGCGCTCAGCATCCCGCGTGACCTGATCGTCGACATCCCGGACTGCCAGACCAAGCAGGAGGACGGCACCGACTCGGTCGTCGCGGGGCAGGACGGCGTCCGCTTCAACCGGAGCCTCGGTGAGCGTGGCCGGGACGCGGGCTGCACGATGCGTACCGTCGAGGCGGCCACCGGCATCAAGCCCGACCACTTCGTGATGGCCGACTTCAACGCGGTGAAGACGCTCACGTCGGCCGTGGACGGGGTCGAGGTCTGCGTGGAGAAGGCCGTCGACGACAAGCAGTCGAAGCTGAAACTGCCCGCCGGCGAGTCGAAGGTGGAGGGCGAGCGGGCCCTCGCCTTCGTGCGCACCCGGCACGCCTTCGGCAACTCCGGCGACCTGGACCGGATCAAGGTGCAGCAGCAGTTCCTCGGCTCGCTGATGCGGAAGATGACCTCCGGCGACACCCTCACCAGCCCGGCCAAGCTGCTGAAGCTGGCGGAGGCCGCGACGGAGGCGCTCACCGTCGACAAGGCGATCGGCAGCGTCGGCACGCTCAAGGACATCGCCCTGGAGCTGAAGAAGGTGCCGACGAAGAACATCAGCTTCATGACAGTCCCGGTGAAGGACAACCCCGCCGAGACGGTCAAGGCGACGGTCGTCGTCGACGAGGCACAGGCCCCCGCGATCTTCGATGCGATCAAGAACGACGTCTCGTTCACCGAGGTCAAGACGGAGCAGAAGAAGGAGAAGGCGGAGATCGCCGCCCGGCTCAAGGGCACCAGGTCGGCCGCCTCCGACGTCCGGGTCAGCATCCTCAACGGCGGCGCGCCGGCCGGAAGCGCGCAGCAGCAGCTCGCCTACCTCCAGACCGAGGCGGGTGTGACCAAGTCCGACAACGCGGGCAACGCCGAGGCGCCGCTGGCGAAAACGACCCTGGAGTACGACCCCGGCCAGGCCGACCAGGCCCGCCGGCTCGCGGACATCATGGGTCTGTCCGGCTCGGCGCTGAAGCCCGGCAAGAGCGTCACCAACGCCCAGGGTCTGCCGGCCATGACCCTCACCCTGGGCAAGGACTTCAAGGGCGCCGGGGTGAAGCTGAACGCGGCCACGACCGCCCCGGTGAACGTGGCGGGCAAGTCCACCGCCGACAAGGTGCAGTGCGCGAGTTGAGGGTTCCGGGGTCTCGCACAGCTCCGTAACAGGTTCGTAGGGCAACCTCACGGGCCCGTCGTATGTCTAAGGACGTGCGGCGGGCCCGCGGTGTGATGTGCGGGTCCGGTGGGGTGGGTGGGAGGACAGGAACGTTGACAACGCAATACAGCGTGCAGGAAGCGGTGCCGGCGACCGAGGCGGAGGGCGGGGCGGGCAGCCGTCGGGCGCCGCGCAAGCACCGGCTGCTCAGATGGTCCGCGACCACGCTCTCGGTGCTGATACTCGCGGTGGCCGGGACCGGCTACGTGTACTACCGGCACCTGAACTCCCAGATCCAGCACGACGATCTGAACCTCGGGGACAACAAGGTCGCCGGCCCGACGCCGAACGCCGCCGGCCAGACCCCGCTGAACATCCTGGTCATCGGCTCCGACGCGCGGGACAGCGAGGAGAACCAGAAGCTCGGCGGCGCCCGGGAGACCTTCGGCTCCACTCCCCTCGCCGATGTGCAGATGCTGCTGCACGTGTCCGCCGACCGCAGCAACATGTCGGTCGTCAGCATGCCGCGCGACACCCTCGTGAAGATCCCCAAGTGCACGGATCCCGACGACGGCAAGGTCTACGCGGCGAGCGAGGGCCGGGTGATGACCAACCAGAGCCTCGGCCACGGCGGCCCCGGCTGCACGGTGGCCACCTGGCAGGAGCTCACCGGCATCCACATCGACCACTTCATGATGGTCGACTTCTCCGGTGTGGTGTCCATGGCGGACGCCATCGGCGGCGTCCCGGTCTGCGTGGACGCCAACATCCTCTCCCGGGACAGCCAGGGCCACGGCTCCGGACTGAAGCTGGAGAAGGGCACCCACCCCGTCAAGGGCGTGCAGGCCCTCCAGTGGCTGCGCACCCGCTACGGCTTCGAGGACGGCAGCGACCTCGCCCGCGCCAAGGCCCAGCACATGTACATGAACTCGATGGTCCGCCAACTGCGTGAGAACGCGACCCTGAGCAGCCCCAACAAGCTGCGCAAGCTCGCCGAGAAGGCCACCGAGGCGATCACCGTCGACCCGGACCTCGGCAGCGTCAAGGAGCTCTACGACCTCAGCAACGAGCTGCGCAAGGTCGAGCCCGCGCGGATCACCATGACCACCATGCCGAACCGGTACGTCGGCGCCCGCGTGGAGCCCACCGAGGACGCCGAGCAGCTGTTCCGGCTGGTGCGCGAGGACATCGCGCTGGACGGCAAGGACGCGAAGAAGGCGACCGCGGAGAAGTCCGAGGAGACCTCGGCCGACCCGGCCGCCGCGAAGGACGAGATCGGGATCCTCGTCCAGAACGGCACCCGTACCGACACCCTGGCCGCGGCGAGCGGACGCGCGAGCACGGTGGCCGCACTGCTGACCGGGAAGGGCTACACCAAGGCGTCCTCCGACCGGACCGCCTCTCTCAGCGAGGCGAGGACACTGGTGCGCTACCCGAGCGCCGAACTGGAGGGCGACGCCCGGGCGGTCGCCAAGTCCCTGGGAATCCCGATGAGTTCGGTGAAGAAGTCCACCGACGTCTCCGGGGTCACGCTCGTCGTCGGCGCGGACTGGCGCGAGGGCACGACGTACAAGGCACCCAAGCAGGACGACACCACCCCGAAGACGGCGGAAGCCCTCAACGGGGCGGACGAGTCGGCCTGCATGCACGTGAACCCGGGGTTCACCTGGTGAGAGGACTCACCCCTGTCGAACCCCGGGGTCATCCGGTGAGGTGACTCAGACCTCGTTCAGCACGGCGGGCCGTCGGGAGGCGATGACCCGCCGCGCGAGCGACCGCGGGCTCGTCAGGAAGCCGTACCCCCAGCACATGTGCATGGTGGCGAGGGCCACGGGGATCTGGAGCCGCGCCTTCAGCGGCAGCCCCTTGCCCGCGGGCAGCGAGCCCAGGACGATCGCCGCGAGGTAGCCGCCCGGGATCACGAAACCGAGCGGGGTCAGCGCGGCGCCGACCACGATCCCGGCCGCGATCGCGCACACCGCGGTCGGCGGGGCGAGGTAGCGCAGGTTGATGGAGCCCTCGTGGTAGCGGGCGACGACGTGCCGCCAGCGGCCGTAGTCCTTGTACTGCTTGGCGAGGGCCTTCACGCTCGGCCTCGGGCGGTACGACACCCTCAGCTCGGGCGAGAACCAGATCAGCCCGCCCGCCTCACGGATCCGGAAGTTGAGCTCCCAGTCCTGCGCGCGGATGAACTCCTCGTTGTAGCCGCCCTGTTGCTCCAGCGCCTCGCGCCGGAACACCCCCAGGTACACGGTCTCGGCGGACTGTGCCTCGCCGCCCGTGTGGAAGGCCGCGTTGCCGACGCCGATCTTCGAGGTCATCGCGGCGGCGACCGCGCGCTCCCAGTCGTTCTCGCCCTCGGCGTGCATGATGCCGCCGACGTTCTGCGCGCCGGTCTCCTCCAGGAGCCGTACCGCGGTCGCGATGTAGTTCGGCGAGAGCATGCCGTGCCCGTCGACGCGGACGACGATCGGGTGCCGGGAGGCCTTGATCGCGGCGTTGAGGGCGGCCGGCGTGCGGCCGGTCGGGTTCGGGACGGTGTGCACGCGCGGGTCGTCCGCCACGAGCTGGGCCGCGATCTCGTCCGTGCGGTCCGTGGACGGACCCAGGGCGATCACGACCTCCATCTCGCCGGCGTACTCCTGCGCGAGGATCGCTTGGACGGCTCCGCGCAGATGCCGCTCCTCGTTGAGGACGGGCATGATCACAGAAACGGCGGGGAGTCGCACGTCGGGCTTGGCGTTCATAGGGGGCTCACGTTACCGCGAACGGGGGACACCGATGCGCCCCGCCCGGGGCGGTGCCCCTCGTCGCAGATCGTATCGGCCTACGGTGCTCACGATCCCTCGTTCGGCTGCCCTCGCGGAGGTGTTCCCGCATGCCCACCACGCCGCCCCGCCCCTCCGCCGCCCGCCCACGCCCCCCGCAGCGCCGCCCCGCCCGGCCCCCGGTACGCCGCAAGCGGCCGCGCTGGGCACTGCGGGCGGCGACCACGCTCTCCGTCGTCGTGCTCGCCTCCGCCGGGATCGGGCACGCGGTGATGACCAGTCTCGACGCGGACATCGCGCGCGTGGACCCCTTCAAGGACATGAAGAACCGGCCGCGCGCCGGACACGGCATGAACGTGCTCCTGGTCGGCACCGACGGCCGCGACAAGATCACCGAGGAGGAGCGGCAGAAGTACCGGCTGGGCGGCGCGCCCTGCCACTGCACCGACACGATCATGATCGTGCACATCTCGGAGGACCGGGAGCGGGCGAGCGTGGTGAGCCTGCCGCGCGACTCCTACGCGATGACGCCCTCGCACGTCGACGCCACCACCGGGGAACGCCACCAGGGGCACCCCATCAAGATCAACGCGGCGTACGCGGAGGGCGGGCCCCAGCTGACGGTCCGGACCGTGGAGTCCATGACGCACGTGAAGATCGACCACTACCTGGAGGTCGACTTCACCAGCTTCATGAAGACGGTGGACGTCCTCGGCGGCGTCGAGATCTGCAACGCCGACCCGCTGAAGGACGCGTACACCGGCCTCGACCTGGCGCCCGGCCGGCACCGGCTGATGGGCGGCGAGGCACTCCAGTACGTCCGCTCACGGCACGCCGACGGCTCCTCCGACCTCGGCCGGATGAAACGCCAGCAACGCTTCCTCGCGGCGCTGATCGACCGGGCGACGTCCTCCGGGATCCTGCTGAACCCGATGAGGTTCCGTGACGTGACCCGGGCCGTCCTCGGCTCCGTGCGCGCCGACAAGGGCTTCGGCACGGACGAACTGCTCGACCTGGGACGGGCGATGCGGAACTTCTCCCCCTCCTCCTCGGAGTTCACGACCGTGCCGATCGGCCAGATGGGATACCTCGTCAAGGGCGTCGGCTCGACCCTGAAGTGGGACCCCGCGAAGTCGGCGCAGCTCTTCAAGGCCCTGCGCGAGGACCAGCCGCTCGCCGCGCACAAGCCGCGCAGCAAGGCGCTGCTGGTCCCGGTCTCCCCGCAGCAGATCCGCGTCCAGGTCGAGAACGGCACGGCAGAGGCGGGCCTCGGCAAACGCGTCGACGCGGCGCTGGCGACCACGGGCTTCCGCACGACGGGCACCCCGACGAACTCGGCCGTCCCCGCCACCAAGCGCACCCTCATCACCTACGACCCCCGCTGGGACCGCTCGGCCCGCTCCCTGGCCGCGGCCCTGCCCGGCAGCGAACTGCGCGCGGTGCCCGGGCAGGGTGCCGTCCTGAAGGTGGTCGCGGGGACGGACTTCGAGCGCGTACGGAAGGTACGGGCCGAGGACGAGCTGCAGGGGGAGTTCGGCGTGGTCACGGGGGACGAGGTGGGGTGTGTGTAGTGAGGTGGGACCCCCGGAGGGTGTTCTAGTGGCTTTTGTCATGTCGTGGATGGTGCGTTTCGGGGCGGATTGATGCCGTCCGCCCGATGGCGCCCGGCGTGGCAGGGGCGTAGGACGGAAGGGCACGGGGCCCGCCCCGGGCTCCCGCGTCCCGAGGAGGAGCCATGACCCAGGCCGAGAGCATGTCCGCGATGAGCAAGGAGATGCAGGACTGCGTGGCGGCGTGCATGGAGTGCCACAGCGTCTGCGAGGAGACCATGAGCGCCTGCATGCAGCGGGGTGGCCAGGCCCAGATGCAGATCATGCGCGCGCTCATGGACTGCGCCGACATGACCCGCATGTGCGCGGACATGATGATGCGCCGCTCGTCCATGTCGGCGGAGATGTGCGCGATGTGCGCCACGGCGTGCGAGACGTGCGCGGAGGCGTGTATGTCCATGCCGGACGATCCCCAGCTGATGCGGTGCGCGCAGGCGTGTCGCCGCTGTGCGGAGACCTGTCGGGCGATGGCGGGCATGGCGATGTGACGTCGTCGGCCGCTCAGGGCCGGAGGCCCCCGCCGGGTGCCTCCGGCCCCGTCTGCGGCAGGCTGGCGCCATGACGAGTGCGACAGAGGCCTTCGACGCGGCCGAGCGGACGATGTGGTCGGGGCGGACGGAGGCGTACGCGGGCAGCTTCGCGCGGCTGTGCGCGCACCCGGTTCCCGCGCTGCTGGACGCGGCCGGGATCGGGGCGGGCACGCGTGTGCTGGACGTCGGCACCGGCACCGGTACGGCGGCGCTGGCCGCGGTGGCGCGCGGGGCGCGGGTGAGCGCGGTGGACGCCGACGCCGGGATGGTCGCGGCGGCCCGGACCGCCGGAGTCGACGCACAGATCGGCGTACTGCCCGAACTCCCTTACCCGGATGCGGAGTTCGACGCCGTCGTCGGGAACTTCGTCCTCAACCACGTCGGCCGCCCCCGCACCGCGCTGGCGGAGCTGCGGAGAGTGTTGCGTCCGGGTGGCAGCGCGGCCCTGACCATCTGGGCCGGCGGCCGCCAGAGCGGGATGGAGCTGCTCGGGCGGGCCTGCGAGGCGGCGGGGGCGGTACCGCCGGACCAGCTGCCCCGCCTCGACCCGGACGAGGACTTCGGCCGTACGGCGGAGGGGTTCGCGGCTCTGCTCGCGGAGGCCGGCCTCGTCGACGCGCGGTGCGCGGAGGTGGTGTGGGAGCACCGCCCCACCGCCGAGGAGTGGTGGAGCGGGGCCGCCGCCGGCATCGGCACCATCGGGCTGGTCGTCACCTCGCAGAGCCCCGGGACCGTCGTACGGATCAGGCGGGAGTTCGACCGTCTCGCGGCCGAATTCGCCGACGGGGAGGGCCGGTTGGTGCTGCCGTACACCGCGCTGCTGGGCTGGGCCCGGCGGGCGTAGGGCTCAGTTGCCCGTGACCGTGACCTTCTCGTCGTTGTTCAGCTCCTGGACCAGCTGCTTCACCTTCGCCTTGTCCCAGACGAGGTTGCCGCCGGTGGAACCGGAGATCGGCATGTTCAGCGAGGTGCCGTCGCCGCCGTTGACGCCCTTCATCGCGAAGAACATCGAGCCCAGGTCGTACAGGCCCATGTCCTTGTCGACGATGAGCGAGTCCAGGCCCGCGCCGAGCGTCGGGTAGAGCTTGAACGGGTTCAGGACCGTGCCGGGGGTCGCCACCTGGTGGGCGAGGGCCGCGAGGAACTTCTGCTGGTTCTTGGTGCGTTGCAGGTCGGACGCGGCGAACGCGTGCCGGGTGCGGACGAAGGCGAGCGCCTGGTCGCCGTTCAGCGTCTGCTTGCCCGCCTTGAAGTCGGCGCCGGAGTACTTGTCCTTGAAGCCCTTGTCGATGTCGATCTCGACACCGCCGACCGCGTCCACGATGCTCGCGAAGCCGGCGAAGCCGATCTCGACGTAGTGGTCGATGCGCAGCCCGGTGTTGAACTCGACCGTACGCACCAGCAGTTCGGGGCCGTCCTCGGCGTACGCGGCGTTCAGCTTCACGTGCCGGCCGGTGCCCTTGTACGTCTTGCCGGACTCGGAGCCGACGAAGGTCGGGATCTCCACGTCCGAGTCACGCGGCAGCGAGATCAGCGTGTCGCCGCTGCTGCCGGTGTGCAGGATCATCATCGAGTCGGTGCGCTTGCCCTCGGCGGAGCCGGTGTGCAGCTGCTTCTTCTGCTCGGAGGAGAGCCCGGCGCGGCTGTCGGAGCCGACGATCAGGTAGTTGGTGCCGTCGCCCTGCTCCGGCCGGTCGATGACCTTGGACAGGTCGACCTCGCGGTTGAGCTTGGAGTCGGCCCAGAAGTAGGTGCCGACGGTCGTAACGACCAGCCCGGTGATCACCACGATCGCGGTCCACTTGATCCGCTTGCGCCAGTTCGGCGCGGGACGCGGACCCCGGCCGCCGCTCGTGTCGCCGGGGCCGTCGTAGCCACCGCCGCCGGGGCTGCCGTACACCTGGCCGGTGTTGTAGCCGCTGTCGTACCCGTCGTAGTCACCGCCATGGCCCTGGCCGTTGACGTACCCCTGCTGCGGGGGCACGCCGGCGTTGTACGGCGGCGCCTGGCCGCGGCGCACCTGCCGCATCACGCGGGCGCTCTCGGGCTGTGCGCTCGCGCTGCCGCGTCCGTACCGGTCTCCGCGGTTGTCGCCGGACCATCCCTCGGGCCAATCGTTCATGGGGCCCAGTGTGCCGGTACTCGCCCGGCCCTATACAAGGGCCGTCGGAAAATCAGGTCACCGCTGTAGCCAAGCTGACACAAATTCCCGAATTGTCATCACGGCATAGGGTGGGGGCCATGACAGACCAGGCCACCACCGCCGCCGGGCCGGAGGCTCCGGAGAGCCAGGAGACCCCGGAGGCTCCGGAGATCCCGGGCAAGCCCACCTCGGCGTCCCGCACCACGCTGAGCCACATCATGACCCAGGCCGACACCAACCTCCTCGGTACGGTGCACGGCGGCGTGATCATGAAACTGGTGGACGACGCGGCGGGCGCGGTGGCCGGCCGGCACAGCGGCGGCCCCGCGGTCACCGCCTCCATGGACGAGATGGCGTTCCTGGAGCCGGTCCGGGTCGGCGACCTCGTCCATGTGAAGGCCCAGGTCAACTGGACCGGCCGGACCTCGATGGAGGTCGGTGTACGGGTCCTCGCCGAGCGCTGGAACGAGTCGACCCCGGCCACCCAGGTCGGCTCGGCCTATCTGGTCTTCGCGGCCGTGGACGCCGACGGCAGGCCCCGCCGGGTCCCTCCGGTGCTCCCGGAGACGGAGCGCGACGAGCGCCGCTACCAGGAGGCCCAGATCCGCCGCACGCACCGCCTGGCGAGGCGCCGGGCGATCAAGGAACTGCGGGAGAAGCGGGCGGCGGAGGGCTTCGACGACTGACCACACGGACCTCCGACGATCCGTTGGACCTGGTTGGCACCATCGTGGATTTCCCGTTCCGTCAACAGTGATAGCTCGCCCCTCGGGGAACCCCGACCATGAAGGTCACCAAGCTGGTCAGCACGTGCGACATCAAGAACAGCCCGACGATCTACGCGACGGATCGCGGCACGTTCATGTTTCAGGGGGAGACTCCGACCGACCCCGGGCTTCAGATTCCCGCTTACGAAAGTCCTGGACCTCATCCGGATCAACGAAGGCGGCAAGCATCTCCGTGGCTTTGTCAGTCAGTTCACCACCCGCCTTACCTGCGACGGTGGTCAAGTAACCCTCTCGCCGGGCTCGCTTGAGATGATCCTTCACCGTCTCGGGCCGGCGATCGATGAGGCGGGCCAGCCAAGGAACGGGGGCCGGAGCGCCCATGTCGGCCATGGTCTTGTAGGTCGCGGCCAGCATGGCCAAGTACGGCTCTGACACACCTTCGTCGGCCAGCAGCACGCCGGCCGCCTCCCCCGCCTTCTCCACCTTCGCCGTGACCTCCTCCCTGCCCTGCTGAAGTTCGGGTGCCTTCTCCGCCACCTTCATGGCCGCCGCCATGTCGAGTCGCCGCAGCACGGTCGTGGAGACCCCACGCGCCACGTCACGGGCGGTGGCACCTTCCGCTGCCTCGACAGTGATCCGCTGCGGCCCTCCGGTGATCGGTCCGGTCGGCCACCACATGCGGATCACCCAGGCCCCTTGCGCCTGGGTGACCTCGAACCCGCCCTCATTCGCCACCACGGTCGCGAACGTATCACACGGTGCAGTCCACCCTGTGTTGACAACCCAGGGTGGACCATGCGCAGACTGGGGCACGCCGGACTACCGGCACGACGCCGGGCCGTCCGTGCCGTGCGGCATCGACGGGAGGGGGGCTGCCTCAGTGGCAAGGGCATGGGTCGCACGGTCCAAGAACGACCCGGAGAAGTGGACGACGTTTTGGTATGACCCGGATGGCAAGCGACGACAGAAGACGTTTGAGACCAGGAAGCGGGCAGACGACCAGCGCAAGGAGCAGGAACTCGACGCCGGGACCTACCTGGACGATCGCTTGGGCAAACAGCCCGTGACGGCCGTGTGGGAGCAGTGGACGAATCAAAGGAAGCTGGAGAACAGCACCAAGAAGCAGTACCGGTCCATCCTCAACACGACCATTGAGCCGTTCTTCAAGGCCCGTTCCATCACATCCTTGAAGGTCGCTGACGTTGAGCAGTGGCTCTTGTGGATGGAGCAGGATCGGAAGCTGTCCGCCCGCACTCGGCGTCAGCGGTTCTCGTTCTTCTCCGGGATGATGGACTGGGCTGTCGTCAACGAGATCGTCGGCCAGAACCCATGCAAGAAGGTCAAGGGCGCCGGCAGCCGCGCCAAGGAGTTGCGGGAGCAGAAGAGCACCGCTAGGCGGCTCACGACGCGAGAAGTTCTGGCGATGCTGGATGCCGCTCCTCCGCGCTACCGCGCGATGCTGTGGCTCATGGCCGGGTGCGGCCTGCGGCTGGGTGAGGCCATGGCGATGTCCCGCGATCAGATCGACTTCAAGGCCGAGACGGTACGCGTCGACTTCCAGATTGCGGAGGACGGAGACACCAAGTCGGGAAAGAACAGCGCGATCCAGCGTCGGCACGTCAAGGCACGCGACAAGGGCGAGCCAGGGCGTACCGTCCCCCTCCCTCCGAACGTCGCCTTCGAGCTTCGACGGCACATCAAGAACCACGGCGTATGGGGGCCGGAACGACTTCTCTTCCCCAACGCGACGCGGACCGGCTACCTCTACGCGTCGTACTTCTACCCGAAGATCTGGATGGAGGCTCTGGGCAAGGGACAGGTGAAGTACTGCAAGGCTCACTCGCTCCGGCACTACTACGGATCGCGACTGCTGTACGCCGGAGTCCCCGAGAACGACGTGGCCGACTGGATGGGCCACAGCAGTACGGACGTACTGAGGGAGCACTACCACTACGTCTTCGAAGGGGCCGAGCAGCGCGGCCGGGCCGCCATCGCGACCATGCTGACGCCCGGCGCCGACGACCCCACAGAGGCGTCCGTGGTCGCCTGATCCACTTACGACAACAGCCCCCGGCATGACACCGGGGGCTGCTTGTTGATGCAGGTCCATTTCTGCCCGGCATCCGCTCAGGAATCCCCCAGCATGACGCCCAGGAACCCTTGAAACAGCCTGTGACCTGCAAAAACCCTGCTAGGGAAGGTTCCTTGCCATCACGATCCGCTGGACCTGGTTGGTTCCTTCGTATATTTGTGTGATCTTGGCGTCGCGCATCATCCGCTCCACCGGGTAGTCCCGCGTGTACCCGTACCCGCCGAGCAGCTGGACCGCGTCCGTGGTGACCTCCATGGCCACGTCGGAGGCGAAGCACTTCGCCGCCGCGCCCTGGAAGGTGAGGTTCTTGTCGCCGCGCTCCGAGGCGGCCGCGGCCTGGTAGGTCAGGGCGCGGGCGGCCTCGATCTTCATGGCCATGTCGGCGAGCATGAACTGGATGCCCTGGAAGTCGGCGATGGCCTTGCCGAACTGCTTGCGCTCCTGGACGTAGCCCTTGGCGTAGTCGAGGGCGCCCTGGGCGACGCCGAGGGCCTGGGCGGCGATGGTGATGCGGGTGTGGTCCAGGGTCTTCATCGCGGTGGCGAAGCCGGTGCCCTCCTCGCCGATCATGCGGTCGGCGGGGATGCGGACGTTGTCCAGGTAGACCTCGCGGGTGGGCGAGCCCTTGATGCCGAGCTTCTTCTCCGGGGCGCCGAAGGAGACGCCCTCGTCGGACTTCTCGACGACGAAGGCCGAGATGCCCTTGGAGCGCTTGGTGGGGTCGGTGACGGCCATCACCGTGTAGTACTCGGACTCGCCGGCGTTGGTGATCCAGCGCTTGACGCCGTTGAGGATCCAGTGGTCGCCGTCGCGGACGGCCTTGGTCTTCATGCCGGCCGCGTCGGAGCCGGCGTCGGGCTCGGAGAGGGCGTAGGAGAACATCGCCTCGCCCTTGGCGAGCGGGGCCATGTACTTCTTCTTCAGCTCCTCCGAGCCGGAGAGGATCACCGGGAGCGAGCCCAGCTTGTTCACCGCGGGGATCAGGGAGGAGCTCACGCAGACGCGGGCCACCTCCTCGATCACGATGACGGTGGCCAGCGCGTCGGCGCCGGCGCCGCCGTACTCCTCGGGGACGTGCACGGCGTGCAGGTCGTTGGCGACCAGTGCTTCCAGGGCCTCGCGCGGGAAGCGGGCCTCCTCGTCGACCGCGGCGGCGTGGGGTGCGATCTTCGCCTCCGCCAGCGAGCGGATGGCGTCCCGGAGCATGTCGTGCTCCTCGGACGGGCGGTACAGGTCGAAGTCAGCCGATCCGGCCAAGGTCTCTCACGCTCCAAGGACGCTGCGATGCCTGTGCTAATTACCGTTAAGTAACTCAAATTTTAGGGGCCCGCCCACGGGAGTGATACGTGAGCTTGGCGACAGGGTGGTGGGGCAGGGGGAAAAATGCCCGGTGCAGGCCCCGACTATGCTCGGGCACCGCACGACCGCAGCCCTCCCTGGAGACCCCATGAGCCTCAAGATCACCGTGATCGGCACCGGCTACCTCGGCGCGACGCACGCCGCGGCCATGGCCGAACTCGGCTTCGAGGTGTTGGGGCTCGATGTGGTGCCCGAGAAGATCGAGATGCTCCAGCGGGGCGAGGTCCCGATGTTCGAGCCCGGTCTCGAGGATCTGCTGCGCAAGCATGTCGCCGGGATCGAGGGCTCCACGGGCCGGCTCCGCTTCACCATGTCCTGGGAAGAGGTCGGCGCCTTCGGTGATGTGCACTTCGTCTGTGTGAACACGCCTCAGCGGCACGGCGAGTACGCCTGTGACATGTCGTACGTCGACTCCGCGATCGCCTCCCTCGCCCCGCACCTGACCCGCCCGGCCCTCGTGGTCGGCAAGTCGACGGTGCCGGTCGGTTCGGCCGACCGGCTGGCCCGCTATCTGGCCGACCACTCCCCCGCGGGCGCGGACGCCGAGCTGGCCTGGAACCCGGAGTTCCTGCGCGAGGGCTTCGCGGTGAACGACACGCTGCACCCGGACCGGATCGTGGTCGGGGTGCGCAGCGAGCGTGCGGAGCAGCTGCTGCGCGAGGTGTACGCCACGCCGCTGGCCGAGAGCACGCCGTTCGTGGTGACGGACTTCCCGACCGCGGAGCTGGTGAAGACGTCGGCGAACTCCTTCCTGGCGACGAAGATCTCCTTCATCAACGCGATGGCGGAGGTCTGCGAGGCCGCCGACGGCGATGTCGCCAAGCTGGCCGAGGCGATCGGGTACGACGACCGGATCGGGAAGAAGTTCCTGCGGGCCGGGATCGGCTTCGGGGGCGGCTGTCTGCCCAAGGACATCCGTGCCTTCATGGCCCGCGCGGGTGAGCTCGGGGCCGACCAGGCGCTGACCTTCCTGCGCGAGATCGACTCGATCAACATGCGCCAGCGGGGGCAGATGGTGGAGCTGGCCCGGCAGATACTGGGCGGCGGGCCGTTCCTCGGCAAGCGGGTCGCGGTGCTCGGGGCCACCTTCAAGCCCGACTCGGACGACGTGCGCGACTCCCCCGCGCTGAACGTGGCCGGCCAGATCCACCTCCAGGGCGGCCAGGTCACGGTGTACGACCCGAAGGGCATGGACAACGCCCGCCGTCTCTTCCCGACCCTCGGTTACGCCGACACGGCCGTGGACGCGGTCCGGGGCGCCGACGTGGTGCTCCACCTCACGGAGTGGCGGGAGTTCCGCGAGCTGGACCCGGCGGCCCTCGGCGAGGTCGCGGCATCGAAGACCGTCCTGGACGGCCGCAACGCCCTGGACCCGGCCCTGTGGCGCAAGGCGGGCTGGACGTACCGGGCGATGGGGCGACCTACCGCCTGAGCGGGGGCGTCGCGGTCAACGCGTACGCGCGTGAGCGGCGGTTGCTGACAGCGGCCGACCTCGGTCTGAGCGCGGACCGGATCGGCGCGGTCCGGATCGGCGCGGTCCGGATCGGGGTGGGCCTGACGGCGGTCGTGTCGGTCAAGCTGGACCGGCCCGAGTATCTCGGCGCCTGCATCGCGGAACAGCCGGAGCAGGCCGGTGCTCTCGTCGGCCGGTTGCTCTGAGGCGTCCCGCCGGGGTGCCGCGACGGGATACGCCGTCGTCCCCGACCGGGTGGCCTTCGGCGGCGGTACGACGCCCACGCATGGGTGAACGCCGCTCCGGCCGAGGCTCAGTCGGCCGGAGCGGCGCTCGCGCCTATTCTCCACATCCCTGCCACCTTTCGGGAACCGCTTTCCATGGAGTTCGGGGATGACAACCGTCACTCTGCCCCCTGTTCCCCCACCGCGCCGCCTTTCCGTGTCCCCCGGGCCGCCCGCTCGCCGAACTCACCGCCTGGCAGGGCCCGTTGGCCGTACGGCGAGTTCGAGGACCGCGAGCTACGGGCGGTCCTCATTTCCCTGAGGGCCCACTCGGCACCGGCTCCTGGCGAACCTGGTGGCCGGAACGGCCCCTGCACGCACTCATCCCTTCGCCCGGTACCGCCGCATCTTCGCCCGGGCCCCGCACACCTGCATCGAGCACCACCGCCCTCGCCCCGCCGGACTGCGGTCGTAGTACGCCCAGTGGCAGTCCACGGCCTCGCAGGCCTTCAGCCGGGTCCACGTGCCCGCGACCAGCGACTCGGCGACGGCGGCGGCGACGCGGGAGAGCAGGGGCCCGGTGTCGGCGGGGGCGAGGGCGGCCGAGCCGTCGGACGGGGACACCGTCACCAGCAGGGGCGCGGCCCCGAGCAGCTCCCCCAACGGCGTCACGGAGCGGTGTGCCGGATGCCCCGCGTGGGCCAGCAGGGCGACCCGCAGCGACTCCCGCAGCTCGCGGGCCCCGGCCGCCTCGCCCTCGGCGATCCCGAACCGCTCCCGCCCCTCCGCCGTGTCCAGCGCATCCGCCCCCGACTCCAGGTCGAGCGTGTTGACCAGGGACTGGACCAGGGTCAGGCCCCCGGGCGCGGGCGATCGCTCACTCATGGCTGCACGCTACCTATCTCGCGAATCCCCTTGCGACGTTACCGCCATTACGAGAGCATGCGGTAACCGTTACTGGTTACCCGCTTCTATAGGTAACCGCGCCCCAAGGAGGAAGCCATGGCCGTCGCCGAACTCGGAGCCGTCGTACTGGACTGTCCCGACCCCCGCGCGCTCGCCGGTTTCTACGCCGGTGTCCTCGGCGGCACCGTCGAGGGCGAGGACGACTGGGTGGACCTGAAGGCCCCCGGCGGACAGACGCTGTCCTTCCAGGCAGCGCCCGGGTTCGTACCGCCCAAGTGGCCCGCACCCGACGCCTCGCAGCAGTTCCACCTCGACCTGAGCGTCCCGGACCTGGACGCGGCCGAGAAGGAGGTGCTGGCGCTCGGGGCCACGCCGCTGGACACCGAGGACCGCTCCCGGAGCTTCCGGGTGTACGCGGACCCGGCTGGGCACCCGTTCTGCCTCTGTGCCTGCTGAGACGACCGCCGACCAGGAGGAACCCTCGTGACCGTCGCCCGCTTCCGTTCCGTCGTGCTCGACTGCCCCGATCCCCGCGCGCTGGCCCGCTTCTACGCGGGCATCGTGGGCGGCACCCCGGAGGACGACGACCCCGACTGGGTGGTCCTGCGGGTCCCCGCCGGGCCCCGCCTCGCCTTCCAGAGCGCCCCGGGGTTCACCCCGCCGGAATGGCCGCGCACCGACCGCAACTCCCAGCAGTTCCACCTCGACCTGGACGCCGGCAGCACCTGGGAGGAGATCGAGGCGGCGCAGGCGAGGGTGCTGGAGCTGGGGGCGCGGCTGCTGCACGCGGAGGACAAGGAGGACTTCCGGGTGTACGCGGATCCGGCCGGGCATCCGTTCTGCCTGTGCCGGATCGACCCTGTGTGAGGCCTGCCGGTCCTCTGTGCGAGGCGGCGGCCGGTCAGCCGTCCAGGTCGGCGATCTTCGCCGTGGACGGCTCCCGGCGCTGCTGGGCCGCCCGCGCGGTGAAGTCGGACTCGCGCAGCACCCGCTGGACGTTCCCCCAGGTCAGCAGGGCGAGGTCGGCCTCCGCCCAGCCGCGGCGCAGCAGCTCGGCAACGAGGTGCGGGTAGCAGGAGGCGTCGCCGAGTTCCTGCGGGTGCGCGGTCCCGGCGTCATAGGTGCCGGACAGGCCCACACAGTCGACGCCGGCGACCTCGCGCACATGGTCGAGGTGGTCGGCGACGTCCCGGACCGTGGGCCCGGTCTGCTCGGCGGTCAGCGGCACCATGCACAGCCCCTTGGCGGCGCCCAGCTCGGTGAGCAGGTCGTCGGGGAGGTTGACGGGGTGCGGGCGCAGGGCGCGGGCGGCGGAGCGGGTGAACAGCACGGGCGCCTTGGAGACCGCGAGGACCCGCCGGATGGTGTCCCCGGAGGCCCCGGAGAGATCGGCGAGGACACCGAGCCGGTTCATCTCGCGCAGCACCTCCTCGCCGAACCGGGTCAGCCCCGCCTCGCTCGCCCAGGACACCCCGGACAGGGTGAGGGCGCGCAGGCCGAGGGCGTGCAGGGAGCGCAGGATGCCGAGCGAGTCGCCGAGGGCGGCGGCACCGGCGGGGCCGAGCAGGACGGCGACGCGGCCGCAGTGGTGGGCGTCGGTGGTCTGTCCCGCCGTACGGGCCAGCCGCAGGCCCTCGGGGTGGTTCCGTACGACCGTCTTGACCAGGTCGAGCTGCTCCAGCGTGGCCCCCACCGCACGGTCCCCGTCGAGGCCCTCGGGCAGGTGCAGCGACCACAGCAGGGCGCCCACATGGCCCTCCCTGAGCCGGGGCACGTCCGTGTCCACGGCGCTCTCGCCGAGTTCCAGGTCGAACCAGGGCAGGTGCCGCAGCGCCCAGGGCAGCCCGCTGTAGCCGTCGGCTACGGGGTGCGCGGCGAGGAGGGCGCGGGCGCGTTCCAGGGGTTCGGCGTCCGGGTCGGACACGGGGGTGTACAGCTCCGGCACGGCCCCGAAGAGCTGGGGCAGCTCTCCCAGCTCGGCCGGGGGGTGCAGTTCGTCCTGGAGGTCTGCCATGACGGGCTCCGTACGTCGTGATCTTCCTGATCGCCGTACGGTCACCGTCGCACGGGGTGCGAGGGGCTTCCTGGTGGACGGGGCGTTCGGGGGTACGGCCCGGATCCACGCGGGGCCCAGCCTCCACATGTCGGCTCACGGGGCGCCCGACGGCCTCCGACCTCGTCTTTCGTCATTTGCCCTCGACCGCTGTCCGGGGGCCTTGGGCGGGGCGGACGGCTGCACCGACCGCCCCGTCCCGGACGCTCAGCCGTCGAGTGCGGCGAGGGTCGCGTTCGACGGACCCCGCGTGGCCTGGAGGTCGCGGGACACGTCCTCGGCCGCGCCCAGCACCCGGACCGCGTTCTGCCAGGTCAGCTTGGCCAGGTCCGGCCTGGACCAGCCGCGGGCGAGGAGTTCCGCGACGAGGTTCGGGTAGCCGGAGACGTCGTCGAGGCCGTCCGGGGTGAAGGCGGTGCCGTCGTAGTCGCCGCCGATGCCGATGTGGTCGACGCCCGCCACCTCGCGCATGTGGTCGAGGTGGTCGGCGACCGTCGCGACCGTGGCGACGGGGCGCGGGGTGCGCTCCTCGAAGGCGCGGTGCACCTTCATCGCCTCCGGGGTGGTGTCGAGGTGGTGGAAGCCGTGCTCGCGCATGTTCTCGTCGGCGGCGGCCGTCCAGTCGACGGCGGCCTGGAGGACGAACTTCGGCACGAAGGTCACCATCGCCATGCCGCCGTTGGCGGGAAGGCGTTCCAGGACGTCGTCCGGGACGTTGCGCGGGTGGTCGCACACGGCTCGCGCGGAGGAGTGCGAGAAGATCACCGGCGCGCTCGTCGCGTCCAGCGCGTCCCGCATGGTCGTCGCCGCCACGTGCGAGAGGTCCACGAGCATGCCCTCGCGGTTCATCTCCCGCACCACCGCACGGCCGAACGCCGACAGGCCCCCGACACCGGGCTCGTCGGTCGCCGAGTCCGCCCAGTCCACGTTGTCGTTGTGGGTGAGGGTCATGTAGCGCACGCCGAGCGTGTACAACGCGCGTAGCGTCGCCAGGGAGTTGGCGATGGAGTGACCGCCCTCGGCGCCCATGAGGGAGGCGATACGGCCTTCCCGGCGGGCCGCCTCCATGTCCGCGGCGGTGAGCGCGGGCCGCAGCGTGTCGGCGTACCGCGCCTGGAGCTGCCGTACGCAGTCGATCTGTTCCAGGGTCGCCGGCACCGCGTCGGGCAGGTCCGAGCGGACGTACACCGACCAGTACTGGGCGCCGACCCCGCCGGCCCGCAGCCGGGCCAGGTCGGTGTGCAGGTGGGCCGACTGGTCGGTGGCGATGTCCCGGGCGTCGAGGTCGTAGCGGACCTGTTCGCGCAGGGCCCAGGGCAGGTCGTTGTGGCCGTCGACGACCGGGAACTCGCTCAGGAGTTCCCGGGCCGCCGCCAGCTCTGCCGCGGCCGTCACTTGCCGAAGCCGAAGCCGTTGGAGCCCTCGACCTTGGCCCTGAGGCGCTTGCCCTTGTCGGTGGCCTGGTCGTTGAGCTCCTGCTGGAACTCCCGCATCCGGCCGAGGAGTTCCTCGTCGTGGGCGGCGAGGATGCGGGTCGCGAGCAGACCGGCGTTGCGGGCGCCCGCGACGGAGACGGTCGCGACCGGGACACCGGCCGGCATCTGCACGATCGACAGCAGCGAGTCCATGCCGTCGAGGTACTTCAGGGGCACCGGCACACCGATGACGGGGAGCGGGGTGACGGAGGCGAGCATGCCCGGCAGGTGGGCGGCTCCTCCGGCACCCGCGATGATCACCTTCAGGCCCCGCTCGGCCGCCTGCTCGCCGTACGCGATCATCTCGCGCGGCATCCGGTGCGCGGAGACGACGTCGACCTCGTACTCGACCTCGAACTCGTCGAGGGCCTGGGCGGCGGCCTCCATGACGGGCCAGTCGGAGTCCGACCCCATGACGATGCCTACAACGGGGCTCATTCGGTGATCGTGCCTCTCAGGTAGCCGGCAGCGTGACGTGCGCGTTCGAGAACGTCGTCCAGGTCGTCGCCGTAGGTGTTGACGTGGCCGACCTTGCGGCCGGGCTTCACGTCCTTGCCGTACATGTGGATCTTCAGCTGGGGGTCGCGGGCCATGCAGTGCAGGTACGCGGAGTACATGTCGGGGAAGTCGCCGCCGAGGACGTTGACCATGACGGTCCACGGCGCGCGGGGGCGCGGGTCGCCGAGCGGGAGGTCCAGGACGGCCCGGACGTGGTTGGCGAACTGGCTGGTGATCGCGCCGTCCATCGACCAGTGGCCGGAGTTGTGCGGGCGCATCGCGAGCTCGTTGACGAGGATGCGGCCGTCGCGGGTCTGGAACAGCTCGACGGCGAGGTGGCCGACGACGTCCAGTTCCTTGGCGATGGTGAGGGCCATCTCCTCGGCCCGCAGAGCCAGGGACTCGTCCAGGTCGGGCGCGGGGGCGATCACCGTGTCGCAGACGCCGTTGACCTGCTGGGACTCGACGACCGGGTAGGCGACGGCCTGGCCGTGCGGCGACCGTACGACGTTGGCGGCGAGCTCGCGGACGTAGTCGACCTTCTCCTCGGCGAGGACGGGGACACCGGCCCGGAAGGGGTCGGCGGCCTCCTCGACGGAGTCCACGACCCACACGCCCTTGCCGTCGTAGCCGCCGCGGACGGTCTTGAGGACGACGGGGAAGCCGTCGCCCTCGGCCGCGAAGGCCGCCACGTCCTGGGGATCGCTGACGATCCGGTGCCGGGGGCACGGCACGCCGATCTCGGTGAGCCTCGCGCGCATCACCCCCTTGTCCTGGGCGTGCACGAGCGCGTCGGGGCCGGGGCGTACGGGGATGCCGTCCGCCTCCAGGGCTCTGAGGTGCTCGGTGGGTACGTGTTCGTGATCGAAAGTGATCACGTCGCAGCCCTTCGCGAACTCGCGGAGCGTGTCGAGGTCGCGATAGTCGCCGATGACGACGTCGCTGACCACCTGCGCCGCGGAATCCTGAGGGGTGTCACTGAGGAGCTTGAACCTGATGCCGAGCGGGATGCCCGCCTCGTGTGTCATACGAGCGAGCTGCCCCCCGCCGACCATGCCGACTACCGGGAACGTCACGCCCTTAGGGTATCGGTCGCGCCACGGCGGCCGGATTCCGCGCCTCTTCCGGTCCTCTTACCAGCTTGTTTCCCTGTGTGTGAGTTCATCCACAGGCAACCGGCAGGGGGGATGGTTAGCATGGCTGAGTTGACGAAATCACTCGACTGACCGACCCGACTGGGGGACTGTACAACCATGGGACATGGTTCCTCAGGGCTGCGGAGGGTCGTACGCGAGGTCGCCAAGTTCGGCGCGGTCGGCGGCGCGGGCCTCCTGGTCAACCTCGCCGTCTTCAACCTCGTCCGGCATCTCACCGACCTTCCGGTGGTCCGCGCGAGCGTCGTCGCCACGGTGGTGGCCATCGTCTTCAACTACATCGGGTTCCGGTACTTCACCTACCGTGACCGCGACAAGAGCGGCCGCACCAAGGAACTGACCCTGTTCCTGCTGTTCAGCGCGGTCGGCCTGGTCATCGAGAACGGCATCCTGTACGCCGCGACCTACGGCTTCGGCTGGGACAGCCCGCTCCAGAGCAACATCTTCAAGTTCCTCGGCATCGGCATCGCGACGCTGTTCCGCTTCTGGTCCTACCGCAGCTGGGTCTTCAAGACCCTGCCGGCCCGCGAGGCCGTGGCCAGCGCGGAATCCTTCCTGGAGGAAGCGGAGCAGACAGCGGCCAGGAAACTCCGCCCACGCCAGCGAGCGCTCTGACCGGGGTTTTCAGGGGGCGCGGGGGGTCTTTTCAGGGGCGCGGGGAACTGCGCAGAACGCCCGCCCCCACCGGACCCGCACCGAACAACCACCGCAGCGCAGCTCACCGCACCATCGGCTCGTCGTCGTCCACCAGCGACGACTTCAGCGGCGTCCGGGACAGGAACAACCCGAACACCGGCGGCTGGGCCTGGAGCATCTCCAGACGGCCCCCGTCCGCCTCCGCGAGGTCCCGGGCGACCGCGAGGCCGATCCCCGTGGAGTTGCGGCCGCTGATCGTGCGCTCGAAGATCCGCGCCCCGAGGTCCGCGGGGACGCCGGGACCCTCGTCGGTGACCTCGATGACCGCCTGGTTGCCGGTGACCCGCGTGCGCAGCGCCACCGTGCCACCCCCGTGCATGAGGGAGTTCTCGATCAGCGCGGCCAGGACCTGCGCGACCGCGCCCGGCGTACCGACCGCCGTGAGGTGCCGTTTGCCCGAGCTGACGATCGCCCGGCCCGCGCTGCGGTAGGCGGGCCGCCACTCCGCGAGCTGCTGCTGGATGACCTCGTCGAGGTCGAAGGTGACGGCGTTGCCGGCGCGCGGGTCGCGGGAGTTGGTGAGCAGCCGCTCGACCACGTCCGTCAGCCGCTCCACCTGCGTGAGCGCGACGTTCGCCTCCTCCTTCACCGTGTCCGGGTCGTCGGTGAGGGTGATCTCCTCCAGCCGCATCGACAGCGCGGTCAGCGGCGTACGGAGCTGGTGCGAGGCGTCCGCGGCCAGCCGCCGTTCCGCCGTGAGCATGCGGGCGATGCGCTCGGCGGAGGAGTCCAGGACGTCGGCGACCCGGTCCAGCTCGGGGACGCCGTAGCGCTTGTGACGGGGGCGCGGGTCGCCGGAGCCGAGGCGTTCGGCGGTCTCGGCGAGGTCGGTGAGCGGCGAGGCGAGCTTGTTGGCCTGGCGGATCGCGAGGAGGACGGCGGCGATCACCGCGAGCAGGGCCACCAGGCCGATGATCAGGAGGGTGCGGCCGACCTCGCGGGTCACCGAGGAGCGCGGCTCCTGCACGGTGACGGTCTCGCCCTCCTCGCCCTCCTGCGTGGAGCTGATGACCTCACCGGAGGGCCTGGTGCCGACCTCGATCGGGTCCTTACCGGGGATCCGGATCACGGCGTACCGTTCCTGCGCGACCTGGTCGCGCAGGATCTCCGCGTTCACGTCCTCCGCGGCGAACAGCCGGCTGTCCACGATCCCGGCCAGCCGGATCGCCTCGGAATCCACCCGCTCCTGAGCGCTGTTGCTGATGGTGCGGGTCTCGACGATGACGAGGGACACGCCGAAGACGGCGATCACCACGAGCACCACGGCGAGCGTGGACTGGATCAGTCGACGGCGCATGTCCTCTTACCTGCTAGCCGGATGGCCGGGGTTCAGCTCTTCTCGAAGCGGAAGCCCACGCCTCGTACCGTCGCGATGTACCGCGGGTTCGCCGCGTCGTCGCCGAGCTTCTTGCGCAGCCACGAGATGTGCATGTCCAGCGTCTTGGTCGACGACCACCATGTGGTGTCCCAGACCTCGCGCATCAGCTGGTCCCGGGTCACCACCCGGCCCGCGTCCCGCACCAGCACCCGCAGCAGGTCGAACTCCTTGGCGGTGAGCTGGAGTTCCTCGTCGCCCATCCAGGCGCGGTGCGACTCGACGTCGATGCGCACGCCGTGCGTGGCGGGCGGCTGGGCCGGCTCCGCGGCGCCGCGCCGCAGCAGCGCCCGGACCCGGGCGAGCAGCTCGGCGAGGCGGAAGGGCTTGGTGACGTAGTCGTCGGCGCCCGCGTCCAGGCCGACGACGGTGTCCACCTCGTCGGCGCGTGCGGTCAGGATGAGGATGGGTACGGCGTGGCCCTCGGCGCGCAGTCGGCGGGCCACCTCGAGGCCGTCCATGCCGGGCAGACCCAGGTCGAGGACGACCAGGTCGATGCCGCCCTGCATTCCGGCGTCGAGTGCGGTGGGGCCGTCCTCGCGCACCTCGACCTCGTACCCTTCCCGGCGCAGGGCGCGGGCCAGCGGCTCCGAAATGGACGCATCGTCCTCGGCGAGCAGTACACGGGTCATGAGCTGATGGTAGACCGCTCTTGACAGATGCTGCGGTGTGATCGCAACCCCGTGATTCTTACCTTTCACGATTGTGGGGCGAACCTGTGAGTGTGGGATGGCAATCGTGTAGGGACCTTAGAAACCGGGTGTACGGTTCCATCTGCACCTGTGATTCAAGTCTCAAGTCCTTCCATTTCCGGCACTGTCCTGCCGTATGGTGACTTGAAGCCTGTCGCAACGTGGGGACCTTTGGCGCGCATCCGTCGCCAAAGGTCTCTTTTGTGTGCGGTAATCCCCACCAGCAAGGAACGACCATGGCGTCCAGCCTGACGAAGGACTCGGTGACTCCGGGCACCCCCGGTTCCGACAAGACCTTCTTCGGCCACCCCCGCGGACTGGCCACTCTCTTCATGACCGAGATGTGGGAGAGGTTCTCCTACTACGGCATGAAGGCCCTGCTCACCGTCTACCTGCTCTCCGGCGGCCCCGACGCCGGCAAGGGCAGCATGGGCGGCGGCCTCGCGATGGACCTGGCGACCACCACCGTGATCGTCTCCGTCTACTCGGCGATGGTCTACCTGCTCGCCATGCCCGGCGGCTGGCTCGGCGACCGCGTCTGGGGCCCCCGCAAGACGGTGGCCATCGCCGCCGTCACGATCATGGCCGGTCACATCACCCTGGCGCTGCCCGGCGGCCAGGCGCCGTTCTTCGCGGGCCTGGCGCTGGTCGCGGCCGGTTCCGGTCTGCTCAAGGCCAACATCTCCACGATGGTCGGCCACCTCTACGACGGCCCGGACGACCCGCGCCGCGACGGCGGCTTCACGATCTTCTACATGGGCATCAACGCCGGCGCCTTCTTCGCCCCGCTGGCCATCGGCACCGTCGGCCAGGAGGTCAGCTGGCACCTCGGCTTCGGCATGGCCGCGGTCGGCATGGCGATCGGCCTGGCCGCGTTCCTGCTCGGCACCCGCAACCTGAGCCCGGTCAGCAGCGTCGTCCCCAAGCCGCTGGCGGCCGAGGAGCGCGCGGCCTGGCTGCGCAAGGGCCTGTACTGGGTGATCGCCGCGGCCGTCTTCTACGGCGTCGTCGGCTTCACCGGCCACTTCACCCTGAACTGGGCGATGATCCCGCTCACCGTCATCGGTCTGGTCGTCCCGGCGGGTGTGCTGCTGCGCATCAAGCGGGACAAGGAGCTGACCAACGACGAGCAGTCGAAGATGTCCGGCTACATCTGGTTCTTCGTCGCGGCCGCCGTGTTCTGGATGATCTACGACCAGGGCGCGTCCACGGTCCAGGCGTTCGGCTCGAACGACCAGAAGACGGCCGACTCCCTGCTCGGCTTCGACTTCCCGACCTCCTGGTACCAGTCGCTGAACCCGCTGTTCATCATGGCGCTGGCCCCGGTCTTCGCCTGGCTGTGGGTGTGGCTGAACCGCAAGGGCAAGGAGCCCAGCACCATCGTGAAGTTCTCGATGGGCCTGGTCCTGATCGGCGTCTCGTTCTTCTTCTTCCTGATCCCGATCGCCATGGCCGCGAACGGCACCGCGGTCAGCCCGATGTGGCTGGTGGGCATCTACTTCATCCAGACCGTGGGTGAGCTGTGCCTCTCACCGGTGGGTCTGTCGGTGACCACGAAGATGGCCCCCGCGAAGTACGCCTCGCAGATGATGGGCGTCTGGTTCCTCGCGGTGACCGCGGGCGACTCGATCACCGGCCTGCTGTCCAACCCGGCGATCGCCGGGGTCGACCTCAGCGGGACCGCGGCGGTCTTCGGCGAGGCGACGCTCGCGGCTCTCGCCGGGTTCGCCGTGTGGATGTACCGGCGGAAGGTGAAGTCCCTCATGGGGGACGTGCGCTAGTACTCCGGCCTGAACCGACGGGGCCGCCGCGATCCGGGTGGATTGCGGCGGCCCCGTCGGTTTCACGTACCGTGCGCGGTTCCCCGCGCCCCTGCCGTGCCCTTCTCCCGGGCATGAAGGTGAAGACCGCGCCGCCCAGCAGCACGGCCGTGCCGGCCACCAGGCCCAGCGCCTTCAGGGCCCCGTGGTCGTCCGCGCCCGTCGCCGCGAGGCCGCCGCTCGTGGAGGAACCGCCGGTGCCTGACGTGCCGCCCGAGCCTGAAGTCCCGCCGGCCGCGCCGCCCTCCTGCTTCTCCGTGGTGAGGGTGAGGGAGACCTCGGTCTTGTCGGGCTTGCAGGTGGTCGTCGTACCCAGGGCCTTGATCGTCAGGACGCCCGGGGACAGGGTCGACTCCCCCGTCGCCCCCGGCTTGTAGGTGCCCGTCATGTCGGGGATCGCGATCGGGTCGCCGGACTTGATGGGCGCGGAGTTGGTGGGCCCCTCGACGGAGACCGAGCCGGTGTCGGCACCGCCCAGGGTGACCTCCATGGAGGGCTTCACCGAGTCCGCGGGGATGTCGGCCGGGCTGTCCATCGGGGAGTTCTTGAACTGCACCGTGATGCCGTAACTGCCGCCGTCCTTCTTGGCGTTGATCTGGATCTCGGAGGTCGCCTTCTTCTCCCCGAGGGGCGACTGGCAGGTGTAGGGGATGGAGACCGCCTTGCCGGTGAAGTCGGTCTGACCGCCGCCCGAGGACTCCGTGGCGCTCGGGGTCGGGCTGGGACTCCCGGTGTCCGTGGGTGTCGGGGTCGGGGTCGGGGTGTCCGTCGGGTCCGGCGTCGACGTCCCGTTGCCCTGCGCCACGGTGACCGTCGCCGCCTTCGGGACCGTCTCCGTCGGCGTGCACACCGTGTTGGTGCCCATCGCGTTCACCGTGTAGGCGCCCGGCGTCAGCGTCAGCTCCCCGGCCGCCGTCAGCTTCAGGGTGCCCTTCATGTCGGACAGCACCATGTCGCCGCCCTTGGGGATGGCGGGGTTCTCGCGCGGCCCGGTCATCGCGATGTCGGCGCTCTGCGCACCGGCGGCCTTCAAGGTGCCGGTCGGCTGCACCGAGTTGGCGGGCAGGTCGATGATGTTCGGGTTCTTGGACGCGGCCTGGGTGAACTTCCACACCACGGTGATCTCGTCGCCGACCTTCGCCGTGGCGGGGGCGGTGACCTCGACCTTGGTGGTGCCGTCGACGGGGTCGAGGCCGACGCCCGCGGGCGGCACACAGCGGGTCGCGAACGACACCTCGGCGGCCTGGGCGGGCCCGGCCGCCAGGCCCAGCACCACGCCCGCCCCGACCAGCGCGAGCGCCGCGCCCGCCGCGCCCGCTCTCCCCGGCACGGCGGCCGGTGTGACTCTCCTTCGCATGCTCACGTGGATCCCTCTCTGGTGGGAGTCGCAGGACTCGTGGGAGCCGGAGGGCTCGGGGGAGTCGCAGGACTCGTCGGGCTGTCGTCGTGCGGTGCGGAGAGCCGGCCACCGGCCGTGCCCGGATCGGCGTCCGGGGTGAACCACGGCAGGGTGGAGGTGGCGGTCGGGGTGGCCGCGTGCGCGGCCGTGGAGGGCTTGAAACCCGGCAGGCGCAGGGCGAGTTCGGGGAGCCGCACACCGCGGTGCCGGACCCCGCCGGCGGGCCGCGGCCGCACCCGGTCCACGACGGCCATGCCGATGCGGAACAGCGCCGCCGGCACGACCAGGCAGACCAGGATCCAGAACAGCGTCACGCCCCAGGGCCGGCCCACGCCCCAGGGCTGCTCGGCGAGCACCTTGCCGCCGTACTTCAGGGACACCGTGTAGTCGCCGTGTGCTCCGGCCGAGAGCTCGACGGGCAGTTCGATCCGTGCCCTGCCGCCGGGCCTGATGGTGCCGCGCCACTGCTGCTCGTCCCACTGCGGGGCGAACACGCCGTGGGCGGTGCCGACTTGGAAGACCGGGTTCCTGACGTCGGAGGTGCCGACGTTGCCGACGGTGAAGACCAGGGTGCGGGCGGGAGGTGCTCCGAACCAGGTCAGCAGGCCACTGGAGCCGTTCAGGGCGGTGTCGGTGAGGACGGACAACCGGCCGCCGGAGGTGTCCGCGGGCAGCGGCTCCACGGCGTGCCCGGCCACCTGGAAGACCGCGTCGGCCTCGGCCTTCGCGCCGGTCACCGTGGCCACGTGCACCACACAGGGACAGGGCACCGGCGGTTCGGAGACCGGCAGTTTCCTGCTGAAACCGCCCTTGGCGTCGGTGGTGACGGCCCGGCCGTCCGCGTTGGCACAGGAGTTGGTGCCACCCGGCACCCCGCGCGAGGGCACGGCCTGTCCGCAGATCAGGATCATCAGCAGCGTCCGCTGCCGCCAGCCACTGCCGCTCACGGTGATGGAACCCCCGGTGCCCGCCTGGGACTTGGACAGCTGCACGCTCGGCCGGTCGGCCGCGGCCGCGGTTCCGGCGAGGGGGGCGAGCAGCAGCGCGAGCACCGCCACCAGCACCATGGCCCGAAGCTTCCGGTTCACCTCGTCGCTCCCGTCAACTCGGCTTCCGTGCACGGCGCGTCGGAGGGCACCCGGTCGGTCGTACGGCTCCTTCGACGGCGTACGACGAAGCAGGCGCCCCCAGCCGCCAGCGCCGCCGCGGCTCCCGCCACCCCGCGCCAGGGCACGAACCGTGCGGACGCGCCTGCGGTGTCGTGGGCGCCTCCTGCCGCGGTGACCGTGAGCCGGACGGAGACCGCGTCCAGAGCGGGCGGGTCCGCCCAGGGCTCGGTGAGGTGCAGGCGGGAGCCCGGCGGGAGGCGCACGGGGAGGGTGCGTGGGGGCCGGTCGAGGAGGAGGCCGAGGACGCCGTCCGCCCGTACGGCGACACGCGGGCTGAGGGGCGTCGTACCGCGGTTGACGACGTCGTAGGTGATGCGGCCGGCGCGCACCGCGACGTGTTCGACGGTCAGCGCGGACAGCTCCGGGACGGTCGAGCGCAGGTGGACCGGGAGGCTCCGGGTGCCGCCGGTGTCGTCGCGCGCGACGATCCGGGCGCTGCGGTCGCGGTCGGCGACGGTCACCGTGAAGGGGACGTCGGCGCGGGTGCGGGCCGGGACCCGGACGGAACCGCGGGCGAACGTGGCGCCGGACAGCCGTACGGTGACCGGCCGGCTGCCCCGGTTGGTCACGGACACCGTGTCCTGGACGACCGTCCCGGGCGCGCCCTCGGCGTAGAAGGCGGGCCGGCCGCCGCCCGCGGGCGCGAGGGACCATCCGTCGGCGGCGCGGGCCGCGGGGACGGGCCCCAGCAGGAGCAGCAGGGGCAGGGAGAGGGCCAGGGGCAGCGTGCGGGCGGCGGACGGCATGGGCGGCTCCAGCTGTCGTACGGACTGTCGTACGGATTCAGCGGCGCACGCGGGCCGTCGGGTGGCGCCGGGTGAGCCAGAGGGTGCCCGCGGCCCCCGCGAGCAGCACGGTGCCGCCGAGGGTGCCCAGCGCGATCGCCGAGTCCTCGGGGCCGGTCTGCGGGAGGGCGGCGCCGGTGCCGCTGTCGCTCTGGGTGCCGCCGGAGGACCCGCTGCCGCCGGTGGAGCCACTGCCGCCGGAGGAGCCCGAGGCGGCGGTGACGTCCAGGGTGAGGGAGGCGCCGGGGCTGTTGGTCGGCGTGCACGTGGTGGTCGTGCCGAGCGCCTTGATGGTGAGCACGCCCGCGGTGAAGGTGACCTTGCCGGACTTCTTCGGGGTGTACGTCCCGGTCAGGTCGTTGATCTTGATGGGGGTGTTGGCGGGGACGACGGCCTGGTTGGCGGGGCCGGTCACGTTCATCGTGCCGCTGTCCGCGCCGCCCAGCTCGATGGTGGCGCTCGGGTTCATCGCACCCTTGCCGAGGTCGACGGGGCTGGACGAGACGCCCTTCTGCCAGGACATGGTGATCTTGTATCCGCCGCCGCTCTTGACGCCCTTGATGTCGATGGGCGAGACGGCGCTCTTGTCACCGATCGGGGTCTTGCACTGGTAGTTGACGTTCACGACCTCGGCGTGGGCAGCGGGGGCGGTCATCAGCACCGCCGAGCCGGCCAGGGCCGCGACGGACGCGAGCGCGGCGGTTCGTTTCGGGTACGACACGGTTCCGCTCCCCTTACTCGTTCCTGACGGCACATCAGATCGGCCGTCAAGGTACGCCGGGGCACCGGAGGAAGGAAGAGAAAGGAAGTGCCGGAACTGTGGGGGCGCTCCTCGGGACAGGGCGGGGCACGGCAGCAGAGGGCAGCCCGGAACGGGCACCGCTCGAGCTCGGCGCGCCCGACGGGACGAAGAGCCCCGAGACCGGGACGCACCCCTCGCCACGGCGTCCCCGCAGGGTCAGGCCGGAGCGCCCAGTTCCGCCCACACCGTCTTGCCGGTCTCGCCGGGGTTGCGGACGACTCCCCAGTCGAGGCAGAGCCGCTGCACGATGAACATCCCGTGGCCGCCGGGCCGCCCGGCCCGGTGCGGCGAGCGGGGAGCCGGCTGGCCCGCGCCCCTGTCGGAGACCTCGAGCCGGATGACCTTGCGGTCGCAGGAGATCCGCAGCTGGTCCGGCCCCTCCGCGTGCAGGCACGCGTTGGTGACCAGCTCCGACACCACGAGCAGAACGTCCTCCGCGGCGGCCCGCTGGTCCGCGCCCGCGGCCGGGAGCCAGCCCCACGCGTACAGCGCCTGCCGGGTGAAGTCGCGCGCGAGCGGAACGACCGCACTCTCGCCGTCGAAGCTCAGCCGGCGGACCTGCCGTCCTTGCGGCACCTCGGCGGCAGCCTCGGGCTCCGGGTCACGGTCGCCCGGCGGGTAGGGCCGGGTGGTGCTCATCAGCGCTTCACCTCACCGATTCACCGGTTCACGATTCAACGTCACTGCATGGTCGTTCACCGAAACAGTCAGTACGGATGTCTCCTGCCCGAGCGGACCGGTGGAACACCCCTCTATTCGGGACGTATGTCCCGCACGCCGGGTGTGACACCCGATGAGTGCCGGTCGGAGGAGACGAACGGGCACGAGCGGAGGCCCTGGGGACGCCGCCCGGCTCGGGTCTCAGTCGCCGGTCCCGTCGGCCAGGGCCTCTTCCAGCGTGTCGTGCACGGTGAAGACCGCGTCGGCCCCCGTGATCTCGAAGACCCGCGCCACGACGGGCAGCATGCCCGCAAGATGTACGCCACCCCCCGCCGCCTCGGCCTTCAGCCGTGCCCCCAGCAGCACATTCAGTCCGGTGGAGTCACAGAACTCCAGCCGTGTGCAGTCGACGACAAGCCGGCTCTTCCCCTTGGCGAGGCAGTCCTCGAGTGGCTCACGCAACAAATCGGCCGTGTGGTGATCCAACTCACCTGCCGGAGTCACGACGGCACTGGAGCCCTCTTGCCGCACCTCAACCAGAAGCCGGCCAGACTGTGCGCTGCCGACCGTCCCGCGGTCCATGCCGTCTCTCTCTCCCGACGTCGTGGCTGCTGATGACGCCCTCGAACACTACGCCTTCTCCACACCCTCCGACACCCGAACAATCACACGCAAACGGACATAACCGCACAGAACACACTTGCGGTTGTGTCGGGAAACCGGGTAGGGCTTGTAGACACACGTACTCGACACGGCCGGCTTTGGAGGCGCCGCACACCGCAGTGCACGAACTGGCTTCGGCAGCCTTATGCCGAGAACGATGGAGGACATCATGTCACCCCGGCTCGACGCCTCGCATACCCATCAGGCGACGTCGACATCCCCCCCGGAACATCTGAATCCCATCGAGCAGGACAGCGAAGACGACGTGCTCGCCGGGCTTCCGGAGATCCCGCCGTTCGAAGAGGTGGGAGCGATGGACGCGCGAGCCCTCTCCAAGACCCTCTTCGCGCGGCTGGAGTCGCTGGAGGAGGGCACGCACGAGTATTCGTACGTCCGCAACACGCTCGTCGAACTGAACCTCGCCCTGGTCAAGTTCGCCGCCTCCCGGTTCCGCTCCCGCAGTGAACCGATGGAGGACATCATCCAGGTCGGCACCATCGGCCTGATCAAGGCGATCGACCGCTTCGAACTGAGTCGCGGAGTGGAGTTCCCCACGTTCGCGATGCCAACCATCGTGGGCGAGATCAAGCGGTTCTTCCGGGACACGTCCTGGTCGGTGCGGGTGCCGCGCCGCCTTCAGGAGCTCCGGCTCGACCTGGCCAAGGCCGGCGACGAACTGGCCCAGCGGCTCGACCGCGCCCCCACCGTGGCCGAGCTCGCCGAGCGCCTGGGACTGTCGAGGGAGGAGGTCGTCGAAGGCATGGCGGCGTCCAACGCCTACACCGCCGCCTCCCTGGACGCCCAGGCCGAGGAGGACGACTCCGAGGGCACGCTGGTCGACCGGATCGGCTACGAGGACCACGGGCTCGAGGGCATCGAGTACGTCGAGTCCCTGAAGCCGCTGATCGCCGAGCTGCCGTCCCGGGACCGCACGATCCTCTCGCTGCGCTTCGTCGCGGGCATGACCCAGTCGGAGATCGGCGACGAGCTCGGGATCTCCCAGATGCACGTGTCGCGGCTGCTGTCGCGGACGCTGGTGAAGCTCCGCAAGGGCCTGACCGTCGAGGAGTGACGGGTCGGCACCACTGACCTGCACGTGTGCCCGGTGTCCGGTGGGACACCGGGCACACGTGCGTTCCGGACGCTGTTTCGGCACATTCCGGACACCCCATAGTTACTTGGAGTAACCCTTTCCCCCAGGGTGCACTTCCCTCACTATGGTCGCTCACAGACTGGCCGGTACGTCAGGAGGAGGGGCGCATGGCGCGGGCCGAGGGGGCGGGGGACGGCGTACGCGCCGGGGGGCACGACGGCGCGTCCGACGCCCGTCTCACCGAGCTGCTGCGCGCCGACACGACCACGGCGTACACGGCCCTGCTGGAGCTGCGCGCCCGCCACCAGCCCGCGGTCCTGGCCTACGCCCGCCTGTGCACGGCCGGTGAGAGCGCGGCCCGGCAGCTGGCCGCGCAGACCTTCACGCTCGCGGCCCGGGAGACGGCCCGCGGGACCGACCCCGGCCTCCCCTGGCGGCACCGGCTCCTGCTGCTCACGGCCCGCTCGGCCGCGCAGTGGGCCGGGGACCAGCGGTCGGCGGGCCTGGACGCGAGCGTCCTGCTGCTCCTGAACACCGCCGGACCCGACGGCCCCGTACCCCCGGTGCTCACCGCCTTCGAGTCCCTTCCGGCCCGGGCCCAGGGCCTTGTCTGGTACGCCCTGGTGGAGGCCGAGCCGGAGGAGCGGACGGCCGTCCACCTGGGCCTCACCCGCGAGGACGTGGTCTACGGCACCGAGGGCGCCCTGAACGCGCTCGCCCAGGCCTGTCTGCGGTCCCGCCTGGCGGCCTCGGACGATCCCCGCTGCGCGGACTTCCGCCGGCTCATCGAGGAGTCCGTCCGTCCGGACAACCCCCGGGACAGCGCCGATCTGCGCGCCCACATGATCCACTGTCCGCACTGCGCGGCCGCCCACGAGGAACAGCGCGCACTGCGCGACACCCCGCGGACGGCAGTGGCGGAGGGTCTGCTGCCGTGGGGCGGGGCTGCGTATGTGCGGGCGGAGCGGGACGCGGGGGCGGGAGCGCGGCCGTCGGAGGCGGGACCGCCGTCGCAGGGGCCAGGGGCGGGCGGGTCCCGGTCGCGGGAGTCCAGGGCGGGCAGGTCCCGCTCGGGCCGGCGGGCGATGCCGAGGGCGGTTGCGGGGACATGGCCGCGGCAGCGGCGGCTCGTGCTGGCGTCGGCTGCGCTGGGGGTGGCGTTGGCGCCGCTGCTGCTGTTCCTGGGGACGCGGGACGGTGATCCGGCCTCGGAAGCGGCAGGCACCGCGCTGCCGGGCCCCTCGCAGGTGACGGTGACCACGACGGTCCCACCGACCCTCGCGCCCTCCCCCTCCCCCTCTTCGTCCCCGTCCTCGTCCCCGTCCCCGTCCCTCTCCTCGTCGAGCAGACCGCCTTCCGCGTCCCCGAGCCCGTCCCCGCCCCGCAGAACGAGCCCACCCCCGTTCCGCGCGCCCGACGGCTCCTACGCCCAGGTGGTGAATCTCGACACGGCCCGCTGCCTGGACGTCTCCGGCGACTTCGACAACGGCACGGACGTCGTCACCGCGCCCTGCACCTCGGCCGCCTCCCAGCGCTGGCGTGCCGACACCGCCCGGGGTGTCCTCCAGTCCGCCGCCGATCCCGACTTCTGCCTGGACAGCCGCGGGGACGTCGACAAGGGCCTCGGCATCTGGTCCTGCGACTCCGTGGAGGGCAGCCACGGCGACAACCTCCGCTTCACGGTGGACTCAGACGGCGTGATCCGCCCGGCGATCGCGATCGAGACGGGAGTGACCCCGGGCGGCGGGAACGGGGTCTCACTGGAGCCGCTGACCGGGGGCGCGGAGCAGCGGTGGCGGGCGGGGGCGTCGTAACGGCGATGTGTGCCGGGGCGGCCAGGCCACGCGTACACCCTTGCGCTCCTCCCGTCAGGCCACGCGTACGCCCCGCCGCCACATCCCGCTCACCAGCGGCACCCCCGGCCGGTAGGCCAGGTGCACATGGCTGGGGGCGTCCAGGAGGATCAGGTCGGCGTACGCGCCCGGGGTCAGCCGCCCGATGTCCTCGCGCCGCAGCGCCGCCGCCCCGCCCGCCGTGGCCGACCAGACCGCCTCGTCCGGGGTCATCCCCATGTCGCGTACCGCGAGGGCCACGCAGAAGGGGACGGAGGAGGTGAAGGAGGAGCCCGGGTTGCAGTCCGTCGACAGGGCCACGGTCACCCCCGCGTCCAGGAGGCGGCGGGCGTCCGGCCACTCGGCGCGCGTGGAGAACTCCGCGCCGGGCAGCAGCGTGGCGACCGTACGGCTGTTCGCCAGGGCGTCCACGTCGTCGTCGGTGAGGTGGGTGCAGTGGTCGGCGCTGGCGGCGTCGAGTTCGACGGCGAGCTGCACGCCGGGGCCGTAGGTGAGCTGGTTGGCGTGGATGCGGGGGTGCAGTCCCTTCGCCTTGCCGGCCGTGAGGATCGCGCGGGCCTGGTCGCCGTCGAAGGCGCCCTTCTCGCAGAAGACGTCGATCCAGCGGGCGTACGGGGCGCAGGCGTCCAGCATCTCGCCGGTGACCAGGGCCACGTAGGCCGCCGGGTCGTCGGCGTGGTCGGGCGGGACGATGTGGGCGCCGAGGTAGGTGACCTCGTCGGTGTGCGCGGCGGCGATCCGCAGGGCCCTCGCCTCGTCCTCGACGGTCAGTCCGTAGCCCGACTTGGTCTCGAAGGTCGTGGTGCCCTGGCGCAGGGCCTCGGCGAGGTGGTGGGTGAGGTTGCGTTCGAGTGCGTCGTCGCTCGCCGCCCGGGTCGCCGCCACCGTCGTGCGGATGCCGCCCGCGGTGTAGGGGCGGCCGGACATGCGGGCGTTGAACTCCTCGGTGCGGTCGCCCGCGAAGACGAGGTGGCTGTGGGAGTCGACGAAGCCGGGCAGGACCGCCCGTCCACCTGCGTCGACCCGATTGTCAGTGGCGGGTGCTTTGCTTTGATCACCGGTCCACACGACGCGGTCGCCCTCGATGGCGACGGCTGCGTGCTGGACCAGTCCGAGGGGGGATCCGTCACCGGAGGAGGGGTCGTTGGTGACCAGGGCGGCGATGTTGGTGATGAGTGTGCTGGCGGTGCTCGCCGAGTGGGCGGGGCTGACGGTCGTCGCGTTGTTCATGGCGTCCTCGGTGGCCTGGTCGGCGGTGGGGGCGGGTTCGCTGCCGGGGTTCCGCGGTCTCATCCGCGCAGGGCGGCGACGGCTTCCGCGAGGGCTCGGGGCACATCCGGCACGAGGGCGTGCACCCCGTCCCGTACGACGTGCCGGCCTGCCACGACCGTGTGCGACACGTCCGCTGCCGACGCGGCGAATACGGCCGTCTCGGCCCCGAGCCGCGGAAGCGGCCCTGCCGTCCTGACCGAGTCGAGGGCGACGGTGGTGAAGTCGGCGAGCGCGCCCGGCTCCAGGGTTCCGGCCTCGTCCCAGCCGAGGGCCGCGTGGCCGTCGGCGGAGGCCGCCCGCAGAAGGGCCGCCGCCGTCCAGTGACCGCGGGTGCGGGTGCGCAGGCGCTCGTTCAGCTCCATCGCGCGGGCCTCCTCCAGGAGGTCGATCACTGCGTGGCTGTCGGAGCCGAGGGAGAGCGGTGAGCCCTCGTTCTGGAGGGCGACGGCCGGGCCGATGCCGTCCGCGAGGTCCCGCTCGGTGGTCGGGCACATGCAGGTGCCGGTGCCGCTGCCGCCGAGGAGGGAGATGTCCTCGGCGGTGAGGTGGGTGTTGTGGACGCCGGTGGTGCGGGGGCCGAGAACCCCGTGCAGGGCGAGGAGCTGGGTCGGGGTGCAGCCGTGGACCTCGTGGCAGGCCTCGTTCTCGGCGGTCTGCTCGGAGAGATGGACGTGCAGCGGCGCCCCGCGCTCCCCGGCCCAGCCCGCCACGGTCGCCAACTGTTCGGCGGGCACGGCCCGTACGGAGTGGATCGCGGCCCCGATCCGTGCGTGATCCCGGTCCTTGAGAACTGAACAGCGTGCGGCCCATGCCTCCGCGTCGCCGTCGGAGAAGCGGAGCTGGTGGCTGTTGGGGGGCTGTCCGAAGCCGGAGGAGAGGTAGGCGGTGTCGAGGAGGGTGATGCGGATGCCGGCTTCGGCGGCGGCCTCGATCAGCGCCTCGCCCATGGCGTTGAGGTCGGCGTAGCGGGTGCCGCCGGGGGCGTGGTGGACGTAGTGGAACTCCCCGACACTCGTGATCCCGGCCAGCGCCATCTCGGCGTACACGGCGCGGGCGAGCGCGTGGTACGTCTCGGGGGTCAGCCTGTCGGCGACCGCGTACATGACCTCGCGCCAGGTCCAGAAGGTCCCGGAGCCGACCTGGACGGTGCCGCGCAGGGCCCGGTGGAAGGCGTGCGAGTGGGCGTTGGCCAGGCCCGGCAGGGTCAGTCCGCGCAGGATCTCGGCGCCGGGGGGCGGGGTGGCGGTGTCCGTGCGGACGGCGGCGATGCGGCCGTCCCGCACGTCCAGGGCGACGCCCGGCTCGACGTGGGTGTCGAGCCAGGCGTGCTCCAGCCAGTAGGTCTTCGGGGTCGTCACCGGCAGGCCAGCCCTTCCAGTACGTCGGCGAGCGCGAGGACCCCGGCCAGGCAGTCGTCCTCGGCGGCGGACTCCGCCGGGGAGTGCGAGACGCCCGTGGGGTTGCGCACGAACAGCATGGCGGTCGGAATGCTCCCGGACAGGATTCCCGCGTCGTGTCCGGCACCGGTCCCGAGGACGGGCACCTTGAGGTCGGTGTCGGTGCCGAGGATACGGGCGAGTTCGTCGCGCAGGGCGTGGTCGAACTCGACGACGGGGGTGAACGACTCCCGGACGATGTCGAGGTCGACGCCGTGCGCCCGCGCGTACTCCCCGGCCGCCTTCTCGATGCCGCCGACCACCTGGTCGAGGCTGTCCTGGTCGGCGGCGCGGGAGTCGAGCCAGCCGCGCACCAGGGAGGGGATGGCGTTGACGCCGTTCGGCTCGACGGAGATCTTGCCGAAGGTGGCGACGGCACCGGCGAGTTCGGCCTCCCGGCGGGCGGCGAGCACCGTCTCGGCGTACGACAGCATGGGGTCGCGCCGGTCCGTGAGGCGGGTGGTGCCGGCGTGGTTGGCCTCGCCCCGGAAGTCGAACCGCCAGCGCCCGTGCGGCCAGATCGCGCTGGCGATGCCGACCCGGTCGCCGCTGAGGTCCAGTGCCCGCCCCTGTTCGACGTGCAGCTCGACGAAGGCGCCGATGCGGGCGAGCCGCTCCGGGTCGGCTCCGATGCCGTCGGGGTCGTAGCCGGCCGCCTCCATGGCCCGCGGCAGCGTGACCCCGTCCCCGTCGGTGAGCCGGTGCGCCTGCTCGACGGTGAGCTGCCCGGCGGTGAGCCGGGAGCCGACGCAGGCGAGCCCGAACCGGGCGCCCTCCTCGTCACCGAAGTTGACGAGGGCGAGGGGCCGCGTGAACTCGGCGCGCCGGGACCGGAGTTCGTCGAGCGCGGCGAAGGCGGACACGACGCCGAGGGGGCCGTCGAAGGCGCCGCCGTCGGGCACCGAGTCCAGGTGCGACCCGGTGACGACGGCGTCCCCGGCGGCGGGGTCGCCGAGCCAGGCCCACTGGTTGCCGTTCCGGTCGACCTCGTAGGTCAGTCCCCTGGTCTCGGCCTGCTCCTTGAACCAGGCCCGGCATTCGGTGTCGGCCCCGGTCCAGGCGTAGCGCCGGTAGCCGTGGGAGTCGGGGTGCCGCCCGATGGGGAGCAGCTCCCTCCACATGCTGTGGAACGAGCTGCCATGGGACGTCTGCGTCACGCCGAGTCACCCTCGCGCATCGGGATCCGCACACCGCGCTCGTCGGCGACGGACTCCGCGATGTCGTAGCCCGCGTCGACGTGCCGGATGACGCCCATGCCGGGGTCGTTGGTCAGGACCCGGCGGACCTTCTCGCCGCCGAGCCTGGTGCCGTCGGCGACCGTGACCTGGCCGGCGTGGATCGAGCGGCCCATGCCCACACCGCCGCCGTGGTGCAGGGAGACCCAGGAGGCGCCGGAGGCCACGTTGACCATCGCGTTCAGCAGCGGCCAGTCGGCGATGGCGTCGGACCCGTCGAGCATGGCCTCGGTCTCGCGGTACGGGGAGGCCACCGACCCGGCGTCCAGGTGGTCGCGTCCGATCGCCAGCGGCGCGGCCAGCTCGCCGCTCGC
The DNA here is from genome assembly GCF_000383655.1 of Streptomyces sp. 351MFTsu5.1. Taxonomy (NCBI): domain Bacteria; kingdom Bacillati; phylum Actinomycetota; class Actinomycetes; order Kitasatosporales; family Streptomycetaceae; genus Streptomyces; species Streptomyces sp. 351MFTsu5.1. The sequence continues at coordinate 243,339 of NZ_KB911784.1, read as the reverse complement.
CACCATGTCGTTGAAGCGCTCGCCGGCCTTGTCGCGCTCGCCGTAGCCGAGCCAGCAGATGCGGGCGGGCAGGCCCTGGAAGTGGACGCGCTCGCCGGCCATCTTGATCCAGCGGGCGAGGGACTCGTTCTCCGGGAAGAGCTCCAGGATCGCCTTGTCGGTCTTGGCGATGTCGGAGGCCTCGCCCGACAGGGCGGCCCAGCGGAAGGGGCCCTTGCCCTCGCAGAACAGCGGGCGGATGTAGGCGGGGACGAAGCCGGGGAAGTCGAACGCCCGGCTGTATCCGGCGAGTTGGGCCTCGCCACGGATCGAGTTGCCGTAGTCGAAGACCTCGGCGCCGGCGTCCATGAAGCCGACCATGGCCTCGACGTGCCGGGCCATCGACTCCCGGGCGCGGGTGGTGAAGCCCGCCGGGTCCTTCGCCGCCGCGTCCGCCATGTCCTCGAAGGCGAGGCCGGTGGGCAGGTAGGCCAGCGGGTCGTGGGCCGAGGTCTGGTCGGTGACGATGTCGATGGGCGCGCCCTCGGCGAGCATGCGCGGGACGAGGTCGGCGGCGTTGCCGAGGAGGCCGATGGAGAGCGGGCGGCGGGCGTCGCGGGCCTCCACGGCCAGCTGGAGGGCGTGCTCCAGGGAGTCGGCCTGCACGTCCAGGTACCGGTGCTCGATGCGGCGCTCGATGGCCCGGGGGTCGCAGTCGATGCAGATCGCGACGCCGTCGTTCATGGTGACGGCGAGCGGCTGGGCGCCGCCCATGCCGCCGAGTCCTGCGGTGAGGGTGATGGTCCCGGCGAGGGTGCCGCCGAACTTCTTGGCGGCGACGGCGGCGAAGGTCTCGTAGGTGCCCTGGAGGATGCCCTGGGTGCCGATGTAGATCCAGGAACCGGCGGTCATCTGGCCGTACATGGTGAGGCCGAGGGCCTCCAGGCGGCGGAACTCCTCCCAGTTGGCCCAGTCGCCGACCAGGTTGGAGTTGGCGATCAGGACGCGCGGGGCCCACTCGTGGGTCTGCATGACGCCGACCGGGCGGCCGGACTGGACCAGCATGGTCTCGTCCTGCTTGAGGGTGCGCAGCGTGCGGACCATGGCGTCGAAGGAGCGCCAGTCACGGGCCGCCTTGCCGGTGCCGCCGTAGACGACGAGCTTGTCGGGGTGTTCGGCGACCTCGGGGTCAAGGTTGTTCTGGAGCATCCGCAGGGCGGCCTCCTGCTGCCATCCCAGGGCGCTCAGTTCCGTACCGCGCGGCGCTCGGACGGGGCGGGGTCCTGACATGGTCTGCCTCCTGGGGGCTGTGCTGCGGATGGCCGCGTACCGGTGAGTGCTGTCGATATTCACATCCTGGCCGCCTGAATAGAACTAGTCAATACGTTCTGGCGTCTGCCTCAGGAGGGAAGGGATGTTTCCTGGACATGCGCACCCTCGAAGCACAGGCGAGGACGGGAGTCGTGGTGGACGAGTACGGCAACACCGGCGAAGAAGGGGCGGCCCGCCGGGACGAGGCGGTGCGCGGGGCCGTGGAGCGGGGCCTGCTGGGGCCGGACGCCCCCGTCGTCGGGCTTCTCGACGTCACCGGCATCCGGGAGTCGGCGCGGGAACTGCGGGCGGCCTTCGACGCCGTCACGGCACCCGGCACCCCGGTGCTGCACGCCTTCGCGGTGAAGGCGACCCCGCTGGTGCCGGTGCTGCGGCTGCTGCGCGAGGAGGGGATCGGCGCGGAGGTGGCGAGCCCGGGCGAGCTGGCCCTGGCACGGGCGGCGGGGCTGTCGCCGGCCCGGACCGTGCTGGACTCGCCCGCGAAGACGGCGGCCGAGCTGCGGGAGGCGTTGGCCCTGGGGATCGCGGTCAACGCGGACAACCCGCAGGAGCTGGACCGCATCGACGGCCTGATGCGGTCGGCGGTCAGCCGCTCACCGCTCGGGATCCGGGTCAACCCGCAGGTCGGCGGCGGTTCCATCGGGGCCACCTCGACGGCCACCGAGACCTCGAAGTTCGGGGTGGCGCTGCGGGACGAGGGGGCGCGCGAGTGGGTTGTGCGCGCCTACCTCGACCGGCCCTGGCTGAGCCGGCTGCACGCGCACACCGGCTCGCAGGGCATCCCGCTCTCCCTGATGGTGCGGGGCGTCGAGGAGACGTACGCGCTCGCCGAGGAGATCAACGGGCGGATCGGGCGGCCGCAGATCGACACGATCGACATCGGCGGCGGGCTGCCGGTGAACTTCGCCTCGGAGGCGACGGCACCGACGTACACGGAGTACGCGCGGGCGCTGAGGGCGGGGGTGCCGGGGCTGTTCGACGGGCGGTACGGGCTGGTCACCGAGTTCGGGCGGTCGCTGCTGGCCAAGCACGGCACCATCGTGGCGCGGGTGGAGTACGCCAAGAGCGCGGGCGGGCGGCCGGTCGCGGTGACGCACGCGGGCGTGCAGGTGGCGACGCGGACGGTGTACGTGCCGGGGTCGTGGCCGCTCAGGATCGCGGCGTACGACGGCAAGGGGCGGCCGAAGAGCGGGCCCGAGGTGGTGCAGGACGTGGCGGGTCCGGCCTGTTTCGCGGGCGACCTGCTGGCCGAGGGGCGTGCGCTGCCGCTGCTGGACCAGGGGGACCACGCGGCGGCGCTGGACACGGGCGCGTACTACTTCGCGCACCACTACGCCTACAACTCGCTGGCCCGGCCGGGCATCTACGGCTTCGTGCCCGACCCGCAGACGGGCGGTGTCCGCTTCGCGACCGTGCGGGACCCGCAGACCCTCGCCTCGATCGTGGCCGAATCCGGAGGGGCGCACGTCGGGGCGCTCACCACCCTGCACACCCCCGGGAGCCGTTGACATGCGCCCCAGAGGTCGCTGATCAAATAGCCGGTGAAACAAGGCAAGTCGACCCACTCTAGTCACCCCGAGCATGTTCCACCGGAAAATGCCAGATCCCTCACCCCTGGCGCACACGTTGCGTAGTTTCGGCGTCACTCAGCCGAACCCCAGGCGGGAGGGGAGCCACGGTGCAGGGAATCGACGAGTGCCTGCTGGAAGCCATGCGACTGCCGGGTGCGCGGGGCGCCGCGCTGGTCGACTGGACGAGCGGGCTGGCCCTGGGCGCCGTGGGGGAATTCCCCGGCGGTGACCAGGAGGCGGCTGCGGCGGAGGCCGCCGAACTCGCCCGGCTCGCCGCGGAACAGCGCGCCTTCACCTCCGGTACCGACGACACCGGCGCGACCGCCGAGCAGGAGGGGGCCCCGCCGGTCGAGGACCTCATCCTCAGCAACCGGGACAGCTACCACGTGCTCCGTTTCGTGGCGACGTCCTTCGACAGCAGCGTCTTCCTGCACCTGTGGCTGGCCCGCGCGGAGGGCAACCTCGCGCTGGCCCGGATCCGGCTGGGCGAGATGGCCGGACGGCTGGTGCTCGGATGACGACGGTGAAGACCACGGCGTCCACCCCGCCGCCCCGGCTGCCGGTCCGCGACAAGGCGGCCGCCCTCGGCCGCGGCTGGGGCGGGCTCTCGCCGATGCTGACCCGGCTGGCCGCCGAGCGCGCCACCGGCGTCCTGGTGCGCGAGCGCGGCGCCCTGCACCTCGCCGACGGCAAGGTGGTGCACGCCGAGAGCCCGGCCGCCCCCGGCGCCCACGACCTGCTCGCGGCCCACGGCACCCTCGACGCGGACGCCTGGGCCCGGGCGCTGGCCGAGAGCGCGGCGCACGCCGAGGGCCCCGAGCACACCGGCGCCGGGACCGGCACCCGCCGCCGCACCGGCGCGGAGGTGGTGCACCACGCGGGCCGCCGGCTCGTCGAGGACGGGCTGCTCACCCCGGGCGCCCTGGAGCTGTGCCGGCTGACCGCGCTGTACGACGCGGCGTACTTCGCGCTGGCCCCGAGCAGCGCCCCGGGCCGCTTCCGCTACGGCTCCGAGGACGGCCTCGGCACCCCCGGGCTCGGTGCCCCCGGCACCGGCTCCGCGGGCACCCCCGGCCTCACGGGCACTCCCGGCACCGACTCCCCCGGCGCCTCCCCCTCCACAAGCACCCTGGGCGCTCCCGCCGCCCTGGTGGTCCCGGACGGCCCCGGCTCCCGCGGAAGCGCGCTGACCGGCCCCGGAGTCCCGCACCCGATCCCGGTCGCCGACCTGGAGCGGGAGACGCTGCGGCGGCGGGACCTCCTGCACCGCATCTGGCCGGACGCACTGGTCGACGAGGCCCCGCTGACCCGCGAGTACCACCCCGCACCGGCCCCGATCCCGGCCCGCAGACAGGCCGTGCTGGCCCTGGTGAACGGCGTCCGCACGGCCTCCGACATCGCCCGCGAGCTGGGCCGCCCGGCGTTCCACACCCTGGTGGACATACGGCGGCTGGTGGCCGCCGGAGCCGTGTCCCCGCGCCCGGTGACGCTCCCGGGCGACCCGCTCTCCGTCCCGCTGCCCGGGCCCGTCGGCACCGGCCCGCCCATGGATCTCACCGGCACCACCGCGCCCGTCGATCCCCACATCACGCTGCTGAAGAGGCTCAGGGATGCGCTGGAGGCCCTTTGAGCGGCAACGGATCCGCGCCGAGAGGAGAGATCTGATGGCGGCTGCGCAGGACAGCATCCTTGAGGAGCTGCGCAGGCTCCGGGCACGGGTACCGCAGCTCACCGGCGCCCTCGCGGCCGACTCCGACGGACTCGTCCTCGCCCAGGACACCCCGGGCGTCGATCCGGAGACGGTGGCCGCGCTCGCCGGGGCCACCCGGGCGCTCGCCGCCCAGCTCACCGACGAGACCGGCCAGGGCGACCTGCGCGAACTGCTGGTGCGGGGCCTGTACGGCTACGTCGCCTCGTACGCGGCGGGCGCCGGTGCCGTCGTCACGCTGCTCGCCCAGGACCGCGTCAACGTCGGCCGGCTCCATCTGGAGGGCCGCAGGGCGGGGGCCAGGATCGGCGAACTCGTCGACGCCGTGGCCGCCGCCGAACCCACCGAGACCCCTGTGAAGGCGCCCGCGAAACCCGCTCCGGCCCGTGCCAGAGCGGCCCGCCCGTCCCGGGCCAAGCCCGCGGACACACGCGCCACGGTCGTCGCACCGACGTCGGCCCGTACCACCACCGAAAGTTGAGAGAACCGAGGAGACACAGTCATGGCCAACACCGAAACCGCACTGAAGGAGGCCCTCGCCTCCATCGAGGGCGCGACCGGCGTAGCGCTCGTCGACTACACCAGCGGCATGGCGCTCGGCACCATGGGCGGCAGCAAGGGCTTCGACCTGAACGTGGCCGCCGCAGGCAACACCGACGTGATCCGCGCCAAGATGCGCACGATGGAGCACCTGGGGCTCAAGGGCCAGATCGAGGACATCCTGATCACCCTGTCCGACCAGTACCACCTGATCCGCCTGATCAGCGGGCGCGGTGGCAACGGACTCTTCCTCTACCTGGTCCTGGACGCGAAGCGGGCCAACCTCGCGATGGCCCGCCACCAGCTGCGGTCCATCGAGAACGACCTGGAGGTGTGATCCCGTACCGAGGCCTGTTCTAGACGAGTGCCGCGGTGCGGCGGCGTGCCCCTCCCGGGGCCGCGTCGCCCGCCGCGATACCCGTGCTGCGGTACGCCCTGACCGCCTTGCCGGCCGGGCGGCCGCCGTTCGCGGCGAGCCAGTCGACCCGCACCCACAGCAGCGCGTCCTCGTCCCGCTCGCGCCGCCCGAGCCAGGCGGCCTTGAGCCGGAGGCCGGTACCGCATCCGGCGAGCAGCAGACCGCCCGCGACGGGCACGGCGAAGTTGCAGCCCAGGGCGAGCAGCCAGGCCAGCAGCAGCCACCAGCGGTGCCCGCGGCGCCAGTTGCGCACCCCGACGGCACGGTCCTGGAGCACGTCGTGCTTCCCGGCCCGGACGGCGGCCCGCCCGAGTGCCGTGTACCGCCTGCGGCGGCCGTACGACACCACGGCGGCGGCCACGATGAACAGCGCGGCTCCGGCCATGACGCCGATCCGCCGTCCCGTGACGCCCGGCACCAGCAGCCCGACTGCCGCCGCGAACACTCCGGCCCACCACAGGGGTGCGGCTCCGGCCCGTACGACGACGGCCACCCGTACCAGTCCCTGACCTCCGCGTGCCACGTCCGTCCTCCCGTCTCCCGTGTGCGGAATCCGCGGGGCAGGCTAGCGAGGGAACGTGAGACGAGTCTGAAAAAGCGCCCCGGGCCCTGCTACTCGGGGGTCCGGCTACTCCACGAACAGCCCCCGCGCCGCGGCCCGCGCGTCGAACTCCTCCAGGCGGGCCTGGGCGTCCGGCAGGTCGTCGCACATCGCCTCCAGCAGGACCCGGCCCAGCAGCATCGGCGCGCAGGCCGTGTCGAAGGCGAGGCCGGTGCCGACGGCGGCGGGCAGGAGCAGGTCGGAGACCTTGGCGACGGGGGCGAAGGCGGAGTCGGCGACGGTGACGACGGTGAGCCCCGCCTCCTTGGCGTAGGCGAGGGTGTCGACGACCTCGCGCGGGTGCCGGGGCAGGGCGAAGCAGAGCAGGGTCGAGGCGCCCGCGCGCACGGCGGCGTCGATCCGGTCCTGGATCATGGTGCCGCCCTCGTGGAGCAGCCGTACGTCCGGGTGGACCTTGGCCGCGAAGTACGCGAAGCCGTACGCCTGGGAGGCGGCGGCCCGCAGGCCGAGGACCGGCAGCGGGCGGGAGGCGGCCAGCAGCCGTCCCGCCTTCTGCACCGGCCGGGGGTCGGCGAGGATCTCCGCGAGGTGCCTGAGGTTCTCGATCTCGGCCTGGACCGCCTGCTGGTACTCGTTGGACGACTCCGAGGCAGCCGTCTGCTCGGCGGGCGCGACCTCGCGGAGATGGCGGCGCAGGGCGGGGTAGCCGTCGAAGCCGAGCGCGACGGCGAAGCGGGTCACGGAGGGCTGGCTGACCCCGGCCAGTTCGGCCAGCTCGACGCTGGACAGGAACGGCACGTCGGCGGCGCTGCGCACCATGCTGTGCGCGATGCGCCGCTGGGTCGGCGTGAGCCGGTGCCCCTCGAACAGCGCCTGAAGCCGTCCCGCGGGTGTGTCCGCCACACCCGCCGTGCTCATCTCGCTCATGACTCGTTCCCCCTCCAGATGTCCGTGAACCGGTCGAGCAGTGCGGCCGCCGCCGTCACGTCGCCCGTGAGCGGCCGGTCGGCCGGGTCCTCCGCCAGCACCGCCTCGGCAAGCTCCAGCGCGCGACCCGCCGGGAGCCCCGGCTCGGGCCTCAGGTCACGCTGGCGCAGCGCCCGTACGGCGGCCACGAGTTCGCAGCCGACCACGAGACGGTACGCGCCGCACGCGCGCAAGGTCTGACGGGCGGCGAGCGAGGCGAAGCTGGCCTGTTCCTCGACGCCCCGGGAGAGTACAGCGTGGCCGAGCGAGGCGGGCGCGGAGAAGGCCCGCAGGTCGCCGAGGGCCGCTCCGGCGGCGTACTCCAGGATCATCACGCCGGACGAGGCGGGTTCCTGGTCGGCGAGGAAGGGCCTGAGGCGGGTGAAGGCCGGCTCGTTGAGGGTGGAGAGCCGGGACGTGGACAGCCGGGCGACCTGGGTCAGGGCGAGCCTGAAGTGGTCCAGCGCGAGGGCGAGTTGGGCCTGGTAGAAGCCGCCGTGGTGGTAGGCGGCCATGTCCTCGGGGGAGATGAGGGGGTTCTCGGCGGCCGCGTTGATCTCGATCGTGAGGACCTCCTCCAGCGCGTCGGCCGCGTCGTGGGCGGGGCCGTGGATCTGGGGCAGGCAGCGGAAGCCGTACGGGTCCTGGATCCGGCCGAGCGGCGGGGTGGGCCGGTCCTCGGCGCCGATCAACTCCCGCATCCGCCGGGCCACTTCGGCGGAGCCCCGGTGCCGGCGGGCGGCGTGCACGGGGGCGGCGTAGGCCTCGTGGGAGCCGTCCACGGCGAGCAGGGACAGTGCCGCGACGACCTGGGTGGCCTCGACGAGCCCGCGCAGTTCGTGCAGCGCGAGGGCGGCCTGGCCGAGGGTGAGGGCGTTGCTGCTGATGAAGGCGAGGGCGTCGTTGTTGTCCAGCGGCTGGGGCTCGGGGGCGCCGGACGCCGACCGCCAGGGCTCGGGGTGTCGGGCTGCCGAGGGCGAGGCGCCCACGACTGCCGCGCCCCGGCCGTCGACGCCCGCCCATTCCCCAGGCTGCCCGCCGACGCCCGTGCCGCCGCTCCCCGTCTCCCGCCAAGGGTGTTCCCCGGCCAACGCCAGCCCCGCCTGGGCGAGCGCCGCGATGTCCCCGGTGCCGACCGAGCCGAACTCGTTGACGACCGGGTACGCCCCGTTCTCCAGCGCCTCGCACAGGGCCGTCACCACCGTCGGCCGGAGTCCGGCACCGCCCGCGAGCAGCTGGTTGGCGCGGACCGCGAGCATCGCGCGGACCTGCCTCGCGGGGAGCTCCTCGCCGATCGCGCCGGCGTGACTGCGCAGCAGCCGCAGACCGTGCTCGGCGGCCGCGTCGGTGGGCACGTCCTCGTTCCGGTTGGCACCCACGCCGGTCGAGCGGCCGTAGACGCGGCCGGTCGCGGCGATCTGCCGGGCGGCGTCCCAGGACGCGGCGACCCGCTTCATCGCGTCGGTCCCGGGCACCGGCCGGGCGCTCCCGTCGGCGAGGCGGACGACGTCCGCGACCCCGAGCCCGATCCCGTCGAGGACCACCAGACCGGTGTGCGCGACGACGGCAGGATCCGGTGCGTCCACGATACGAGACGACATAGAGCCCAAACCCCTCTCAATGCGGACACTTGATCTTGCCTGCCGGTCATCCGTTACCTCGGATTAACACCGAACCGTTGACAACCTATTCAGATACCGAGAACTCTGCATGACGTTATACAGCCGGGCAAGGGACATCTCATGATCCAGTTCGACGCGGTCCACAAGCGCTTCCCCAACGGCACGACAGCAGTGCACGATCTCACCCTCGACATGCCGGAAGGCGGCGTCACGGTCCTCGTCGGATCTTCCGGTTGCGGCAAGACGACCACCCTCAGGATGATCAATCGTATGGTCGAGCCGACCTCCGGCACGATCAAGGTCGGCGGCAAGGACGTCACCGACCAGGACGCGGCCGAACTGCGCCGCTCCATCGGCTACGTCATCCAGCAGTCCGGCCTCTTCCCGCACCGCACGGTGCTGGACAACATCGCAACCGTCCCGCTTCTGCTCGGCCACGGCCGCCGAAAGGCCCGGGCCCGCGCCGCCGAACTCCTGGAGACCGTCGGCCTGACCGCCGAGGCCAGCAAGCGCTACCCGCACCAGCTCTCCGGCGGCCAGCAGCAGCGCGTCGGGGTCGCCCGCGCCCTCGCCGCCGACCCGCCGGTGCTGCTCATGGACGAGCCGTTCGGCGCGGTCGACCCGGTGGTGCGCACCCAGCTCCAGGACGAACTGCTCCGGCTCCAGAAGGAGTTGAGCAAGACCATCGTCTTCGTCACCCACGACATCGACGAGGCCGTCCGGCTCGGCGACCGCATCGCGATCTTCCGCACCGGCGGCCACCTCGTCCAGTGCGCCCCGCCCGCCGAACTCCTCGCCCGCCCCGCCGACGACTTCGTGGCCGACTTCCTCGGCGCCGAACGCGGCCTGAAGCTGCTGTCGCTGAAGACCCTCGCGGCCGTCCCCCAGGGCCCGGCACCGGAAGGAGACACCTGGAGCCTCGTCTGCGACGAGACGGGCAGGCCGCTGCACTGGGCCTCGCAGCAGACGGAGCTGCCCGTACGACCGCTGCGGGACGGCGACTCGCTGCTCGCCGCCCTCGACGAGTCCCTCGCCTCCCCCACCGGCCTGGTCGCCCGGGTCGACGCGGCCGGCGTCCTCACCGGCGTCAGCTCCCGCGACGACATCCACGCGCACGCCGGACAGGCGCACGCGGAAGCCCGGGTGGCCGCATGAGCATCGACTGGTCGTGGATCTCCGGCCACACCGACGACCTGACCTCGCTCACGGTCTCCCACCTCCAGGCCGCCCTCAGCGCGGTCTTCTTCGGCCTGCTGATCAGCCTCCCGCTCGCCGTGGTCGCCCACCGGATCCGCCCCCTGCGCGGCTTCCTGCTCGGCTTCTCGAACGTCCTGTTCACGATCCCCTCGATCGCGATCTTCGTGCTCCTGCTGCCGGTCAGCGGCCTGACCCGGACCACGACCGTGATCGGCCTGACCGTCTACACCCTGGTCGTCCTGCTGCGGAACACGGTCGAAGGGCTCGACTCGGTCCCCGCGAAGACCAAGGAAGCGGCGAAGGCGATGGGCACGCGCCCCCTGCGCACGCTCCTGACCGTCGAACTCCCCCTCGCGCTCCCCGTGATCATGGCGGGCGTCCGGATCGCGACCGTCATGTCGATCTCCCTGGTGTCGGTCGCCACCTACATCGGCGACGGCGGCCTCGGCCAGCTCTTCACCGACGGCTTCCAGCGCGACTTCCCGACCCCGGTGATCGTGGGCGTGGGCCTCACGCTCCTGCTCGCCGTGGTCGCGGACGCCCTGCTGGTGGCCCTCCAGTACGTCCTGACCCCGTGGCGCCGGAAGCGAGCCTGAGCGATGTACGAACTCCTCAAGAACCTCGGCACCTGGCTGACCAGCGGCTCCCAGTGGACCGGCACCGACGGCATCGCCCACCGGCTCGCCGAGCACCTCCAGTACTCGCTCCTCGCGACCCTCGTCGCCGCCGCGATCGGCCTCCCCCTCGGCCTGCTGATCGGCCACACCGGCAAGGGCGCCTTCCTCGCCATCAACCTCGCCTCGTTCGGCCGCGCCCTGCCCACCGTCGGCCTGGTCGTGCTGGTCTTCCTGGCCGGCGGGCTGTCCATGCTCCCGGTCTACGTCGCGCTCGTCGCCCTCGCGGTCCCGGCGATCGTCACCAACACCTACGCCGGCATGACGGCCGTCGATCCTGACGTGCGCGATGCCGCCCGCGGCCAGGGCATGCGCGGCCACCAGGTCCTGTTCCAGGTCGAACTGCCCCTGGCGCTCCCCCTGATCATGACCGGCCTGCGCCTGGCACTGATCCAGGTCGTCGCCACCGCGACCATCGCGGCCTACGTCTCCTTCGGGGGCCTCGGCCGCTACGTCTTCGACGGCCTCGCCCAGCGCGATCTTGTGCAGGTGCTCGGCGGGGCGGTGCTGGTCGCCGTGGTCGCCGTAGCCCTCGACCTGCTGCTCTCCGGCCTCCAGCGCTTCCTCTTCCGTCACCGCACCGCGTAAGGACCCCTGAGATGAACCGACGCACCCTCCTCGGCGGCCTCTTCGCGGCGGCCTCCGTGCCCGCCCTCTCCGCCTGCTCCAGCGGCATCACCTCCCTCGACGGCGGCGGCACCACCTCCGGCGGGAGCGGCTCCAGCAAGAGCGGCATCACCATCGGCACCGCCAACTTCACCGAGAACCAGGTGCTGGGCTACCTCTACGCGGCCGTGCTCAAGAAGGCCGGCGTCAAGGTCAAGGTCCGCCCCAACCTCGGCACCCGCGAGATCGTGATCCCCGCGCTCAAGGCGGGCGACATCGACCTGCTGCCCGAGTACCAGGGCGCCCTCCTCAACTACCTGGCCCCCAAGGACGCCTCCGCCGAGCCCGGCACCATGCAGAACGCCCTCACCCTGGCCCTGCCCGCCGGCCTCCAGGTGCTGCCCTACAGCCAGGCCGCCGACTCCGACTGCTTCGCCGTCACCCGGGCGACCGCGCGGAAGTACGGCCTGGTCACCCTCGCCGACCTCGCCAAGCAGAACGGCAAGCTGGTGATCGGCGCGGCCCCCGAGGTGAAGAAGCGCCGGGTCGGCGCGGTCGGGCTGAAGGACGTGTACGGCGTCGAGTTCAAGGAGTTCAAGTCGCTGGACTCCGACGGACCCCTGGTCAAGGGGGCCCTGAAGAAGGGCGACGTCGACGTGGCGAACCTCTTCACCACCGACACCGACATCGCGGCCAACGGCTGGGTGATCCTCACCGACCCGAAGAACCTCATCCCCAGCCAGCACATCGTCCCCCTCATCGCCGACCGCAAGGCCGACGACACTGTCCGCAAGGCCCTCGCCCGCCTCGGCAACACCCTGACGACCGCCCAGCTCACCGAGCTCAACAGCCAGGTCGACAACGACAAGAAGGATCCGGAGGACGTGGCCGACGCCTACGCGAAGCAGCACGGGCTGGCCTAGGACGATCCCCCGCCGCAACAGGGGGGCTAACCCCAGTGCAGCGGCCGTCGGGGCTGCCTACCGTGGTGCCCATGACCGGAATGGACGCGCGGGACCCCGAACTCAAGAAGGAACTCAACGCCACCCTGCAGGCCCGCAGGGAGCTGGGCGAGGAGTACGAGTCCGCGCTGGTCGACTCGTTCCTGGAGAAGGTCGACCAGCGGATCGACGGCGCGGTGGACCGCCGCCTGCGCCGTCAGCTCGCCGAGCAGCAGATGGTGACGGCCCGGGGCGCCCGGTCGCCCAGGCCCACCGACTCCTTCGGCGAACGCTTCGGCTTCGGCATCGTCTCGCTGGTCCTCGCGATCCCGCTGTCCGGGATCGGCGGCGGGGTGGCCCACCTGCCGGGCCTCCTGGTGACCTGGGCCGGCATCGTCGGCGTCAACGCCTTCCAGGCCCTGCGCACCAACCCGGACCTGTTCCGAGGCCGCCGCCACAGGAACAAGTCCGACTGGGAGGACTGAGAGGGGACGCGCCGCAGGCGCTTCAGGGGCGCGGGGAACTGCGCGACCAGCCCCCACCCGCCACACAACAGCCGCGCCCCAAAACCTCAGGCGAACCCCTCACACCTGACGCGTGGGCAGCACCATCACCTGCCGCAGATTCACATGCGCCGGCCGACTGGCAACGTAAGCCACCACATCCGCCAGCTCGTACGGCGACAGCGCCCCGAACGCCTCCACCAGCCCCCCGATCGCCTCCTGTCCCTCCGCATCGAGACGCGAGGTGATCTCCGTCTGCGTCACCCCCGGCTCGACGTTGGTCACCCGCACCCCCCGCGGCGAGAACTCGCCCCGCAGCAGCGCCGAGAGATGGGTGACCGCGGCCTTCGTCGCCCCGTACACGGCGAAGCCCGGAAAGCCGGTCAGATGCGCGGCGACGGACGAGATGTTCACGAGGTCCGCGCTCCCGCCCCCTGCCGCCGCCTCGCCCAGGTCCCCGGCGAAGGCCCCGGTGATGCGCAGCACCCCGGTGAGATTGGTGTCGATCATCGCCTGCCACTCGTCGACGGGCGCCTGCTCGATCGGGTTCGGCAGCATGACACCGGCGTTGTTGACGACCAGGTCGACGGTCCCGTACGCCTCGTGGATCCGCGCCACCGCGGCCTGAACCGACGCGTCGTCCGTGATGTCGGCGACCACGGCCAGCGCCTGCCCGCCGTCGGCCACGATCTTCTCCACGACGGCGTCGAGCCGCTCCGCGCGCCGCGCCAGCAGCGCGACCCTCGCCCCCTCCGCGGCCAGCGTCACGGCGACCGCCTCACCGATCCCGCTCGCGGCCCCGGTGACGACAGCGGTGCGTCCGGCCAGATTCTCGTACGACATGAAAGTGCTCCTCGGAAGGCGGAAACCGGAAGGCGGAAAGCCGAAGGAATGTCAGCCGGGGCCTCTCCCCGGCTCGTCCACGACTCTCCGCCGCCCGGGCCGCCGTACCCAGGGATGAGCTCTTCCTGGGTCTGCCAGTACCAGGTTCCGCCACCACTGCTCCCCTACGATCGAACCCATGGACGGGGATCTCGGAGACTTTCTGCGCTCGCGTCGGGCCCGCATCCGGCCCGAGGACGTGGGCCTGCCCTCGTACGGCCGGCGCCGGGTGCCCGGCCTGCGCCGCGAGGAGGTGGCGCAGCTGGCCGGGGTGAGCGTCGACTACTACATCCGCCTGGAGCAGGGCCGCGGACCGAGCGTTTCGGACGCCGTCCTGGACTCCATCGCCCGGGTGCTCCGGCTGGACGAGACCGAGCGGACCTATCTGCACACGGTGGCCCGGCCGCCGAAGAAGGAGAGGGACGGCCGCCGCCGCAGCGCACGGCCGGGCATCCGCGCCGGCATCCGGCTGCTGCTCGACAGCATGGACCGCACCCCGGCGTTCGTCCTCGGCCCCGCGATGGAGGCGCTGGCCTGGAACGACCTCGGCGACGCCCTGCACGGGTTCAGCCGGCTGCCCGCGGACCGGCGCAACATCGTCCGGCACCTCTTCCTGGAGCCCGAGGCCCGGGACCTCTACCCCGACTGGGCCACGGTCGCCGCCCAGTGCGTGGCCACCCTGCGGCTGAGCGCGGGCACCCACGCCGACCACCGCGAACTGCGCGACCTCGTCGGCGAACTCTCCCTCAAGAGCGAGGACTTCCGGCGGCTGTGGGCCGACCACCAGGTCAGGGCGTGCATGTACGGCACGAAACGCCTTCTGCACCCGGTGGCGGGCCCGCTGACGCTGTCCTACGAATCGCTGACGCTCCCGGAGACACCGGAGCACACCTTGGTGGTCTACACACCGGAGCCGGGATCGGAGACCGCGGAGAGGCTGGCGCTGCTGGGCAGTTGGGCCGGTACGAGCGCCGAGAACGTACGAGCGCCCGGAAAGTAATGCGCGGGGACCGCCGCACCCCCGTTGACGGGGGGCGGGACGACGGCGGTCCCCGCGAGGGACGTCGACCGGGTCAGGCCAGGTCCACGTCCGGCGTCCATGGAGGTCCGGGAGCCGCTCCGGAGGTCCTTGGACGTTCGGCGCCGGCCGGGGCGGGGAGCCGCTCCCGCCCTGCCGACACCCACTAATCTGCCGGACCCGTGTTAAGCGTGTGCTGCGCGGACGTGACGCCCTCGTACCACTTCCACGAAGTCCACCCTTTGGGTGGGAAACCGGAAGTTCGCCTCCGGCACCCGGCGTTCACCGGACGTTTCCCGCTACTTGCCGCCCTTGGCGAGGAAGGCCAGCAGGTCCTGGCGGCTGACGACACCGGTGGGCTTGCCCTCCACGAGGACGATCGCCGCGTCCGCCGCGCCGAGGACCGACATCAGGTCCCCGACCGGTTCGCCGGAGCCGACCTGGGGCAGCGGCGCCGACATGTGCTTCTCCAGCGGGTCCTGGAGCGAGGCCCGCTGGGTGAACAGCGCGTCGAGCAGTTCGCGTTCGACGACGGAGCCGATGACCTCGGCGGCCATCACGTCGGGGTGGCCGGCGCCGGGCTTGACGATCGGCATCTGCGAGACGCCGTACTCGCGCAGCACCTCGATGGCCTCGCCGACCGTCTCGTCGGGGTGCATGTGCACGAGGGACGGGATGGCGCCGTGCACCTTGTCGTTGAGGACGTCGGCCACGCGGGCGCTGGGGCCCTCGTCCTCCAGGAAGCCGTAGTCGGCCATCCACTCGTCGTTGAAGATCTTCGAGAGGTAGCCGCGCCCGCTGTCCGGGAGCAGGACCACCACGACGCCGTTCTCGTCGAGGCGTTCGGCGACCCGCAGGGCCGCGACGACGGCCATGCCGCAGGAGCCGCCCACCAGGAGGCCCTCCTCCTTGGCGAGGCGGCGGGTCATCTGGAAGGAGTCCTTGTCGGAGACCGGGACGATCTCGTCGGCGACGGTCCGGTCGTAGGCGGTGGGCCAGAAGTCCTCACCGACACCCTCGACGAGGTACGGCCGCCCGGAACCGCCGGAGTACACCGAGCCCTCGGGGTCGGCGCCGATCACCTGGACCGTGCCGTCGCTGGCGTCCTTCAGGTAGCGGCCGGTGCCGGAGATGGTGCCGCCGGTGCCGACGCCCGCCACGAAGTGGGTGATCTTCCCCTCCGTCTGCTCCCACAGCTCGGGGCCGGTGGAGTGGTAGTGGGAGAGCGGGTTGTTGGGGTTGGAGTACTGGTCGGGCTTCCACGCGCCGGGCGTCTCACGGACCAGCCGGTCGGAGACGTTGTAGTAGGAGTCCGGGTGCTCCGGGTCCACGGCGGTCGGGCAGACGACGACCTCGGCGCCGTACGCGCGAAGGACGTTGATCTTGTCGGTCGAGACCTTGTCGGGGCACACGAAGATGCACTTGTACCCCTTCTGCTGCGCCACGATGGCGAGCCCGACTCCGGTGTTGCCGCTGGTCGGCTCGACGATGGTGCCCCCGGGCTTCAGCGCGCCGCTCTCCTCCGCCGCCTCGATCATGCGCAGGGCGATGCGGTCCTTCACGGAGCCGCCGGGGTTGAAGTACTCGACCTTGGCCAGGACGGTCGCCTTGATGCCCTTGGTCACGCTGTTGAGCTTCACCAGCGGGGTGTCGCCGACGAGGCTGATCATCGAGTCGTGGAATTGCACCGTTGTCTCCGGATGCTTGCAAAGAAAGTGGTCCTAGTGGTCCAGCCAGCCTATGGCCTGTTCGGGCGCCATGACGGCTGTTCACTCGCTGTGGGGATTGGGCCACGGTCCGTGCGGGGCAAGGAGTGGGTGTAGCGGGTACGACGGAGGTGGCGGCGACGTATGACGAGCATGTCGAGGGCGAGGGTGGCCCGCCGGATCGCGGCCGGCGCCGCCTACGGCGGTGGTGGGATCGGACTGGTCGGGGCGGCGGCGATGGGTCTGCTGCTGGCGGAGGTGCGGCTGGCCAGACGCCAGGTGGGCAACGGCACGACGCCGCACGTCCCGCAGGCCGAGGGCCGGTACGGCCATGTGTACACGGTGGTCGGTGAACCTCCCCTGCGTCTGGTGATGCTGGGCGACTCCACGGCCGCGGGCCAGGGCGTGCACCGGGCGGGCCAGACGCCGGGCGCGCTGCTGGCGTCGGGCCTGGCGGCGGTGGCGGAGCGGCCGGTGGAGCTGCGCAACGTCGCCCTGCCCGGGGCCACCTCGGACGACCTGGACCGCCAGGTGGCGCTGACCCTGTCGGATCCGGCGCGGGTCCCGGACGTGTGCGTGATCATGATCGGCGCGAACGACGTCACGCACCGGATGCCGGCCACGCGCTCGGTGCGCCATCTGTCGTCGGCGGTACGGCGGCTGCGCACGGCCGGTGCCGAGGTGGTGGTCGGCACCTGTCCCGACCTGGGCACGATCGAGCCGGTGCAGCAGCCGTTGCGCTGGCTGGCGCGCCGGGCCTCACGGCAGCTGGCGGCGGCGCAGACGATCGGCGCGGTCGAGCAGGGCGGGCGCACGGTGTCGCTGGGCGATCTGCTGGGTCCGGAGTTCGAGGCGAATCCCCGTGAGCTGTTCGGGCCGGACAACTACCACCCCTCGGCGGAGGGTTACGCGACGGCGGCGATGGCCGTGCTGCCGACGGTCTGTGCGGCGCTGAGCCTGTGGCCGGCCGACGAGGACCGCCCGGACGCGTCCCGCCGCGAGGGCTTCCTGCCGGTCGCCAGGGCCGCGGCGGAGGCCGCGTCGGAGGCAGGTACGGAGGTCGCGGCGGCGCTGCCGACGGGACCGACCGGGCCGTGGGCGCTGCTCAAGCGCCGGCGCAGGCGGCGGGTGTCCGCTGCGGAGCCCGAGACCCAAGCAAGCGCTTAGACATAGGTCACACCGCCACCCCCGTGACCCAGGCCATACGGACGGGTAACTTCCCAAGCAGCCCCGTCCGGAAGTACACCCGCACGCCAATGGAGCCCGTGATGCCCGAAGCCGTGATCGTCTCGACCGCCCGCTCCCCGATCGGCCGCGCCGTCAAGGGCTCGCTCAAGGACCTGCGCCCCGACGACCTCACCGCCACGATCATCCAGGCCGCCCTCGCCAAGGTCCCCGAGCTGGACCCGCGCGACATCGACGACCTGATGCTCGGCTGCGGTCTGCCCGGCGGGGAGCAGGGCTACAACCTGGGCCGGATCGTCGCCGTGCAGATGGGCATGGACCACCTGCCGGGCTGCACGATCACGCGTTACTGTTCCTCCTCGCTGCAGACGAGCCGCATGGCCCTGCACGCCATCAAGGCCGGCGAGGGCGACGTCTTCATCTCGGCCGGTGTCGAGATGGTCTCCCGCTACGCCAAGGGCAGCTCGGACGGTCTCCCGGGCACCACCAACCCGCTCTTCGACGAGGCCCAGGCCCGCACCGCGGCCACCGCCGCCTCCGAGGGCTCCACCTGGCACGACCCGCGCGAGGACGGCCTGCTCCCCGACCCGTACATCGCGATGGGCCAGACCGCGGAGAACCTGGCCCGCATCAAGGGCGTCACCCGTCAGGACATGGACGAGTTCGGCGTCCGCTCGCAGAACCTCGCCGAGGAAGCCATCAAGAACGGCTTCTGGGAGCGCGAGATCACCCCGGTCACGCTGCCCGACGGCACGGTCGTCAGCAAGGACGACGGCCCCCGCGCCGGCGTCACCCTGGAGGGCGTCCAGGGCCTGAAGCCGGTCTTCCGCCCCGACGGCCTGGTCACGGCCGGCAACTGCTGCCCGCTGAACGACGGTGCCGCCGCGGTCGTGATCATGTCCGACACCAAGGCGCGCGAGCTGGGCCTGACCCCGCTGGCCCGGATCGTCTCGACCGGCGTCTCGGGTCTGTCCCCCGAGATCATGGGCCTCGGTCCGGTCGACGCGAGCAACCAGGCGCTGCGCCGTGCCGGTCTCACCATCGACGACATCGACCTGGTCGAGATCAACGAGGCGTTCGCCGCCCAGGTGATCCCCTCCTACCGCGACCTGAACATCCCGCTGGAGAAGCTGAACGTGAACGGTGGCGCGATCGCCGTCGGCCACCCCTTCGGCATGACCGGCGCCCGCATCACCGGCACGCTCATCAACTCCCTCCAGTTCCACGACAAGCAGTTCGGTCTGGAGACGATGTGCGTGGGCGGCGGCCAGGGCATGGCCATGGTCATCGAGCGCCTCAGCTGACGGAACGCGCCCAACCGGGCACCCAGCGCCACCCTTTGGCCCAGAACCGTGGAAACTCCAGGGTTCTGGGCCGATTTGTGATCCAATCTCCCTCAGGATGTGACCTATATCGCTCGCGTGGGGATTTCCGCAGGTCACACCGTTCCCTCCCTAAACCCCGACCCCAAAGTCCTGTCCGATTCGTGACGTTACGCACTGACAGCTGGATAGTTAGCCCTTCAAGCTGATGTAGGAAGTCGGGGGTCGACTTTGAACCGGGAGTACGTCAGTGAGCGCCATGCCGATCGCCTTGCTGGTCACCACGGCCGCCACCGGCGCCGTGGGCGTCGCCGTCCTGCGCACCCTCATGGTGCTGCGCCGACAGGTCGCCGCCCTGCACACCGAGCTCGCCAGGAACAACAGCGCACCCCTGCGGGGTTTCGTGCCGGCCGCCCGCCCCGCCACCGACGTCGACGAGATACGCGCCGCGGTGGCCGAGGCCCTCGCCGAGGAGCGTGAGCGCGAACTCGCCGAGGCCCGCGCCTTCTGGGCCGCACAGGAGGCCCGGGACGTGTCCGACGCGCCGCCGCTGCTCGGTCTGCCCGACAGCGAGCTGTTCCTGCCCCGGCAGGCGGACTTCGTGGGCCTGGAGCCGGTCTCGGAGCCGTCGGCCGACCTGGACGAGTTCGCTGGGGGTGCCCCCTCTGGGGGAGACTCCCCCGAACTGGCCGCGGCCCGCCGCCGGCACCCGAGCCACCCGGACTTCGTCCCGGTCGGTTCACCCGTCGTGAACGACCATGAACGCACGGTGGCGACCCTGGAGGACCTCGCGGCCTCCGGCACCGAACTCGCGGACGTCCGCCCGGGCCCGCTCGGCACCCTCGACGTCTACGTCTTCGCCGACGGCACCACGCTGTGCATGACCCCGGGCCACCGCGAGACGGCCGAACGCCTCGCCGCGGCCCTGCGCGCCGGCGAGACCCCGGTGCTGCTCGGCGGCTCGGGCATCTCGGGCGCGTACACGCTGACGTTCGCGTGCGGCGAGGAGAACGTCTACATCCTGGCGGACCGGGTCATAGCCTCGCTTTGAGGCGCCGGGGGCCTGGCACCCACCCAGGGGCGCGGGGCTGTGTCGATATGCGGCTCCGCCGCGTGGGCGCGACCAGCCCCCACCGGGCCCGCGGTCGCCACGCATCCTCAGACCCCCGCCCGCTTCTGCGCCTCCTCCACCAACAGCACAGCCTCAGACACCTGGCCCTCGTCCGAAAGCACGAGGGCCAAGTCATGTGCCGCCACGGTGATCTGGTCGGCCGCGGCGAACATCCCGGCGTCCGGCATCACCCGCGGCCTCGCCTCCGGCTCCTCGATGACCTGCGCCCGATGGGCCAACTCGCGGGCCAGCCCCAGAGCCTCGGCGGCGGCGCCGCGCTGGAGTCGGGACTGCGGCGCGGCCCTGAGCCGGTCGGCGAAATGGTCCACTGCCTGGGTCAGACGCGAGGTATCAGCCACCCGGCAACCGTACGCGTCCCACCGGGACTGTTGCCAACACGCGAACGCTCAGGCACGGTGACCTGAAGGACCGGCTTACATCCCCTGCGCACGGAGGCGCCGATGTCCCAAGTCTTCTCCGAGGAGACCCACCGCAACATGCTCGCCCGCATCCCCCATTGCACCGGTCGTGAAGTCTCCGACTGGCTCCGCACCGTCGACGAAGGCCCGGCCCTCTTCCGCTTCGAGGAAAAGGTCAGCTGGCTCCGCCACGAACACAACCTCGCCTATGGCCACGCGAAGGCCATCATCCACGAGTACGACCTGAGGAGGGCCGCGCGCAGGTACTTCTGAGTCGCGCACACGCCGAAGGGCCCCCGGTCGGAACCGGGGGCCCTTCGCGTACTGCCGTCGGCGACTAGTCGCTGCTGTTGAGGATCGCGACGAGGCGCAGGAACTCCATGTAGATCCAGACCAGCGTCAGCGTCAGACCGAACGCCGCCAGCCAGGCCTCCTCCTTCGGCGCACCGTAGGCGATGCCGTCCTCGACCTGCTTGAAGTCGAGGGCGAGGAAGCACGCGCCGAGCAGGACGCCGATGACGCCGAACAGGATGCCGAGGCCGCCGCTGCGGAAGCCGAGGCCGTCACCGCCGCCGAAGACGGCGAACAGCATGTTGACGACCATCAGCAGCAGGAAGCCGAGTGTGGCCGCCATGACGAAGCCGTAGAACCGGCGGTTCACGCGGATCCAGCCGGCCTTGTACGCCACCAGTACCGCGGCGAAGACCGCCAGGGTGCCGATCACGGCCTGCATGGCCGCGCCGCTGGCGATGCGGTTGTCGACGATGCTGGAGATGACGCCGAGGAACACGCCCTCGAACGCGGCGTACGACACGATCAGCGCGGGCGTGGCCTTGCGCTTGAACGACTGGACGAGCGCCAGGACCATGCCGATCAGCGCGGCGCCGATGCCGATGCCGTACGAGCGGCCGATGTTGGCGTCGTCGACCGGCAGCAGCGCCCAGGAGAGCGCGGCCGTGACGATCAGGACGCCGAGGGTGGTGCCGGTGCGCAGGACGACGTCGTCCATCGTCATGCGGCCGGTGGTCACCGGGGTCTGCGGCGGGGCGCCCTGCTGAAGGTCCTGCTGGGCGTAGGGGTTGGTCGCGTACGGGTTGGCCTGCGGCTGCGCGTAGGGGCTGCCCTGCGTGCCCACTGCTGCGCCCCCGGCCTGCGGCGCGGTGTTGAAGCCCGCGTAGCCGTTGTCGCGGCTGAACCCCCGTCGCGAGAAGACCGGGTTGCTGCTCCTCATTTCACTCCTCCATGGCCACCGTGTGTGGACCTTGCCCTCAAGAGTAATGGGTAGGCAAAGGAATGACCCTAGTGCTTGAGGAGGATCTTCCCTCGTTGTCCTGCGCAACACGTGGCCGGGGGGCGTGATTCCCTCACTCGAAGGGGAAGCCGGTGTACGCCTCGGCGAGGTCGGTCTCGGCGGCCCTCGCCCCGGCGATCCGCTCCAGCCGGGCGAGCTGCATCCGGTCCTCGAAGGGAGTGGCGCCGGGCGACCGGTGCAGCAGGCTCGTCATGTCGTACGAGAACCGTTCGGCCTGCCAGATCCGGCGCAGACAGGTCTCGGAGTAGCGGTCGAGGCGTTCCGCCGAACCGGTCTCCCTCTGGTACGACAGCGCCCTCGCGAAGGTCACGACGTCCCCCACGGCGAGGTTGAGGCCCTTGGCGCCGGTGGGCGGGACGATGTGGGCCGCGTCGCCGGCGAGGAAGAGGCGGCCGTGGCGCATGGGTTCGTGGACGTACGACCGCATGGGCGTGACGGACTTCTGGGTGATCGGTCCCCGGTCGAGCGTCCAGTCGTCGTCGGTCTCGAAGCGGCGCTCCAGCTCGTCCCAGATCTCCTCGTCGCCCCAGCTGTCGGCGTCGGTGCCCTCGGGGACCTGGAGGTAGAGGCGGGAGACGGAGGGGGAGCGCATGGACAGGAGGGCGAAGCCGCGGTCGTGGCGGGCGTAGACCAGTTCGTCGTGGGAGGGCGGGACGTCGGCGAGGATGCCGAGCCAGGCGTAGGGGTACGTCCGCTCGAAGACGCGGGTCAGTTCGGCGGGGATCGCCTTGCGGGCCACTCCCCAGAAGCCGTCGCAGCCGACGACGTACTCGCACTCGAGGACGTCCTCCCGGCCCTCGTGGCGGAAGCGGATGCTCGGGGCGCCGGTGTCGGCGCCCTCGACGGCCAGCGCCTCCGCCTCGAACAGCAGCGGGCCGCCCTCCTTCAGCTGGAGGGCGATGAGGTCCTTGCAGACCTCGGTCTGGGCGTAGACGGTCACGGACCGGCCGCCGGTGAGGGCGGGGAAGTCGACGCGGTGGCGCTTCCTGTCGTAGCGCAGCTCTATGCCGTCGTGGCGCAGTCCCTCCCGGTCCATGCGCTCCCCGGCACCGGCCGCGCGCAGGACGTCGACGGTGCCCTGCTCCAGGATTCCGGCGCGCTGGCGGTGCTCGACGTAGGCGCGGTCGCGGCTCTCCAGGACGACCGAGTCGATGCCGGCGCGGTGGAGGAGCCGGGCCAGGAGGAGGCCGGCGGGGCCGGCTCCGATGATGCCGACGGTGGTGCGCATCGGACGTTCCCTTCGGGAGACCTTACGGCTGCGTTCGCCTGGTGAAGTTTCTTTCACTTCTGTGGGGCGAGTCTGCGCCGCGGGTCCCTCCCTGTCAATGGTCCTCGCGACGGGTGCTCGGCCTGACGTCCGGCGCACGGCCTCGCCGCGGGCCGGACGTCAGGGGGCGGGTCAGCGGGGTGGCCAGCCGTCCAGGTGGCGCCGCATGGTGACGTCCTGCTGGGCGTCGCCCTTCGGTGCCTTGTCGACGGCGTCCTTGAGGACGGCGTTGACCTCCGCGGCGAGGCCGTCGGCCTGGGTGCGCAGGTCGGTCGCGGGGACCTTGGAACGGGTGAGCGCGTCCAGCCTGCGATGGATGTCGGCGAGTTGGCGTCGGTGGGCGGAGTCCAGGGTGAGCGGGGTGGGCGTGGAGACCACGAACTGGTAGGCGCCGGCCAGGGTCTGGCAGCCGGTGCAGCTCTTGTTGGCCGCGTCGCTGAGGTTCACGGCGTTCAGCCGGGTCTGCTCACCGGCGAAGGTGACGATCTGGAAGGACAACGCAACAGAACGGCAGGCGTCGTCGGCGGAGCAGCCCGAGGAGACGGCGTTGGCCTGGTTGCGGACGTTGGCGGCGCTCACCTTGCCGTACTGGCGGATGGTGAACGAGTCCTTGGACTCCGTGTGGTCGAGCTGGTTGGCCCGGCTGAACACGTGGTCCGACGCGACGGCGACCTTCGCGGGGCCGTTGCCGGCGGCCTGAGCCGGCACGGCGGTCGCCACACCGGCGACACCGGCGGCGAACAGCCCCACCCGCACGGCACGGCGGGTGAACGGGGTGGCGGCACGGGGTTTTCGATGACTGCTCAAGGGGTCTCCTCGGTTGGGTGGATCGGTACGGATGTGGGGGGTGGCGGCGGATGGGGCACGGCCCGGGGGCGGCGGGGGCGATGGCGTGCGCACACCTGCCGCGGCTCGGGCAACAGCCCGGCCGTGCAGGCTCCGCGCGTCCTGACGCGAGACCGGCCGGGAGCCCCTGGCCGCCGGAACACCCGCGGTCCGGAACACCCGCGGTCCGGCATGCCCGCGGCCGGGGAGACCGTCCCCGACGGCACTCCCCCGCACGAAGCCCCCTCAGCAGTGCACGGGCTCGGTGCGCCCGCTCCTCACGACGAAGCCGGTGAACCGCTGGCCGGTGGTGGGGGCGGGCTGTCGGTCGGGGTGGACTGGGCGCTCTCCGACGGGACCGGGGAGGAGACCGGGGTGGACGGGCCGGGCCCCGTGCCCGGTGACGACGGTTCCGGGCCCGTGGACCCGTCCGGTGCCGAGCTCGCCGTACCGCGGGCGGTGCCCCCGGTCGCCACGCCCTGTGCCGTCGCCGACGGGGCCGGCGAGGCGGACGCGGACGCGGCCGCCGAGGTGCCCGCGGACGGGACGGCGGAGCCCGGGGAGGCGCCCGCCGCCGACGGCGGAACCGCGCCGGGGCCGGTACCTGACGGGCCGTCCGACGGACCGTCGTCCGCGGTGGACCCGTCGCCGTCGGGAGCCGTGGCCTGCCGGGGCTCCGGTTCCTCCGTCGACACACCGGGCTGGAGGATCGGCGCGATCGGCGGCTTCTTCGGCAGCGGCTGGGGGGTGAGCCCCGAGGTCCACGCGTAGCTCAGGCCCGTCAGCCCGGCGAGGATCACCGCGCACAGCGCCATCCGCAGCGCGGGCCGGCCGTCCGTGGACTTCTTGGCGGCGCGGAAGATCCGCCCGCCGATCTTCACGGTGAGATAGACGACCCCGCCCATCGGGATCAGCAGCATCAGACAGCCCAGGACCCCGACGAGGCCCTCGACGATCTTCCCGTCCGCGAGGGCCGACCCGGTGCCGGAGAACTGCTCGACCATGGACCGGACCATCGTGGCGATGATCCGCGGCAGGTTCCACAGGGCGTACGCCAGCTCGCCGATGATCAGCGGCACCATCGTCAGCACCCAGGCCGCCACGACGGTCCGCGCCGACTTCTTCAGCCCGGCGACCTCCTTGCGCGCCGCCCGCCCCTTCCGCCCCGGCACCAGGCCGAGGAGGATCGGCTTGATCTTGCCGTAGAGGTCGGGCACCCCCGCGAGGTCGCCCAGGATGTAGTAGCCGTCGAGACGCACGGCCGGCATCAGCTGTTCGAGGATCTCGAAGTGCCCGAGATAGACGGCGGCCAGGAAGAACGGCTCACCGGTGGCGAAGTACAGCCCGGCCATGCCGAGCATGAAGACCACGTTGAAGTAGACGCCGCCCAGGTCGGTCCTGATCCGCCCGCCCCGGCCGATCCGGTAGACGTCGGTGACGTCGGTGTACATGGACGGCCAGATGAGGAAGATCCCGCAGCCGATGCAGCCGGGCCGGGCACCGCCGTATCTGCACGCGGAGGCGTGGCCGAACTCGTGGAAGACGAGCGAGGCCACGGTCAGCAGGAAGACGGCGAGGATCAGCACCGGCTGGTCGAGGACCTCCAGGACCGGCTCGATCGCCCCGTAGAAGGCGAACAGCCAGACGTCCATGGCCACGGCCGCAGCCAGCATGACGGCGACCACGAACGGCCGGTGCAGCCACGCGAAGCTCCGGGCGATCTTCGCCGTGCGCCGCTCGTCGAAGATGACCCGGTGGCCCTTGAGGGCGAGCAGCAGGTCGGAGCGCGGGGCGTCGACCTCGTCGCTCTCCTGGCCCTCGGGGACCGTCACCCCGAGCGGTTCGAGCTTCTTCTCCACCAGGTAGCGGATGTTGTCGCCGCTGACCTCGCGGCCGAACCGGGCGCTCACCCGGTGGGCGATCGACTCGGTGTCGCGCACGCCGTCCACGGACGACGCCACGAGATACAGCAGCCGCGACAGCTGCACGACCTGCCCGTCCCCCCGACGGGCGATGTACTTGGGCTCGGTGAAGCCCGATCCCTGGTACTCGCCGTGCAGTCGCAGTCCCGCGCTCAGCCGGGGCACCGACTGCGGCTCCACGACCGGCAGGCTGCCGGTCGCGACCTGCTCGTAGGTCACCGGCCAGCCGCCGGGCCCGGGCACCGGCCCGGTGTCGTACAGCGTCGGCGTCCCGTCTCCGAACACTGTCATATGTGGTCTCCCCCCATGTCCTGCCCCCCTCATGGCCGCCGGGGCGGACCGCACCCGTGCGCGGTCCGCCCCGGCGGCCGTCGTCAGCGCAGGGTCACTGCTTGACGGAGATGGACTGCGAGGCCTGCGACTCGGCGGCCGACCAGGCGGAGTGGTCGTTGACGGCCGCGGACTGGTTGTCGGCGTGGACCGTGGCGATGTGCTTGGTCACGTTGGTGGTCCGGTTGAAGCTGAACTTCAGCTTGCCCAGGGCCTCACGGCCCGGCAGCAGCTCCGCGGACTCGGTGTCGAGCTCGTGCATGTCCATGCTCATGATGGATGTCCTTCCGTGGTGGTGATGGATGACTGGGTGTGGAGGTGGAGCGTGGGTGCTACTGCGTGACGCTGATGGCCTGCGAGGCGCCGGAGCTCGACACCGACCCGATGGAGTGGTCGTTGAGGGCGAGCGAGGAGTTGCTCGCCTGGACGTTGGCGATGTGCTTCGTCACGTTGGTGGTGCGGTTGAAGCTGAACTTCAGCTTCCCGAGGGCCTCGCGACCCGGCAGCAGTTCCGCGGACTCGGCCTCGAGCTCGTGGGCGTCCATCATGATCAGTTCCCCCTCAGGGATGGGCATTTCCGGTCGGACCGAGTCGAGTTCCCCCCGCACTCTGTCCAACTTGGTCGGACGTGCTGTCCAACGAGATTGGACACTAGGGCCTCTCGGGGCCGGTGCGCAACCCGTTCGGGGAATCACTCTTTCGGCGGCGGGCGGGGCCGCCCGTAGAATCGGCTCCGACATGGACGGTTCCGCCGAGCGGCGAGCAGGAAGTGACCCACCCGTGGCCAACGCACTCCAGCAGTTGATCCGTGAGCGCCTGGACCTCAAGGGCTGGTCCTACGGCGAGGTGGCGCGCCGCGGTGGCATTCCGCGCTCCACCGTCCACCATCTGGCGACCACCGACCGGGTCGTCCGCATGCCCCAGTCGGCCACCCTGGAGGGACTGTCCAAGGGGCTGGAACTCCCGTTGGACACCGTCCGCCGCGCCGCGGCGGAGGCCTGCGGCATCCACGTCTACGGCACCGAGGGCACCGCCGGCCGGCCGGCCGACCCCGAGGTGGACCTCCTGATCGCCAGCGTCCAGAAACTCTCCGCCGACGACCGCCGGCACGTGGCCGCCCTGGTGGAGTCCCTCTTGGACCGCACCCCCAAGAAGTGACGGTTCCCTGCCGGGGGTTGGACGGCGAGAGGGGGCTGGGGGTCGTCGCGCGGGCAGCGGGATCGTACGGGCTCTCGCGGCCCGGCAGGCCGTAACCGCCTGAGGGCCACCGGAGTCGCGCGTCGCGACCGCGAAGGGCAGCAGGCGGCACAGCGCACCCCGGCCGCGCCGGCGGCGGACACCGGCATGCGGAGCAGCGTCGGCCACCTTCGGCCGGACAGGCGGCCCGACCGGGCCCGGGCGCTGCCAGAGGCTCAGGTCACGGTCCCGCTGACACCGTGCGTCCGCCCGCCGGGGGCCGCCCCACGAGGACGCCCCGGTGGTCGAGTGCGGTCAGCCGACGCCGCCTTCGGGTGGGCCGTACCCCTGGTTGTCGCCGAAAGCGCAGGTCACGTTCGCATGAAGCAGTCAGCGGCACCGCGCGTCCGCGCCAGGGGCCGCTTGGGGCTCCTGCGGTCGGTGCCCGGCGTGCAGGTGGTCCGGACTCCTCGCCCCGGCCCAGGATGTGACCGTCCGGGAGCCGGTCGGGGCGGTCCGCGATCGGGGATGTTCACTCTTCCGTGCAGTCGGAAAAAGAATTCGACTGTGCCCGAAAGAGCCGCACTCGCCCCGCTAGTCTCTCGTCCTGCCCGAGGAGCGAGAGCCGCACGACCCCGGGCTCCCAGGGGGGAATGTGTTGCTTGTGCATGGCGGACCGGCCACGGCCGTGGTCCGTGGGCCCGCCGGTGAATCGGTCGTCCTGCTCTCCGGAGAACTGCCGTACGCACTGACCGACGAGTCGGTCTCCGAACTCATGGAACTGGCCGCCGCCGTCCTGGACGCGGACGAGCTGCCCCTGTTCCGGACCTGCCTGAGAACCCTGCGCCGCGACGGCATGCGCGCGGGCCGCCGGATCGAGATCGACGGCGCCGTACTGACCGTCTACGAGGGTTGACGAAACGGGGCCGGCCCACGCGGGAGCAATCACCGCGTGGGCGGGAAAGTGCCCGGAGCCGGACTTGAACCGGCACGCCCGCGAAGGGGCAGCGAGGTTTAAGCTCGCCGTGTCTGCTTTCCACCATCCGGGCAGGTCATGGGCTCCGCGTTTGAGTCTCCGAGCCTATCGGGACGCCTCCCTCGAACAGCGGACGGGCGGACCGATGTTGTCTTATTTTATTGACGTCTGAGGGTGCATCAGACCATGGAACAGGCCATCCGCACTTGCCAATAGCCTTACGCGGGGCGCCCGGCCGCGCATGCGGAATGACGGAATTTCACCGCCCGAACGAGGACGCTCCACCTGTTCTTCGCGCACGCCCCGAATCAGGGGTCCGCGTCATCCCCAGGTATGACACCGAGCCGCGCGGTCCGTCCGAAGTCTGCCCCCGGAACCAGAACTGCGACTGACTACACGGCCCGCTCCGGCCAGCACGATGGAAGACGTCCTTCAACGATGTCGTCCCGCGAGGAGTTCCATCCCGTGACCACCACCCCCGTAGCCCGCCGGACCACCTCCGTGGCCGCACGCGCCACGGAGCTG
This sequence comes from Streptomyces sp. 351MFTsu5.1, assembly GCF_000383655.1. Lineage (NCBI taxonomy): Bacteria > Bacillati > Actinomycetota > Actinomycetes > Kitasatosporales > Streptomycetaceae > Streptomyces > Streptomyces sp. 351MFTsu5.1. The sequence goes on along the minus strand of NZ_KB911784.1, from coordinate 214,744 downwards.
TCGAAGATCTACGGACAGGGCGAGACCCAGGTGGTCGCCCTGGACCGGGTCACCGTCGAGTTCCGGCAGGCCGAGTTCACCGCGATCATGGGCCCCTCCGGTTCCGGAAAGTCCACCCTGATGCACTGCGTGGCCGGGCTGGACACCTTCTCCTCCGGTTCGGTCCGCATCGGCGAGACCGAGCTGGGCTCCCTGAAGGACAAGCAGCTCACCAAGCTGCGGCGCGACAAGATCGGCTTCATCTTCCAGGCGTTCAACCTGCTGCCGACGCTGACCGCGCTGGAGAACATCACCCTCCCGATGGACATCGCGGGCCGCAAGCCGGACAAGGAGTGGCTGGACTCGGTCATCCGGATGGTCGGACTGCGGGACCGTCTCGGCCACCGTCCCGCCCAGCTCTCCGGCGGCCAGCAGCAGCGCGTCGCCGTGGCCCGCGCCCTGGCCTCCAAGCCCGACATCATCTTCGGCGACGAGCCCACCGGAAACCTCGACTCCCGCTCCGGCGCCGAGGTCCTGGGCTTCCTGCGCAACTCCGTACGGGAGCTCGGGCAGACGGTCGTGATGGTGACCCACGACCCGGTGGCCGCGGCCTACGCGGACCGCGTGGTGTTCCTCGCGGACGGCCGGATCGTCGACGAGATGTACAAGCCCACCGCCGACAACGTCCTTGACTTCATGAAGCAGTTCGACGCGAAGGGCCGCACCAGCTGATGTTCCGCACCGCCCTGCGCAACGTCCTCGCGCACAAGGCCAGACTGCTGATGACCGTGCTCGCCGTGATGCTCGGCGTGGCGTTCGTCTCCGGCACCCTCGTCTTCACCAACACCATCTCCGAGGCCTACCAGAAGAGTTCGGCCAAGGGCTTCGACCAGACCGACGTCGCCGTCACCGCCAAGTGGGACGAGGACAAGGGCAACACGCTCGGCAAGCGCCACGCGCTGACCCAGGCCGAGCTCGACAGGAGCGCCGAGGTCCCCGGGGCGGCGAACGCCATCGGTGTCGTCAGCGGCTTCACCGCCATCGCCGACAAGGACGGCAAGCTCATCGGCGGCGGTTTCCAGTCGCAGGGCGGCAACTACTACGGGACCAAGGACCCCCGGTACCCGCTGGCCGAGGGCAGGGCCCCGCACGGCGCGAACCAGGTCGCCATCGACTCGGAGACCGCAAAGCGGGCCGGCTACCAGGTCGGCGACACCGTACGCCTCTCGGTCGACGGCCCCGTCCTCGAGCCGGTCATCACCGGGATCTTCACCACCGACGACGGCAATGTCGCGGCCGGCGGCAGCCTCGCGCTGTACGACACGGCCACCGCCCAGAAGCTGTTCGGCAAGCCGGGGACGTACGACGAGATCGATGTGAAGGCGGCCCCAGGCACCTCCCAGACCGCGCTGAAGGCGGCGCTGGACAAGGCGCTGACCGGCGATCGGGTGGAGACCACGACCGGCAGGGAACTCGCCGACAACCAGGCCGAGTTGATCTCCTCCTCGATGTCCGGTCTCAAGCAGGGCCTGCTGGTCTTCGCGGGCATCGCGCTCTTCGTCGGCACCTTCATCATCGCCAACACCTTCACCATGCTGGTCGCCCAGCGCACCAAGGAGCTGGCGCTGCTGCGGGCCGTCGGCGCGTCCCGCCGGCAGGTCACGCGGTCGGTGCTGATCGAGGCGTTCGTGGTCGGTCTGGTGGCCGCGGTGACGGGCCTGGTGGCCGGTATCGGCATCGGCGCCGGGCTCAGGTCCCTGATGGGCACGCTCGGCGCGACCGTCCCGGACGGGCCGCTGATCATCACGCCGGGCACGGTCGGCGCGGCCCTCGCGGTCGGCGTCCTGGTCACCATGCTCGCCGCGTGGCTGCCGGGCCGCAGGGCGGCGAAGATCCCGCCGGTCGCGGCGATGAGCAGCCTGCACGCCAAGGCGACCACCAAGTCGCTGGTGCTGCGCAACACGCTGGGCGCGCTGTTCAGCGGGGCGGGCGTGGCCGTGATCCTGGCGGCCACCACGATGGACGGCTCGGACGGCCAGGCCCCCATGGGGCTCGGCGCGGTCCTGCTGATCATCGGTGTCTTCATCCTCACGCCCCTTCTCTCCCGCCCCCTGATCGCGGCCGCGGCCCCGCTGATGCGCGTGTTCGGCATCTCCGGGAAGCTGGCCCGGCAGAACTCGGTGCGCAACCCGCGCCGTACGGCCGCCACCGCGTCCGCGCTGATGATCGGCCTCACCCTGATCACCGGGATGACGGTGATGGCGGGCAGCCTCCAGAAGTCGATCGACAAGATGGCGACGGCGGCCGTCAAGGCGGACTACGTCGTCTCCATGGCGAACGGCAACGAGCTCTCCCCGGACGTCGAGAAGAAGCTGGCGAAGGTCGACGGCGTCACCGAGGTCAGCCCGCTGCGCAACGCGGCCTCCCGCATCGACGGCGAGACCGAGTTCCTGACCGGCGTGAACGGCTCGGCGATCGGGAAGCTGACCGACCTCAAGGTGGACGACGGCTCGTTCAAGGTCGGCGGCAGCCAGGTCGTCGTGGACAAGGACCGGGCCAAGTCCTTCGGCTGGAAGGCGGGTTCGTCCTTCACCGTGCACTACGAGGACGGCAAGGCGCAGCGGCTGACGGTCGCCGGGGTCTACGAGGGCAACGAGCTGATCAGCGGCATCATGCTGGACACCGCCACGCTCTCCCCGCACCTGACCGACGCCTCGGACATGCAGGTCATGCTCAAGACGGCCGACGGCACCTCCGACGCCACCAAGGACCGCCTGGAGAAGGCCCTCGGCTCCAACCCGGCCATCAAGGTCCAGGACAAGAAGGACCTCTCCGACTCCATCGCGCAGATGTTCACGCTGATGCTGAACATGCTCTACGGCCTGCTGGCCATGGCGGTGCTCGTCGCGGTCCTCGGGGTCATCAACACCCTGGCCATGTCGGTGTTCGAGCGCTCCCAGGAGATCGGCATGCTCCGCGCGATCGGCCTGGACCGCAAGGGCATCAAGCGGATGGTCCGTCTGGAGTCCCTGGTCATCTCCCTGTTCGGCGGGGTGCTCGGCATCGGCCTGGGCGTGTTCTTCGGCTGGGCGGCCGGTGAGCTGCTCGGCGCGAAGATGGCGACGTACGAACTCGTCCTGCCGTGGGCCCGGATGGCGGTGTTCCTGCTGCTCGCGGCGACGGTCGGCATCCTCGCCGCGCTGTGGCCGGCCCGCCGTGCGGCCCGCATGAACATGCTCTCCGCCATCAAGGCCGAGTAGCCGCACCCACCGGAAGGGGCCCGTCGCCGAGGAGGCGACGGGCCCCTTCTGTCTGCTCCGGGCCCCTTGTCTCTGCTCAGTTCCAGGTGCGGGCGCGCAACGGCAGCCCGGAGACGCCGGATTCGGGGGTTCTCACGGCCAGGACCTGGTTGACGCCGAGGTGGTTGCGTTCGAAGCCGAGGGCGCAGGCGGCCATGTAGAGACGCCAGACCCGGGCCCGGCCGGGGCCGGTGAGCCGGACGGCCCGCTGCCACCCGGACTCCAGGTTGGTGACCCAGCGGCGCAGCGTGTGGGCGTAGTGCTCGCGGATCGACTCGACGTCCCGCACCTCGAACCCGGCCCGCTCCAGCTGGGTGACGGTGGTGCCGAGGGGGGCGAGTTCGCCGTCGGGGAAGACGTAGGCGTCGATGAACTCGTCGAGGTCGTAGGCCGATTCGTCGGACATCGGGCGCCGGGCGATCTGGTGGTTGAGCAGCCGCCCGCCGGGCACCAGCAGCCGGTACAGGTCCTGGGCGTACTCCAGGTACTTCTCCGACCCCACGTGCTCGGCCATCCCGATGGAGGAGATCGCGTCGTACGGCCCGTCGGCCACGTCCCGGTAGTCCTGTACGCGGATCTCGATCCGGTCGGTGAGCCCGGCGTCGGCGACGCGCTTGCGGGCGTAGGCGGCCTGCTCGTGCGAGAGGGTGATGCCGACCACGCTCACGCCGTACTCGCTGGCCGCGTGGATCGCCATCGAGCCCCATCCGCAGCCGACGTCGAGGAGCCGCTGCCCCGGCCGGAGCGCGAGCTTGCGGCAGACGAGGTCGAGCTTGTCGTGCTGGGCCTGCTCCAGGGTGGCGTCGGAATCCGGCCAGTAGGCGCAGGAGTACACCATGGACGGGCCGAGGACGAGTTCGTAGAAGCCGTTGCCGACGTCGTAGTGGTGGCTGATGGCCCGCTTGTCGCTGCGCCGGGTGTGCAGATGGCCGCGGGCGCGGCGGATCTCCTCGCGGGGCGGGGCCGGGGGCAGCGGGAGCCCGCCGAGCCGGACGAGGCCGGACAGCGCGGCACGGGTCCGCGCGTCGCGCAGGATCTGCCAGCCCGAGCGGGTGTCGGCGCGCTCCCAGACCAGGCCGGAGAGCAGGCCGAGGGCGGCGTAGAAGTCGCCCTCGATGTCGAGGTCCCCGGCGACCCAGGCGCGGGCCAGGCCCAGTTCGCCCGGTTTCCACAGCAGCCGGCGTACGGCACGGCGGTTGCGGACGACCAGGGCGGGCGCGTCGGGTGGTCCCGCCTGTGAACCGTCCCAGGCCCTGATCCGCACCGGCAGCTCGGATCCAAGCAACTGTTCGAGCAGACTCTTCAGCCGCAGGGCGGCACCCGCCATGACCCACACCTCCGTGACGAGGATCCCGGATTTGTCCACCTGGGTAAACAACCGAAAGGTCATGGTCAATCCCGGAGAACGCCGAAGGACCTCCCGCACCACGGATGGCGGAAGGTCCTTCGGGGTGGATCAGCGACCAGGGCCGGTCACGGGTGACCGGAACGGGTCAGGAGGCCTTGGCCTCGGTCTTCTTCGGTTCGGCGGCCGGTACGGGGCGCGCGGCCTCGTAGAACTCCTCGCGCGGGTGCTCCATCGCGCCGAGGGAGACGACCTCGCGCTTGAGGAACATGCCGAGGGTCCAGTCGGCGAAGACGCGGACCTTGCGGTTCCAGGTCGGCATGGCCAGACCGTGGTAGCCGCGGTGCATGTACCAGGCGAGACGGCCCTTGACCTTGATCTTCATCTTGCCCATGACGATCATCGCCACGCCCTTGTGCAGGCCGAGACCCGCGACAGCACCCTTGTTGGAGTGGCTGTACTCCTTCTGCGGGAAGCCCCGCATGCCGGAGATCACGTTGTCGCCGAGGACCTTGGCCTGGCGCAGCGCGTGCTGGGCGTTCGGCGGGCACCAGGCGTTCTCCACGCCGGCCTTGCGGGCGGCGACGTCCGGGACCTGGGCGTTGTCGCCGGCGGCCCAGATGTAGTCGGTGCCCTGGACCTGGAGGGTCGGGGCGGTGTCCACATGGCCGCGCGGGCCCAGCGGGAGGCCGTAGCGGGACAGGACCGGGTTGGGCTTGACGCCCGCGGTCCACACGATGGTGCTGGAGTCGACCTCGAGGCCGTTCTTCAGGACCACGTGGCCGTCGACGCAGGAGTCCATCGAGGTGGAGAGGTAGATCTCCACGCCCCGGCTCTCCAGGTGCTCCTTGCCGTACTGGCCGAGCTTGGGGCCGACCTCGGGGAGGATCTTGTCGGCGGCGTCGACGAGGATGAACCGCATGTCCTCGCGGGAGACGTTGCTGTAGTACTTGGCCGCGTCGCGGGCCATGTCCTCGACCTCGCCGACGGTCTCCGCGCCGGCGAAACCGCCGCCGATGAAGACGAAGGTGAGCGCCTTGCGGCGGATCTCCTCGTCCTTGGTGGAGTCGGCCTTGTCGAGCTGCTCAAGCACGTGGTTGCGCAGGCCGATGGCCTCCTCGACGCCCTTCATGCCGATGCCCTGCTCGGCGAGGCCGGGGATCGGGAAGGTGCGGGAGACCGCGCCGAGCGCGATCACCAGGTAGTCGAAAGGCAGCTCGTACGCCTCGCCCACGAGGGGGGCGATCGTGGCGACCTTGCGGTCCTGGTCGATGGTGGTGACCCGGCCGGTGAGAACCTCCGCCTTCGGCAGCACGCGTCGCAGCGGGACGACGACGTGGCGCGGGGAGATGTTGCCGGCGGCGGTTTCGGGGAGGAAGGGCTGGTAGGTCATGTACGACCGGGGGTCGACGACCGTGACGGTCGCCTCGCCGTAGCGCATCTTCTTGAGGATGCGCCGAGCTGCGTACAGGCCTACGTACCCACCGCCTACTACGAGGATCCTGGGACGCTCCGTGGTGCTCATGGCATCGAGTATCCACCCGCCCCAGGGGGGTCGCTCGTGCGCCCCTTCACAAGCTCTTGGAGGGTGTGTGTTATCCTCCGCGACTCACGTGATCCAGGTCATGGCGCCGGACGGGAACCACGGTATACGGATCTCCGTTGTCAATGCCGCGTGAGCTGCCCCTCCGTGCCGGAAAGGGGCTCCCGAGGGGCTCTCGGGGACCCCTCGCAGACTCCCCTCCCTAGGTCCGCAACCCACCGTTTTGAACGTGTTCACAGGGGTGTTGGGCCCCCGGAAGGGTCAACCGGCCCCCATTCGTCGTCCGACAGGGCCCAATTCCTTGTGAAGAACTTCACGAACTTTCCCGGCGGCACGCCGAAGAGGGGCCCCGAAGGGCCCCTCTGAGTCGCTCATACGTTGTTCTGCCTGCTCAGCAGAGGTGCCCGGCGGGGCCTACGCGACCGACCACGCGATGCCGTCGAGGATGTCGTGCTCGCTCACGACGACCTCCTCGGCGCCGGTCCGCTCCATGATCGACAGGAGGACGAGGGCGCCCGCCGCGATCACGTCCACCCGCCCCGGGTGCATCGCCGGATGCGCCGCGCGCTCTTCATGGGTGGCCTTGAGGAGGGCGTCGCTGATGCCCTTCACCCGGTCGAGGCCGATCCGCGAGTGATGGATCCGCGCGGAGTCGTACTCGTCCAGCCCCAGCGCGATCGCCGCGACCGTCGTGACCGAGCCGGCCAGGCCGACCAGGGTGCGGGCCTCACGCAGCGGCACGGTCTCCTCGGCCAGGTCGAGAGCGGCCTCGATGTCGGCACGCATCGCCGCGACCTGCTCCGCGGTGGGCGGGTCGGTGACCTTCCCGTCCACGACCAGGTGCCGCTCGGTCATCCGGACACAGCCGACGTCCACGGACCGCGCGGCCCGCACGTGGTCGTCGCCCACGACGAACTCCGTCGAGCCGCCGCCGATGTCCACGACCAGGTAGGGCCGGGCCAGGTGGTCGCTGCCGGTGAGCTCCTTGGTCGCCCCGGTGAAGGAGAACTCGGCCTCCTGGTCCCCGGAGATGACCTCGGGCTCGACGCCGAGGATGTCGAGGACGCCCCGGACGAAGTCGTCCCGGTTCTCCGCGTCCCGGGAGGCGGAGGTGGCCACGAACCGCAGCCGCTCGGCCCCGTGCTCCTTGATGACCGCCGCGTACTCCCGGCACGCGGCGAAGGTCCGCTCCAGGGCCTCGGGCGCGAGCCGCCCCGTCCGGTCGACGCCCTGGCCCAGCCGCACGATCGTCATACGGCGGTCCAGATCGACGAGCTCGCCGGTGGCCGGGTCGCAGTCGGCGACGAGGAGGCGGATCGAGTTCGTACCGCAGTCGATGGCGGCGACGCGGGTCACTGGGTGTCCTCCGGCTGCTCGGCGAGGGTCACGCACGCTCCCTTGCGCCACCACTCCGGCAGCATCGCGATCGCCTCGTCGCCCAGCGGGTTCACGCCCGGGCCCGCGGCCAGCGAGTGGCCCACCAGGACGTGCAGGCACTTCACCCGGTCCGGCATGCCGCCCGCGCTCGGGAAGCCCTCCAGGACCTCGATGGCGTCACGGCGGGCGATGTAGTCCTCGTGCGCGGCCCGGTACGCCTTCGCCAGCTCCGGGTCGGTCTGGAGCCGCTCCGTCATCTCCTTCATGACGCCGTTCGCCTCCAGCGTGCCGATCGCCGAGGCGGCGCGCGGGCACGTCAGGTAGTACGTCGTCGGGAAGGGCGTGCCGTCGGGGAGGCGGGGCGCCGTCTCCACCACGTCCGGCTGACCGCAGGGGCAGCGGTGCGCGATCGCGCGCAGCCCGCGCGGCGGCCGGCCGAGCTGCTGCTTGAAGGCCTCGACGTCCGCGTCGGTCGGCTCGGTGCGCGGGGTGGAGGGCGGAGGCGTTTCCATGCCTGTCTTTCTATCGTTCGGTCTACTGGTCGGCGGCGTCGGACTTGTCGACGCCGTCCCAGACGTTGGAGTACCAGGGGCGGTCGGCCGCCCCGAGATCGGTGCGGGACTGCTTCGCCGCGTCCGGGTCGACGACCACGAAGCCCGTCTCCCCCGGCAGCACGTAGTGCAGCCGCTGCCGGATCTGCTGCTCCGCGTACGTGTCGTCCTGCCAGCGCGCCTTGAGATCGCGCAGCTTCTCGACCCGCTCGGCGGCCTGTGCCTTCTCCCGCTGGAGATCGGAGATCTCGGCGCGCTGGGAGACGTACTGCCTTATCGGGTACGCCAGCGCCACCACGAGGGTGCACAGCACGAGGGCGAGCAGCGCGGCCCGGCCGGTCAGCCGCGAGCGCCGGGCCTGCCGTTTGGTCTGGGAGCGGTAGACCCTGGCCGCGGTCTGCTCGCCGAGCAGCTTGATCCGTGTCGCGGTGGAGAAACGGTCCCGGTCCTTCACGGCCATCGGCTCTCCGCCTCCCCTTCTACGTGCGTACGTCCCCGCACACGGTACGGGACCGGTACGGGGACGTACGTACGACTGGCTAAGGATTGGCCCTTTACGGCTCAGCCCTTGTTGCTGCTCAGCCCTTGAAGCGCGGGAACGCGCTGCGGCCGGCGTAGACCGCGGCGTCGTCGAGGATCTCCTCGATGCGCAGGAGCTGGTTGTACTTGGCGACGCGCTCGGAGCGGGCCGGGGCGCCGGTCTTGATCTGGCCGCAGTTGGTGGCGACGGCCAGGTCGGCGATGGTGACGTCCTCGGTCTCGCCGGAGCGGTGGGACATCATGCACTTGAAGCCGCTGCGCTGGGCGAGCTCCACGGCGTCCAGGGTCTCGGTGAGCGAGCCGATCTGGTTCACCTTGACGAGCAGCGCGTTGGCGGCGCCGTCCTCGATGCCGCGGGCCAGGCGCTCCGGGTTGGTGACGAAGAGGTCGTCGCCGACGATCTGGACCTTGTCGCCCAGCTTGTCGGTGAGGACCTTCCAGCCGGCCCAGTCGTCCTCGAACAGCGGGTCCTCGATGGAGACGAGCGGGTAGGCCGCCACGAGCTCCTCGTAGTACTCCGTCATCTCGGCGGCGGAGCGGTCCTTGCCCTCGAACTGGTACTTGCCGTCCTTGTAGAACTCGGAGGCGGCGACGTCGAGCGCCAGGGCGACCTGCTCGCCGGGGATGTAACCGGCTTCCTTGATCGCTTCGAGGATGAGGTCCAGGGCGGCGCGGTTGGACTCCAGGTTCGGGGCGAAGCCGCCCTCGTCGCCGAGGCCGGTCGACAGGCCCTTGCTCTTCAGGACCTTCTTGAGGGTGTGGTAGACCTCGGTGCCCCAGCGCAGCGCCTCGGAGAAGGACTCCGCGCCGATGGGGGCGATCATGAACTCCTGGATGTCCACGTTGGAGTCGGCGTGCGAGCCGCCGTTCAGGATGTTCATCATCGGAACGGGCAGCAGGTGCGCGTTCGGGCCGCCCAGGTAGCGGAACAGCGGCAGGTCGCTGGCCTCGGACGCGGCGTGCGCGACGGCGAGGGAGACGCCGAGGATGGCGTTGGCGCCGAGCGAGCCCTTGTTGTCGGTGGCGTCCAGGTCGAACATCGCCTGGTCGATCAGCCGCTGCTCGGTGGCGTCGTAGCCGACGAGCTCCGGGCCGATCTGCTCGATGACGGCGAGGACGGCCTTCTCGACACCCTTGCCCTGGTAGCGGTTGGGGTCACCGTCACGCAGTTCGATGGCCTCGAAGGCACCGGTGGAGGCGCCGGACGGGACGGCGGCACGACCGGTGCTGCCGTCGTCGAGGCCGACCTCGACCTCGACGGTGGGGTTGCCTCGCGAGTCGAGGATTTCCCTGGCTACGACGACGTCGATGGACGGCACGAGCATCTCCTTCTGCAATGGTGAGCCTGGCGACTAGAGCCTAACCGGCTCCGGGGCTTCGGCCACCGTGTGGACCGACCTGTGGACGAAACCGAGAGTAAATTGTTTCTGAACTGAACAAAGACGGCCGTGCAAGCGCGCACAAAAAACCCCGCCCCGGTGCGTACGGGGGAACACGCACCGGAGCGGGGAGCCCGTGGGGACGGGGGGTGACCCTCACGAGGCCTTCAGTATGAGGACCACGGGTATGAGGGCGCTGTGGTTCAGGTAGGAATCACTTGAGGTGCAGCTGCTGACCCGGGTAGATCAGGTTCGCGTCCTCGATGATGTCCTTGTTCAGCTTGAAGAGCGTCTGGTAGCCGCCCTTGACCTTGTGCTTCGCGGCGATCGAGCTGAGGGTGTCACCCTTGACGACCTTGTACTCGCCGTCGCCCTTCTTGACCTTCTTGCCGGTCGGGGTGGTGACGGTCTTCTTGGCCGCCGGACGCTCGGAGGAGCGGGAGGCGCTCTGCTCGTTGGTCGAACGGGTGCCGGCGCTGGAGCCCGAGTTCGAGGAGCTGGAGGAGGACGAGCTGCCGCCGTTGTAGGCGGCGCTGGACAGGCCCGTGCCGCAGACCGGCCAGGCGCCCTTGCCCTGGGAGGCGAGGACCTTCTCGGCGACGGCTATCTGCTGCGACTTGCTGGCCTGGTTGGCCTGCGGGGCGTAGGCGGTGCCGCCGTACGCGGCCCAGGTGGAGGCGGAGAACTGCAGGCCGCCGTAGTAGCCGTTGCCGGTGTTGATGGACCAATTGCCGCCGGACTCGCACTGGGCGACGGCGTCCCACTCGGAGGCGGTGGCGGCGGAGGCGTTGCCGGCCGCCATCAGCGGGGCGGCGATGGCGACACCGGTGACGCCGGCGAGCGCGGCGGCGCGGGTGGCCTTGGACGGACGACGGTGCTTGCCCTTGCCGGAAAACAGCATGGTGGATCCCCTCACCGACGCCTGCGAGGTGAGCTGTCGGGTTCGGGCCGGTTGAGTTGCCCGGTCACGCACAGTGCGTGACTTCACCCCAAGCCGGTCCAGCGTGAACTGCTGGGCCCGGCGCTTACCTTGGGTCCCCCGCTCCTGCCTACGGCGCTTGACGCGACGACTGTTCCCGTACGGCCGCTGGCAGGATTCGGCGTTGCGACAGACGGGGCTCGGGTTGCCGAGCGGTGACGACGGTAGACATGCGCTCGGCGGAATTTCAAAGACGATCAGGGCTTCTGAGACTCATCCCACACTTTCACCAAAGTGGACATTCGGTGCGAAGTGTGACGTGAACTCCCGCTGTTTTTCAGGCCTTTTCGGCCCTATTCCACCCCTGTGTCGAGCGTCTGACCGGCGGAGATGTCGCTGGGGTCGGCCCCGATGCGGTCCCTGTTCTCGGCGTAGAGGGCGCGCCATCCGCCGTCGAGGCCAAGGGAGTCGGCGATGGAGGCGAGGGAGTCGCCCTCCTTGACGGTGTACGTGCGAGCGGCGTGACGGCCCGAGGAGGTGCCCGCACTCTTCGTCGCGACCTCGTCCCCGCTGTCGCCGCGGTGCTTGCCGGTGCCGCCGAGGGAGCCGACGTCCACCAGGGCCGAAGAGCCGCCCTCCTGCCAGGACTTGTCCGCTTCGTCCTCTTCTGGGCTCACCACGGGCGAGCCGTCGGAAGACTGTGCGTCTTCTTTGCCGGAGGCTTCGGAACCCTTGGTGTCGCTTTCGCCCGCCTTGGAGGTGCTTTCGCCACTCTTGGACGGGGTGGCCGACGGGGAGGGGGTCGCGGACGAGCCGTCCAGGGAGTCGAGCAGACCGGGAGAGTCCTCGGTGCCCGACGAGTTGGACGAATCAGACGATACGGATGATTCCGACGATCCGGACGCGGAAGCCGAGGGCGTTCCGCTCGCCAGGCCGGTGTCGACGCCGGCCGAGCTCGAGTCCTTGCTGAGCCCGTTGAGCAGACCGCAGGTCGGCCAGGCGGCGATGCCCTGGTCGTCGAGGAGCTTCTCCGCCACGGCTATCTGCTGGTTGCGGCTGGCCAGGTCCGCGGTCTTGGCGTACTCGAGGCCGCCGTACTTCTCCCAGTTCTCCTGGGACATCTGGAGGCCACCGTAGTAGCCGTTGCCGTCGTTGGCGCTCCAGGAGCCACCGCTCTCGCACTCCGCGACCCGGTCCCAGGTGGTGCCGGTCGCGGCGCTCGCTCCGGACGCCGCGAGCAGGGGGATCGCGATGGCGGATCCCGTCACACCGGCCGCCACGAGCAGCGCCGGAGCCTGACGGGGGCGACGGTGACGACCGTTCCCGGAGAGCATGAAGGGACCTTTCCCGAGACTTCAGAGACCCACGCGGCGAGTGGTACGGACCACCGCGTTGGTCCGTGAACGTATAGGGGTTCGATCACTTGTCACAAGTTAATGCCGCGTAGATCACGTGAAGATCACAGACTTGAGGGCGCGTCATGTTTAGGCGGCCGTGCGGCGGGGTTCAGGGGACCCCTCGGTCGATTACCGGACGGGAGTGAACTCCACGGGCAAAGTACGCAGTCCACGCATGATGAGCCCACCCCGCCAGCGCAAATCGGCTGAATCCACCGCGAGTTGCAGATCGGGGAGCCGGGTGAGGAGCGTGGCGAGCGCGGTCTGGCCCTCCAGCCGGGCGAGCGGGGCACCGAGGCAGTAGTGGATCCCGTGGCCGTAACCGAGGTGCTGATTGTCACGGCGGGACAGATCGAGCACGTCGGGGTCGGCGAACCGCTCCGGATCCCGGTCCGCCGCGGCGAGCACGACGAGCACGGGATCGCCGGCCGCGATGTCCTGACCGCCGATGGTGAGCGGCTCGGTGGCGAACCGCCAGGTGGCGAGCTCGACCGGGCCGTCGTAGCGCAGCAGCTCTTCCACGCCGGTCTCGAGGAGGTCGGTGCGGCCGGCGGCGAGCGACTGCTGGAGCCTCTCGCGCTGCTCAGGGTGGGTGAGAAGGGCGTAGGTGCCGTTGCCGATGAGGTTGACGGTGGTCTCGAAACCCGCGAAGAGAAGGATGAAGGCCATCGCCGCGGCCTCGTTCTCGGTGAGGTGTTCGCCGTGGTCGGAGGCGCGGATGAGCCCGGAGATGAGGTCCTCGCCAGGGGTGGGCTCGTCGGGCAGCGCTTCCCGCTTGCGGTGGATGAGCTCGGCCAGATACCCGCGCATCTTCTTCACGGACCGCGCGACCCCGCCCCGCGGGCCTCCCCCGTGGCGGATCATCATGCCCGCCCAGTCACGGAAGTCGTCCTGGTCCTCGCGGGGGACGCCCAGGAGGTCGCAGATCGCGTAGATGGGGAGCGGGAAGGCGAAGTCGTGGATGAGGTCGGCGGAGCCGGTCGCCGCGAAACGGTCGATGAGACGGTCCGTCAACTCCTGCACCCGGGGGGCGAACTCGGCGACCCTTCTCGGCGTGAACGCCTTGCTGACGAGCCGTCGGAGCCTGGTGTGGTCCGGCGGATCGATGTTCAGCAGATGCGTCATCAGCTCCGCCTTGCGCTCCCCCGGAATGCCGGTCTTCCCCTTGGCGTGCTCCGGCTCGTCGTGGTGCGCCGGGTTCTTGCTGAGCCGCTGGTCGGCGAGCGCCTGCTTGGCGTCGGCGTAACGGGTGACCAGCCAGGCCTCCACCCCGCTGGGCAGCCGCGTCCGGTGCACGGGGGCGTGCTCCCGGAGCCAGGCGTAGGCGGGGTAGGGGTCGGTGGCGAACTCCCAGGTGAAGAGTTCGGGGGCGGGAGCCGGGGGTGGAGAGGCGGAGGTCGAGGCAGGTGCGGGGGCGGGGGTGGGCTGGTCGGTCACACCTTGACGGTAGCCGGGGCTTCCGGGTGGGTCTTCGGGCGGTGGGGTCGGGGCCGTGCGCCTCGGACGGTGGGAGTCGGGGCCGTGGGTCTTTCTCGGCCAGGCGGCCAGGCGGCCAGGCGGTCAGGCGGTCAGGCGGTCAGGCGGTCAGGCGGTCAGGCGTCCTTCTCCGTCTGGCGGATCGCGTCCCGGTACGCCCGTGCCGCCGCTCTCAGCGCTGCCTCCGGGTCCGTGCCCTCGGCTTCCGCGCGGGCGGCCAGCGCGAGGAGTTCGTAGCCGATGCCCTCGCCCTCGGGGAGGGGGACCGTCAGTCCCGCCGTCCGTGCGCGTGACACCAGCTTCGCCGCGAGGGCGAGGCCGGGCTGGTGGAGGGGGACGCCCTCGGTCACCGAGGTGCGCTGCTTCTCCATCGCCTTGGTGCGCAGCCAGTGCGCCTTGACGTCCTCGGGGGTGGTGGCCGTCTCGTCCCCGAAGACATGGGGGTGGCGGTGGATGAGCTTGGCGACGATCCCGCCGGCCACGTCGTCGATGGAGAAGGGGGTCTCCGGGTCCTCCTCCGCTATACGGGAGTGGAAGATCACCTGGAGCAGGACGTCCCCGAGTTCCTCGCGCAGTTCGTCGCGGTCACCCTCCTCGATCGCCTCGACGAGTTCGTAGGCCTCCTCGATCCCGTACTTCGCGAGCCCCTTGTGGGTCTGCCGGGACGACCACGGGCACTCGACCCGGATGCGGTCCATCACCTGCACGAGGTCCAGGAGCCGGGCGCCGGGCAGGTCGTAGGAGGCGGGGAGCAGCTCCAGCTCGGGCATCTCGACGCGTCCGGAACCGGCCAGGCGGGCCAGCCCGTCGGTGAGCGCCGGCTCTCCCTCTCCCGTGGCCACGACGACAACGGTGTTTCCGCCCGCGCACACGCCCACCAGCTCCTCGGCGGTCGGCGCGGCCTCGTCCACCCGTATCCCCGCCTCCCTCAGATACGGCAGCTGGGGATGCGCCCCGTCCGCGCAGAGAACACGGTCGGCCGCGTGCAGCGCCTGCCAGGCGGGCCAGGAGAGCAGGCCGGGGGCGACGCGGTGGCTGGTGGTGAGCATGACGATGCGGCCGGGGGCGGGGGCCGTACGGGGGCCTTGGCCGTGCTGGTCGGGGGCGGGCTCGAAGCCGGTTGCGTTCACAGTTCGAAGCTAACGCACGGCGTCCACGGGGAGATCGAGTTGTCCACAGGGCAGGGGTCGCGGTGTGATCGTATGACCTGCGGCTTGGGGTGTGTTTCGGGGTGCCGGGCCGGATCGGGGCGGCTGCGATGCAGCGCGTCCGGCGTCCCCTACGCCGTCCGCTCGCCGCCCGCCGCCGTGACCTCGCGTACCCACGGGGTCTTCGCGTCGGCCCGTGCGCTCTTCTGGGCGTCCCATGTGCCGTAGCGCGGGTTGAGATCGACGTCGAGTTCCTTGGAGGCCTTGGTCAGGGCGCCCCAGAAGGCGGGGTCGCTGGTGTCGGTGCCGAGTTTCGCCGCGAGCTTCTGGGCCTCCAGCTGGAGGCGGAGGCTCTCGTCGAGGCGCTCGGGCGCGATGCCGTACTGCTGGAGCCAGGCCGTCTCCAGGCCCTTCGACCCGCCGGCCTGCTCCTCCAGGCCGGCGCGCAGCTGCTGGACCTCCTTGCGGGTCACGCTCACCTGCGCGTCCTCGGCCGCCCGGTGCAGCACCCGGTCGAGGACCATGCCGTGCAGGACGTCCCGGGTGAGGGTGCCGGTCTTGGCGATGGCCTGCGCGTACTGCGCCTCGTCGGTGACGGCCGCCCGCTGTGCGTCGCGGACCTCGGTCACCCGGTTCTCCAGCTGCGCGACGGTGATCCGCTGGCCGCCGACGACGGCCGCCGCCCCGGGATGCGCGTCGTCGGAGCAGGCGGTGAGCAGGGGTGCCGCGCAGGCGAGGGCGGCGGAGAGGATGAGCGCGGTGCGACGACGGCGGTGCAAGGAAGCCTCCCGAGGAGATTGTGCGACGGTGCACAAAGTCTTGCGGTGATCGATGGTAGGCAGGGGACCGGCTCTGGCCAACCCATTCGACCAACGATTCACCAGGACTTCGGGCACCGGCGCGCCGCCCGCACCGCGGGGGCGGGCATCAGCCGGTGATCGCCACCGGGCCGTCCCAGGCGTCCCGGTCCACGGTGATCGTGTAACCGCCCCGCGACTCCTTGCTGTTGACCAGGTACTGGTGACCGCGGCTGTGGTCGGTGTACTGGGTCTTGCCGAAGGGCCAGTCCGCCGTCGTGGTGTTCTGCTTGTCCCACAGCGCGTACCAGAGGTTGCCCGGCAGGTCGGTCTTGTCGGTCGCGTTGGCGATCGCCTTGGCACTGGAGCTGGTGAAGCCGTAGAAGCCCGCTCGGTAGATCTTGGCGCGCAGGGTCTTGTCGAACGCGCGCACATAGGTGAGCACGGCGTCGTTGCACGCCTTGTTCGTGATGTCGTACGACTCCATGTCGAGGTAGATCGGGCTGCCGGCCTTCATGCCGAGCGCGGAGGCCTTGGCCACCGCGTCCGCGCCGTCCTTGGCGCCCAGGGAGGCGGCGGTGGAGGCGGTGAGCTTCTCGGGGCTGGAGCCCGTCTGGCAGGACGGCTGGGCGCCGACGTACAGCGGGATGAGCTTCCAGCCGACCGCGCTGACCGACTTGACCCAGGAGGCGGTGAGGTTGGGCTGGGCGCAGCCGCGGTTCTTGCCGCCGATGTAGACGGCGGCGGCGCCGTAGAGACCGCCGTGCCAGGCCTTCATCGCGGAGAGGGAGGGGGCGGCACAGGTGTCGAAGGCGCGTCCGGTGTACGTCTTCTGGGCGGGCCAGGCGGTGGCGGCCATCGAGGTCTGCGCGGCGAGGCCGGCCCCGGCGACCACGGCGGCCCCGGCGATGCCCCAGGTGACGTATCTGCGCTTCTTCGACTGCCGATGACTGGACCGGCCGGCCCGGCTGGACCCGGAGGATTCAGGCGACTCAGGTGACGATGACTCGGACGACATGGACGACCCCACCCCTGTTGTGCTGTGCATGGCTGAAACGCAGCGCAAAGGTACCCGGTGTCCCCTCTAGCCGCGCACCTGGCCCAGCCACTGGAGGGTCCGCCGGACCTCGGCGGCGAGCGGGTGGCCCGGCCCCTTGAGCCGCTCCACGTCGTGCAGCAGCCGCGCAAGGGTGTCGTGGGCGGCCGGACGGTCGCCGAGCGCCAGCAGGAGGTGGCCGATGCGGCGGCGGACGTCATGGGCGAGCTCGGGGTCGCCGGCCACGTACTGGTTCTCGTAGTACGGCAGCAACGCGCGGTACTCGGCCAGCGCGGCCGCCGGCTCGCCGAGCTGTTCCAGGCACTGGGCGGCGTCGTAGCGGAAGCGCAGGGACTGCGGGTCGGCATGGCCGGCCTCGGCGGCGCGTTCGTCGGCGAGGCGGCGCAGTTCGGGCAGCGCGCGCCGGTACTGGCCGTCGTCCATGAGGGTGGCGGCGTACTGCTTGCGCAGGGTGCGGACGACCGGGGAGTTGGCGCCGTGCTGCTCGGCGGCCGTGGGCAGGATCGCGCCGAGGATGTCCACGGCCTGGGTGATGCGGCCCTCGCCGAGAAGCCGCTTGACCTCGTCGACCGCACGCGCGACGTCGGGCTTCTCGGCCTTCTCCGGGACGGGCGTGACGGGGGCGGGCTGGGGCGCGGGGGTGCGCGCGCGGTCCGGCCAGGGGGCGTGCGGGCGCAGGAAGGGGCGGGTGGGGTCGAGCGGCGCTCCGGTCGGCATCCCGCGCGCGGGCAGCAGCAACGCCAGTTCCTCGTAGACGTCCTGCGCGGACGCGGGGCGGTGCTGCGGGTCCTTGGCGAGCAGCCGCAGGACGAGCGCTTCGAGCGCCTCGGGGACCTCGGGGCGGGTGCGGCGCACCGGCAGCGGCGGCTCGTACAGATGCCGGTGCAGGACGCCGAGCGCCGTGGAGCCGGCGAACGGGACGTCTCCGCTGAGGAGTTCGTGCAGCAGCACACCGAGCGCGTAGAGGTCGGTGTACGGGCCGACCGAGCCGCCCATGGCCTGCTCCGGCGCCATGTAGGCGGGCGAGCCGATCGGCGAACCGGTGTGTGTGAGGCGGGTGGTGTCGGTGTCCATGACCGAGGCCACGCCCAGGTCGAGGACGGTGACCGTGCCGTCCTGCTTCACCATCACGTTCCGCGGCTTGAGGTCGCGGTGCACGATCGGCACGGCGTGCACGGCGCTGAGCACGGCGCACAGTTGCGCGGCGACCGCGACCGCCCACTGCCAGGGGTACGGGTCGTGCTCGGCGAGATGGTCGGAGAGGTCCGCGCCGTCGACGTACTGCATGACGAGGAACAGCTCCTCGCCCTCGCTGCCCGCGTCGTGCACGGTGACGAGCCCCGGGTGGTCGACCTGCGCGGTCACCCGGCACTCCCGCACGAACCGGCGGCGCAGTTCGTCCGCCTCCTGCCCGGCCACCTTGTCGGGGCGCAGCAGCTTCACCGCCACGCGCCGGTCGAGCCGCTGGTCGTAGGCCGTCCAGACCTGGCCCATGCCGCCCTGTCCGATGAGCGTGGACAGTTCATAGCGGCCGGCGACGACACGCCCTGTCGCCACGGTCACCTGCCGCCGTCGTGATGGCCGCCGGTGCTGTCTCCGCCGGTGCCGCCGCCGTTCGCGCCGCCGTGGCCGCTGTCGTGCTTGCGCAGGTAGTCGCTGAGCTCGTCGAGTTCGGCGCGCACCTGGTCGATGCGGGCGGGCGCGGGGCGCTGCGGCGGGGGCGGGACGACTCCGGGCGCGGGAACCGGCGGCTGCGGCTGCGGCTGCGGCTGCGGCTGCGGCTGCGGCTGCGGGAGGAGCGTCGATGTGAACGGGGGTGTCGGCTGCGGGTAGCCGTAGCCCGTGTGGACGGTCGGGCCCTGGGGCGCCGGGTAGCCCGCGAACCGCCGCTGCTGGTGCACCCGGATGTCCATCACCAGGAAGTACACACTGCTGAAGAGACCCAGGAGCAGGACCAGCGACATGGCGACGTCGGTCTTGGGGTCGGTCTCGGGCAGCGCGCCGACCACCGCGAAGCACGCGATGGACATCGGGAGGCTGGCCCAGGCCAGCACCCAGTCGACGGCCCGTCCCCGCAGGAACGCGACCCGGAACAGCGGCGCGCAGGCGAGCAGGCCGCACGAGAGGAAACCGACGGCGGCGAGCACCACGCGCAGGGTGATGACCGTGCCCGAGTCGCGAGCGGGCGGCGCCGCGCCGTGGCCGTACATGAACGCTCCTGAGCCGGGATTCGATGTGGGGTTCGAGCGTATAGGCCGATACCGACAACAGGTCACGGGTTGTACCGAACCGTTGTCGTCCTGATCAGTCGGGTTGATGAGTGGACTGCTCAGTGAGCCGGTTGAGTCGGCTGGTCGAGTCGTCCGGTCGGGTGCGCCGGTTCAGTGGGGCGCGACGGTCCCGTCCGTGAGGCCGTCGTACATCCCGCGCACGAGTTGCTCCCCGAGGCGGCCCGCGTGCCGGAGGGCGCGCTCGAACTCGTCGAGCGCGCGGAAGCGTTCGCCGTAGCGCAGTTGCTCTTCAAGCGGCAGCCGGGGCAGTTGGAGCCGACGTACGTCCAGGCGGGTCGCGGTGGAGGCGTAGCGGCTGGCCTGGCGGTTGTTGGCGGTGCCGCGCAGGAAGCCGGCGAGGAACCACGGGTCCAGGGCCGCGGGATCGGGGCGCAGGAGCACGAGGTTGCGCCCCAGGGCGGCGCCGCCGGTCGCCTCGTCGATCACACGCGCCACCGAACCCCCGCCCAGCACCGGTACGACGACATCGCCGGGCTCGGTCAGCACGGCCTGCTCGTCGCTCTCGGGGAGCGTGCCGGAGGGGGCGGTCCCGTAGAGGACGTCGTGGTCGGTGAGGACGGGCACACGCGCGTGGCCGCCGCTGCCGCCCGTGCGCAGCATCAGGGCGCCCCCGCGCGCGAGTTCGCCGATGGTGGTGAGCGGCCACCGCGCGAGAGGTGCGCCGGCGGCGGGCGGCGGGGTGAGGTCGGCGGTCAGCCGCAGGGTCTCGCCCAGGCGCTCGCGCACGGCCGTGAGCTGTTCGGCCCCGTCCGCGGCGGTGGGCGGCGGCAGATGGCGGGCGGGGGCGAGGTCCACGTCGTCGTCGAGGAGGTCGATGACGGGCAGCGCACGGGCCAGACCGGGGCGTTCGGCGAAACGGCCGGCCCGGCCGAAGGCCTGCCAGGCGTCGAGGACGGCCTCGCGCACGGCCCGCCAGTCCGGCCCGCCGCGTCCCTCGCCCGCGAACCGGCCCACGTCGACGAGCAGCACCTCCGGCTGCGCGGGCGCCTTCTCCGGACGGCGCAGCACCCACAGGTGCAGGGGGATGTTGTACGGCGGTGCCGCCCCGACCGGCAGGGCGATCACAGCGCGCAGGGCACCGCGGCGCAGCAGGTCGGCGCGGATACGGCGGCCCGAGCGGCGGGAGGCGGCGGCGGGCGGCATGAGCAGGACGCCGGCGCCGCCGTCCTTGAGGCGGGCGAGCGCGTGCTGGACCCAGGCGAGCTCGGACTCGGTGCGGGCGGGGAAGCCGTACTCCCAGCGGGGGTCGTAGGCGAGTTCGTCATGGCCCCAGTTGCGCTCGTTGAACGGCGGGTGGCACAGGACGGCGTCGGCGCGCAGGTGGGGGTAGGCGTCGGCGCGCAGGCTGTCACCGGTTGCGCCGCGGACGGTGGACCAGGTGTGCAGGGCGAGCCGGAGCACGGTGAGCGCGGCCAGTTCGGGGGCGCTGTCCTGGGCGTGGAGTCGTTGGTCGGGGCGGGTGGCGGCGGCCCGCAGAAGGGCGCCGGTGCCGCAGGCGGGGTCGAGGACGGTCCGGGCGGGCCCCACGAGATCGGCCATGAGACCGGCCAGCTCGGCGGGGGTGAGCGTGTACTGGCGCGGGTTGGCGTCCAGATGCCGTCCCAGCAGGAACTCGAAGGTCTGGCGGGCGCCCAGTTCGGCGGCCAGTTCGGCGACACCGCGCAGGAGGGGGACGGAGGGGAGGAGTTCGGAGGCGGTGGGGCTGTGAAGCGCGGTTCGGGTGTTCACGGAGGCCGAGGTGTTCACAGCGGAGGGGCGAGGGACGCCCGGTGATCCGTGAACGGCACCGGGAGTGTTCACAGCGGCCGGGGTGCCCGCCACCCCCGGGACGTCGACGACCGGCTCCTCGCCGAAGCGGGGTGTCAGTACGTCCCGGAGCGCTCCGGGCAGCATCGACGCGAGGCGTTCGTCGGAGCCGGCGCTCACCTCCAGCCAGACCGGCGGACGGTCGTGGATCAGCAGCAGGACGCAGCCCGCGTGAGTGAGGGCGGTGACCGGGCCCTCGGGGTGGCCGGAGAGCTGCTGCCAGACACGCTCCCGCAGCGGCACCTCGGCGAGTTTCCCCTGCTTGCGCAGCCACGATTCGACTTCGGCGAGCGCGAAGGCCGGGCTGGTCTCGGTGCCGCCGACAGGTCTCGGGAAGTCCGCGTGGCGGCGCCGCCAGTTGCTCACGGCCGCACGGCCCACTCCGGCCAGCCGTGCGATACCGGCGGCGGTCACCTCTGTCGCGTTGTCCTGCACCGCCCGCTCCCCTCGTCGTGCCGCGCCACCCGTGCGGCCCGCGTGTGTCGCCGAGCATACCGACGCATGCAAGATCTACCCCTTCACGGCCGTGTACACAGTTCATCTTGTGAATTGTGTTGACTCGGTTCACAAGCTCTGGTCTTATTGACCCAGCGAACGAAGCAGCCACCCGGATCGGGCGGTGGCCGCCATGCCTGGAGGGGGCCGCCCCTTCCGGCCCGCGCCACCTCTTCACCGCACTTCACTCCATCTCGCCGTTTCACCACCAAGGAATCGCCATGCGTCGTACCGCACTTGCCGCCCTCTGCATCGCCGCCGCGGCCACCGCAGGACTCACCGGATGCCAGCCGGGTCAGGACACGGCGGACAACGGCACGGGCGCGTCCAGCGCGTCCACCACGACGGGCAAGCCAACCGCCGAGAAGGACCCGTTCACCGGGCTGACCGGCGGGGAGATAGCCGACCGGGCCGCGAAGGCGACCACCGGCGCCTCCTCGCTGCGGATGAAGGGCGACATCCCCGACGACGAGAGCGGCGGCACCATCAGCCTCGACGTGGCCCTGAACAAGAAGGGCGAGTGCGCCGGCACCGTCGGCATGGGCGGCAAGGGCCAGGTCGAGCTGATCAAGACCGGTGACCTCGTGTACATGAAGTTCGACGAGGCGCTGCTGCGTGAGCAGAGCAAGGGCGAGCCGAAGGCGGACACCGACGCGGCCGTGGCCATGCTGGCGGGCAAGTGGACCAAGACGAAGGCGACGGGCCCCAACGGCAAGGAATTCGGGGACTTCTGCGACCTGACCAAGGTGCTCGGCGGCGCCGAGGACACCGCCTCCGACGCGAGCCGCGGTAAGACGACCACCGTCGACGGGGTGCCGGCCATCACGCTGCACGAGAAGGACGGCAAGGACCGCTACACCCTGTACGTGGCCACCGAGGGCAAGCCGTATCTGCTGCGCGTCGACAGCACGGCGGGGGCGGACCAGGGTTCGATCGCCTTCAGCGACTTCGACAAGCCGGTCCCGGCGCAGAAGCCCGCAGGCGACATCCTGGACCTGGACGCCCTGGGCGGCTGAGCCGCCCGAGCCGAGGCGCCACGCCTGAAGGCACCGCACCTGAAGGCACCGCACCTGAAGGCAGGGCACCAGGACGCGGCACGCTCAAAGGGCGTGCCGCATCCACACGTTGGGCTCCACGTACACCGCGTACCCGCGCTCCGGCTCGCACCGCACCGGCACCAGCGCCCCCGGCACCTCGATGTCGCCCCGGGTGTCGAAGGGCAGTCCGGTCCAGTGACGCCACTGCTCCAGTGAACCGGCGACCGTCATCGAGGCGGGCGCCACCGCGTGAACGGCGGCACCGGCCCGGGCGTGCACCCGCAGCCAGGGGTCGCTCGGCAGGCCGTCGGGCCGTACGCGACGGGCGTACTCCTCGATGGGCGTGTGCGGTTCCAGGTGCTTGGCGCTGGGACGGACCGGGGCGACGACCTCACTGAAGCCGTGCGCGCGGGCGTTGTCGCGCATCGCCGAGAGCATCAGGGCGGACAGCCCCCGCCCCTGGACACGCGGATCGATGACGACCGAGACGGCACCGACCGTGTCGGGCCGCACGCCACGGCTCAGGTCCCCGAACGCCCACACGAGCATCTCGTCCCAGCCCCGGGCGGGCAGTTCGCCGCGCCCCTCGGCGTGGAGGGCGAACGGCACGCTGTGCGCGTGCGCGACGACCTCGCCCCGCTCGTCCTCGGCGAACAGAACGTACTCGGGGAGTTCGCCGGAGATCCGCCCGTAGTGGGCGTTGCCCACGGGGTCCTGGGTCACGAACTCCGGCCAGCTGTTGGCCATGCCGAGGACGCGCTCCCGCATCTCGGGACGCTCGGCGAGACTCGACACCTTCGGCTCCATGCGGTCACCGTAATTCGCGGCACCGCGCACCGGAAAGCGCATTTCGCGCCCGCGGCCGGTGCGCGGCGGCCCCTCAGTCCGCGTGGAACCTCGGCGGTGCCGCCGTCGGGTTGCCGCCGGTCGGCAGCTTCTGGCCGGGACACCCCGAGAGGACCTTCTCCATCGCGGACTTCTCGGCGGCCGTGACCCACAGCTCGTACTTCTTCTTCACGGCGACCTGGGCGGCAACATAAGTGCACCGGTACCCCTTGTTGGGCGGCAACCAGGTCGCCGTGTCGCCGTCCCCCTTGGAACGGTTGGTGCTCGCGTCGACGGCTATGAGGTTGAGCGGGTCGTTGGCCAGAGCTATGCGCTTGCCGGCGTCCCAGTACTTGGCGCCCTTCTGCCAGGCGTCGGAGAGCGCGACCACGTGGTCGATGTCGACCTGGCTGCGGCCCCGCCGGTAGGTCACCTCCTTGCCCGAGTACGGGTCCGACTCCAGCACCCCGTAGGAGACCTTGCACCTGCCGCTGGTGAACTTCACGTCCTCCAGGTCACGCTGGAGTATGTCGTCGCGGGTGTCGCAGTCGTTGGAGTCCGTGTCGGCCCACGCGGTGCCGAACCTGTCGCGGTCGTAACCCGTCTTGGGCGCCCGGCCCTTGACGGTGAGCGACTTGGCGGCGCTGAGGGCAGCATCCGAGGCGCCCCCGGTCCCCTCCGGGCCACCCGACCCCGTGGTCGTCGTCTCCGCCTTGCACCCTGCCACGGCGAACACCAGCACGACGGCGGCCGCGACCCCGCCCCTCAGACGCCTCACGTGCGCCCCTCCCCTTGCAAACCGGTCCGCCCCCGCAAGGAGCGCCTTCCCTGGCAGGGCGTTGCGCACACCGTAGCGATCGGGCGCACCGCGGCATTCAGGAAGTGGGCCGGGAGGCTCGGACGGCATGCCCTTCGAGTGGGCATCAGGGGCATAACGGTCGTATCGTCATTCTGAGTCACCTCTGGAAGGAGCTCTGGATGGGCATCTTCGACAGGTTCAAGAGCAACCGCCAGGTCCAGGACAAGGCCAAGGACCTGTCCGACATGGCGGAACGCAAGGCCAACGACAGGACAGGCAACAAGTACGAGAGCCAGGTCGACGACGCGCAGCAGAAGATCGAAGGCTCGCTCGGCATGGACCGCGACCGGCCCGACCAGCCGTAGTCCGAGGCTCCCTGGCGGACGCACCGACGCCGGCCTGCCGGGCACGGCCCGAGCGGGCCCTTCCGCCGCGAGTCGAACCATGCAGTCGAACCAGGCTGACCGAGAGGCCGCCCACGGGGGCACTTCCGCGGGCGGCCTCCCGCGTCCAGCCCGGAACGGCCTGCCGAAGCAGAGCAGTTCAGCCGGCTCGGAGCGGGCCGGTCACCTCAGGCCCGTCACCTCAGGCCCGTCACCTCAAGCCCGTCACCTCAGGCCGGTCACCTCAGGCCGGCCACGGCAGCACCGTCAGCTCCGGCCACTCCTCCTTCCAGCGGGCGGCCTTCGACTCGTAGACCTCCCTCGGGGCGAGGACCGGGTTGGGGCGGACCACGAGGTTGAACACGTCCGACAGCCCGTGCGGAGCGTAGACACGCCACTCGCCACCCGGCTCCAGCCGCACGCCCAGGCAGCAAGTCGTCGCGGCAAAACGGTCGATGGCGGACTCCGTGGAGTCGTAGGGCGGACAGGGCACACCGAACTTCCGCTCGTACCAGAGGTGCACCCGGGCCTCGTTGCGGATCTCCACCTCGGCCGGCAGTCCCTCGAACACCTCGCGCCCCGCCTTGATCACGGCGTCCTCGGCGTCCCAGGAGAGATCGGTGTCGTCGAAGTAGAAGACGTCGTAGTCCCTGATGCCCTGGGTCGGGGGCCTGTCGGTGACCGCGTTCCACACGGTCTGGAACAGGCAGCCCGCCGTCACGTACCAGCCCGGCAGGTCAAGCCTCGCCGCTCCGGCCATGACCTCGGTCAGGACCTCGTTGCGCTCCAAGGCCGAGCGGAATGCGTCCAGTTGTTCCCCGAGAGGGAGTCGTCCGAGCATCCGCCCTGCCTATCACGGTCAGACCCTGCCTATGCCCAGCGTGGTCTCCGAGGGGAGCAGCCCGGAGGACAGCACCGCGACCCAGAAGTCTCCGAGCAGGTCCGCGAGCCGGTCGGTGTCGGCCGCGCCGAGCAACCGCCATGGCCGGGCTGCGAGTTGGTCGGTCTGGTGTTCCACGCGGTGCCGGAGGTCACGGCCGGCGTCCGTGGCTTCTCCGCTCTCGTCGACCAGGCCACGGGCCGTCAGACGCTCCCGCGCGGCCCTCCATTCGTCGGCGCTCCAGCCCCGGCTCCCGAAACGCTCGACGGACGCGGCACCGATCGCGGCGAAGGAGACGAGCGACTCGACCGGGTCGAGTCCGGCCACCAACAGGGCCGCCACGTGGCCGTCTCCGCGGTGTTCGCGCAGGATCGTGGCCGCCTGCCACAGCTGGAGGTGCGGGGCGTCGGGCCACTCCAGCTCGGCGTTGGCCGCGGCGAGCGGGCGCCCTGCCGTGTCCGCCGACTCGGCGGCCCGCCGGGCGAGGCGGGCGGCCTCCGCCAGCTCGGGGCTGTCGACACGGTCGCCGAAGAGGGCCCGGTAGGCGCGGTCGACGCCCCGCAGTCGCGCCGCCTTCACCGCGTCAGGACCGGCGACCGCCCACGCCGAGTCCATGTGCTCGGCGACCATGCGCGGGCTGAAGCTGTAGAAGGCGGAGGCCACGCGCCCGGCGCCCGCCGGCCCCAACGGCGCTGCGCGCAGCGGGAAGTAGCTCGGCCAGCGCTCCGCCGTGTCGTACCCGAGGGCGGCCGCCTCCTCGAAGACCTCCGGCGCGTAGTACAGCACCGCGTGCAGCGGCTCCAGCAGGTGCCAGAGCCGGCGCACCCGGGTCAGATCCACGGCACCGCCGACCGCGCCGGCAGCCCCCGTCTCCTCGTCGTGGAACGACATGGCACAACCCCTCCCCCTCGTCCCGCCCCTTCGAACTTGACATTGACTAGATTGCCTCGCCGGCTCGAACTTGTCAATGCCTAGATTCTGCGTACCCTGATGTCCATGGCACCCGCGCAGAGCACGAAGCCCGACCGGCCCTACCACCACGGCGATCTGCGCCGGGCGATCCTCGGCGCCGCGCTGGACGTCATCGCGGCCGACGGCCCGGCCGCGCTGAGCCTGCGTGACCTGGCCCGCCGGGCCGGGGTCTCGCATGCGGCCCCGGCCCACCACTTCAAGGACCGCACCGGGCTGCTGACCGCGATCGCCGCCGAAGGCTTCGGGCTGCTGGCGGCCGCACTGGGGGAAGCCACGGACCTCAAGGACGCGGGCGTGCGCTATGTCCGCTTCGCCCGCGAGCACCCGGCCCACTTCCAGGTGATGTTCGCGCCCGGGCTCCTGCGCGCCGACGACCTCGAACTCACCACGGGCCGGGCCCTGGCCGCCGACGCCCTGCGCACCTCGGTCTCGGGCGTCCGCGCCGAGGACTTCGGCATCGACGCGCGCCTCGCGGGAGTCGCCGCCTGGTCCCTCGCCCACGGCTTCGCCACGCTGCTGCTCAGCGACAACCTGGACGGTCCGGTCGGCGACCAGGACCCCGAGGAAGTGTTCCGAGCCCTGGCCACCACGCTCTTCCGCACGCCCTGACCGCAGGGCCGACCAGACCAGAGCCCACGCTCCCGGACCGGCCCCAGACCAGAGCGCACGCTCCCGGACCGGCCCGGGGCTCGCAAAGCCACGCCCCGCGCAGCTCAGCGCCCCGAGCTCACCGCCCCGCAGCCCCGCAACCCCGAGGTCAGGTTCCCCGACCCGACCTCACGCCCACCGACCCGACCCGGCTCGCCCCGATCCGATCCCGCCCCACGTTCACGACCCCAGAATCGACGTCAGGAACTCCCCCACCCAGCCCAGCAGTTCTCGCCCGACGAGCGGCTTGCCGCCCACCTTCGCCGTCTTCGGGCGCGGCACCAGCACCTGGTGCACGGCCGGCTTGATGACGGTGCCCGGGTACAGCCGCTTGAGGCGCAGTTCCTGCGACTCCCGCAACTCCACCGGCGCGAAGCGGATGTTGGTGCCCTGGAGGACGATCTCGCCGACGCCACACGCGCGTGCCAGCATGCGCAGGCCCGCCACCAGCAGCAGGTTCTCCACCGGCTCGGGCAACTTGCCGTAGCGGTCGACGAGTTCCTCGCGTACGGCCTTGATGTCCTCCTCGGTGTTGACCGAGGCGATCGCGCGGTAGGCCTGGAGCCGCAGTCGCTCGCCCGGCGCGTAGTCGTGCGGGACGTGCGCGTCGACCGGGAGCTCGATCTTGACCTCCAGCGGCGGCTCCTCCTCGACCCCGCCCTCCAGGGAGGCCCGGTAGTCCGCGACGGCCTCGCCGACCATGCGGACGTACAGGTCGAAGCCGACGCCCGCGATGTGCCCGGACTGCTCGCCGCCGAGGAGGTTTCCGGCGCCGCGGATCTCCAGGTCCTTCATGGCGACGTACATGCCCGCGCCCATCTCGGTGTGCTGGGCGATCGTCGCCAGACGTTCGTGCGCCGTCTCCGTCAGCGGCTTCTCCGGCGGGTACAGGAAGTAGGCGTAACCGCGCTCGCGGCCACGGCCCACCCGGCCGCGCAGCTGGTGCAGCTGGGAGAGGCCGAAGTTGTCGCCGCGCTCGACGATGAGCGTGTTCGCGTTGGAGATGTCGATGCCGGACTCGACGATCGTGGTCGACACGAGGACGTCGAACTTCTTCTCCCAGAAGTCGACGACGACCTGCTCCAGGGCCTGCTCCGACATCTGGCCGTGGGCGGTGGCGATCCGCGCCTCGGGCACGATCTCGCGCAGGCGCGCGGCCGCCCGGTCGATGGACTCGACCCGGTTGTGGATGTAGAAGACCTGGCCCTCGCGCAGCAGTTCACGGCGGATGGCCGCGCCGATCTGCCGCTCCTCGTACGGTCCGACGAAGGTGAGCACCGGGTGGCGCTCCTCCGGGGGCGTGGTGATCGTCGACATCTCGCGGATGCCCGTGACGGCCATCTCCAGGGTGCGTGGGATCGGCGTCGCGGACATGGTCAGCACGTCGACATTGGCGCGGAGCTTCTTGAGCTGCTCCTTGTGCTCGACGCCGAAGCGCTGCTCCTCGTCGACGATGACCAGGCCGAGGTCCTTGAACTTGGTCTCCGAGGAGAACAGCCGGTGGGTGCCGATGACGACGTCCACCGAGCCCTCCCGCAGCCCCTCCAGGACGGCCTTCGCCTCGGTGTCGGTCTGGAAGCGGCTGAGCGCCTTCACGACCACCGGGAACTGGGAGTAGCGCTCGGAGAACGTCCCGAAGTGCTGCTGCACCAGCAGGGTCGTCGGGACGAGGACCGCGACCTGCTTGCCGTCCTGCACGGCCTTGAAGGCGGCCCTGACCGCGATCTCGGTCTTGCCGTAGCCGACGTCGCCGCAGATCAGGCGGTCCATGGGGACCGACTTCTCCATGTCCTCCTTGACCTCGGCGATGGTGGTGAGCTGGTCCGGCGTCTCCGCGTACGGGAAGGCGTCCTCCAGCTCGCGCTGCCACGGGGTGTCCGGGCCGAAGGTGTGTCCGGGTGCGGCCATCCGCGCGCTGTAGAGCTTGATGAGGTCGGCGGCGATCTCCTTGACGGCCTTCTTCGCGCGCGCCTTGGTCTTCGTCCAGTCGGCGCCGCCGAGCCGGTGCAGGGTGGGTGCCTCGCCGCCGACGTACTTGGTGATCTGCTCCAGCTGGTCGGTGGGGATGTAGAGCCGGTCGCCGGGCTGGCCGCGCTTGGCGGGGGCGTACTCGACGACGAGGTACTCGCGCGTGGCGCCCTGCACGGTCCGCTGGACCATCTCGATGTAGCGGCCGACGCCGTGCTGCTCGTGGACGATGTAGTCGCCGGTCTCCAGGGTGAGCGGGTCGATGCTCTTGCGGCGCCGGGCGGGCATCCGGGCGCCGTCCTTGCCGGCCGCCTTCTGCCCGGTCAGGTCGGTCTCGGTGAGCACGGCGAGCTTCAGGGACGGGTCCACGAAGCCGTACTCGATCGAGCCGCACGCCACGTGCACGACGGACGGGCTCAGGGAGGCGAGCTCCGCGTCGAGGCGGGCCGCGATGCCCTCGCCGCCCAGCACCTCGACGGTACGGGCCGCGGGGCCGTGCGCCTCGGTCACGAAGACCGCGCGCCAGCCGTCGGCGAGCCAGCCCTTGGTGTCGGCGAGCGCCTTGGCGGTGTCGCCGCGGTAGGTCTCGGGGGCGTGCATGCCCAGCTTGAGGGTGTCCGCCTCCAGTTCGAGGTCGGCGGCGAACGGCGACACGGACCACCACATCATGTCCAGCTCGCGCGCGTGGTCCCGGACGTCGGCGATGGACCACAGGGAGGCCGCGCCGACGTCGATGGGCGCCTCGCCGCCGCCCGCGGTGGCCGCCCAGGAGGCCTGGAGGAACTCCTGCGAGGTGGCGACGAGGTCGGACGCACGCGTGCGCACCCGCTCCGGATCGCAGACGACGGCCATGGCGCCCTTGGGCAGGACGTCGATCAGGAGCTCCATGTCGTCGACGAGGACGGGGGCGAGGGACTCCATGCCCTCGACCGCGATCCCCTCGGCGATCCTGCCCAGCAGTTCGCCCAGCTCGGGGTGCTGCTCGGCGAGGGCACGCGCACGGGCGCGTACGTCGTCGGTGAGCAGGAGTTCACGGCAGGGCGGGGCCCACAGGCCGTGCTCGGCGACTTCCAGGGAGCGCTGGTCGGCGACCTTGAAGTAGCGGATCTCCTCGACGTCGTCGCCCCAGAACTCCACGCGCAGGGGGTGTTCCTCGGTGGGCGGGAAGACGTCGAGGATGCCACCGCGGACGGCGAACTCGCCGCGCTTCTCGACGAGTTCCACGCGCGCGTAGGCGGCCGCGGCGAGGGCCTCCACGACGGTGTTCAGGTCGGCGGTCTGACCGGTGCGCAGGGCGACCGGCTCCAGGTCGCCGAGGCCCTTGACCTGCGGCTGGAGCACGGAGCGCACGGGCGCGACGACCACGGAGACCGGGCCGGTCTCGGGGTCGTCGGGGCGCGGGTGCGCGAGGCGCCGCAGGACGGCCAGGCGGCGGCCCACGGTGTCGCTGCGGGGGCTGAGCCGCTCGTGGGGCAGGGTCTCCCAGGACGGGTACTCCACGACGCCCTCGGACGGCAGCAGGGAGCGCAGGGCGGCGGCCAGGTCCTCCGCCTCGCGGCCCGTCGCCGTCACCGCGAGCACCGGCCGGCCGGCCTCACGGGCGAGGGCGGCGATGGCGAAGGGGCGGGCCGCCGGGGGGCCGACCAGGTCGACGTGCATGCGGTTGCTGTCCTGGGCGGCCGCGATCGCTTCCGCGAGGGCGGGGTCCTTGACGACGGCGTCGAGCAGACCGTGCAGGCTCATTCGGGGCGGCTTTCGTCCGAGGGGGGCTGGGCTTTGCGTGGGTACGGCTGGGGATGGGCAACGCGAAGGGCCCGACGCGGGGAC
Organism: Streptomyces sp. 351MFTsu5.1; assembly: GCF_000383655.1. Classification (NCBI taxonomy): domain Bacteria; kingdom Bacillati; phylum Actinomycetota; class Actinomycetes; order Kitasatosporales; family Streptomycetaceae; genus Streptomyces; species Streptomyces sp. 351MFTsu5.1. The sequence goes on along the minus strand of NZ_KB911784.1, from coordinate 184,006 downwards.
CGGCCGGGGGGTCTCCAGCCTACGACGCGGCACCGCCAGCCGCGGGGGCTGTGGATGACCACGGCTCTCGGGACGGGCCGAAACACACGAACCCGGCGCCGAGAAGTCCCCCGTGACTTCTCGGCGCCGGGCGTTCCCCCGTGCTCCCCGTCCCCGGGGCCCCGCTGTGGCTACTCCGTCGCGATCGCGTTCAGCACGTTCATCCGGCCCGCCCGGAACGCCGGGATCAGGGCGGCGAACAGGCCCACGAAGGCCGAGCCGACGAAGACCGCGATGATCGTCGGCCAGGGGATGTCCAGGACCTTCAGGCCCTCCAGGGCGAGGAGCTTCTGGGCGGTGGCGCCCCAGCCCATGCCCAGGCCGAGCCCGAGCAGCGCGCCGAAGAGGGCGATGACGACCGACTCCATGCGGATCATCCGCCGCAGCTGGCGCCGCGAGAGGCCGATGGCCCGCATGAGGCCGATCTCCCGGGTCCGCTCGACCACCGAGAGGGCCAGGGTGTTCACGACACCCAGGATCGCGACGATGATCGCGAGGGCCAGAAGGCCGTAGATCATGTTGAGGAGCTGGCCGATCTGGTCCTTGAGGGCCTGCTTGTAGTCGGTCTGGTCGCGCACGGTGTACTGCGGGTACTCGTGCAGCGCCGACTTCAGGGACTTGTACGCGGCGTCCGTCCGCCCCTCCTTCGCCGAGGCGAAGACGAGCTGGTCGAGCGGCATCTTGTCGGCCGGCACGTACTTGGCGAGGGTGGCGATCGACGTGTACTTGGAGCCCGCGTCGATGAGGCCGTCGCTGCTGGTGATGGCCCGGACCGTGAGGTTCGCGGTCGCGCCGTCCTTGAAGGCGATCTTGATCTTCGAGCCGAGGTGGATGCCGTGCGCCTTGGCGAACTTCTCGTGGACGGACATCGAGTCGGGCTTGTAGGCGTCGGCGAGGTTCCCGGCGACCGTCTTGGTGCGCAGGTCGGTCGCGTACGTCGGGTCGGCCGCGGTGATGTCGGTGTCCTTGAGCGTCTTGCCGTCGGGGGTCGTGTAGTCGGCCTCCGAGATCTTGTACTCGGTGACCCGGGAGAGCCCGGGCGTGTCCTTGACGGCCTTGACGGCGTCCGGTGTGACCAGCTGTCCGTTGTCGGACTGGATGATGAAGTCCGTGCCGACGGTCTTGTCGAGCTGGTCCGTGGCCGAGGCGACCATGGACGAGCCGACGACCGAGAGGCAGGCGACCAGCGCGAGGCCGATCATCAGGGCGGCGCCGGTGGCTCCCGTACGGCGCGGGTTGCGCAGGGCGTTGCGCTCGGCCATGCGGCCGACCGGGCCGAACACCCTGAGGACGATCGCGCCCAGGACGCGCACCACGCCACCGGCGAGGAGCGGGCCGATCACGACGAACCCGATCAGGGAGAGCACCACGCCGAGGCCGAGCCACAGGGAGCCCTCCTTGGCCTTGTCGGCGGACGCGGCCAGGAGGAGCGCGTAACCGCCGCCCGCGGTCAGCAGACCGCCCAGCACACCGCGTACGACACCCGCCCTGGCGTCCGCCGGAGCGCCCGCGTCCCGCAGGGCGGCCATCGGGGAGACCTTGCCCGCGCGGCGGGCCGGCAGCCAGGCGGCGAGGACGGTGACGACCACGCCGAGCAGCAGGCCGACCACCGGGGTGGTCCAGGCGACCGTGAGGTCGCTGGTCGACAGATGCATGCCCATGGAGCCCATGAGCTTCATCAGCCCGACCGCGAGCCCGACGCCCGCGCCGACCCCGAGGGCCGAGCCGAACACGCCCAGCAGCAGCGCCTCGGCGAGCACGGACCGGTTGACCTGGCCGCGGGAGGAGCCGACGGCCCGCATGAGGCCGATCTCCCGGGTCCGCTGCGCGACCAGCATCGAGAAGGTGTTGATGATCAGGAAGATGCCGACGAGGAAGGCGATCCCGGCGAAGCCGAGCATCGCGTACTTCATGACGTTCATGAAGCCCTCGACGTCCTTCTGGTTGGCGTCGGCGGTCTCCTGGGCCGTCTGCACCTTGTAGGCGCCGCCGAGCTCGGCGGCCACATGGGTCTTCAGCTGCACGTCGGTGACACCGGCGGCGGCCGTGACGTTGACGTTCGTGTACACGCCCGGCTCGCCGACCAGCGTCTCCTGGGCGGTCTTCGTGTCCAGGTAGAAGATCGCGGCACCGGGGTTGGTGACCTGGAAGTCGGCGATGCCGGAGATCTTCGCGTGGTGCGTGCCGACCGCGCTGATCACGCCGATGTCGTCACCGAGCTTCAAGTGGTGCTTGTCGGCGGTGTCGGCGTCGACCATGACCTGGCCGGAGTTCTTCGGCGCCGTACCGGAGGTGATCTTCATGGTGCGGGCATCGTTGGCGTTCCAGCTGCCGACGATGGTCGGGGCGCCGCTGGACGGCGAGAGGTTGTCCTTGTCGGCGTCCACGACGGTCACCGAGGTCGAGAAGACGGTCCCCTCGGCCGACTTCACGCCCTGGGCCGCGCGCACCTTGGTCAGTACCGAGGCCGGCATGACCGGCGGCTTGCCGTTGTCGGAGGTCGTCTCGCCGCTGTCGGAGGCGCCCTTGGCGCTCACCGTCACGTCCGAGGAGGTGGCCGCGAAGAGCTTGTCGAAGGTGGTGGACATGGTGTCGGTGAACACCAGCGTCCCGCAGACGAAGGCCACCGAGAGCATGACCGCGACGGCCGACAGGGCCATGCGTCCTTTGTGCGCGAAGAAGTTGCGCATCGAGGTCTTCATGACGGTCATGACGTGCGCCCCCGGGCGTCGAAGTCCTTCATGCGGTCCAGGACGGCCTCGGCGGTGGGCTGGTACATCTCGTCGACGATCCGGCCGTCGGCGAGGTACAGCACCCGGTCCGCGTACGAGGCGGCCACCGGGTCGTGCGTGACGATCACGATGGTCTGGCCCAGCTCGTCGACGGAGCGGCGCAGGAAGCCCAGCACCTCGGCACCCGCGCGCGAGTCGAGGTTTCCGGTCGGCTCGTCACCGAAGATGATCTCGGGACGGGCGGCCAGGGCGCGGGCCACGGCGACGCGCTGCTGCTGGCCGCCGGAGAGCTGGGTGGGCCGGTGCTTGAGTCGGTCGGAAAGTCCAACTGTGTCGACGACCCTGGCGAGCCACTCCTTGTCGGGCTTACGGCCCGCGATGTCCATGGGCAGCGTGATGTTCTCGAGCGCGTTGAGCGTCGGCAGCAGGTTGAACGCCTGGAAGATGAAGCCGACCCGGTCGCGGCGCAGCCGGGTGAGCTTCTTGTCCTTCAGGCCGGTGATCTCGGTCTCGTCCAGGTGGATCTGACCGCTCGTCACGGTGTCGAGTCCGGCGAGGCAGTGCATGAGGGTGGACTTGCCGGACCCCGAGGGGCCCATGATCGCGGTGAACTGTCCGCGAGCGATGTCCACGTCCACATGGTCAAGGGCGACGACGCGGGTCTCACCGGACCCGTACGCCTTGACGACCTGCCGCGCCCGCGCGGCAACGGCCGTACGCCCTCCAGTGCCCCCGTGCCTGGTGATGGTCACAGCCGATGTCACGGTATGTCTCCTATATCGGTCAGCAATTGAGCCGCCGGGACCGCCCGGCGTTCGGTGAGTGCGGTGCGAGCAATGGTGCGTGTGCTGGTGTCCGCTTGGGTACGGCGTTCAGTCTGGTCCCGCGGGGCGGTCCGGCGCGCTGGTGCTCAGCACCCTCTTCTCCGGGGGAAAACCCCACCCCCGTCGGTCCGGCCGCCCCTCCCCCACCGCTCCCCAGCGGCGTAAAGCCAGGTTAAGGACGGACCGCGGCCCTTCTCCTCCTCCGGGGGTACGAACCCTCCCCGAGCCGTAGGAGGGAGGTACCCCTAGGGGCAGTCCACCGACGGGTGGAGACGATCTAGGGGTTCGGTCCACCCGGCCGGTGCGGTCAGACTGCGCCCTGCCGCGGCGTGAGGGTCAAGTGGGAAGCTGTCGTCCGGCAGATAGATGCAGGGGGAAGGAATCCGGGTGGACGACACCAAGCCGGCCGTGGGCGAATCCGCACGGCCCGTCTCCACGCACCGGCGCGGTGCGGTCGTGGCAGCCCTGATGCTCGCCATGGCGCTCGCGGCCCTGGACGCCACCATCGTCTCCACGGCGGTCCCGCAGATCGTCGGCGACCTGGGCGGCTTCTCGGTCTTCTCCTGGCTGTTCTCCGGCTATCTGCTGGCCGTGACGGTGACCCTGCCGGTGTACGGCAAGCTGTCGGACACCTTCGGACGCAAGCCGGTGCTGGTGGTGGGCGCAGCGGTGTTCCTGCTCGGCTCCCTGCTGTGCGCGACGGCGTGGAACATGGGCGCGCTGATCGCCTTCCGGATCGTGCAGGGCCTCGGCGGCGGCGCGCTCCAGGGCACGGTCCAGACGCTCGCCGCGGACCTCTACCCGCTGGAGGAGCGCCCCAGGATCCAGGCCAGGCTGTCCACGGTGTGGGCGGTGGCGGCGGTCGCGGGCCCCGGCATCGGCGGGGTCCTGGCCGCCTACGCCGACTGGCGGTGGATCTTCCTGGTCAACCTGCCCATAGGGGCGGTGGCGTTGTGGCTGATCGCCCGCCATCTGCGGGAGCCGGCCCGCGAAAGGCCCGCCACGCGCGCGCGAGTCGACTGGGCGGGCGCGCTCGCGGTGTTCGCGTGCGGGGGCGTGCTGCTGACGGCCCTCGTGCAGGGCGGGGTGGCGTGGGCGTGGCTGTCGGGGCCGTCCCTGGGCCTGTTCGGGGCGGGGCTCGCCCTGGTGGCCGTCGTGGTCCTGATCGAGCGCCGGGCGGCCGAGCCGGTCATCCCCGGCTGGGTGTGGCGCCGCCGGACCATCGCCGCGGTGAACCTGGCGCTCGGTGCGCTCGGGCTGCTCATGGTGGCCCCCACGGTCTTCCTGCCGACGTACGCCCAGTCGGTGCTCGGCCTCACCCCGGTCGCCGCCGGATTCGTGCTGTCCGTCTGGACGTTGAGCTGGCCGGTGTCGGCGGCGCTGAGCCAGCACGTGTACCGGCGCGTCGGCTTCCGCAACACGGCGATGCTGGGCATCGGTTCGGCCGCGCTGATCCTCTTCGCGTTCCCCTTCCTGCCCTACCCGGGCGCCGCCTGGCAGCCCACCCTGCTGATGCTGCTCCTGGGCGGCGCCCTGGGCCTGTTCCAGCTCCCCCTGATCGTCGGGGTGCAGTCGACGGTCGGCTGGGCGGAACGCGGCACGACGACCGCGTCCGTCCTGTTCTGCCGCCAGACCGGCCAGACGGTGGGCGCGGCCCTCTTCGGCGCGGTGGCCAACGGCGTCCTGGCGGCCCGCCTCGGCGGCGCGAGCGACCTGGACTCCGTCACGCGCGCGTTGGACGCGGGCACCGCTCCCGAGTCGACCCGCGCGGCCATCGCGGACGCGGTGCACGCGGTGTATCTGGGAGCGGCGGGGGCGGCAGCACTGGCGTTCGTGGTGCTGCTGGTGCTGGCGCCGCGTCGCTTCCCGGTGCTCGAGGAGCGGTAGCCCGGAGCGGTGTCCGCGCACCTGACGTAGGCGCGCGAGCACACTCCGGCATGGCCAAAAGTCCGAGTTAACGGGGGTAACACCCCAGGTCAGAGAAGTAAGCGCATACCGACCAATCAGTTTGGTGAAAGGGCTGTACAACTCCGAACCGGCCGGTAACGTGCGGGGCTCCGCTCACTCCTCCACCCCCCCCAACTCCCTGCGGTCCACCGCCGTGGACCCGAGCCGCGCAAGGAGCCCCGGGATGTCCTACGACCGCTCCCAGCCCCATCCGACCTACCCCTGGCAGCCCCTCGAACCACCGCCCGAACCCGCACCCCGGCCGCCGCGCCACCGCTCCCCGATCGGCCACCACAGCGATCTGCGGGTCCTGCGCGGCGCCTATCGCCGACAGCGGCGCACCGCCACCTTCACCGCGCTCGGCTACTTCACGCTCTTCCTGGTCCTGTCCGCCTGTGCACCGGCCTTCATGGCGGGCGGCGGCGCCGAAGGACTGCCCACCGGTCTGCTCCTCGCCCTGCTCCAGCTCCCCGTCACCTGGCTGGCGATCGCCCTGTACGAGCACACCGCGCGCCGCTCCGTCGATCCGCTGGCCGACCGCATCCGCAAGCAGTCCGAAGTGGACGCCCGGCGCGGGGCGGTGGCCCGATGACCGGCTTCAGCGACTCCGCGCAGGCGATGAGCCTGGTGGCGTTCTCCGCCGTCGCCACCCTCACCCTGCTGCTGTGCGTGATGACCGGCCCGGACCGCGACGACCTCGACGAGTTCTACACCGGCTACAGCTCGCTGTCCCCCGTGCGCAACGGCCTCGCCATCGCGGGCGACTACATCTCCGCGGCGACCGTGCTCGGCACCGGCGGGGTCATCGCGCTGTTCGGCTACGACGGTGTCGTCCTGGCCCTCAGCACCGCCCTGTCGCTGATGCTGCTGATGTTCCTGCTGGCCGAACCCCTGCGCAACGCGGGCCGGTTCACCATGGGCGACGCGTTCGCGCGCCGGATGCCGGGACGTGCCGTACGGATCGCCGCGTGCCTGGTCACCCTCGCCGCGCTGCTGCCGCTGATGCTGGTGCAGCTCGCCGGGGCCGGCCAACTGCTGGCGTTCATCCTGGGGTTCGACGGCGACACGCTGAAGACCGGGTTCATCATCGGGCTCGGCATGCTGATGATCAGCTACGCGGCCATCGGCGGCATGAAGGGCACCGCGCTCATCCAGATCCTGAAGATGGTCATGCTGCTGGGCTCGGGGGCCGTGGTCGCCGTCCTCGTCCTGCACCGGTTCTCCTGGGACCCGGGCGCCCTGTTCGACGCGGCGGCCCGACAGAGCGGGGTGGGGCGGGACTTCCTCAACCCGGGGCTGGAGTTCGCGGCCGGGCCGTATCCCCGCATCGACATGATCACCTCACAGCTGGCGGTCGTCATCGGCGGGGCCTGTCTGCCGCACGTCACCATGCGCATGTACACCGCCTCCAGTGCACGTCAGGTGCGGCGCTCGATGTCCTGGGCGGTGTCGTCGGTGGCCGTGTTCGTGCTCGTCATCACGGTCGTCGGGGTCGGCGCGACGGCGATGATCGGCCGGACGGTGATCGCGGAGGCGGATCCGCAGGGCAACACGGCGTACCTGCTGGGGTCGCGGGCGGCGTTCGGCCCGGAGGTGTCCACCGGGGAGACGTTTCTCTTCACCGCGGTCACCACGGCGCTCTTCCTCACCCTGCTGGCCTCCGTCGCCGGCATGATCCTCGCCTGCGCCAACTCCCTGGCCCATGACGTGTTCGCGACGCGGGCACGGTCGATGGCACCGAACCGGGAGATCCTGACGGCGCGCGTCTCGGCGCTGGCGGTCGGTGTCCCCACGATCTTCCTGGCGACGCTGATCCAGCACCGCAGCCTCCAGCCGCTGGTGATCCTGTCCTTCTGCGTCGGCGCGTCCGCCCTCGCCCCCGCCCTCGTGTACAGCCTCTTCTGGCGGCGCTACACGCGCACGGGACTGCTGTGCACGCTCATCGGCGGCACGCTGACCGTGCTGGCGCTGATGCCGGGCACGAACCTGGTGTCGGGGTCTCCGGTGTCCGCGTTCCCCGAGGCCGACTTCAACTGGCTGCCGTTCACCACGACCGGCCTCGTCTCGATCCCGGCGGGCTTCGCGCTCGGGTGGCTCGGGACGGTCGTCTCCGGACGGGGCAAGGCGGAGGAGCAGCGGCGGCAGTACGAGGCGGTGGAGGGGTGGATCCTGGCGGGAGCGGTGCGGAGGGGGACTTAGACCGTCGTCCGGCTGCGGGTGGTTCGTGGTTGCGACCGGCCCCCACTCACCCGCAGCCGAACGACGGACCAAGGCCGCGTCACTCCGTCGCCGCCCTCCCCGTGAGCGCGGTCAGGCTGCTGCGCACCTGGTCCATCTGCGCCTGGACCTCGTCCCAGCATTCCCCGTGCTCGCGCAGCACCCGCTCCGTCTCCCGGGCGACGCGCTCCTCGTGGGCGCGTGCCTCCGCGAGGATCTCCGCCGCACGCGCGTGTGCCTCCTCCTCGCACCGCTCCACCGCGGCCTCCGCCTCGGCGAAGTCCCGCTTGGCCGCCGAGAGGAGTTCCTCGGCCCGCGCCACCCGTTCGGCGCCGCGCGCGTCCAGCTCGGCCGCGCGCTTCTCCTCCGCGCGCTCCAGCTCGGCCACGCGCTCCGCGTACTCCTTGGCCTGCTCGGCGAGCTTGGCGAGGGTGCGCTGCCGTACCTCGCGCACGGCGGCGAGCGCCTCCCCACGTTCCTCCTTCACCGCACGCCGGGCGGCGATCCGGATCTCGTCGGCCTCGGCGCGGGCGGCGAGCAGACGCCGGCCGGCGTGTTCCTCGGCCTCGGAGCGCACGGTGTCGGCATGCGCCTGTGCGGCATCCCGTACGCCGTCCGCATGCGCCCGCGCCTCGTCCGCGAGCCGCCGCGCCTCCTGCCGGCCACCCTCCCGGACGGCCGCGGCCTCCTCCTGTCCCAGCTCGAAGAGCCGTCGCGCACTCTCGCCGAGCGACTCGTACGTCTGCGGGGCCAGTGTCGCCACGACCTCCCGCAGCCGGACCACGTCCGCCTCCATGTCCCTGGCGAGCACGGTGAGCCGCGCGGCGCGTTCCCACGCCGCGTCGCGGTCCCGGGACAGGGCGGTGGCGAACGCGTCGACCTGGTCGGGGCGGTAGCCACGCCCCCGTACGGCCACGAACCCCTGGGGCGACACCGGTGCGCTGCTCATCCTGGAACCCTCTCCGCCGATACAACCCGAACGGACACAAAATGATGATTTCGCGCACATCTTGATGTATCGGACGGAAATGTTCATAACGCGACACTCCGCGGAGAGGACACGGTCGTCGCGCCGGGCGTCGCTCATGCGAGAGGGCCGGACCCGGTCGCACGACCCGGATCCGGCCCTCTCGTCCGCGGAGGATCAGCGGCTGCGCGGCGTCACAGCAGCCCGTCCCACATCTCCTCGAGCAGCACCGACCACCAGCTCTCCGGCGAACCCAGCGCCGCCGGGTCGAACGAGGCCAGCTGGGCCTGGAAGTCGACGGTCCAGCGGCCGGCCTGCTCCTGGTTGAGGCCGAAGCGCAGCCGCCACATCCGGCCGAGCAGGGCGAGACAGCGCTGGAACTCGGGCAGACCGGTGTTGACGAACTGCGGCGGCACGGGCGCGCCGCCGGGGCCCGCCTCCACGGGTACGGCGACGATGTTCGCCGTCCCGTACTGCACACAGATCGCCTTGCCGAAGTCGCTGCCCATGACGAGGTACGAGCCCGCGTCGGAGGCCGGCCGCACCCCGCGTTCGGCGGCGAGTTCCGCCAGCGTCGGCACCGGGCGCCCTGGCTGGGCCTGCGCCCAGAAGAACGGGCCCATGTCCAACGGCAGCCCCGCCACCACCAGCGAGTGCGCGACGACCGGCGGCACGCCCTGGCGGTCCACGGCGATCTGCTCGAACCGGAAGACGCCCGGACCGAACGCGGCCCCGAGTTCCTGGGCGATGCCCTCCGGGGGGACCGGGGGCGCTGCCTGGACCGGCGGCAAGGGGGCACGCACCGGTGCCGGGCGGGCGGGACCGTCCGCCACCTGGTGCAACTCGCCCTGGTGGGCCAGCAGTTGCTGCATGCCCTGCTGGCGGCTGGCGTGGTCCGTGCCGTAGGGCGCGATGCTGGTGATCCGCGCCTGCGGCCACTGCTCCCGGATCATCCGCGCGCAGTACGCGCCCGGCAGCTCGCAGGACTCCAGCTCGGTGTGCAGCTCCAGCACCTGGTTCGGCGGCACGTTCATGGCGCGCAGCTCGTGGAAGATCTGCCACTCCGGATGCGGTGTCCCCGGCGCGGAACGCCGGATCAGCTGCTGCTCCGACCCGTCCTGCGCGCGGTACCGCAGCACGGCCTGGTAGCCGGGGCCGACGGTGGGCTGCGACTGCTGGGGATAGCCGTAGGCCGGCGCAGGCGCCGGAGCGGGCTGCCCGGGAGGCGGAGGGACGGCACCGGGCGGCGACGCCATCGGGCCGGGGTGAGCCGGGGTGGCACCGGGGGGTGCTACGGCTCCTGGCGGCGGGGGCGGTGTCGCGCCGGGCGGGGCCGGGGGCATGCCGGGGGCGCCCGGCGAGGGCGGGGGCGTGGACAGCACGGTCTCCGCGTGGTGTACGGCTCCGTGCGCGCCGCCGGGCACACCGGGGGGACCCGGAACCCGCGCCGGACCGGGGGCGCCGGGGGGCGGGGGCGGGGGCGGAGCGCCTGGCCCGCCGGAGGTACCGGGCGCACCGGGGAACACCTGCGTGCCGGACGCACCTGGCCCCTGGGAGAAGCCGGGACCACCGGAGGTGTTCGGAGCTTCGGGGAACGCGGGCCCACCGGACGGGCTCGGGGCTTCGGGGAACCCAGGCCCACCGGAAGGGCTCGGGGCAGCAGGGAACCCCGGCCCACCGGAAGGGCTCGGCGCGCCCGGTGCGCCAGGAAACGCCGGACCGCCGGCAGCGTTCGGAGCCGCCGATGCACCAGGAGACCCCGGACCACCGGACGCACCCGGCCCGCCCGGCGCCCCAGGGAATCCCGGCGCCCCCGGCGGAGGCGGAGGCGGAGGCGGTGGCACCGGGCCGGACCCGGCGCCGGTGCCCGGGGCAGGCGGCGCGCCCGAGTTCGAGGGCCCCTCGGCCCCCGGCGCCGACACGAACTGGGTGGGCACGTACCCCCCACCCGCAGCGGACGGCGGCGGAGGCGGCGGAGTCGAGCCCGCGCCCTGCGCACCCCGCCCGGGAGGCGCCAGCTTGCTGGTGGCGAGATCGGCGATGTCACCGGCACTCGGCGCGGGCGCCGGAGCACCAGGGGCCCCCTGCGGGTACCCGTACGAAGCCGGAGCGGGCGCAGCCGGAGACACGTCATCATCCGCACCCGGCCCACCGGGACCCTGCGGATAACCGTACGAAGGCGCGCCCGAGGCCGGAGCCGACGCACCCGCCCCGGGCCCACCCACCGTCTGCGGATAGCCGTACGCCGACCCACCGGCCCCCGGCGCACTCGCCCCACTCACCGCATCCGAGACCTCCGCACCCGCCGGAACCGCGTCCTCCACCCCGTTCCCCGGCGGCGAGAACACCGTGTCCGGCAAGGCCACGGACAGGTCCTCGCCCTCACCCCCGTTGGTGTCGGTCCCGGTCCAGGGCCGGGCCGCGGAAGCCGCCCCCGCACCCCCGGCGGAAGAAGCCCCGACGGAAGAAACCCCGTCGCCGGAGGAGCCGGAGCCGTCCCCGAGCCCCAGCTTGTCCGCCGCGTCCTGCAACCACTCCGGCGGAGTCAGCAGGAACGACGTCTGGTTCAGGTCCACCCGGGCCGCAGGCGCCGGCGCCGCGTCCTCGGGGCCGCCGTCGCGTCCGTACTCCTCCTCGTAGCGCCGGATCAGCTCGCCCACCGGCAGCGCGGGCCACAGCGTCGCCTCCCCGCTGTCCCGGGCGATCACCAGCCGCTGGGCGCCGCCGTCGGAGCGCGGTCCGTCCGCCCGGTCCTCGGCCCACACCACGAACCCGAGGTCGAACTCCCGTACCCGCACCTCACGGTGCTGGTACGACGGCACGTCCCCGTTGATCCACTCCTCCGCGCGCTCCTGCGCCTGCGCGAACGTCACCATCGCTGAAGCTCACTCCCCCGAGACGGAAGAAGACACGGGAACGGAACGGGCGAACCCGCCGTCCACCATCAGGTTCGCCACCGTCTCCAACTCCGGTGGATTACCGGCCAGTCGGGACAGGAACACGTCGAAGTCCGCACCGCACGGCAGCAGCAGCCGCCGTACCCGCTCGGCGGGCGGCAGCGCGGGATCGGTGTCACGGGCGTCGTCGTAGGCGCAGAACCAGACCGAGCCGATCTCCTCGCCCTTGACCTTCACGGCCAGCAGTCCGCCCTGGACGAAGCCGATGCCGAGGTAGTCCTTGGTGAGGTGGTCGCGCAGGCACTTGTTGACGTAGACGAGGTCGTTGACCGCCGCCTCGTCCCGCACCGTGAAGAACGGCTGGTCCACCAGCAGCCCCAACTCCGCGTCCAGCGCCGCCCCCACCGGCGCGGACCCGCCCGCCGCCTTCAGGAACGACCGGTACGCGCCCGGCAGCCGGTAGCCGAGGTCCTCCTCGACCCCCAGCACCTGCGACTCGGTCACCGCCACCGACGACTTCGGCAGTCCGAAGTGCGCCGGACGGGTCTCCTGGAGCGGCCGCGTCCCGCGCTTGTTCTGGTCGACGCGCGTCGTCGCGATCCCGCCGTGGTGCCGCAGCAGCGCCTTGACCTCCACCGGGACCAGTTCGAGGCGGCGCGTGCCCACCACGTGGTGCCAGGTCCAGCCGTGCGGTGTCGCCACCGCCGGGACCGTGTCCCACAGGTCGTGACCGGTCGCCGCGAGCGCCGCGTTGGCCGACACGTAGTCGGTCAGCCGCAGTTCGTCGACCCCGAAGCCCTCCGGCGGCTCGGCGATCTCGGCGGCGGCACGCGCGTAGGGCGAGAAGTCGGGGTAGCCGCGCTCGTCCACCCGTACCCCTCTGGGATGACGCGCGGCCCGGACCGGATCCGGGAAATGCACGACCTGCCCGGCATAGGCCGCGTTCGGCGGCGCGGCTTTCTGCCCGAGCCGACCTGTCGTCATCGCTGAAGCCCCCTGCGGCGCTCTGGTACGACGCGCGGCGGCTCCCCTCGCGGGACGGGCCGTCACGCACCGTATCGACTGTCTCGTCCGCCTCCCCGCGTCAACCGCGCGCATCGCGGCGACCACTTGGATCGCGGTGCGAACAGCCTATGCGGTACGACGACGCCGGTCACCGGCCGCCGGTCAGGCCCGCTCCGCTTCCGTGACCAGCCGTCACCCCGCCGTGACAGCGCGGTCGAACCCGGGCGTGTCGCACCGCCCCAGCTTCCGCACCAGCCACACCGTTTGGCAGTCTGTGACCTCCGGGGGGATGCTCGGGAGGGGATGACGATCATGAACGCGACGCAGACGGGACCGTACCCAGGGCCGCACGAGGGTGCCACGGCAGGCGTGAACGGCCACCCGCACCCGGGCCTCGGCGGCGATCCCCGCATCGGCTGGAGCAGCGCCGAGAGACCTCACACGCCCGCCCTCCAGCACCGCCGTGACGGCATACTGCCCACCGTCGCCGCCGCCCTCTCCGTCCGCGGCGCCACCCTCACCTCGACCGCCGCCCGCGGCGACGAGGCACCGCAACTGCACCCGCTCGTCCAGGACTTCCTCGACACCCTCGGCAGCGACCGGCGCGACCGCTTCACCGGCCGCTGTGCCGAGACCATGCTCATATCCCGGCAGATCGCCGCCGTCGACGCCGCCCGCAGCAAGCGCGCCGCGCGCAAGCCCATGACCAACGGCGAGGCCCGTCGCGCCCTCAAGCAGGCCAAGCTCACCGCTCGCCGCATCCGGGAGGACGGCGACCCGCTGCACGGCAGCTTCGCCGCGCCCTGCCGCGCCTGCACCGCCCTGAGCGCCCACTTCGGCGTGCGCATCGTCGACCCGGCGACGGACGGCGGCTGACTTCCCCCACTCCCCCACCCACCGGCACCACCCGCACCACCCGCAAAACGGCGCCCCGCTCCTCGGCGCCCACCCATGACCTCGACGAACGCGAAGGGCAGATGCACCCCGACCGCACCCACAGCACCCGCTTCCCCGTCCCCGTCGACGCCGTCCTGCGCGCCGCCGGCTGGCTCCCCGGACGCTGGGACATAAAGCAGGCCGAGATCTGGGCCGACACCCTGCGCGAGCACACCTCACCGGCCGGACACCGGCACGCCGTGTTCCCCGCCGCGGTCGAGGCCTGGGCCGAGTTCGGCGGACTGCATCTGACCCCCGCCGGTCCCGGCCGCCAGGTCGCCCCCGCCCATCTGCACCTGGACCCGCTGCACGGCCTCCACATGGCCCGCACCCTCGCCGACCTCGGCCGCGCCCTGGACACCGAGGTCTGTCCGCTCGGCGCCGAGACCGACACCCACGCGCTGCTGGCCATCGACACCGAGGGCCGGGTCTACGCCCTCGACCACACCGGCGACTGGTACCTCGGCCCGGACATCGACCAGGCCCTGTCCGGCCTCATCACCGGCATCGAACCGGCCCGCCTCACCGCGGGCTGACCACAACCGGGCCCCCCACACCGCCGGCCGGACCAGCCCACCCGGCCACGGGCTGACCACCACCGGCCCCTACGCCGCCGGAATCACCGCCGACACCCGGAAACCCCCCGCGTCCGTCGGTCCCGACACGAACACTCCGCCGAGCGCGGAGACACGTTCCTTCATTCCGACCAGGCCGTTGCCCCCCGAGGGCAGCCGGGCCGAGGCCGGTGACGGGATCTCCGGCGGTGGTTCGTTCTCCACCTGCATCGCGATCTCCGACACCCGGTGCGCCAGCCGTACATGCGTCTTCGCGCCCGCCGCGTGCTTGTGGACGTTCGTCAACGCCTCCTGCACCACCCGGAACGCCGTCTGCTCGATCTCCGCGGCGTACGCCCGCGCGTCCCCCTCGACGGACAGGTCCACGACCATCCCGGCCGCCGCCGACTGCCCGATCAGCGCGTCCAGGTCGTCCAGACAGGGCCCGTCGATCTCCTCCACGACCCGGGTCGCCGCGGCCGCCGCCGCCACGCCCACCGCGACCAGCGGCACCGCGTCCCGCTCCCGCCGGCCGGAACCGTCCCCGCTGCGCAGCACCCCGAGCATCTCCCGGAGCTCGGTGAGCGCCTGCCGCCCCATGTCCCCCACCAGCGACGCGTTCTTGACGGCCTTCTCGGGGTCCTTGCGGGCGACGGCCTGGAGGGCGGCCGCGTGCACGACCATCAGGCTCACCCGGTGCGCGACCACGTCGTGCATCTCCCGGGCGATGCGGGTCCGTTCCTCGTTGCGCGCCCACTGCGCGCGCTCCTCGGCCCGCTCGGCCAGCAGCTGGAGCTCCCGCTCGAGGCTGTCGGCCCGCTCGCGCAGGCTCTCCATGAGCCGCCGCCGCGCGCCGACGTACAGCCCGAGCAGCAGCGGTGGCGCGGTCATCCCGATGGCGGTGGTGATGGAGACGAAGGGGACGAACCAGTCGCCCAGGTCGAGGTCGGCCCGGCCCGGGTCCTGCCGGACCCGCACGAACATCACGATCAGCATCCCGACGAGGGACATGCCGGCCAGGGAGCCGATGATCCGGCGCGGCAGCTCCGAGGCGGCGAGCGTGTAGAGGCCGACGATGCCCATCAGGTAGCCCATCTGGGCGGGGGTGATCGCGATGCTCACGAGCACGACGGCGATCGGCCACTTGCGCCGGACGACCAGTACGGATCCGGCCAGCACGCCGAACACGATCCCCGCGGCCGCCGGGATCCCGGCGTCCCCCGCGAACCGGATCCCCTCGAACGCGCACTCCACCGCGGACGCCGAGGCCAGGCCCACGTCCAGTACCGCACTCCGCCACCGCACCCACCACCACGGCCCCTGCTGAGCCGTGGTGGAGTCTTCCCCCGTCGTGGTCATGCCTCCAGCCTACGGGCGCCCCGTGCCGGATTTCCGGCGACTTTCGACGACTGGTTCACACCACTTCGAGTGACCGGACGACCACGGTTCCGTGCGACGGGGGCCGTCGAAACAGGTGGTGCGCGCACGAGCGCGCCGATCTACACCGTCGCGTCGAGGGCCGGTGGTACGGCATAGTAGGAGGCGCCACTCGGCCACCTGACCAATTGTCCGGTTCGGCCAAGTTTGATCCCCCGTGGTGTAATTGGCAGCACCGTGGCTTTTGGTGCCATTTGTCCGGGTTCGAGTCCTGGCGGGGGAGCCCTAGCACACACGAACCGCGTACGGGCCCTGACAGCACTGTCGGGGCCCGCTCTCATGTCGCCTGTAAAACGCCCCGGTATCCTGCGGATGTCACCCCACCCCCTCCACAGCCGAAGGGCATCCCGTGAGCGCCATTCGCCCGGCAGCCGTCGTCGTTCTCGCAGCGGGTGAGGGCACCCGTATGAAGTCGGCCACACCCAAGGTCCTGCACGAGCTGTGCGGTCGCAGCCTCGTGGGCCATGTGCTCGCCGCGGCCCGTGAGTTGGATCCCGAGCATCTCGTCGTGGTGGTGGGGCACGCGCGGGAGAAGGTCGTCGCCCATCTCGCCGACACCGACGCCGACGTCCGCACCGCGGTGCAGGCGCAGCAGAACGGCACCGGGCACGCCGTGCGAATGGCCTTGGAGGAGCTGGGGGGTTCCGTCGACGGGACCGTCGTCGTGGTGTGCGGGGACACTCCCCTGCTGACCGGCGAGACCCTCAACACCCTTGCCGCCACGCACTCCTCGGACGGCAACGCGGTCACCGTGCTGAGCGCCGAGGTGCCGGACGCGACGGGGTACGGCCGGATCGTGCGGGACCCCGCCACCGGTGCCGTGACCGCGATCGTCGAGCACAAGGACGCCTCCGAGGCGCAGCGGGCCGTCCGGGAGATCAACTCCGGGGTGTTCGCCTTCGACGGGCAGCTGCTCGCGGACGCGCTCGGCAAGGTGCGCACCGACAACTCGCAGGGCGAGGAGTACCTGACGGACGTGCTCGGCATCCTGCGTGAAGCCGGGCACCGGGTGGGCGCGGCCGTCGCCGCCGACCACCGCGAGATCGCCGGCATCAACAACCGGGTGCAGCTCTCCGAAGCCCGGCGCATCCTCAACGACCGGCTGCTGACCGACGCCATGCTCTCCGGTGTCACCGTGATCGACCCGGCCACCACCTGGGTCGACGTGACCGTCACCTTCGACCAGGACGCCGTCGTGCACCCGGGCACCCAGCTGCACGGCTCCACCCACATCGGCGAGGGCGCCGAGGTGGGTCCCAACAGCCGCCTCACGGACACCCATGTGGCAGCGGGGGCGCGCGTCGACAACACCGTCGCCTACAGCTCCCACATCGGTCCCGGCGCGAGCGTCGGGCCGTACGCCTATCTGCGTCCCGGCACCCGGCTGGGCGCCAAGGGCAAGATCGGCACGTACGTCGAGACGAAGAACGCGAGCATCGGCGAGGGGACGAAGGTGCCGCACCTGTCCTACGTCGGTGACGCCACCATCGGTGAGTACACCAACATCGGTGCCGCGAGCGTCTTCGTGAACTACGACGGGAAGGACAAACACCACACCACCGTGGGGTCGCACTGCCGCACGGGTTCGGACAACATGTTTGTGGCTCCTGTCACGGTCGGGGACGGTTCCTACACCGCGGCGGGGTCGGTGATCACGAAGGACGTGCCGCCCGGTTCGCTGGCCGTGGCCCGTGGCCAGCAGCGGAATATCGAGGGTTGGGTGGCCCGCAAGCGCCCGGGGAGCGCGGCGGCGAAGGCTGCCGAAGCGGCCTCTGGCCAGCACGAGCGCGAGAGCTGACCGGAAACAGGTGCGCCGAAGTCGTCGTACCGTGATAAGTGCACACCCCCGCTGTAGACACCTCTGAGGAGACAGCTGTGACCGGGATCAAGACGACCGGCGAGAAGAAGATGATGTTCTTCTCCGGCCGCGCCCACCCCGAGCTTGCCGAGGAGGTCGCCCAGCAGTTGGGTGTCGGGGTCGTCCCGACCAAGGCCTTCGACTTCGCGAACGGCGAGATCTACGTCCGCTACCAGGAGTCGGCCCGCGGTGCGGACTGCTTCGTGATCCAGAGCCACACTGCTCCGATCAACCAGTGGATCATGGAGCAGCTCATCATGATCGACGCGCTGAAGCGCGCGTCGGCCCGCTCCATCACGGTCATCGTGCCGTTCTACGGCTATGCGCGCCAGGACAAGAAGCACCGCGGCCGTGAGCCGATCTCGGCGCGGCTGATCGCGGACCTGATGAAGACCGCCGGTGCCGACCGTCTGCTGACCGTCGATCTGCACACCGACCAGATCCAGGGCTTCTTCGACGGGCCCGTGGACCACCTGTTCGCGCTGCCGCTGCTCGCGGACTACGTGGGCCGGAAGATCGACCGGGCGAAGCTCA
Organism: Streptomyces sp. 351MFTsu5.1; assembly: GCF_000383655.1. Lineage (NCBI taxonomy): Bacteria > Bacillati > Actinomycetota > Actinomycetes > Kitasatosporales > Streptomycetaceae > Streptomyces > Streptomyces sp. 351MFTsu5.1. The sequence goes on along the minus strand of NZ_KB911784.1, from coordinate 166,059 downwards.
CGGTGGTCTCGCCGGACGCCGGCCGGGTACGGGTCGCGGACCGCTGGTGCGACCGGCTGGGCGCGCCCCTGGCGATCGTGCACAAGCGGCGCGACAAGGACGTGGCGAACCAGGTGACCGTCCACGAGGTCGTGGGTGAGGTCAAGGGCCGCGTGTGCGTCCTGGTCGACGACATGATCGACACCGGTGGCACCATCTGCGCGGCCGCGGACGCGCTGTTCGCGCACGGCGCGGAGGACGTCATCGTGACGGCCACCCACGGTGTGCTGTCCGGTCCGGCGGCCGACCGCCTGAAGAACTCCCGGGTGAGCGAGTTCGTGTTCACCAACACCCTGCCGACGCCGGGCGAGCTGTCCCGGGACCTGGACAAGATCAAGGTCCTGTCGATCGCGCCGACGATCGCGAGCGCGGTGCGTGAGGTGTTCGAGGACGGGTCGGTGACCAGCCTCTTCGACGAGCAGTGAGCGTGCGGTGAGCTGTAAAAACGCTTCTGCATGATCGATTTTTCAGTGGCCTCCCGCGCCGAGTAGACTGCCCCAGTTGCTCGGCGAGGGAGGCCGTATCCGTGGATACGGCGATCCGTTATCGACGCGCTCTTCGTAGCAGGCCGTTCGTGGCCGGGTGACCCTGTCCGTTACTCACCCATACGAGGAGTGATCCGCATGTCCGAGGTCAAGATCTCCGCCGAGACCCGTACCGAGTTCGGCAAGGGCGCCGCCCGCCGCATCCGCCGTGACTCCAAGGTTCCCGGTGTTCTCTACGGCCACGGTGGCGAGACCGTCCACCTGACCCTCCCGGGCCACGAGCTGCTGCTCGCGCTGCGCACGTCGAACGTCCTGATCTCCCTGGACATCGACGGCAAGACCAACGAGCTGGCGATCCCGAAGTCCGTGCAGCGCGACCCGATCAAGGGCTTCCTGGAGCACGTCGACCTGCTGCTGGTCAAGCGCGGCGAGAAGGTCAACGTCGAGGTCTACGTCCAGACCGAGGGCGAGCTGGCCCCGGGCGCCTTCCTGCTGGAGCACGTCCTGAACGCGCTTCCGGTCGTGGCCGAGGCCACGCACATCCCCGAGTCGGTCACCGTCTCCATCGCGGGCCTGGCCGCGGGTGACTCCATCCTCGCCAAGGACATCACCCTGCCGAAGGGCACCACGCTGGACGTCGACGGCGAGACCGTCGTCCTCCAGGTGCTGGCCGCGCAGGCCGAGGAGACCGAGGGCGAAGAGGCCGAGGGCGACGAGGCCGCCGAGGCCTGAGCCCCAGCGCTCGCCGTATAAGCTCCAGCCGCTGCTCCCTCAGGGGGGCGGCGGCTGTTGCACGTGAGGAGACATGGACGTGACCACCCCTGCCAGCGAGCCCTGGCTGATCGTGGGCCTCGGCAACCCGGGACCCGAGTACGCCGCCAACCGGCACAACGTCGGCTTCATGGTGGCCGATCTGCTGGCCCAGCGGATCGGGGGCCGGTTCAAGCGGGCCGGCAAGGCGCAGGCGCAGGTCGTCGAGGGGCGGATCGGACCGCCCGGACCGGCGAACCGGCGGGTGATCCTGGCCAAGCCGATGTCCTTCATGAACCTGTCCGGCGGCCCGGTGAACGCGCTCAAGGACTTCTACAAGGTGCCGGTCGCGAACATCGTGGCGATCCATGACGAGCTCGACATCGACTACGGCGTCCTGCGCCTCAAGCTCGGCGGCGGGGACAACGGCCACAACGGGCTGAAGTCGATGACGAAGGCGTTCGGCGCGGACTACCACCGGGTGCGGTTCGGGATCGGGCGGCCGCCGGGCCGTATGCAGGTCGCCGACTTCGTGCTGAAGGACTTCTCGTCGAGCGAGCGCAAGGAGCTGGACTACTTCGTGGACCGGGCGGCCGACGCGGTGGAGGCGCTGGTGACCGAGGGTCTCGAGCGCGCGCAGACCACGTACAACTCCTAGCCCTGGCCCTCCTCCCCCGGCTCGCATTGACTTCCGGCAATGCCATGGCCAATGATCCCGGCCATGCCTGCCACCGCCGCCTCCTCCCGTCCAGCCGCCCGCCAGACCTCGACCGCCGCCCTGCGGTTCGGGCGGCTCGCGGCGATGGGAACGGTCACGGTGGTCATCCTGATCGCCGGGGTGTGGGCCTCCTGGGGCAGCGCGCAGTACGTGATGCTGACCAAGGGGCGCGAGCGCGGCACGGTCGAGGTGGAGCGGTGTGCCGGGGACGTGTGCAGCGGGCCGTACACGCCGTCGTCGCACGGGTCGGTGGCGCGGGACCGGGTCGATATCGAGCACACGGCGGCGGTGCGCAAGGGGCAGCGCTACGCGGTCGTGGTCAAGCCCGGTACGCGGGACGTCGTACGGTCCGGACCGGCCGGAGTGCTCTACTCCTGGGTGCCGATGGGCGGGGCGCTGCTGCTCGCGTCGGTGGTCGTGGCGGGCGGGCTGCGCCGGACGCGGTTCGCGTGGGTGCTGGCGGGGTCGGGGATCGCGCTGCTCACGGCCGCTTTCGTGACGGTCTGAGAGGGTTCGGCGTTCTCTCTTTCTGTAGAGAACCTGAGTGTTGTCTGTTCGTGATTGACCAGAGGTCAGTCACAGCCACATGCTGAGCCGCCCCCTCCACATCTTCCCGTTCACTCCCGAAGATGGATAACTGCCCCATGCGTACCCTCCACCGCGCCGGCGTCCTGTCCGCCGTCGCCGCAGCGGCCTTCGTCGTCGCTCCGGCCGCCCACGCCACCCCGCCCGGGGACAACGGCACCGTGAAGATCCACGACGCCACCACCGGCGAAGAGCTCCGCAAGAACGAGCCGCACGTGTGCACCTTCTACCTGGACGCCTTCGGCTTCGACGCCGTCCAGGAGGTCGACTGGCACATCGAGGCCTGGGCCCCGACGGCCGACGTCAAGGGCGAGACCGTGAAGTCCGGCGAGATCACGCTGGACTCCGACGGTCACGGCCGCACGGACGACCTGTCGCTGCCCGACGGCCACTACAAGCTGTTCTGGAACTTCGAGGGCGAGAAGGGCGCCGCCAAGCACAAGGTGTTCTGGACGGACTGCGAGGACGAGCAGGGCGGTGGCGGTACGGCCACGCCCACCACCTCCGCTTCTCCCTCCACCTCGGCCACGTCCACGCCGTCCGGCTCGCCGAGCACCGGCCCGAGTGACGAGCCGAGCGCCGAGCCCGGCGAGTCCACCGAGGCCGGGGCCTCCGCGTCCGCCGCCTCCTCCGCCTCCCCGCAGGGCTCCACCGGTGACCTCGCCGAGACCGGCAGCAGCGCTCCGGTCGGCCTGCTCGCCGGGGTCTCCGCGGCGCTGCTGGCCGCGGGCGGTTACCTCGTGGTCCGGCGGCGCCGGGCCTGACGTACCAAAAAAAGGGCGGTGCCCCCGGGATCCCGGGGGCACCGCCCTTTTCCGTGCGTGCGGGAGGTCAGCCGGTGTTGCGCAGGCCGGCCGCCACGCCGTTGACCGTCAGGAGCAGGGCGCGGGAGAGCAGCGGGTCGGCGGGCTCGCCCGCGGCGGCCGCGTCGCGCTGGCGCTTGAGCAGGGTCACCTGGAGGTAGGAGATCGGGTCCAGGTAGGCGTCCCGGATCGCGAAGGTCTGCCTCAGGACCGGGGTGGCGTCGAGGAGTTCGGCCTCGCCGGTGATGCGCAGGACCTCGCGGACGGTGAGCTCGTGCTCGGCCTCGATGGCGGCGAAGACGTGCTGGAGCTCGGCCGGGACGAGGGTCTCGACGTAGTGGCGGGCGATGCGCAGGTCGGTCTTCGCGAGCGTCATCTCCACGTTGGAGATGAAGTTGCGGAAGAAGTGCCACTGCTCGTGCATCTCGTCGAGGACCGTGTCCAGACCCGCCTCGCGCAGCGCCTTGAGGCCCGAGCCGACGCCGAACCAGCCCGGGACGATCTGCCGGGACTGGGTCCAGCCGAACACCCACGGGATGGCGCGGAGCCCGTCGAGGGAGACGCCGGAGCCGGGGCGCCGGGAGGGCCGGGAGCCGAGGTGCAGGTCGGCGAGCTGGTCCACCGGCGTCGAGGCGAGGAAGTAGTTCGGCAGGTCCGGGTCCTCGACGAGGCGCCGGTAGGCCGCGTGGGCGGCGTCGCTCACCACGTCCATGGCCGCGTCCCAGCGGGCCAGCGCCTCGTCGGACTGGCGCGGGGCGGTGTGCAGGGCGGAGGCCTGGAGGGTGGCCGCGACCGTCAGCTCCAGGTTCTCCCGGGCCAGCGACGGCACGAGGTACTTGTCGGAGATGACCTCGCCCTGCTCGGTCACCTTGATCTCGCCCTCCAGGGTGCCCCAGGGCTGGGCGAGGATCGCGTCGTGCGAGGGACCGCCACCGCGGCCGACGGTGCCGCCGCGGCCGTGGAAGAGGCGCAGGCGTACGCCGTAGCGGTGGGCGACGTCGCGCAGGCGGCGCTGGGCGCGGTGGATCTCCCACTGCGAGGTGGTGATGCCGCCGAACTTCGAGGAGTCGGAGTAGCCGAGCATGACCTCCTGGACATCGCCCCGGAGCGCGACCAGGCGCCGGTAGGACGGGTCGGAGAGCATGTCCTCCAGGATGGTGTCGGCGGCCTTCAGCTCGTCGGTGGTCTCCAGGAGCGGCACGATGCCGATCTTCGCCCAGCCGGCGTGCAGGTCCAGAAGACCCGCCTCGCGGGCCAGGACCGCGGCGGCGAAGACGTCGTCGGCGCCCTGGCACATCGAGATGATGTACGACTCGATGACCTCGGGCCCGAAGACGTCGAGGGCGCGCTTGACGGTGTGGAAGACGCCGAGGGTCTTCTCCCCCGCGGCGTCCAGCGGCGCCGGGGTCGGGGCCAGCGGCCTCCGGGACCGCAGCTCCTTCGCGAGCAGCTTGCCGCGGTAGTCGCGGGGCATGTCGGCGTACCGCCAGGACTCCTCGCCGAGCCGGTCGAAGAGCTGGCCGAGGGCGTGGTGGTGGGCGTCGGCGTGCTCGCGGACGTCCATGGTGGCGAGCTGGAGGCCGAACGCGGCCAGGGTGCGGATGGTGCGGTCCAGCCGGCCGTCGGCGAAGAGCCCGCCCCGGTGCTCGCGCAGCGAGGTCTGGATCAGGGTGAGGTCCTGGAGCAGCTCGCTGGTGCCGAGGTAGTCGCGGCCGTCCTCGTGCGGGATGCCCTTGGCCAGGCGGGTCTTGGTGTTCTCCAGCTTCTGCCGGATGCAGGTGGCCTTGAGGCGGTACGGCTCCTCGGCGTTCAGCCGCTTGTAGCGCGGGCTGATCTCCGGGAGGCGCTCCAGGTCGGCCTTGAGGGACTCCAGGAGTTCCTCGGTGGCGCCGGTGTAGCGGATGGAGTTCGACAGGAAGCCGCGCAGCTCGTCGATGAGCTCCAGGGCGTCGTTGATGCCGTGCTCGTGCTGGAGGATCAGGACGTCCCAGGTGACCTGCGGGGTGACGTTGGGGTTGCCGTCGCGGTCGCCGCCGATCCAGGTGCCGAAGGTCAGGGGGCGGGTGGCGTCGGGGAGTCGGACGCCGACGCGCTCCAGCTCGGCGGTGAGGTCCTCCAGGACGTCGCCCACCGCGCCGGCGTGCAGCTCGTCGAGGTAGTAGATGGCGTTGCGGGCCTCGTCGGCGGGCTCGGGGCGGACGACGCGGAGTTCGTCCGTCTGCCAGACGAGGTCGATGTTCTCGGCCAGACGGGTGTCGTAGCGACGCCGGTCCGCCTCGATGACCGGTGTCTCCAGGAGGGCGGCGATCCGACGGAGCTTGTTCAGCACCGAGCGGCGGGCGGCCTCGGTGGGGTGCGCGGTGAAGACCGGGCGGACGTTGAGGTTGGCGACGGTCTGGCGCAGGTGCTCGGGGTCGGCGTCCTTGAGGCGGTCGGCCGTGCGGGCGAGGAGACCGCCCTCGGCGGCCCGGCGGGCCCGCAGCTCACGGCCGCGGTGCACCTGCTCGGTGACGTTGGCCAGGTGGAAGTAGGTGGAGAAGGCGCGCACCAGCTTGGCGGCGGTCTCCAGTTCGGTGCCGCGCAGCAGCTCGGCGGCGGCCTCGCCGTCCTCACGGGTGAGGTGGCGCACCCGCTCGACCAGGTCCAGCAGCTCGGGACCCTCCTGGCGGACGAGGGTCTCGCCCAGGAGATCGCCGAGGCGGCGGATGTCGGCACGCAACTCACTACCGGTCGACGTGGCGCTCGTAGTCAGGTCGTCGGCACTGCTCACAGGTGCGGCTCCTTGCAGTGTTGAAGCTCGTCCGGGAGGGGAACCCGGAGTGCGGTCGTGCGGCAGCCGCCGCATACGGGCCGGACATCCGGGAAGAATTCAGAGCGGACCGCGCTGTCCGACCGACTCCAAGGATAGGTGTCGATGCGGACGCGCAGACTTTTGGGCTCTTGCCGTGAGACGGCGACGCACTGCCATACTTACGACGCCGTAGGTTACGGAACCGTAGGGACCGCCGTAACGGACCACGGGAAGGATTTCCGCAGCCCGGCACCTGTCTCAACCCTCGACCCCACAGGGGACGCCCCATGACCGCGAGCTCCGATGTGATCGATGACGCCCCGAAGTCGACCGACGGCCCGACCCCGCCCTCCGCGACCCTGGGCGGCGAGCAGAAACGCTCGATCGAGCAGATCACGCTGGTCCTCTTCATCACCGTCCCCTTCCTCGCGCTGCTCGCGGCGGTGCCGCTGGCGTGGGGCTGGGGTGTGAGCTGGCTGGACCTCGGTCTGCTGGTCTTCTTCTACTACCTCGGATGCCACGGCATCACGATCGGCTTCCACCGCTACTTCACGCACGGCTCCTTCAAGGCCAGGCGGCCGCTGCGGATCGCGCTGGCGATCATGGGCTCGCTGGCGGTCGAGGGGCCGCTGGTGCGCTGGGTCGCCGACCACCGCAAGCACCACAAGTTCTCCGACGCCGAGGGCGACCCCCACTCGCCGTGGCGGTTCGGCGAGACGGTCCCGGCACTGGTCAAGGGCCTGTGGTGGGCTCACATCGGCTGGATGTTCGACGAGGAGCAGACCCCGCAGGACAAGTACGCGCCGGACCTGATCAAGGACCCGGCGATCAGGTCGATCTCCCGCAACTTCATCTACTGGACGATGCTCTCGCTGGCCCTGCCCGCCGTGATCGGCGGTCTGGTGACGATGTCCTGGTGGGGCGCGTTCACCGGCTTCTTCTGGGGCTCGCTGGTCCGCGTCTGCCTGCTCCACCACGTGACCTGGTCGATCAACTCGATCTGTCACGCGGTCGGCAAGCGGCCCTTCAAGTCCCGGGACCGCTCGGGCAACGTGTGGTGGCTGGCCGTGCTGTCCTGCGGTGAGTCCTGGCACAACCTGCACCACGCCGACCCGACCTCGGCGCGGCACGGGGTGATGCGGGGGCAGGTGGACTCCTCGGCACGGATCATCCGCTGGTTCGAGCTGCTGGGCTGGGCGTACGACGTGCGCTGGCCGTCACGCTCGCGTATCGATTCCCGCCGGATCACGGACGGGGACGGCTCCCGGCGCAAGGAGGAGACCGCCGAGGCGGCATGATGGACGCCGTGGCGACCGACTCCAGCAGTACCCCGAGCGACGAAGCGAAGCCGCGGCGTGCCCGGCGCACCCGGATGACGGGTGCCGAGCGCCGCGCGCAGCTTCTGGAGATCGGTCGCACGCTGTTCGCCGCGAAGGGCTTCGAGGGCACGTCGGTCGAGGAGATCGCAGCGAAGGCGGGCGTCTCCAAGCCGGTGGTGTACGAGCACTTCGGCGGCAAGGAGGGGCTGTACGCGGTGGTGGTGGACCGCGAGATGCGGCGCCTGCTGGACATGGTGACGAGTTCGCTGACCGCGGGGCATCCCCGTGAGCTGTGCGAGCAGGCCGCGTTCGCGCTCCTGGACTACATCGAGGAGTTCACGGACGGTTTCCGGATCCTGGTCCGCGACTCCCCGATCCCCCAGTCCACGGGTTCCTTCGCCTCGCTCATCTCGGACATCGCCACGCAGGTGGAGGACATCCTGGGCCGCGAGTTCAAGAGCCGCGGCTTCGACCCGAAACTGGCCCCGCTGTACGCCCAGGCCCTGGTCGGCATGGTCGCCCTGACCGGTCAGTGGTGGCTGGACGTGCGCCGCCCGAAGAAGGCGGAGGTCGCCGCGCACCTGGTCAACCTGGCCTGGCACGGCCTGGACGGCCTGGAGGCGAAGCCGCACCTGATTGGGCGCCGCAAGAGCTGAAGGGGCTGGACAGGGTGGCGGAACCGTCGGAGACCGTCTGCCGTGTCTGCGGATACGACGACGGGATGGAGCCCTTCTGGGAGGGGGGCTGGCCCAACGAGGGGGCCATCTGCCCGTGCTGCGGAAACGAGCCCAGCATGAGCGATGTCAGCGTGATGGGCCTGCGTGACTACCGCGGCTACTGGCTCGGCCGGGGTGCGCCCTGGAACTCGCCCGGCGCACGCCCCAAGGACTGGGACATCCTGGAGCAGGTCAAGCACATCCCGGCGGAGTGGCGCTGACCCGTCACCGCCCGCACGACGGCCCGTGCACCTCGTCGGTGCACGGGCCGTCGTGTCTGTCGCGGGTCAGTGCTTGAAGACGTCCTTGGTCTTCTCCTTGGCCTGGCGAGCGTCGCCCTTGGACTGGGCGGCACGGCCCTCGGCCTCCATGCGCTCGTTGCCGACCGCGCGCCCCACCGTCTCCTTGGCCTTGCCCTTGGCCTGCTCCACCTTGGCCTTGGCCTTCTGGTCTCCTGCCACGGTTCTCACTCCCAGCGATGGACGACTTCGCTTTCATCACCGCGGGTAACCCGAAAGGGCCCGCCCTAACCGGGAAGTCCCCGCTTCTTTCGCGCCACCGCGAAGACGCGGCGGAACGGGAACGGGGTGCCGTGCGGGCCCCTCGGATACGCCTCGCGCAGGGCGGACCGGTACGCGGCCAGGAACTCCTGCCTGGCTCCCGGGTCGTCGGCGAGCGCGGCCAGGAGCGGGCGCAGGCCCGTCCCCTTCACCCAGTCCAGGACCGGGTCCTCGCCCTGGAGCAGGTGCACGTAGGTCGTCTCCCAGGCGTCGGCCTCGCAGCCCAGGTCGGCCAGCACCGCGAGATACGCCTCGGGCGTGAGCACGGCGTCCTCGTGGCGCAGGGCGTCCGCGAGGCCCGCGGTCTCCGCCAGTTCGCGCATCAGGCGGTGGCTCGGGGAGCCGAAGTTGCCGGGGACCTGGAAGGCGAAGGTGCCGCCCGGGGCGAGCCCGGCGATCCACTCGGCGAACCGCTCCACATGCCCCGGCACCCACTGGAGCGTGGCATTGCTGATGATCAGGTCGTACGGCTGTGCGGGCGCCCAGGTGCGCACGTCCGCGTGGGCGAAGTCGAGGCTCCCACCGCCGGCCGTGGGTCCCGCGTACTCGACCCGTGCCTTGTCGAGCATCTCGGCCGAGTTGTCGTAGCCGGTGATCCGGGCGGTGGGCCAGCGGGCGGCGAGGAGCGTGGTCACGTTGCCGGGGCCGCAGCCGAGGTCGGCGATCAGGGGCGTCCGACCGGGCAGGTCGGGGACCCTGGCGAGGAGGTCCGTGAAGGGGCGGGCGCGGTGGCCGGCGTGGCGGAGGTACTGAGCGGGGTCCCAGGTCGTCATGGGGCTCAGTGTTCCCGTTCTATTATCTTGACGTCAAGAGACTTGACGTCAAGAGACTTCATGTCGACACAACCACTACACTGATCGTCATGGAGGACGAGGTCGATCGGCTGGTCGCTGCGTGGCGCCGGGAGCGCCCTGACCTCGACGTGGAACCGCTCGAGGTGCTCAGCCGGGTGAGCAGACTGGCCCGGCACCTGGACCGGGCGCGCCGGCTGGCCTTCGCCGAGCACAGCCTGGAGCCCTGGGAGTTCGACGTGCTGACCGCGCTCCGGCGCGCGGGGACGCCGTACCAGCTCTCCCCGGGGCAGCTGCTGACGCAGACTCTGGTCACCTCGGGCACCATGACCAACCGCATCGACCGGCTGGCCAAAAAGGGCCTGGTGGAGCGGCTGCCCGATCCGAGCGACCGGCGCGGAGTGCTGGTCAGGCTCACCGAGGACGGCAAGGACCGCGCGGACCAGGCCCTCGCCGGTCTGCTGGAACAGGAACGAGCGATCCTCGCCGAGCTCTCTCGCGCCCAGCGCGGGGAACTGGCCGGGCTGCTACGCCAGTTGACCGCCCCGTTCGACAACATCCCCGGCTAGGCGCTCCGCCGGGAGAGCCGTTCGGGGCAGTGCCGCGCCGGGCCGGCGTCGGACGGCGGAGCCGTGGTGGCTCGTCGCGCCCGCGCGGCGGAGCCGCCTGGCGATACAGCCCCGCGCCCTACGGCGTGGCCGCCCGCGGACGATGATCAGGCGGCCTTGCTCCCTACGCCAGCTGACCGCCCCGTTCGACCACATCCCCGGCCAGGTCGGCCGGCCCCACACCCGCGCGCCGCGCCAACGCGACGGCGGCCAGGGTGGAGTGGACGCCCAGCTTGCCGAGGACGTTCTGCATATGGGTGCGGACGGTGTGCGGGGAGAGGAACAGCCGCTCGGCGACCGCCTTGCGGCCCAGCCCGGCCACCATGCAGCGCAGCACCTCGCGCTCCCTCGGAGTGAGGGACTCCACCAGGCGCTCGCTCTCGGTGCGGTGCTTGCGGGCCGCGGTGAGCTCGCGCAGGACGCCCGTGAGCAGCGCGGGCGGCAGATGGGTCTCGTCCCGCAGGACCCCCCGGATGACGGTGAGCAGCCGGGACAGCGAGCAGTCCTTGGCGACCCAGCCCGAGGCGCCCGCCTGGAGCGCGAGCGCGGCCCGGCGCGGGTCGTCCTTCTCGGCGAGCACGACGATCCGGACCGCCGGCTGCGCCGTACGGACCCCGGCGACCAGCGAGATGCCGTCTACCAGACCGTCCTCGTTGCCCTCCTGCACGGAGACCGCGGGCCTGATGCCCTGGACGTTGCCGCCCAGGTCGGCGTCGACGAGCAGGACGTCGAAGCGGCGGCCCTCGGCGGCCGCCCGCTCCAGCGAGCGCAGCGCGGCAGGACCGCTGCCGGCCGCGGAGACCTCCACGTCCGGCTCGGCCGCGAGCGCCGCGGCGAGCGATTCGGCGAAGATGCGATGGTCGTCGACGACCAGGACTCGGATGCGAACCACGTAACCCCCTTCCCCGAGCTCTCGAAGAGCAGGGGATACCCCATCGCCATCGTCTGAGGACGACTCGGGAGACGACACCGCCGCGAGTACGACGCCTGAAGCACGATGGCCGCACGACCGTCGCCGCGCAAGAACTGCTACCCCCACTTCGGGCGCCGTACCCGACTGTCTCGCCCCCCTGCATCAGCACCGGCCCCCACCGGTGCTGTTCATCAGGGTACGGCCGGGGGGCAGGAGCGGAAGGTTATTTGCAGAACTGGCTGTCCGGTGCGTTTATGGTGAGCCGCATGTTTCGTCTGGAGACAGAAGTCGACAAGGCCCGGCTCGATCTGCTCCGCACCCGGCTGCGGGACGCCAACACGGCGGCCTCCCCGGTGCTCCGCGCCCTGCGCGGAACCCCAGGTGAACGCGAACTTCCGCTCCATCTCTGGGTGTTGGACGAGGCCGGCGCCCTGGCGGGCGGACTGGTCGGCCACACCTGGGCCGGCTGGCTCCACGTGACCTATCTCTGGGTCGACGAACGGCACCGCGGGGCGGGCCTGGGTTCGCAGTTGCTCGCACAGGCGGAGCGCACGGCACGTCACAAGCGGGGCTGCACCTCCGTGCGCCTGGAGACCTGGGACTTCCAGGCGCCGGAGTTCTACCGGAAGCAGGGTTACGACGTGGTCTGCGTGATCCCGGACTACCCGCCGGGGGTCACGGAGTTCACGCTGACCAAGCGGCTCAGCCCCTGAAGCGCCAGGAGCCCGGATCGTCCGCGGGTTCCAGGCCGAGCTCGCCCGCGATGCCGGCCGCGCGGCGGTGGGAGACGTCCGGGTAGTGCTCGGGGTGCACCTCGACGAAGCCGTTCGGGTCGGCGGCGGCCGTGCGCAGGGCCTCGCGGAGGATGTGCTCCTGCTCCTCCAGCCTGGCCCGCTCCTCCCGCCGGCGGGAGACGGTCATGCCCCGGCGGGCCGTGGCCGCGACCACGCCGAGTGCGATCAGCGCGAACGCTCCGACGCTCAGCACGTCCCGGGTCGCGTCCAGGTCTCCCGGGACGCGGGGGCGCAGTTCGCCCCGGGGGTCGGCGAGCACGGTGACGCGCTGGCCGAGGGCGAAGCTGCCGGACCCGGCCTGGAGGGCGGGGCCGGGGAGCCGGGTGCCGTCGCGGCGGGCGAGGGCGTAGTCGTAGGTGTGGTCGGCCCGGCTCTGGTCGGGGTCGAGCCACTCACGGACGACGGTCGCGCTGATCCGTTCGCCGCGCCGCTCCAGGGTGAGGTCGTCGCGGGCCAGGTCGGCGATGTACACCGCCACCAGGGAGGCGCCCACCACGAGGAGCGCCGCGGACAGGCCGGTCTCGTCGGCGGCGAGTTTCGTCAGCAGCACGGCGAGGAGCACGCCGTGGGCGATCCACAGGGGCACCAGGAGGCCGGAGCCCTGGTGGTCCGCCAGCACGAAGAGGCCGGCGATCGCGGCAAGTGCGTAGCAGCCGATGCCGATCGCCGACAGGATGCGATGACGCCCTCGACTCACGCTCCGAACCTACTGGGGCGTACGTCAGGGTGAGGCCCGGCTTTCCCCAAGTTCGGATCAAGCCGGGCAAAACAGCGGTCAGCCGGTCTCAGGCCAGGCGCCGGGCCCCCGGGGAGGGAACCGCCTCGAAGACCCGCGGAGCGGTGAACTCCGCGGCGGCGAAGGCCTGTTCGACCGCCTTGGTGATGGCCTCCACGTCGGTCGCCTCCGCCAGCACGATCGCCGAGCCGCCGAAGCCGCCGCCGGTCATCCGGGCGCCCAGGGCACCGGAGGCGAGGGCGGTGTCGACGACCAGGTCCAGCTCCGGGCAGGAGATCCGGAAGTCGTCCCGCAGCGAGGCGTGGCCCGCGACCAGCACCGGGCCGATCGCACGGGTCTCGCCCGACTCCAGCAGGGCGACGACCTTCTCGACCCGCTCGTCCTCGGTGACCACGTGCCGCACCAGACGGACGGCCTCCTCGTCGTCGCCGAGCCGTCCGAGGGCCGCGTCGAGCTCGCCGTAGGGGATGTCCCGCAGCGCGTCGACGCCGAGCAGGGCCGCGCCCCGCTCGCAGCCGGCGCGGCGCTTGCCGTACTCGCCCTCGCTGTGCGAGTGCTTGACCTGCGTGTCGACGACGAGCAGGACCATGCCCTCGGCGGCGAGGTCGAAGGGGATCTGCTTCTGGGAGAGGTCCCGGGTGTCGAGGAACAGGGCGTGGCCGCTCTCGCAGCAGGCGGACGCGGTCTGGTCCATGATCCCGGTGGGGGCGCCGACGTAGACGTTTTCGGCGCGCTGGCACAGCCGGGCCAGCTGCCAGCGCTGGAGGCCGAGTTCGTACAGGTCGTTCAGGGCGAGCGCGACGACGACCTCCAGGGCCGCCGACGAGGACAGGCCCGCGCCCGACGGGACCGTCGAGGTGAGGTGGATGTCCGCGCCGGTGACCGGGTGGCCGGCCTCGCGCAGCGCCCAGACCACACCGGCCGGGTAGGCGGTCCAGTTCCGGTCGCTCTCCGGGGCGAGGTCGTCCAGGCGCAGTTCGACGACGCCGCCCTCGACGTCGCCCGAGTGCAGCCGCAGGACGCCGTCGGTGCGCCGGGAGACGGCCGCGGTCGCGGTGTGCGGCAGCGCGAAGGGCATCACGAAGCCGTCGTTGTAGTCGGTGTGCTCACCGATGAGGTTGACGCGGCCCGGCGCCGACCAGACACCCTCGGGCTCGGCCCCGTACAGCTCGACGAACCCGTCCCGCACCTGCTGTGCCACTACTGCTCCTTCGCGATGTGCTGCGCGAACTCCCAGGCGTCCGCGACGATCCCCGCGAGGTCCGCGCGGGTCGGGTTCCAGCCCAGCTTCTCGCGGGCGGTGGCGGCTGAGGCGACCAGGGTGGCCGGGTCGCCGCCCCGGCGGGGGGCCACGATCTCGGGGATCGGGTGGCCGGTCACCCGGCGGACCGTCTCGATGACCTGGCGGACGGAGAAGCCCTCGCCGTTGCCGAGGTTGCAGATGAGGTGCTCGCCCGGCTCGGCCGCCTTCAGGGCGAGGAGGTGGGCGTCGGCGAGGTCGGCGACGTGGATGTAGTCGCGGACGCAGGTGCCGTCCGGGGTCGGGTAGTCCTCGCCGAAGACCGAGATCGCCTCCCGCCTGCCCTGGGCGACCTGGAGGATCAGCGGGATGAGGTGCGACTCGGGGTCGTGCCGCTCGCCCTGCTTGCCGTAGGCGCCGGCCACGTTGAAGTAGCGCAGGGAGACAGCACCGAGGCCGTGGGCGTTCGCCTCGCTGGTGATCATGAAGTCGACGGCGAGCTTGGAGGCGCCGTACGGGTTGGTGGGCTTCGTGGGCGCCGACTCGACGATCGGCACCTCCTCGGGCTCCCCGTACGTGGCGGCCGTGGAGGAGAAGACGAGCTTCCTGACGCCGGCCTCGCGCATCGCGCCGAGCAGCGCCATGGTGCCGCCGACGTTGTTGTCCCAGTACTTCTCGGGCTTCACGACCGACTCGCCGACCTGCGAGGACGCGGCGAAGTGGAGCACGCCGTCGTAGGAGGAGTCGAGCCACTTGGCGGCGTCGCGGATGTCGCCCTCGATGAACGAGGCGCCCGCGGGCACTCCGTCGCGGAAGCCGGTGGAGAGGTTGTCGAGGACGACGACCTCGTGGCCCGCCTCGATGAGGTGCTGGGCCACGACCCCGCCGACATACCCCGCGCCACCTGTCACCAGGTACTTCATGAACTCGCTACCTCTCGCAGTCGCTGTGCCGCGGCCTCCGGCCGGATGTCGTTGATGAAGACGTTCATCCCCGACTCGGAGCCCGCGAGGAACTTCAGCTTGCCGGACGTACGACGGATGGTGAAAAGCTCCAGATGCAGCGCGAAGTCGTCGCGGTTGACACCCTCGAAGTCCTCCAGCGCACCGAACGGGGCCTGGTGCCAGGCGGCGATGTACGGCGTCGGAGGCTCACCCTCGCCGAAAATCCGGTCGAAGCGCTTCAAGAGTTCCAGATAGACCTGGGGGAACTCTGTGCGGGCCTCCTCGTCGAGCCCGAGCAGATCGGGCACCCGGCGCTTCGGGTACAGGTGCACCTCGTAGGGCCAGTGCGCGGCGTAGGGCACGAAGGCGACCCAGTGCTCGCCCTCCAGGACCACCCGCTCACCGGCGAGCTCGCTCTCCAGTACGGCGTCGAAGAGGTTCTCCCCTCCGGTCGCGTCCTTGTGCGCGGCGAGAGAACGCAGCATCAGGGCGGTGCGAGGGGTGGTGAAGGGGTACGCGTAGATCTGGCCATGGGGGTGACCCAGGGTCACACCGATCTCCGCACCCCTGTTCTCGAAACAGAAGACCTGCTCCACGGAGGGCAGATGAGACAGCTCCGACGTCCGGTCGGTCCACGCGTCCAGGACGAGCCGCGCCTGCTCCTCGGTGAGGTCCGCGAAGGACGAGTTGTGGTCGGAGGTGAAGCAGACCACCTCGCAGCGCCCCGAGTCCCCGGCCAGCGAGGGGAAACGGTTCTCGAAGACCACGGCGTCGTACGACGAGTCCGGGATCTCGCTGAGGCGCTCACCCTGCGTGGGGCACAGCGGGCACTCGTCCTTGGGCGGGTGGTAGGTGCGCCCCTGTCGGTGCGAGGCGATGGCAACGGAGTCGCCGAGCAGCGGATCCCGACGAACCTCGGACGTGGTGACAGTCCGCTCCAGCGGACGCCGGTCCACGGCGTCGCGGACGGTGTCGTCGCGCAGGTCGTAGTAGATGAGCTCGCGACCGTCGGCCAGCCGGGTCGAGGTCTTCTTCACCGCTGGACTCCTTCACTCAAACATAACTAAACACAAATAACCATAACCCCCCACCAGAGTCAACACCGCAATCAAACAAAGCGCATCAGTCGAGGTGTTCAATTGCTGACTATGCAATCCCCCACAAACGGCGCACATGCCGCACATAGCGCATACCTCGCGGCCGAGCTGAGGCTCCCCACCAACTGGCTCGACTACACGATCCTCGGCATCTACTTCGTCGTCGTCCTCGGGATCGGCTTCGCGGCCCGCCGCTCGGTGAAGACGAGCCTGGACTTCTTCCTCTCCGGTCGCTCGCTGCCGGCCTGGATCACGGGTCTGGCCTTCATCTCGGCCAACCTGGCGGCGACGGAGATCCTCGGCATGGCCGCCAACAGCGCCCAGTACGGCGCCTACACGGTCCACTGGTACTGGATCGGCGCCATCCCGGCCATGGTCTTCCTCGGCCTGGTGATGATGCCCTTCTACTACGGCAGCAAGGTGCGCTCGGTCCCGGAGATGCTGCTCCTGCGCTTCGACAAGTGGGCCCACCTGCTGAGTTCGGCCCTGTTCGCCTTCGCGGCCATCCTCATCGCCGGCGTGAACCTCTACGCCCTCGCGATCGTCGTGGAGGCTCTGCTGGGCTGGCCGCAATGGGTGGCGATCGTGGTCGCCGGCGCCTTCGTCCTGGCGTACATCACGCTCGGCGGCCTCTCCTCGGCGATCTACAACGAGGTCCTCCAGTTCTTCGTGATCCTGGCGGCCCTGATCCCGCTGGTCGTCCTGGGCCTGAAGAAGGTGGGCGGCTGGGGCGGCCTCACCGACAAGCTGACGGCGGAGCACGGCGCCAACTTCACCACCGCCTGGGGCGGCACGGGCATCGGCAGCGCCAACCCGCTGGGCGCGAACTGGCTGACGATCGTGCTGGGTCTGGGCTTCGTGCTGTCCTTCGGTTACTGGACGACGAACTTCGCGGAGGTCCAGCGGGCCCTGTCCGCGAAGAACCTCTCGGCGGCCCAGCGCACCCCGCTCATCGCCGCGTACCCGAAGATCTTCATCGTGTTCCTGGTAATGATCCCGGGCCTGGTGGCGGCCGCCCTGATCCCCGGCTTCGGCACGTCCGACTCGGGCTACCAGTACAACGACGCCATCCCCTACCTCATGGAACAGCTCCTGCCGAACGGCGTCCTCGGCATCGCGGTCACCGGCCTCCTGGCCGCCTTCATGGCCGGCATGGCGGCGAACGTCTCGTCCTTCAACACGGTGTTCACCAACGACATCTGGGGCCGCTACGTGCGGCGGGGCCGGGAGGACGAGTACTACGTCCGCTTCGGCCGCCTGATCACGGTCATCGGCGTCTGCGCCTCCGTGGGAACGGCCTTCCTGGCCTCCTCCTTCTCGAACATCATGAGCTACCTCCAGACGCTGTTCTCCTTCTTCAACGTGCCGATGTTCGTCGTCTTCATCGTCGGCATGTTCTGGAAGCGGGCGTCGGCGAAGTCCGGCTTCTGGGGCTTGCTCGCGGGCACGGTCGCGGCGATGGTGAACTACTTCTGGATCTACAAGCAGGGCATCGTCGACATCCCCACCGACCAGGGAGCCAACTTCGTCTCCGCGATCGTCGGCTTCGTGGCGGGTGCGGTGGTGATGGTCGCGGTGTCGCTGTTCACGGCCCCGAAGCCCACGGAGGAACTCCAGGGCCTGGTCTACGGCACGACGTCCCCGGGCATGTCCGAGCCGCCGGCCGCGGGCGACGACGCGTGGTACCGCAGGCCGGCCCTGCTGGGCTGGGGTGCCGTGGTCCTGGCCGCCGCCTGCTACATCCCGTTCTCGTTCTGATCGCGGAGGATTCGAGGAACCATGTCCGAACACGACGTCCAGCGGGAAGTCTCCGAACTCCAGGCCAAGTCGGCCACGGCAGCCCGCATCTTCGACCTGCGCCGCATCATCGGCGGCCTGTTCGTCCTCTACGGCATCATCGTCACGATCGCCGGCATCAACCCCTCCGACTCCTCCCTCGACAAGTCGGAGGGCATCAACATCAACCTGTGGACGGGCCTGGGGATGCTGGCGCTGGGCATCTTCTTCCTGATCTGGCTGAAGCTGAAGCCTGCGGCGCCGGTGCGGGTGGATCCACCTGAGGGCGAGGACGCCCCCTGAGGGGGTGCCGGGTTCGGTCGGCGGGCGACTGCGGGTCCGTCGTGGCTGTTCGCGCAGTTCCCCGCGCCCCCGCTGCGCTGGGCTTGAGCCGGGCGCCTGGGGGTGCCGGGTTCGGTGGCGGGGCGACTGCGCGTCCGTCGTGGCTGTTCGCGCAGTTCCCCGCGCCCCTGGGTGGGTTGCGGTCGACGTGCGCCACGACGGGCATCTCAGGGGCGCGGGGAACTGCGCACAACGCCCGCCCCCACCGAACCCGCAGATTTCACGGCCCCACCGCCGGAGGCTGCGGCACCGGACCGGCCCGGTCCAGCAACCCCGTGCGCGCGGCCAGTGCCGCCGCCTCCAAGCGAGACCCGACCCCCAGTTTCATCAGCACCCGCTGCACATGCGTGCGCGCGGTCGACGGCGCTATCCCCATCCCCGCCGCGATCAGCCGCGTGTCCTCCCCGTCGGCTACCCGCACCAGCACCTCCACCTCCCGAGGCGTCAGCATCTGGAGCAACCGCTGCCCCTCGTCGTCCGGCTGCGCCGCGGGATTCAGCAGCTCACTGAACGCCCCCTGCAACAACTGCGGCGCCACCGCAGCCTCCCCCGCCCGCGCCTTCATGATCGCCCGCTCGACCCCCTCGATCCGCTCGTCGTGCCGCACATAGCCGGAGGCCCCCGCGGCGAACGCGGCGGCGATCCCGCGAGGACTCGGGACCGGCCCCAGCACCAGCACCGCCACCTGCGGCCGCTCCCGCTTGATCTTCACAACCGGGTCGAACATCCCCGGCTCGGCCGGCGTGGCCGTACCCAGCAGGCACACCTCGGGCGCCCGGCTGATCACCAGCTCCGCCGCCCCCGCGGCAGGCGCCGCCGCCGCGAGCACCCGGTGCCCCCGCAGCTTCAGTGCCGAGGCCAGCGCCTCGGCGAGCAATCGGTGGTCGTCGACCACCATGAGCCGAACTCCCATCGAGCAACCCCCCAGTCCCCCCATGGATCCGCGTGAAAGCCCCACTATGGATGCCCACTGATCCGCGCGGACAGAGGCCCTCTCCCAGCCCCCCGCCCTTCATGCCCCCGGAAGCTACACGCTAGTTCGACGTTGCGCTTCCCCTACCGGCGAGAAGTGTCCCGGAAGGGCTGAATTCCCGGCTTTCCTGACGTTCGAGGACGATGTACGACACCCGCACGCGCCGCCCTCACGCGTCCTCGGCCAGCTCCAGCCACCGCATCTCCAGCTCCTCCCGCTCCCCCGCGAGATCCCGCAGCTCGGCGTCGAGCGTGGCGACCTTCGCGAAGTCGGTGGCGTTGTCGGCGATCTGCCCGTGCAGCTTGTTCTCCCGCTCGGAGATCTTGTCCAGCTGCCGCTCGATCTTCTGGAGCTCCTTCTTCGCGGCCCGCTGATCCGCCGCGCTCTTCTCGGGCACGGCCTTCACCGGAGCCGGGGTGACCGCGGCCGCCGCCTCCTCCATCCGCTGCCGCCGCTCCAGGTACTCGTCGATGCCGCGCGGCAGCATCCGCAGGGTGGCGTCACCGAGCAGCGCGAAGACCCGGTCGGTCGTGCGCTCGACGAAGAACCGGTCGTGGGAGATGACGACCATCGAGCCGGGCCAGCCGTCGAGGACGTCCTCCAGCTGGGTCAGCGTCTCGATGTCGAGGTCGTTCGTCGGCTCGTCGAGGAACAGCACGTTGGGCTCGTCCATCAGCAGCCGCAGCAGCTGGAGCCGCCGCCGCTCACCACCGGACAGGTCCCCGACCGGCGTCCACTGCTTCTCCTTGTTGAAGCCGAACGTCTCGCACAGTTGCCCGGCGGTCATCTCGCGCCCCTTGCCGAGGTCCACGCGCTCCCTCACCTGCTGGACGGCCTCCAGCACCCGCAGCGCGGGGTTGAGTTCGGCGACCTCCTGGGAGAGGTAGGCGAGCTTGACGGTCCTGCCGACCACGACCCGCCCGCCCACGGGCTGCGTCTCGCCCTCGGTCCGCGCGGCCTCGGCCATGGCCCGCAGCAGCGACGTCTTGCCGGCGCCGTTGACCCCGACGAGACCGATCCGGTCCCCGGGGCCGAGCTGCCAGGTCACGTGCTTCAGCAGCACCTTCGGACCGGCCTGGACGGTCACGTCCTCCAGCTCGAAGACGGTCTTGCCCAGCCGAGAGGACGCGAACTTCATCAGCTCGCTGGTGTCCCGCGGCGGCGGCACGTCCTTGATGAGTTCGTTCGCCGCCTCGACCCGGAAGCGGGGCTTGGACGTACGGGCGGGAGCGCCCCGCCGCAGCCATGCCAGCTCCTTGCGGACGAGGTTCTGCCGCTTGGTCTCCTCGGTGGCGGCGATCCGCTCGCGCTCGGCCCGCGCGAAGACGTAGTCGGAGTACCCGCCCTCGTACTCGTAGACATCGCCCTTCTGCACGTCCCACATGCGGGTGCAGACCTGGTCGAGGAACCAGCGGTCGTGGGTGACGCAGACCAGCGCCGAGCGCCGTTCGCGCAGGTGCTTGGCCAGCCAGGCGATGCCCTCGACGTCGAGGTGGTTGGTGGGCTCGTCGAGGACGATCAGGTCCTGTTCCTCGATGAGCAGCTTGGCGAGGGCGATACGGCGGCGCTCGCCACCGGAGAGCGGCGCGATGACGGTGTCGAGGCCCTGCGGGAAGCCGGGCAGGTCGAGCCCGCCGAAGAGTCCCGTCAGGACGTCCCGGATCTTGGCGTTGCCCGCCCACTCGTGGTCGGCCATGTCCCGGATGACCTCGTGGCGGACGGTCGCCGCCGGGTCTAGGGAGTCGTGCTGGGTGAGGACGCCCAGGCGCAGGCCGCCGGAGTGGGTGACGCGCCCGGTGTCGGCGTCCTCCAGCTTGGCGAGCATGCGGATCAGGGTGGTCTTGCCGTCGCCGTTGCGGCCCACGACGCCGATGCGATCGCCCTCGGAGACGCCGAGCGAGACACCGTCCAGCAGGGCACGGGTGCCGTACACCTTGCTGACGTTCTCGACATTGACCAGATTGACGGCCATTTCTCTCCTGCCCAGGGGGATCGATCGACCCTCCAGGGTAGTCCGGCGCACGGACATCCCCGCGCCCCGGGGAATCACCCCCGGGAGGGGCCTCTCGCCTCTCGGGGAATCACCCCCGGGAGGGGCCTCTCGCCTCTCGGGGAATCACCCCGGGAGCGGCCCCCACCCGTCGGGGAACACCTCCGGGTGCGAGGGGCCGCTTGCGGGGCTCAGGCGCCGGCCATGCCCCGGCGTTGGATCAGTGCGGTCGCGGGGGCGAGACCGCGTCCGTGCTGGGCGGTCTCGGCCACCGGCATGTCGTCGCGGGTCAGCCCCTCGGGGATGAACACGGCCGCGGTCACCCCGCCGTTCGGCGAGGAGCGGACCTCCACCTGCAGTCCCTGGCGCTCGCGCAGCCGGTTGACCACGATCAGGCCGATCTGCTTGGCGTCGAGGAGGTCGACCCGGTCGGACTGGATCTTGCGGTTGGCCTCGGCGAGAGCCTCCTCGTTCATGCCGAAGCCGCTGTCCTCGATCTCGATGAGGACGCCCTCACGCAGCCGGGCGGCGCGCAGTTGGACCTGGGTGCTGGGCGGGGAGAACGCGGCCGCGTTCTCCACGAGCTCGGCGATCAGGTGGATCACGTCGGCGACCGAGCCGCCGACCACGGAGACCTTCGGCACCGCCCAGATCTGCACCCGGGGCGCGTTCTCGATCTCGGCGACGGCCGCGCGAAGCACCTCCGCCAGCGGGATCGGGTCCCGCCAGCCACGGCCCGGCGCGATCCCGGACAGGATGAGCAGGCTCTCGGAGTGCCGGCGCATCCGCGTCGCCAGGTAGTCGACCTGGTACAGCTCCCGCAGCACGGCCGGGTCCTGCTGGCGCCTCTCCAGGGCGTCGAGCAGGTCCAGCTGGCGGTGGAGCAGCACCTGGCTGCGGCGGGCGAGGGAGACGTACACCCCGGAGATCCCGCTGAGGAGTTCGGCCCGCTCGGAGGCGGCCTTGAGCGCGGCACGCTGGACCGCGGTCAGGGCGGTACCGACCTGGGCGAGCTCGTCACCGGCCAGGCGGCGCATGGGAGCCTCGGCGTCGATGTCGACGCCCTGCCCCGCGTGCAGCCTGCGCATGGCCTGCGGGAGGCGTCGGCCGGCCACCTCGAGGGCGGAGTTGCGCAGGTCGAGCAGTTCGACGATGAGACCGCGCCCGACGAGCACGGACACGAGCAGTGACAGCAGCACGCCCACCAGACCGAGCACCACGGCGATCCCGGAGGCGCCGAGGGTGTCCCAGCCGAACGGGTCGGCCTTGGCGGTGGCACCGGTGCCGGCCGCCGTCTCGGCCGCGGTCAGCTTCGCCAGCACCCCGGCGGAGGCGGTGTCCCAGCCCGCCTGCGCCGCCTGCGACAGGGGTCCCGGACCGGCGGCGCGCACCCGGTCCTCGACGGCCTGCACGCGCGCGTACCCGGTGCCCCGCAGGATCTCCTGGTACGCCGCCTGGTGCGTGGTCCTCAGATCGGCGACCGCGGGCTCGAGCAGCTCCCGCTGGGTGGCGACCGCGCCGACGAACAGCTCGTACTGCTCCCGGCCCAGCGTTCCGCCCGCCCGCGCGGCGGCCAGCAGCGCCTGCTCCTGCGCCAACGCCTCACGCGCGCGTGCCAGTTCGAGCACCACGCGCGCGTCGGAGGCGGCGCCGGTGCCCTCGTCCCCCGTGAGGCCGCCGGTCACGGCGAAGGCGTCGTCGATGACCGCCGTGTACTTCGTGTACGTCGTCGGGGGCGCCGCCCCCTTGGAACCCGCCTCGCCGCGCAGGGCCGTGAGCCGGCCGACGTCGGCCTCCAGGGTGTCGATGCGGCCGGGCAGGCTGGCGTCGAGGAGTGCGGCGTCCGAACTGGAGGCGTTGATGCCGTCCTTCAGCGCGTCGGCGGCCTTGTTGGTGGCCCGACGCGCGGGCCCGACCCCGGCACCGCTCAGCGTGGCCGTCCGCTCGGCCTGCAGCGCGGTCACGAACTCCCCGACCGGTGTGAGGAGTTCCGCGTTGACGTCCTTGGCCCGCTCGGTGTCCCCGATGCTGGACGCGGTCGTCACAGCGGCGAACCCCCACAACGCCATGAGCGACACGATGGGCAACATGAGCAGCGAAACGATTTTCGCTCGAACAGATCTGGGCCGCAGCCGCGCGAAGGTACGGGAAAAGGACATAGGGGAGACCTTGCTCGCGATGAAATGAACGTTTCTGCAACGCCCCTTCAGGGCGCGCAGTCGACCAGATGTCTACGCGGTGGTCAGCTCGACCTCGCGGAGCAACTCCGCGGCGATGGCCGACTCATGACGCTTACCGGTCGGCGACAAGGCGACGTACGCGGCAGCGAGGAACAGGAACGACCCCAGCACGACGGCCAACGGAAAGATGAACTCGGTCGGGGTGGCACCGGCCAACCCCGCACTGCTGGGCGTCAGTTCGATGCTCACCGCGTACATCGCCGTGTAGTGCATGCTGCTCACCGCGAGGCCCATGACCAGCGCCGCCGCGGTGGCCAGCACCGGCCCCCGCACCACCAGCGTGAGCGTCAACGCGGCGGTCGCCGCGACGACCGCGATCGCGACGGACGCGATGACCAGCCTGGGGTCGTAGTCCACCTGTCCATGCAGATTGAGCGCGGCCATGCCGGTGTAGTGCATGGCCGCGACACCGACGCCGGTTCCCAGGCCGCCGAACACGACCGAGGTCACCCGTGAGCGCCCGTAGCCCGCGGTGAAGACACCGGCGGCGACCACACCGACGGACATCAGCAGGCTGAGGACGGTGAGCGGGACGTCGTAGCGGATCGGGGTGCCCTCGACGCTGAAGCCCAGCATGGCGACGAAGTGCATGGTCCAGATACCGGAGCCGATGGCGACGGAGGCCAGAAGCAGCCAGTTCCGCTTGGAGGCGCCGTCCGCCTCCAGCGCCCGGACGGTGCAGCGCAGGCCGAGCGCCGAGCCGACGCAGGCCATCGCATAGGACAGGACGGGCGTGACCCATCCGGCGCTGAAGTGATCCATGTGGCCCATGGGAGTTTCCTCTCGTACCACCGGCAACCAAGTGACCGGGGTTGGCTGGATCGTGCCAGCGCTTCTCGTGTCAAACGGGGCGCAAAAGGGACCACGAGGTGTATTGCTGAAAATTAAAGTAATTAGTTTCAGTCAACACTTCAACCACATATTTGTGCAGGTCAGCTGGCCTTTGTGAAGGCTTCGCGAACGCCTCGGGGAGGCTCCGTGAGAGGCTACGCGCCGAGCACCGTCGCACCAGGTGCCGGACCCGACGCCACCCGCACGGTCCGGCAGGTGCCGGAGGTCCGCAGCGCGTCCGCGATCTTCGCCGCGGATCCGGCGTCGCGGGCCAGGAAGGCCGTGGTCGGGCCCGAGCCCGACACCAGCCCGGCGAGGGCGCCCGCGGCACTGCCCGCCGCGAGGGTGCCGGCCAGTTCCGGGAAGAGCGAGAGGGCGGCGGGCTGGAGGTCGTTGGAGACGGCGGCGGCGAGTGCCTCCGGGTCGCCCTTCGCCAGCGCGTCGAGAAGGGCCTCGGAGGCGACGGGCTCGGGGACGTCGAGGCCCTCGGTGAGCCGGTCGAACTCGCGGAAGACGGCCGGGGTCGACAGACCGCGCTCCGCCATCGCGAACACCC
Organism: Streptomyces sp. 351MFTsu5.1; assembly: GCF_000383655.1. Taxonomy (NCBI): domain Bacteria; kingdom Bacillati; phylum Actinomycetota; class Actinomycetes; order Kitasatosporales; family Streptomycetaceae; genus Streptomyces; species Streptomyces sp. 351MFTsu5.1. Next base: position 141,462 of record NZ_KB911784.1, on the reverse strand, counting down.
ACGAGAAGTCGCCGCCGACGTCCAGCGGGCGCAGTTTCTCGCCGCGTCCGGTGCCGAGCGCGGCCCCGCCGACCAGGCTGAACGGCACGTCGCTGCCCAACTCGGCGCAGATGTCGAGCAGTTCCTCCCGGGAGGCGTCCGTGCCCCACAGGGTGTCGCAGGCCAGCAGCGCGCCGGCGCCGTCCGCGCTGCCGCCCGCCATGCCGCCGGCGACGGGGATGTCCTTGGCGATGTGGAGGTGCACGGCGGGCTCGATCCCGTACCGCCCGGCGAGCGTGAGCGCGGCCCGCGCGGCGAGGTTCGTGCGGTCGAGGGGGACCTGGGCGGCGTCGGGGCCCTCGCAGGTGACCCGGAGCTCCTCCGCAGGCGTCACGGTCACCTCGTCGTGGAGGCCGACCGCGAGGAAGACGTTGGCCAGGTCGTGGAAGCCGTCGGGGCGGGCGGCGCCCACCGCGAGCTGGACGTTGACCTTGGCGGGGACACGGACGGTGACGCTCACTGCTGACCGGGCTCCTTGTTCGGTGCGTGCTCGGCGATCCGCGCGAACTCCTCGACGGTGAGCGACTCGCCGCGGGCCTGGGGCGAGACCCCGGCCGCCACGAGAGCCGTCTCGGCGGCCGCCGCCGACCCCGCCCATCCGGCGAGCGCGGCCCGCAGGGTCTTGCGGCGCTGGGCGAAGGCCGCGTCGACCACGGCGAACACCTCGCGCTTCGCGGCGGTCGTCTTGACCGGCTCGGTCCTGCGGGTGAGCGCGACCAGGCCGCTGTCGACGTTCGGCGCGGGCCAGAACACGTTGCGCCCGATCGACCCGGCCCGCTTGACCTCGGCGTACCAGTTGGCCTTCACGGACGGGACGCCGTACACCTTCGAACCGGGCGCCGCGGCGAGCCGGTCGGCGACCTCGGCCTGGACCATGACGAGGGTCCGCTCGATGGTCGGGAAGGTGTCGAGCATGTGCAGCAGCACGGGTACGGCGACGTTGTAGGGCAGGTTCGCGACGAGTGCCGTTGGCAATGGAACCGGGAGGTCGGTGACGTGCATGGCGTCGGAGTGCACGAGTTGGAAGCGGTCTGCACGGTCGGGCATGCGAGCGGCGATCGTGGCCGGGAGCGCTCCGGCGAGTACGTCGTCGATCTCGACGGCGGTGACGCGGTCTGCGGTCTCCAGCAGACCGAGGGTCAGTGAGCCGAGACCGGGGCCCACCTCCACGACGACGTCCTCGGGCTTCACCTGGGCGGTCCGCACGATCCTTCGGACCGTGTTCGCGTCGATCACGAAGTTCTGGCCGCGCTGTTTGGTGGGGCGCACGCCGAGCACGGCCGCGAGTTCGCGGATGTCGGCCGGGCCGAGGAGGGAGTCTGGGGAGGGGGTGCTCACGTGGACAGCCTAGCTGCGGGCCGGTGGGGGTTGAGCGCGCCCGCGTGGCGGAGCCACACATCGATGCAGCCCCGCGCCCCTGAAAGCCCTCCCGTCACCCGTGCAGACGGCCCCCGCAATGCGGCCAAGGGCTCGCCCCCCGCCTCACATACAGCTTCTTCGCCCGGAACGTCTGTTCCGCCGCCGGGGCGTCCTGGGGGCGGCCGGAGCCGCCGAGGCCCTGCCAGGTTCTCGTGTCGAACTGGTAGAGGCCGCCGTAGGTTCCCGACGGGTCCACCGCGTTCGGGCGGCCGCCGGACTCGCAGTGGGCGAGGCCCTGCCAGTTCAGGTGGTCCGCGCCCTGGACGGAGGTCGGCATCGGCCTGGTGCCCACCCGCACCAGCTGGTCCCGGGGCTCGCGCACCGTCTCGACCCGGATCCGGCGCGGCTTCTGCTTGACGCCGTTGACGGTGCGCAGGGAGTACGTGACGCGTCGTACGCCCGGCTGTCCCGCCTGTTCGATGACCTCGGTGCCCTTGAACAGGGAGTGGTCCTGGGTCCGTTGCTCGCGGAACGGGATCTGCTCCTCGCGGACCTCCCTCGTCCCGGTGATCCGCAGCACGGTGATGGTCTGGCCCTCGCGTGGGAAGCTCCCCGACGGCACCGACGTGGTGTCCATCCCGCTCAGCGTGACGCCGGCCTCCTCGACGGCCTCCCCCACGGTCGCCGCGTTGGTGCGGATCGTGCGGGCCCGGCCGTCCGCCATGACGGTCACCGAGCGCTCGGTGCGCACGTCGAGCGCGAGCCCTTCCCGCCCGATCCGCCGGGAGCGCGAGGTGGACAGGTACGCGCCCTCGGCACGCACCCCGAGCTGTTCCAGGGCCCCCTCGACGGTCTGCGCCGTCGTCCACACCTCGCGCCGGTGTCCGTCGAGCGTGAGCCGCAGGGGACGGCCGTAGCGGACCTCGACCTCGTCCCCGCTGGCGAGCTCTTCGCCGGGGGCGGGCGCGACGACGTCGTGCGCGCCCACCGCCACGCCCTCCTCGGCGAGCAGCTCGCTCACGTCGTCCGAGAAGGTGTGCAGGGTGCGCGGCTTGCCGTCGACGGTCAGCTCGATCGCCTTGTCCTCGGCGACGAACGCGGTGGTGCCGCCCGCGAGGAAGGCGACGACCAGCGCCTGCGGAAGCAGCCGGCGCACGGTGCTGTCGGAGCGCTCGGTGTACCGCGCCCTGCGCCGGCGTGCGGCGCGCCGCCCCGAGTGCTGGAGCGGCAGCGTCGGCTCGGACGTCTCGTACGCGGGCCGGTAGGTGTCCTCGTACGGCAGGACCGGCGTCCCGTACACCTCGTACGGGAGCGTGTCCGCGGTGGTGGGCTCGGTGTACGGCTCGGTGGGGCCGTAGGCCTCGTACGTCTCGTACTGCGCGTTGCTCACGACGACACGCTCCAGGGGTCCGGATCGGGCCCCCAGAACCTAGCGGAGCGATCGTCACTCTCCAAAGCGACGCGACTACCCGGAGTTACGTTCGAGCGGTCAGTAACCGAAGGCGCGTGCGGTGTTGGCGGCGAGTGCCGTGGCCAACGCGTCCTCGTCGATGCCGCGCACGGCGGCCATCGCGCGCACCGTGACCGGAATGAGATAGGGGGCGTTGGGCCGTCCGCGGTACGGCGCCGGGGTCAGGAAGGGCGCGTCGGTCTCCACGAGCAGGAGCTCCAGCGGGGCCACCGCCACCGCGTCCCGCAGGTTCTGCGCGTTCTTGAAGGTGACGTTGCCGGCGAAGGACATGAAGTAGCCCTCACGGGCGCACACTTCGGCCATCTCCGCGTCGCCGGAGTAGCAGTGGAAGACGGTCCGCTCGGGAGCGCCCTCCTCCTTCAGCACCCGCAGCACGTCGTCGTGGGCGTCGCGGTCGTGGATGACGAGCGCCTTGCCGTGCCGCTTGGCGATCTCGATGTGGGCGCGGAAGGACGACTCCTGCGCCTCCTTGCCCTCGGGCCCGGTGCGGAAGTAGTCGAGGCCGGTCTCGCCGACGCCCTTGACCTGCGGGAGCGCGGCCAGGCGGTCGATCTCCGCGAGCGCCTCGTCGAGCGCCCCGGTGCCGCCGGGGGTGCGCGCGCCCTGCCGGGACCAGCCGTCCGGGTCGCCGTGGACGATGCGCGGGGCCTCGTTGGGGTGCAGGGCGACCGTCGCGTGGACGGAGTCGTGCCGGGCCGCCGTCTCCGCGGCCCACCGCGAGCCGCGGATGTCGCAGCCGACCTGGACGACCGTGGTCACCCCGACCGACGCGGCTTTCGCGAGCCCCTCCTCCACGGTCCCGTCCTGCATGTCCAGGTGGGTGTGGGAGTCGGCGACCGGCACCCGCAGGGGCTCCGGGAGCGGCGGTGCCGCGTTCTTCTCGCGGGGGCTGTTCGAAGGCATGCCCCGATCCTACGAAAGGGGCACACCCCGCCCGGCGGGGAGACCGGGTCGGCCCGGGTCGGTCCGGTTCAGCTCGCCTTGCGCTGGAACACGTGCAGCAGGTCGGACAGGTGCCAGTGGTGCCCGTCCGGCTCCGGCGCCCCGTCGGCGCCCGCGGGCACCTCCACGGGACCGGCGGGAGGCGTGCGGTGCTGCCGGTGCGCCGCGTCGCGGGTGGCGGCGACCCGGCCGGGCCGCATGATCCGCACGACATGGTGGTCGCAGTTCTCGCACGTGGGCCTGGAGAGCGGCGAGGGCACGACCCGTCCGTCCGCCGTGTACTGCACGAACTCCCGGCCGTCGCCGTCGATGTGGTGCTCTATCTCGTACGACTGCTCCCACCCGTGCCCGCAGCGCATGCAGGCGAAGGAGTAGGACTCGTTGACGACTGCCGTGGCACCGGGGTGCCCTGCGATCTCGCTCATGCCAGCTCCTGTGTGTCCGCTGGTTCGAAGGACGGGTACGTCCCTCACCCCAGTGGACGCCTCAGGGAAGACGAAGGCGACAGCCCCTGTCGAGTGTTGAGGCCGATTTGGACTTTCCTTGCCAAACGGACCCGCCACGCCGTGTGGACCTTTGCATTCCGAGACACCGCTTTGCGAGCACATGGGGCGCACGCTCAGACGTCATGCGCCCTGCTCAGAGGGGGTGTGACCCACCTCATGCGACCCGTCAGGAAGGGGCGTTCTTCGCCGCGACAACGGCATCGAACACCACGCGCTTGGGGATCCCGGCCTCGACGGCCACCGCCGCGATCGCCTCCTTGCGCCGCTCCCCCGCCTCCTCCCGGACCCGCACCCGGCGCACCAGTTCCGCGTCGTCGATCTCCTCGGTGCCCTTCTCGGGCGCCCCCTCGACGACGACGGTGATCTCCCCCCTGACCCCGTCCGCGGCCCACTCGGCGAGCGCGCCCAGCGGCCCCCGCTTGACCTCCTCGTACGTCTTGGTCAGCTCCCGGCACACCGCGGCCCGCCGCTCGGCACCGAACACCTCGGCCATCGCGGCGAGCGTGTCGTCGAGCCGGTGCGGGGCCTCGAAGTAGACGAGGGTCCGCCGTTCCCCGGCGACCTCCCGAAGCCGCGAGAGCCGCTCCCCGCTCTTGCGCGGCAGGAACCCCTCGAAGCAGAACCGGTCCACCGGCAGCCCGGACAGCGCGAGCGCGGTGAGCACCGCGGACGGTCCCGGTACGGCGGTGACGCGGACGTCCTTCTCGACGGCGGCGGCGACCAGCCGGTACCCGGGGTCGGAGACGGACGGCATGCCGGCGTCCGTGACCAGCAGCACGCGCGCGCCGCCGAGGAGTTCCTCGACCAGTTCGGGGGTCCGGGCGGCCTCGTTGCCCTCGAAGTAGGACACGATCCGCCCCTTGGGCGTCACACCGAGCGCCTGGGTCAGCCGGCGCAGCCGCCGGGTGTCCTCGGCCGCGATCACGTCGGCCCCGGTCAGTTCCTCCGCGAGGCGGGGAGGAGCGTCCGCGATGTCGCCGATAGGGGTGCCCGCCAGGACAAGGGTTCCAGTCACCCGCCCATCCTCCCAGGGGCGCCGCGAACCGGACGCATCCACCCATGCACGGGACTCACACAGCGCGGTTCCCTACGATGGCGCGGTGACCAGTACCGCGTCCTCCACGGACACCCGGCAGGACCAGGCCCCCCAGGACCGGCGGCCGTCGTGGCAGCAGAGGCTGCGCCGTTTCGGCTACACCGCGCAGACCAGCGGCGACGTGCGCGAGCGTCTGGTCCCGCCCTATGTGGCACCCAGCCCGCGGATGTGGCAGGTGCTGGGGGTTCCGCGGCTGCTCTCCGACCGGATCTCGCGCTGGTCGGGCTGGCTCGGGCCGCTGCTGGTGACGCTGGTGGCGGGGATCATGCGGTTCTGGAACCTGGGCAGCCCGAAGAAGGTGATATTCGACGAGACGTACTACGCCAAGGACGCGTGGGCGATCGTCCACCGCGGCTTCGAGCTGAGCTGGGACAAGAACGCCGACAGCCAGATCCTGTCCTCGAACGGGCATGTCCCGCTGCCGACGGACGCCGCGTATGTCGTGCATCCCCCGGTCGGCAAGTACGTCATCGGGCTCGGCGAGCTGATGTTCGGGTTCAACCCGTTCGGCTGGCGGTTCATGACGGCGGTGCTGGGGACGCTGTCGGTGCTGATCGTGTGCCGGGTGGGCCGCCGGATCTTCCGCTCCACCTTCCTGGGCTGCCTGGCCGGTGCCCTGATGACGGTGGACGGGCTGGCCTTCGTGATGGCGCGGACCGCGCTGCTCGACGGTGTGCTGATGTTCTTCGTGGTGGCCGCGTTCGCGTGCCTGGTCATCGACCGCGACCGGGCCCGGGAGAGACTCGCGGCTGCGCTGCCGGTGGACTCCTACGGCCTCGTGCGCCCCGACGCGCACGTCGGGGACACCCTGCGCCTGGGGTGGCGCCCCTACCGCTGGCTGGCGGGCCTGCTCCTCGGACTGGCCATGGGCACCAAGTGGAACGGCCTGTTCTTCCTGGCCGCCTTCGGCCTCATGACCCTGTTGTGGGACGTCGGCTCCCGCCGGGTCGCGGGGGCGCGGCGCCCGTACGAGGCGGTCCTCAAGTACGACCTGGGGATCGCGTTCCTGGCGATGGTTCCGGTCGCGGTCGTCACGTACCTCACCTCGTGGATCGGCTGGATCCTCTCCCCGGCGGACGGCAGCGGCGGCTACTACCGCAACTGGGCGGCGACCGACGGCAAGGGCGGCAGCTGGACCTTCCTGCCCGACTGGTGGCGCAGCCTGATCCACTACGAGCACGAGGTCTACAAGTTCAACGTCGGGCTGTCCTCGCCGCACACGTACATGTCGAACCCGTGGAGCTGGATCGTCGACGGCCGCCCGATCTCCTTCTTCTACGAGTCGCCCTCGCCCGGCACCGACGGCTGCCCGGCGGACGCGGGCGAGAAGTGCGCGCGCGAGGTGCTGGCGATCGGCACGCCGCTGCTGTGGTGGGCCGCGTGCTTCGCGATCCTGTACGTGCTGTGGCGCTGGTTCTTCCGCCGCGACTGGCGGGCCGGTGCCATCGCCTGCGGCATCGCGGCGGGGTACCTGCCCTGGTTCAACTACCAGGAGCGCACGATCTTCTTCTTCTACACGATCGTCTTCCTCCCCTTCCTCTGCCTGGCCGTTGCCATGCTGGTCGGCGCGCTCATCGGCCCACCCCGAGCGACCGACACCCGCCGCGTGGCGGGCGCGACGGCGGCCGGCGTCCTGGTCCTCCTGATCGCCTGGAACTTCATCTACTTCTGGCCCCTGTACACGGGAACGGCGATCCCGATCGACTCCTGGCGGTCGCGGATGTGGATCGACACCTGGGTCTAGTCCGGGACGGCAGGGGAGGCCGCAGATGGAGATCGTCGGTTGGGCGGGTGTGGCCCTCGGCACAATCCTGGTGTTGGCCGCCTTGTGCCCGTTGCCCGCGGGGGCGCAAGGACAGGTGGCCCGAGTGCGCCCGATCCTGGCAGCCATGGGGGTCACCGTCATCGGGAGCGAAGGCCAGGACCTCCAGTGGTCCGACCGTCTTCAAACGCCCCTTGCCGCCGCGGCCCTGGCCCTGTGGCTGGTTGCCGTCGTGAGGATCGTGTGGGTCCGTCGCAACAGGAGGGGATGATCCTGTCGCCGACCGTCGTTCACGTACGTGATTGAGCACCCGGGTCGAGGAATCAGAAAACTCTTACCCCTGGTGTCACACCTCCCGCTTAGGCTGCCCACAACAACGGGGAAAACGGGGAGGGGGCCACACCATGGCCAAGGGGGTGAAGGTCGCTGTCGTCAGCACGGTGTTCGCCGTGATGGTCGGCGGGGCCGGATACGGGGCGTACAACTTCGTGTCGGCGCTGAGCGACGACGGCAGCGGTGGCGTCGGGGACGCCAAGCGGAGCGGGCCGCCCAGCGCCGACGAGATCAAGGAGACCTCCCGGGACTTCTTCGCCGCCTGGGAGAAGGGCGACGCGGCGAGCGCCGCCGCGCTCACCAACAACAACACGACCGCCGAGACCCTGTTGACGGGCTACAAGGCGGACGCGCACATCGGCGACTTGAGGATCACCCCCGGCAGGGCGACCGGCGCCACCGTGCCGTACAGCGTCAGGGCGACCGTGTCGTTCGACGGCAAGTCGAAGCCGCTGACGTACAGCAGCAAGCTGACCGTCGTGCGCGGGGTGACCACCGGCAAGGCGCTCGTCGACTGGCAGCCCTCGGTGGTGTACCCGAAGCTCCAGCGGGACGACCGTCTCGTCACCGGTGACTCCGCGAGCCCGTCCATCGAGGCGGTGGACCGCGACGGCAAGGTGCTGACCAAGGAGAAGTACCCCTCCCTCGGCCCGGTCCTGGACGCCCTGCGGGAGAGATACGGCAGCGAGGCCGGCGGCACCCCGGGGATCGAGCTGGTCATCAAGCACCCGGACCAGACCCCCGACACCTCCCTGCTCACCCTCGCCGAAGGCAAGGCGGGCAAGGTGCGGACCACGATCAGCGCGACCGCGCAGGCCGCCGCCGAGAAGGCCGTGAAGCTGTACAAGCAGTCGTCGGTCGTCGCGGTCAAGCCCAGCACCGGCGAGGTGCTGGCCGTCGCCAACAACCGTACGGACGCCTTCAACGCGGCCTTCGAGGGCACCAAGGCCCCCGGCTCCACCATGAAGATCATCACCGCCGCGATGCTCATCGACAACGGCGTGACCTCGATGAACGGACCGGCGCCCTGTCCGGACAGTGCCGTGTGGCAGGGGCAGACCTTCAAGAACCTCACCACCATGAAGCCCAACGAGGGCGCCACGCTCGCCAACAGCTTCATGCGGTCCTGCAACACCGCCTTCATCAAGCTGATCGACGAGAAGCCGCTCACCGACGAGTCGCTGACCCTGGAGGCCCAGGACCGGTTCGGGATCGGCCAGGACTGGAAGACCGGCATCGTCTCCTTCGACGGCAAGGTCCCCGCGGTCAGCGGTCCGGACCGGGCGGCGAACGCGATAGGCCAGGGCCAGGTCCAGATGAACCCGCTGAACATGGCCTCGGTCACGGCCACCGCCATCACCGGCACCTTCCGCCAGCCCTACCTGGTCTCACCGAAGCTCGACGGCCGCGAACTGGCCACCGCCAAGGGGCTGCCGTACAACACCGCCTCCCAGTTGAAGCAGATGATGCGGATGACCGCGACCCAGGGCACGGCGGCCACGGCGATGGCGGGGCTGCACGGGGACTTCGGCGCGAAGACCGGGTCCGCGGAGGTCGACGGACAGCAGGTGTCCAACAGCTGGTTCACCGGCTTCCGCAACGACGTGTCGGCGGCGGCCATGACCGAGGAGGGCGGCCACGGCGGCGACGCGGCCGGCCCGATTGTCGCAGCTGTGCTACGAGCCGCAGGCTGACGTCACCCATGCGGGACAGGGACTCTAGTCTGTTGCAGTCGTTGAGGTGGGTGAGGGCCGGACCCTGGCGTCACATTCCCGTCGTCCGCCCGAAGGGCGGGCCCGGCGGCGTCTGGTACGTGTGATCGCAAGGCGCCGGCCGTCCTCGATGGGGGTGCCCCCGCGCGAGGTTGTTCGAGCGTGGGGGAGGAGCCACGTGGGCGGTTCGGCAACGCGGCGAGCGCGCGTGCCAGGCGTCGCCGGGCAGGCGGGAATGTGACGCCAGGGTCCAGAGGGGACCCTGGAACAGCGCGGAGGAAGCGTAGGTCGTGGGTAACAGAAGGCGCGTCGCCGAGCGACGGAAGACCAGGCCGGCCGTGGTCGCCGGGATGATCGCCGTGGTCGTCGGCGGCGCCGGCATCGGCGTCTACGCGCTGTACGGCAGCGGGGCCGCGGCCGACGACCGGACGCAGACCTCCGCGGCCGACCACAAGCCGAAGGTGAAGACCGGCCCGCTGTCGGCGGCCGAGGTCACTTCCACCGCGACCGCGTTCCTGACCTCCTGGCAGCAGGGCAAGGTGACCACGGCCGCCGCCGCGACCAGCGACAGCAAGGCCGCCACCGCCCTGCTCACCGGCTGGACCAAGGACGCCCACCTCACCGCCACGACCCTCACCCCCGGCCCCCGCACCGGCGACAAGGTGCCCTTCTCCGTGAAGACGACGGTGGCGTACAAGGGCCTCAGCAAGCCGCTGACGTACGGCAGTTCCCTGACCGTCGTCCGCGACGCCACCACCGGCAAGCCCCGGGTGCACTGGACCGCCTCGCTCGTGCACCCCGACCTGAAGGACGGGGACACCCTGGTCACCGGTGAGTCCGGGACCCCGCCGATCAAGGCGTTCGACCGGGACGGCGGTGAGCTCACCGCGGCCAAGTACCCGTCCCTCGGCACCGTGCTGGACGGGCTGCGCGACAAGTTCGGCAAGACGGCGGGCGGCAAGGCGGGCATCGAACTGCGGGTGATCCGCGCGAAGGACAGCAAGTCGTCCGACAAGACCCTGGCCGAGCTCAGCAAGGGCACCCCGGGCACCGTGAAGACCACCCTGAGCCCGACGCTCCAGGCGGCGGCCGAGCGGCAGGTCACGACGCAGGCGCGGTCCTCCGTCGTCGTCCTGCGCCCCTCGACCGGCGAGATCCTCGCGGTGGCCAACGCGGGCCACGGCTTCAACACCGCCTTCCAGGGCTCCCTCGCCCCCGGTTCCACGATGAAGGTCATCACCTCCTCGCTGCTGATCGAGAAGGACCTCGCGTCCCCGGACAAGCCGCACCCGTGCCCGAAGTACTTCACGTACGGCGGCTGGAAGTTCCAGAACGACGACAAGTTCGAGATCAAGGGCGGCACCTTCAAGGCGAGCTTCGCCCGCTCCTGCAACACCGCCTTCATCAGCCAGGCGGGCAAGCTGGACAACGACTCCCTGACCAAGCAGGCCCAGCAGGTCTTCGGTCTGTCCATGGACAACTGGGCGATCGGCGTCCCGTCCTTCGACGGCGCGGTGCCGGTGCAGAGCGCGGCCCAGAAGGCGGCCTCGCTGATCGGCCAGGGCGGGGTGCGGATGAACCCGCTGAACATGGCGTCGGTCGCGGCCACCGTCGAGTCGGGCACCTTCAAGCAGCCCTACCTGGTGTCCCCGAGCGTCGACCACCGCACGCTGGCCACCGCGTCGCGCACGATGTCCCCGGCCACGCTGTCGGCGCTGCGTGAGCTGATGTCGTACACGGCGGCCTACGGCACGGCGGCCGAGGCGATGTCCGGGGTCACCGGCAACGTCGGCGCGAAGACCGGCTCCGCGGAGGTCGACGGACAGAAGAAGCCCAACGGCTGGTTCACCGCCTACCGCGGTGACCTCGCGGCCGCGGGCGTCGCCCAGGCGGGCGGCCACGGCGGCGACACGGCGGGCCCGATCGTGGCGGCCCTGCTGAAGATCGGCGGCTAGCCGCGCACAGAGGCCAGCCGCGCACGAAGGCTAGCTGCGCACGGGGGCGGCGGCCATGTACGTCCGCCGCAGGAATCTGAGCAGCGCCTTCTGCTCGAACTGCACCACCGACACCCCGTGCGCCGAGTGGAACTCCAGCACGGCCTGGACCCGGCCGCACGGCCACACCCGCACCTCGCCGCTGCCGGCCGGTGCCCTGAGTCCCTGCTCCAGCAGGGCTCGCGAGAAGGTCCACTCGTCGGTGCCCGGCAGGCCGACGCGCACCGAACGCGGATCGGTGTCCGGGTCGTAGCGCAGGACGACGGGAATCGCCTCGTCCTCCGCGATGTCCACGTCCGAAACGATGTGGGCTCGCGCGTACTGTTCGACTACAGACATCGTGACGGGCCTCTCACGCTGCGTAACCTGTGCGGAAGCTGTGCATCCGTTCCCTCTCCAGCGTCGCACATTTCCCGGATTCCGCCCCCGGGACCGAAAGCCCGCGACTTGCTGTTCGTGGCACGACTCTCTTGCAAAGAGTTCGCAACAAGCCACTATCATCGAACGGTGCATGTGCCTGACGGATTCATAGACGCCCCCCTCTCGGCAGCGACCGGAGTCGTCGCCGCGGCCGCCGTCGCGGTGAGCCTGCGCGGCGCCCGGCGTGAACTCGACGAACGCACCGCGCCCCTGGCCGGCCTCGTCGCGGCGTTCATCTTCGCCGTGCAGATGCTGAACTTCCCGGTGGCCGCCGGAACCAGCGGCCACCTCCTCGGCGGGGCGCTGGCCGCGATCCTCGTCGGCCCGTACACCGGAGTCCTCTGCGTCTCGGTCGTCCTGCTCATGCAGGGCATCCTCTTCGCGGACGGCGGCCTGACCGCGCTCGGCGTGAACATCACCGACATGGCCGTGGTCACGACGGTCGTGGCCTACGCCGTCTTCCGCGGGCTGGTCAAGGTCCTTCCGCGCAGGCGCAGTTCGATCACCGCCGCCTCCTTCGTGGCCGCCGTGCTCTCCGTGCCCGCCGCGGCCGTCGCCTTCACCCTGATCTACGCGGCCGGCGGCACCACCGACGTCTCGATCGGCAAGGTCGCCACCGCGATGATCGGCGTCCACGTCCTCATCGGCATCGGCGAGGCGGCCATCACCGCGCTGACCGTGGGCGCCGTCGTCGCCGTACGCCCCGACCTGGTGTACGGCGCGCGGGGTCTCCAGCAGAAGCTGAAGCTGCGGGTCGGCGGCGAGCTGGTCGACGTACCGGACACCGCGCCCGTCGCCGCCGCCCGCTCCCCCCGCAAGGTCTGGATCACGGGCCTGGTGGCCTCCCTGGTCCTCGCCGGGTTCGTCAGCTTCTACGCCTCCGCCAGCCCCGACGGTCTGGAGAAGGTCGCCGCCGACCAGGGCATCGACGCGAAGACCGAGGAGCACGCCTCGGCGGACTCGCCGCTCGCCGACTACGGCGTGAAGGACGTCGAGGACGCCCGTCTGTCCGGGGGGCTTGCGGGCGTGATCGGCGTCGGCGTGACCGTGGTCGCGGGCACCGGGATCTTCTGGGCGGTCCGCAGGCGTCGCGGTGCCGACGTCTCGCCGGCGAGCACGAGCGGCGTCTGACGTGGGGGCGGGACACGCACACCGGCTGTACCGGTACGGGCACTCCCCCGTGCACGCCCTGCCGCCGCACACCAAGCTCGCGGCGGTGTTCGCCTTCGTGGTGGTCGTGGTCTCGACCCCGCGGGAGGCGATGTGGGCGTTCGGTCTGTACGCCGTCCTGCTGGGCGTCGTCGCCCGTCTCGCGCGCGTGCCCGCCGGGTTCCTGCTGAAGCGGCTGCTGATCGAGGTGCCGTTCGTGGCGTTCGCGGTGCTGATGCCGTTCGTCGCGGAGGGCGAGCGGGTCGAGGTGCTCGGGATGTCGTTGAGCGTGAGCGGCCTGTGGGGCGCGTGGAACGTCCTCGCCAAGGGCACGCTCGGCGTCGCCGCCTCGGTCCTGCTGGCGTCCACCACCGAACTGCGCGAACTCCTGCTGGGACTGCAACGGCTCAAGCTGCCGCCGCTCCTCGTCCAGATCGCGTCATTCATGATCCGCTACGGCGACGTCATCACCGACGAGATGCGGCGGATGCGGATCGCGCGCGAGTCACGGGGGTTCGAGGCGAGCGGCGTGAGGCACTGGGGCGTCCTAGCGAAGTCGGCGGGCGCCCTGTTCATCCGCTCCTACGAACGCGGCGAGCGGGTACACCTGGCCATGGTCAGCCGGGGGTACGCCGGCGCGATGCCGGTCATCGACGAGGTGACCGCGTCCCGGGCGCAGTGGTCGTACGCCCTCGCGCTCCCCGTGACCGCCCTCTTCGTCTGCGTGGTGGGATGGACCCTGTGACAGCCTCCCTGGAAGTGACCGGACTCGCCTTCGCCTATCCCGACGGGCACCAGGCCCTGTTCGGCGTGGACTTCTCGATCGCGCGCGGCGAGCGGGTCGCGCTGCTCGGGCCGAACGGCGCCGGCAAGACGACCCTCGTGCTGCACCTCAACGGCATCCTGGGCGGCGGGGTCGGCTCGGTGAAGGTCGCCGGACTGCCCGTGGACAAGAAGCACATGGCGGAGATCCGGCGCCGGGTCGGCATCGTCTTCCAGGACCCCGACGACCAGCTGTTCATGCCGACCGTGCGCGAGGACGTGGCGTTCGGGCCGGCGGCGGCCGGGCTGAAGGGGGACGAGCTGGAGGAGCGGGTGCGGACCGCGCTGGAGCGCGTCGGCATGGCGGAGTTCGCCCACCGGCCCCCGCACCACCTCTCCTTCGGGCAGCGGCGCCGGGTGGCCGTGGCGACCGTGCTCGCCATGGAGCCGGAGATCCTCGTCCTCGACGAGCCCTCCTCGAACCTCGACCCGGCCTCCCGCCGCGAACTCGCCGACATCCTGCGCTCGCTGGACGTGACGGTCCTGATGGTCACGCACGACCTGCCGTACGCGCTGGAGCTGTGCCCGCGCTCGCTGATCCTGAGCGAGGGCACCATCGCCGCGGACGGGAGGACCGGCGAACTCCTCACCGACGACGAGCTGATGCGGGCCCACCGGCTGGAGCTGCCCTTCGGATTCGATCCGCGGTCCGTGACAATGGGCGCGTGACGAACGCAGAGGACGCCGGATCACCGCTCCTTGACGACCAGTTGTGCTTCGCGCTGTACACGGCCCAGCGTGCGGTGACCGCCGCGTACCGGCCGCTCCTCGACGAGCTCGGGCTCACCTACCCGCAGTACCTGGTGCTGCTGGTGCTGTGGGAGCGCGGCGAGACGACGGTGAAGGAGCTCACGGGGGCCCTGCGCCTGGACTACGGCACGGTCTCGCCGTTGCTCAAGCGGCTGGAGGGCGCCGGGCTGGTCCGCCGGGAGCGGGCGGTGGACGACGAGCGCTCGGTCCGCGTGGCGTGCACGGGGCGTGCGGAGGAACTCCGGGAGCGCGCGGCTGCCGTACCGGGCGCCCTGCTCGCGGCCACGGAGCTCGACGGGGCGGAGGCCGAGCGGTTGCGCGGGGAGCTGTGGCGGCTCGCGGAACGGGCGGGCACGGCGGCGGCCCGCTCCCGCTGACCCCTCCCGCACGCCGACCCCGCGCACACTCCCCGACCTCGGGTTACCCGCGGTTGCCGCCCCCTGACGGCACCGCCCCTCCCTACCGGCCGGTATCTTGTGCACGATGTTCTTGTGCGCACCTGTTCTGGGGGGAGCCAGCCATGAGTGACGACACCGCCGTCGACACCCGCCCGACGAAGATCATGTACGTCGCCGAGGCCACCGCGCACGGCGGCCGTGACGGCTATGTCACCAGCCAGGACGGCCAGATCGAGCTGAAGGTCGCGATGCCGCCCGCGCTCGGCGGGGACGGCAACGGCACCAACCCTGAACAGCTGTTCGCCGCGGGCTACAGCTCCTGCTTCCACAACGCGCTGATCCTCGTCGGCAACCGCGCGGGCTACGACCTCACCGGCTCGACGGTCGCCGCGAAGGTCGGCATCGGCCCCAACAAGACCAAGGGCTACGGCCTCGCGGTCGCCCTCAGCGTCTCCCTGCCGGTCCTCGACGCGGACCTTGCGGCGAAGCTGGTGGACGCGGCCCACCAGGTCTGCCCGTACTCCAACGCGACCCGCGGGAACATCGACGTGACCATTCTGCTTGGCTGAGGGGGCAGCGAGCAGCAGTGGGAGGAGTGCGGACGTGGACGTGAACGGCACAGTCGCCGAGGGCTTCGAGCCGGTCAGGGACGCGTTCGCGCGGAACTTCGAGGCGCTCGGGGACCGGGGCGCGGCCCTCGCCGTGTACCGGGACGGGCGCAAGGTGGTCGACCTGTGGGCCGGCACCAAGGACGTCGACGGCACCGAGCCCTGGCGACCCGGCACCGCGCAGGTCGTGCGCTCGGCGACCAAGGGCGTCGCCGCCGCCGTACCCCTGCTGCTGCACCAGCGCGGGGAGCTGGACCTGGACGCGCCGGTGGCCGAGCACTGGCCCGAGTTCAAGGGGCACGGCAAGGAGCGGGTGCTGGTGCGGCATGTGCTGAACCACCGCGCCGGGCTGCCGGTGATCGACCGGCCGCTCACCCCCGAGGAGGCCCTCGACCCGCTGCGGGGCCCCGAGGCGGTGGCCGCCCAGGCGCCCGTCTGGGAACCCGGCACCGACCACGGGTACCACGCGCTGACGTACGGCTGGATGCTGGACGAGCTGGTGCGCCGGGTGACCGGGCTCGGCGCGGGCGAGTGGATCGCGCGGGAGATCGCCGGGCCGCTCGGGGCGGAGTTCTGGCTCGGGCTGCCGGAGGCGGAGGAAGCCGCGGGACGGGCCGGACGAGTCGGCCGTGTCGAGGCGCCGGAGCCGACCGGTGCTCTGCGCGCCCGGCCCAGGCGGTCGGTCACCGAGGCCTACCAGGACCCGGACTCCCTCACCCGGCGCGCCTTCGCCGCGATCACCCCGTTCCCCGACCAGAACGAACCGGCGTACCGGGCGAGCGCGTTGCCCGCGACCAACGGGATCGCGACCGCCGACGGGCTGGCGCGGATCTACGCGGCGCTGATCGGCGAGGTCGACGGGGTGCGCCTGTTCGACCCGGCCACGGTGGAACTCGCCCGGGCCGAGGAGTCGGCGGGACCGGACCGGGTGCTCGTCGTGAACACCCGGTTCGGCCTCGGCTACATGCTGCACGGCAGCGCCTCGCCGTTCCTCGGTGAGGGCTCGTTCGGGCATCCCGGCCGCGGGGGCTCCCTCGGTTTCGCCGACCCGGAGACCGGCATCGCCCTCGGCTATGTCACCAACGGCTTCCGCAAGACGGTGACGGCGGACCCGCGGGCGCAGGCGCTGGTCAGGGCGGTGCGGGCGGCCCTGTGACCGCTAGACGTTGATCGGGTGGGACGTCCGGCCCGACGCCTCGTCGATCTCGCCGTGCGCCTTGACGAGCAACTGCATCGCGAGTTCGTTCAGCGCCCGGGCACCGGCGACCTCCTCCCCCACCCGGGGCTGGTTGCTGTCCGTGTGGTGACGGGTGGCGTGCCCGTGCGTGCGTACCTCGGTGCCGTCCGGCAGCCGGACCATCGCCGCCGCCCGCGTGTGCTGGTCGTCCTCCTGGAACTCCAGCTCGATGTGCCACCCCACAGCGGTGTGTGTCATGACGATCGCCTCCGAAGCGTGTGTTTCCAGGGTGCTCCTCGGCGGGCGGCGGCGCACGGGGGTCAGCCTTCGGACTCAGCCGTCGGACTCCGCCGAGGGCAGGTAGGCGCCGGGGACGGCGTTCGGGGCGTAGACCTTCTTGTCGCCGGGATAGGGCTTGGTCCAGTCGTGGGTCTGGTACCAGGTGTAGCGGTTCATCTGCTCGTTGTTGGCGTAGTCCGGCACGGCGTGCGGGCCGGTCAGGCGCTGGTGCGAGGCCCAGCTCTTCCACTGTGCCGCGAGCGGCTGCTCGGCCTTCGGCACGGCGGCGGAGGTCGGCGCGGGCGCCGCGTCGGTGTCCTGCGCGGCCGGGGTGTCCGCGCCGCAGGAGGGCGCCGGGCTCACACCGAGGGTCAGCGAGGTGCGGTTGGGCACCGCGGTGAACGGGGTGGTGTCCGGCTTGGCGGTGAAGGCCCCGTACATCGGGGTGGCCGCGCTGTCCTTCTGGTTCATCGGGTGGATCCCGAGGATCTGCTCGATGGTGCGGATCATGGTGATCTGCGTGTAGTAGTGGCTGTCGACCGTGCCGTGCTGGGCGTACGGGCTGATGATCTGGACCGGGGCCCGGTGGCCGTCGACATGGTCGAGGCCGTTCTGGGAGTCGTCCTCGACGACGAAGATCGCCGAGTCCTTCCAGTACTTGCTGTGGGAGATCGCGTCGATCGTCCGGCCGACCGCGAGGTCGTTGTCGGCGACCTCGGCGGCCGCGTTGGCCGGTCCGCCGGTGTGGTCGTCGGAGTACCAGAACATGTTCAGGTTCGCGGGACCGTTCTTCTCGAAGTCCTGCTGCCAGATCTGCTCCTTGTAGATGTCCGGGACGTCGAGGTCGAACATCGGGAAGCCCTGCACGGAGACCTTGTTGAGCGAGGGGATCGCCGAGCCGGTCCGGATGGGGTACTGGGTCGGCGCCCCGGTCGCCGCCATGGTCTTCGTGTCGCAGTACAGGTTCTGCCAGGTCGCCCCGGCCGGCTTGGACTCCGTCGACTGGAACTCGCCGAAGTCCTTGACCGACTCGTCGGCCGCCTGCGCGCCGGTCCACAGGAACCCGGACTTCTGGTGGCCGAGGACGTCGTTCTCGGTGTCGTAACTGCGCGTGTACTCACCGGCGGAGGACTCGGTGTACTCCGGGTTGTCCGACTGCATCAGCCAGTTGTGGCCCTCGGCGGAGTTGGTGCCGATGTCGTAGAAGTTGTCGTAGAGGCCGAACTGCTGGGCGAGGGCGTGCTGGTTGGGGGTGACGTTCGCGCCGAAGGTGGTGAGCGCCGGGTCGCCGTCGCCCTGGGGCAGGTCGCCGTAGACCTGGTCGTAGGTGCGGTTCTCCTTGACCAGCAGGAAGACGTGCTTGATGGTCGAGGGGTCGCCGAGGCGGGCGGGGACGGGGACGGGCCTGGCGCTCCTGGCGTTCTTCGCCGTGCGGACCGAGCCCGGCGTCCAGCCGTTCTGCTGGAAGACCTTGGCCGTCTGGGCCCTGATGACGAGATCGCTCGGCAGCGTGAACTCGGTCAGGCTGGACGTGGTGTCGTGGGTGCCGTGGCCGGCGGCGGTGGTGGGGCGGCGGGCGTCGATGCCGCGGGTGTTGGAGACGACGATCTTCCCGCCGGCCGTGGTGATCTCGGCGGGGAAGTAGTCGGTGGGCAGGAGGCCCACGTAACCGGCCGGTTCCTGCGCGGACTTGTAGCGGTAGACGGCGACCGCGTTCGCGCGGCCCAGGGTCACCAGGAGACGGCCGTCGTCGGTGAGGGTCACCGCGTCGGGTTCGTAGCCGACCTTCGCCTCGGGCCAGGGCTGGGTGGCGATGGTCTGGACGACCCTGTCCTTGCGGGTGTCGATCACCGAGACGCTGTTGTCGGCGGTGTTGGTGACGAACACCGTGCCGTGCTTGGCGTAGACGGCGGTCGGGTGCAGACCGACCGTGATCGTGCCCACGGCGGCCGAGGGCCTGGCGGTGTCGATGACGCTGACCGTGCCGGTGGTCGAGGCGCCGGTGTCCGGGTTCGCGGGCACCTGGGTGCCGTAGGAGTTCATGGTGGTCTCGCCGGGCTTCGCCGGGCGGCCGCCCTCGTTGCTGACGTACAGCTTGCCGTCGACCAGGGCGATTCCGCGCGGGGCGGTGCCGACGGACCAGGTCCGCTCGACGGTGCCGGTCGCCGCGTCGAGGGCGACGACCGTGTTCTGCCCGTTGACCGCCGCGTACACGGTGGAGCCGTCGGGCGAGAAGACGGCCCCGCCCACCAGCGCCTGCTGGGAGCCGACAGC
This sequence comes from Streptomyces sp. 351MFTsu5.1, assembly GCF_000383655.1. NCBI lineage: Bacteria > Bacillati > Actinomycetota > Actinomycetes > Kitasatosporales > Streptomycetaceae > Streptomyces > Streptomyces sp. 351MFTsu5.1. The sequence goes on along the minus strand of NZ_KB911784.1, from coordinate 122,371 downwards.
CGGGATCGGGACGGCCACCGGGTCGGAGAGCGTGCCGTCGGCGTTCACCGTGAACTTCGTGTAGCCGGTGGCCTGTCCGAGCCACAGCTGCTTGCCGTCGGGCGAGTAGACCGGGCCCTCCTGGCCGACGGCGACGCTGCCGATGCGCAGGTCGTCGGCCGCGTTGGCGCCGACCTTCTGCTTCACCTGACCGGTCGCCAGGTCCATGATGACCAGGGCCGCGTCGCCGTCGGTGACGGCTGCCGCGAGGTGGGTGCCGTCCGGGCTGACCGTGGACGACATGATCTTGCCGTCGTTGATGACGGTCCGGCTGCCGTACGGCCTGAGGTACTGGTCGCTGGAGATGACCTCGCCCCTGGCGGTGTCCTGCGCGACCTGCCGGGTGCCGAACTGGTAGGTCGAGGCGACCGCGGTGCCGGTGACGCCCAGGGCGACCGCGATGCCGGCCGCCACCAGCAGGGTCCGGCGTCCGGCCGGCTGCTTCTCCCTGATACGGCGCGTTACGTGCATGGCCTATCCCTTCGAGGTGGTGTCGAGCAGGTCGACGTTTCCGTCGAACTGCCACAGCGGGTTCGGGGCGTCCCCGGTCTCGGTCCGCACCAGGAAGTAGCCGTTGACTTCCTTCGGACCGTCCCCGTCGGCCACGTACCGGCCGTCCGATCCGACGTCGAGTTGGTAGATCGCGGTCCCCGCGACCGCGGTCCCGGGCAGGTGCCAGGTCACGACACACCGCCAGTCGTTGCCCGGGCCCTCCTGCGCGGCCTGTCCGTCGCTCTTGGTGCAGGCCGCCGAGGCCCGCAACTGAGCCTCGGTGACGGCGGGGCGGTGCAGTTGGCCGGTCTGCATCCGGTAGAGGTGGGCGAAGGCGGTGGCGAGGGAGCGCTGGACCTTGGCCTGCCGGATGCCGTCCGCCGGTACGGCCACGGCGATCACCGCGACGCTGAGGGCGAGGAGACCGGCGAGCGGGAGCAGCCCCGCGGTGAACGCGCGGCGCCCGGCACCGTCGTAGGCGAGGTTGGTGAAGTCCCGCCGCAGGAACAGCAGATACGCCAGCGCGGTGGCGAGCACCGCCCACAGCAGGGAGACGGCGACGCCGATCAGGAGCGGGGCGAGTTGGGCGGGACCGGTGAACAGGCCGTTCCAGGTCACGTAGGCGTTGCCGGGCAGGGCGAGACGGACGGCGACGGGCAGGGGCAGCATCTGTGCGACCGACATCGCGAGCGCGAGCAGCGGCGGCAGCAGGAGGCCCGTCGGGGAGCGGCCGAGGGCGACCGACCCGAGCAGGCCGATCGCGGCGAGGGCGAGGGTGGGGGCGAGGGCCGCGGTCCAGGCGAGGAGGACCTTCGCCGCCGCGTCGCCGGGTGCCAGGAGGTGTCCGTCGAGGCCGACCAGCGGCTGGTCGCCGACCGCGGTGAGGCCGCCGACCGTGCCGGAGACGGCCATGCCTGCCACCAGCAGCAGGACGACGGTGAGACTGGCCAGCGCCTTCGCGGCGAAGATCCGCCGCGGTGAGCGGGCCGCGACCAGCAGGTGCCGCCAGGTGCCGAGCCGGTCCTCGGCGGCGAACACGTCACCGGCGACCACCGAGGTCAGCAGCGGCAGCGCCCAGGTGCCCGCGAACCCGAGGATCACCAGCGGCCCGGCCCAGCCGGTGGCGTGCATCCAGCGGCCGAAGAGGGTGTCGGAGGGCAGGGTGCTCTGCTGCGACACCCCGGCGACGAAGAGCGCGGGCGCGATCCAGCAGGCGAGGAGCAGCAGCCGGACGCGCCACTGGGAGAGGAGCTTGCGCAGCTCGAAGCGGTAGACGCGGGAGACCGGGACAGCGGGGGCGGCGCTCTCCCGGATCGCGGTGGCCGTCATCCGTCCGCCTCCCGGGACGCGGTGAGCTCCAGGAAGGCCGCTTCCAACGGCGAGACCACGGGGGCCAGTTCACGCACCGCGATCCCCGACGTCACGAGCCGCGCGACGAGTTCGTCGAGGGCGGGCACCCGGGCGCGGACGACGAGCGGATCGCCGTCCTCCACCAACCTGACGCCGGCCGTGTCCGCGGCCAGCCGGCGCGCGGCCCGCGGGTCGGACGTCCGTACCCGGTAGTCGAGTTCACGGCTCTCCGTGGCCAGCTTGCCGAGCGGTCCGGAGAACACGACCCGGCCGGTGGCGAGGAGGGTGACCTCGGAGCAGAGCGCCTCCAGGTCGTCCATGCGGTGACTGGAGACCACGACACTCGTGCCGTTCGCGGCGAGCCGGTCGAGCACCCCGTGCACATGCCGTTTCCCGGCCGGGTCCAGGCCGTTGGCGGGTTCGTCGAGGACCAGCAGCCGGGGCCGGGTCAGCAGGGCGGCGGCGAGCCCGAGCCGCTGGCGCATGCCGAGGGAGAAGCCGCGGGCCCGTTCGTCGGCGACGGCGGTGAGTCCGACCTGGTCGAGCACGTCGTCGATGTCCGCGGTACGTTCCCGTCCGCCCCGGAGCCGGGCCAGCGCGGCGAGGTTCTGCCGGGCGGTGAGCGAGGGGTAGAGGCCGGGCCCGTCCACGAAACCGGCGACCGAGCCGGGGGCGGCGAACTCCCGCCCGACAGGGGACCCGAGGATCTCCAGGCGGCCGGCGTCGGCGACGGCCAGCCCCAGCAGCAGCCCGAGCAGGGTCGTCTTCCCGGCCCCGTTCGGCCCGACCAGGCCGTGGATCTGACCCTGTGTCACGTCCAGGTCGACGCCGTCGAGCGCGACGACGTCCCCGAACCCCTTGCTGATCCCACGGGCCCGGACCGCGTGCGGTGTGTCCATGAGTCCCCTCTTCCGGTTCCGGAGGGGACCCTAGGGACGGCACACGGCCGGACCGCGAACACCCGCCTGAACGCTCAGGGAACGAACCGTCAAGGCCTCGGCAAGGACGGCAAGGGAGGGCAAACGGGGAGCGGGCGGGACCCGGGCGGGACCCGGGCGAGGGAGACCTACCCGGTGTGCAGCATCAGCCCGATCCCCGCGACCAGCAGGCCCGCCGCGACGATCCTCGGCGCCCCGAACCGCTCCTTGAAGAAGACCGCGCCGATGGCCGCGCCGACGATGATCGAGGACTCGCGCAGGGCCGCGATCGGGGCGAGTTCCGCTTTCGTCTGGGCCCACAGGACCAGGCCGTACGCGGCCACGGAGAGGGCGGCGCCCAGGAGGCCGACGGGGGCGAACGGCCGGAGAACGGTGACGAACCGGCCGCGCCAACGGGTGAGCGCGTACGCCGGGATCACCACGCCCTGCACCGCCATCAGCCAGGCGATGTAGCCGAGGGAGGAGCCGGAGGCGCGCACGCCGAGTCCGTCGACGACCGTGTACACGGCGATGCTCAGCCCGGTCGCCAGCGCGGCGCCGATCGCCGCCCAGTCGGGCCGCCGCCCGCGCAGCCCCCACAGCGCGACCCCGGTGAGTCCCGCGCAGGACAGGGCGATCCCGGCGGCGGCCCAGCCGTCGGGCACCTCGTGGGCGAACAGGGCGGCGAGCACCGTGACGACCAGGGGCGCGGTGCCGCGCGCGATGGGATAGGCCTGCCCGAAGTCGCCGAGCCGGAAGGACTTCATCAGCAGTGCGTAGTAGGCGATGTGGACGCAGGAGGAGGTGAGGAGATACGGCCACGCCCCGGCCGCCGGGACCGCCGCGAAGGGGATGATCGCGAGCCCGATGAGCATGCCGCCGCCGGAGATCAGCGTGAACCCGACCAGCTTGTCGGTGATCCGGTGCGCGATGGCGTTCCAGCTGGCGTGCGTGACCGCGGCCAGGAGGACGGCCGCGGTGACGAGCGGGGTCACGAGGTCTGCTCGCGGACGTCCACGAGGGTGGCGCCGGCGTGGGCGACGAGGTCCTTGGGCGCGATGGGGAACACGGCGTGCGGATTGCCGGCCGCGGCCCACACGAGCTCGTGGTCGAGCAGCGCCCGGTCGGCGAGGACCCGGGTCCGCGTCCGGTGCCCGAACGGCGGCACACCTCCGATGGCGTATCCGGTCGTCTCCCGTACGACGTCGGCCTTGGCCCGGGTGACCTGGCCGGCACCGAGTTCCCGGCGCACCAGCTCGAGGTCGACCCGGGACGCCCCGTCCATCAGCACGAGCACCGGCACCCCGTCCGCCGCGAAGATCAGCGACTTGCAGATCTGGCCGAGCTCGCAGCCGACCGCCGCGGCGGCCTCGGCGGCGGTCCGGGTCGCGTCCGGGAAACGGCGGACCTGCGCGTTCAGCTCGTCGAGTCCCAGCTCCCTCAGTGCCTCGGCGAAACGGGGGTGGGCGGCGTCTGCGGTCGTCATGTCCGTCACGCTAGCGGTGGGTGTACGGGCCACGCGACCCTGTTCCACGGACCGTTCCCGTTCCCGCTCCCGTCGTGCAGGATGCTGCGATGACCCCGTCTCCCGGCATACGCCCCTACGGCCCCCAGGACCGTGCCGCCCTCGACGACATCTGCGTCCGCACCGCGCACGTCGGCCAGGACGCGCGCCCTCACTACCGCGACCCGGGTGTCTTCCCGGCGGCCTTCGCGCAGCCGTACGCCCATCTCGAACCGGACCTGGTCTTCGTGCTGGACGACGGGGAGGGGCGGGCCGTCGGGTACGTCGTGGGGACCGCGGACACGGCCCGGTTCGTGGCGGACTACCGAGCCAGGTGGCTTCCGCTCGTGGCCGACCGCTATCCGGAGCCCGCCGGGCCGCCGCGCACCCCGGACGAGGAGATCGTGGCGCTGCTGCACGATCCGGAGCGGATGCTGGTGCCCGAAGTCGCCGCCTACCCGGCCCACTTGCACATCGACCTGCTGCCCGGGTGGCAGGGGCTCGGGTACGGGCGGGCGCTGATGGGCAGTCTGCTGCGCGCCCTCCACGACAAGGGCGTGCCCGCCGTGCACCTGTGCATGCTCTCCGCCAATACCCCCGCCCGCGCCTTCTACGACCGTCTCGGCTTCCACGAGATAGCCGTACCGGATCCCGGACCGGTCACCTATCTGGGCCGGCCCACGGCAACGGAGAGCTGGTGAGCGGGTCGGGCGTGGAGCCGGTGGGGCGGGTCAGTCGTGGGGAACGCCCAGCGCCGGGAGGACCACGGCGTCGATGTACGAGATGAGGTAGGCCTGGGTCGGCGGCAGCTCGTCGATCATCGTGCGGGCGGCGAACCCGCCGATCATCATGTGGATCATGAAGTCGATCGCCGGGTTGTCGGGGCGCACCTCGCCGCGGTCGACGGCCCGCTGCACGATCCGGCGGAACGCCTCCATCTCGGGCTCGATGAGGTGCTCGCGGAACGCCTTCAGGAGATCCGGGTTGCCGTGGATCGCCATGGCCAGCCCTCGCATGAGCGCGGAGTCCTGCTCCATCTTGCAGTCGTCCGAGCGCAGGGTGAGGGTGTGCAGGTCACCCCGGAGCGAACCGGTGTCGACCTCGTCGAGACCGAGGGCGCCGGGCTTGGAGTGCCGCACCGCCTTCGCCACCAGCTCGGCCTTGCCGCCCCACTGACGGTAGAGCGTGGCCTTGCTGGACCGGGTGCGCGCCGCTACGGCGTCCATGGTCAGGGTGTCGTACCCGACCTCGCGGAGCAGGTCGAGCACGGCCCCGTAGAGCTCGGCCTCGCGCTCGGGGGTGATACGGCTGCGACGTGCTGTCGTGACCTCGGTCATGCCACTCACCCTTCCCGCTCCGGACATCGAACGACACTGTTTCGTACGACACGAATGTAGCGCATCCCCAAGCGAAACGAAACGGTTTCGTTCGTGCCGTGGGTCACCCGGGCAGGTGTCCGCCCCTCCGTCCGGGTGATTTTTCATAAGTTGCTCCGGTCCATCCCCCGGAAAAGCATGGGGAGGTGAGCTATCTGCGCCTTCCGCACCTGAGCGGCGACCTGCTGTGCTTCGTCGCCGAGGACGACCTCTGGCTGGCCCCCCTCGACGCCCCGGGCCGCGCCTGGCGGCTGACCGTGGACCGCACCAAGGTCGGCCACCCCCGTTTCTCCCCCGACGGCACCCGCATCGCGTATACGAGCTGGCGCAGCCTCGTGCCCGAGATCCACCTGGCCGAGGTGGACGGCGGACCGGCCCGGCGGCTCACCTACTGGGGCTCCTCGGACACCCAGGTGACCGGCTGGACCCCGAACGGCGAGATCCTCGCCGTCGCCTCCCACGGCGAACCCTTCTCCTACTTCACCTGGGCGTACAAGGTCCCCACCGACGGCTCCCCCGGCCGCAAACTCCCCTGGGGCCCGGTCTCCGACATCCAGGTCGCCGACCGCAGGACCCTCCTGCTGACCGGCACCCCGCCGCACGAGCCGGCCGCCTGGAAGCGCTACCGGGGCGGCGCCACCGGCCGGCTCTGGCTGCACGGCGAACGCCTGCTGCCGGACCTGAACGGCCACCTCCACTCCCCCATGTTCGTCGGCGACCGGATCGCCTTCCTCTCCGACCACGAGGGCGTCGGCAACCTCTACTCCTGCGCTCCCGACGGCTCCGACCTGCGCCGCCACACCGACCACGACGCCTTCTACGCCCGGCACGCGGCGAGCGACGGCACCCGGGTGGTGTACCAGTGCGGCGGCGACCTGTGGATCGTGGACGACCTCGCGTGGGCGGAGCCCCGCAGGCTCGACGTACGGCTGAGCGGGCCGCGTGCGGGACGTCGTACCTACCAGGTGCCCGCCGCCCAGCACGTGGACGGCATCTCGGTCGACGAGACGGGCCGGGCGAGCGCGGTCGTCGTCCGCGGCAGCCTGTACTGGCTCACCCACCGGGACGGTCCCGCGCGCACGATCACCGACACCCCGGGGGTACGGGTCCGGCTCCCGGAGATGCTCGGTTCCGTCGGCCAGGTCGCGTACGTGACCGACGCGGAGGGCGAGGACGCCGTCGAGATCGCCTCCCTGCCCCGGGCGACCGGCGACCGTGCGCCGCGACGGCCGGCCTCGGGCGACCTGGGCCGGGTCCTGGAGCTGGTCTCCGACCCGAGGGGCGAACGCCTGGCCATCGCCTCGCACGACGGCCGCCTGCTGCTCCTGACCGTGCCTGACAGTGCGGCTGAGGCCGCGGGCACGGAGGACTCCGCCGGACAGGTCACCGAGCTGATCCGCTCCGTCAACGGCCCGGTCCGCGACCTCGCCTTCTCCCCCGACGGCAGCTGGCTGACGTGGTCGCACCCCGGCATCGGCCGCTCCCTTCGCCAGATCAAGATGGCCCGCATCAAGGATCGTCTGATCGTGGACGTCACCAACGGCCGCTTCGAGGACGAGAACCCGGTCTTCACCAGGGACGGCCGCTACCTGGCCTTCCTCTCCTGGCGCGGCTTCGACCCGGTGTACGACGTGCACACCGGCGACCTGTCCTTCCCGCTCGGCTGCCGCCCCTATCTGGTCCCGCTGTCCTCCGCGACCCCCTCCCCCTTCGCCCTCAACCCCGAGGGCCGCCCGGCCGCCGGGGGCCTGGACCCGTTCCCCACCGACGAGGACGGCGACGGGGCCGCCGTGACCGTGGAGACCGAGGGCCTGGAGAGCCGGGTCACCCCCTTCCCGGTCCCCGCCTCCAAGTACTCGGCGCTGCACCCGGTCGCGGGCGGCGGCCTGGTCTGGCTGCGCTGGCCGATCTCGGGCGCCCTCGGCGAGACCTTCGTCGACCCGGACGACACCTCCGAGCGCCCCACCCTCGAACACTTCGCCGTCGGCAAGGCGAAGAAGACCGAACTCGTCGAGCACCTGGACTGGTTCGCGGTCAGCGGCGACGGCTCCCGGCTGGTCCTGGTGGACGAGGGCGAACTGCGCGCGATCCCCGCGACGGAGTCAGGCGACAGCGACTCGACCGTCTGGATCGACCTGCGCCGCATCCTCCACGAGGTCGACCCGCCCGCGGAGTGGCGCCAGTCGTACGAGGAGGCGGGCCGGCTGATCCGGGCGTACTTCTGGGACCCCGGGATGTGCGGCATCGACTGGGACGCGGTCCTCGACCAGTACCGCCCGCTGCTCGAACGGGTCGCCTCCCCCGACGAGTTCGCCGACCTGCTGCGCGAGGTCCTCGGCGAACTGGGCACCTCCCATGCCTACGTCACCCCCGCCCGCCGCAACGAGGGCCCGCCGCACTACCAGCGCCGCCAGGGCCTGCTGGGCGCCAACTTCGAGCTCAGGGAAGGCGGTTGGACGGTCCGGCGGATCCTCCCCGGCGACTCCTCGGACTCCAGGGCCCGCTCCCCGCTGGCCGGCACGGGCATCCGTGAGGGCGCGGTCCTCACCCATGTGGACGGCCGCCCGGTCGATCCGGTCGCGGGCCCGTACCCCCTCCTCGCGGCGGCGGGCGGTACGACGGTGGAGCTGACCTTCACCCCGGCCGCGGGCGAGGGCGGCTCCCGCCGGGTCGCGGTGGTCCCCCTCGTCGACGAACGCCCCCTGCGCTACCAGGACTGGGTGGCCAAACGCCGGGCCGTGGTCCGGGAGTTGAGCGGCGGCCGCTGCGGCTATCTGCACATCCCGGACATGGGCGGCTCGGGCTGGGCCCAGTTCAACCGGGATCTGCGCATGGAGGTCTCCCGCCCCGCCCTGATCGTCGACGTCCGCGGCAACGCGGGCGGCCACATCAGCGAACTGGTGGTGGAGAAGCTGACCCGGACGATCCTCGGCTGGGACCTGACGAGGAACGCCCAGCCGGTGTCGTACGCCTCGAACGCCCCGCGCGGTCCGGTGGTCGCCCTCGCCGACGAGGCGACCTCCTCGGACGGCGACATGATCACGGCCGCCTTCAAACTCCTGAAGCTGGGGCCGGTGGTGGGCCAGCGCACCTGGGGCGGAGTGGTCGGCATGACCGGCCGCCACCAGCTCGGCGACGGCACGGTGATCACGGTCCCGATGAACGCGGCCTGGTTCGACGCGTACGGCTGGTCCGTCGAGAACGAGGGCGTCACCCCGGACCTGGAGATCCTGCGCACCCCGCTGGACTGGGCGGAGGGCCGCCACGCCCAACTCGACGACGCGGTGACGCTGGCGCTGGCCTTGCTGGAGACAACGCCCCCGGCAACCCCGCCCGACTACCGGGACGTCCCGAACAGGGCACGTCCGAAGCTGCCGCCCAGGTAAGGGCCTTCAGGGGCGCGGGGAACTGCGCGACAAGCCCCCACCGGCCGGCAGCCGAACACAAAGCACAGGGTGCCCTCCCAACAACCAGAGGGCACCCCACACTTCAAGCCGCAACTACATGTCGTAGTCGGGGTCCAGCCGCTCCTGCTCCTCGCGCCGCATCCGCTCGGACTCCTCGTCCCGCATGCGCTCGCCGTCCTGCTCGCCGCGGCGACCCCGCTGGGCCTGCTCCCGGCCCTCCTGGGCCTTCTGCTTGGCCTGCTGCTGCCACTGCTCGGACTTGTCCTGGAACTGGTCCTTGATACCCATGTGGGTTCACTCCCGTGGGGGTGAGGGAAGAGCCCCGGTCCGGGGCCTCGACCAGATTCACACGGCCGGACAAAGAACGCATTTCGATCAACTACGGTGCGTAGCGCGAGCCTCCTCGTCCGCCGCCCCACCTGCGCCGACGAGCCCGACCCGCATCCCCTCCAACCGCTGTCCGAACCGCCGCATCTCCCGCTGTCCGACGGTCCCGATGAGCCCCGGCAGAGCCCCGCGCAGGCCCTGCATCCCGCGCAGCCACCCCTGCCCGTACACATGGCTGGAGCGCCGCTCGATCCCGGCCACGATCCGCTCCACGGCGGGTCCCAGCGGATACGTCTTGTTGGCCGGCCACGGCAGCCGCTGCCGCAACTCCCGCATCACGTCGTCCTGGTCGGCCCCGCGCACCATGTCGGTGTCGGTCCACGACAGGTACCCGACCCCGACCCGCACCCCCCGGTAGCCGACCTCGGCCCGCAGGCTGTGCGCGAACGCCTCCACACCGGACTTGGACGCGCAGTACGCCGTCATCATCGGCGCCGGCGTGATCGCGGCGAGGGAGGCGATCTGGAGCAGGTACCCCCGGCTCTCGACGAGCGCCGGGAGGAACGCCCGTGCGGTGACGGCCGATCCGATGAGATTGACCTCGATCACCCGCCGCCACGCCTCGGGATCGGAGTCGACGAAGGGCCCGCCGGTCGCGACCCCCGCGTTGGCGACCACGATGTCGACCTTCCCGAACCGCTCCTTCACCTCGTTCGCGACCCGGGCCATCGCCTCGTGGTCCGTCACGTCGGCGTACCAGTGGTCGCTGTCGCCGTGCAGCCGCTCGGACAGCTGCTTGAGCGCGTCCGGTTCGAGGCCGACCAGCGCGACCTTCGCACCGCGCGCCGACAGCTTGCGGGCGAGCAGCTCGCCCACGCCCCGCGCGGCCCCCGTGACGACCGCGACCTGACCTTCCAGACCGACCCTGCTCATGCACCCTCCCTGACCTGGACGTAGCTGCTGACGAGTTCCCGGATCCGCGCACTGACCAGCTCGGGCGCCTCGACCGGTGTCATGTGGCCGAGCCCGGGCAGCTCGGTCACCCCGAGACTGTGGGGCAGCGCGGCGGCCAACCGGTGTGCGTGCACCGGCGGGGTGAGCCGGTCGGCGGTCCCGACGAGGACGGCCGTGGGCACGGCGAGCTGCCGTACGCCCTGGTCCAGGTCGAGCAGATCGAGCACCTGCGACCAGGCGTGGCGCACCTTGCGCGGACACGCGTGCACGATCCGCGCGCACGCCTCCACCATGTGCGGGGCCGAACCGGGGCCCATCGTCCCGTACTTGAGGATCCGCAGCGCGAGCGGTGTGACCGGCCCGAGCGGCGCCCGCGCGCCGAGGACGTGCCGGGTCAGCCAGGTGCGCAGCCGCCCGGCCCGGATCGGCACCACGGTCGACTCGGCGACCAGCCTCGACGACCCGGTGCTGCACAGCAGCACGGCGGCCGTGTGCTCCCGGAACACCGGCCGGTCCGCCGCCGCCATCACCGTCATCCCGCCCATGGAGTGACCGACGACGACCGCTTTCTCGTCCGCCGCGAGAGTCGCCTCCAGTACGGCCACGAGATCGTCGGCGAGTGCGTCCGCACTGCACGCCGGGCTCGCCGGACTGCGTCCGTGACCGCGCTGGTCGTACGCGACGACCCGGTGGTCCACGGCGAGTTCGCGGATCTGCGCGGCCCAGAAGGCCGTGGAACAGGTCCAGCCGTGCGCGAGGACGACCGGGGGCGCGCCCTCGGGGCCGTGCACCTCGACGTGCAGCCGGGCGCCGTCGGCGGAGGTCACGGTCAGTTCGCCGGCCGGCAGGGGCGGGGCGTACGGCCCGGAGGAGACATGCGCCAGTCGGCTCATACGGCGGCCTCCGCGCTCTCGTCCGCGACCGGGCTCCCCTGTGCGGTGGGCCGCAGCACCTCGTACTCGGCGAGGTCCACCCGCCGGGTCGCCCGCCGGAACTCGGTCGTCGTGCCCGGCCAGATCGTGCTGTTGCGGCCGTTCGCGTCCAGGTACCAGCTGGTGCAGCCGCCGGTGTTCCACACCGTGCGCTTCATGCGCTCCTGCACCCGGTGGTTCCAGGCCCGCACGGCGGCGGGCCGGGCGTCGAGGGCCACCCTGCCTCCCCCAGTGCCTTGAGGGCCTGGGGGGACCCCCAGCACGTCCAACTGCCGTACGAAGTCGGCCAGGTAGTTCAGCTGGGACTCGATCATCAGGATCATCGAGGAGTTCCCGAGCCCGGTGTTGGGTCCGATGACCGTCATCCAGTTGGGGAAGCCGGCGGCGGAGGCACCGCGCAGCGCCTCCATCCCGCCCTTCCACGCCTCGGCGAGCGTCCGCCCGTCCGCGCCGACGACCCGGTCGGCGATGGGCATGTCGGTGACATGGAAGCCGGTGCCGAAGACGATCGCGTCGACCTGGGCCTCGGTGCCGTCGGCCGCGACGAGCTTCGACCCCTCGACCCGGCTGAGGCCGCTGGCGACCACGTCCACGTTGGGCTGGGCGAGCGCCGGGTAGTACGTGCTGCTCAGCAGGATCCGCTTGCAGCCGATGCGGTAGTCGGGGGTGAGCTTGGCCCGCAGCGCCGGGTCCTTGATGGCGCGGGCCATGTTCCGCCTGGCCAGCTGCTCGACCGCGCCGAGCTGGCCCGGGTGCTTGGTGAAGGCCTGTACCTGCAACTCCCTGATGCCCCACAGCAGTCCGCGCCGGGCCTGGGTGGTGAAGGGCAGCTGCCGGTGCAGCCGCCGCTCGACGCCGCTGATCGCCCGGTCCATGCGGGGCATCACCCAGGGCGGGGTCCGCTGGAAGAGGGTGACGTTACGGGCGAGGGGCTGGATCGCCGGCACGATCTGGATGGCCGAGGCGCCCGTGCCCACCATGGCGACCCGCTTGCCGCGCAGGTCGTAGTCGTGGTCCCAGCGGGCGGAGTGGAAGACCTTGCCGGGGAAGGAGTCCAGGCCGGGGATGTCGGGGATCTTCGGATCGGACAGCGGCCCGGTGGCGGAGACGACGAAGTCGGCCGACAGCCTGCCGCCGGCGGTCTCGATGTCCCACCGCAGCGTCTCGCTGTCCCAGGTCATCCGCAGCACCTCGGAGTTGAGGCGCAGGTGCGGGCGGAGCCCGAAGACGTCGGTCACGTGCTCCAGGTAGGCGCGGATGTGCTCCTGTCCGGAGAAGGTGCGCGGCCAGTCGGGGTTGGGCGCGAAGGAGAAGGAGTACAGATGGGAGGGCACATCGCACGCGCACCCCGGATAGCTGTTGTCCCGCCAGGTGCCGCCGACACTGCCGGCCCGCTCCAGCACGACGAAGTCGGTGACGCCCTCCCGCCGCAGCCGTACGGCGGCCCCCAGCCCACCGAACCCGGATCCGACCACCGCCACCCGCACATGCTCGTGTTCGGCCATGCCGACGCCTTCCCTGCGACTCTGCCAGTGAACACTGGCGCAATGGGAGGATAGAGCGGCTCCGTACCGATGGGTAGGGGTCGGGAAGAAGGAAGTTACCGGGAGTACGACATAGGGTGCGGGCGTGGCAGAAGACGGAGGACGACACGAGTACCGCATGGAGGAGCTGGCCCGCCTGGCCGGCATCACCGTGCGCACCCTGCGCTTCTACCGCGAACGCAAGCTGATAGCGCCGCCCCGCCGCGAGGGCCGTATCGCCTGGTACGACGACCACCACCTGGCCCGGCTGCGCACGATCGCGGCGCTCCTGGAGCGGGGTCACACCCTCACCGGCATCGCGGAACTGGCGGAGGCCCTCGACCACGGCCGCGACGTCGCCGACGTCCTGGGGGTGACCCCTCCCACCGAGGAGGAGCCGGTCCGCCTGACCCCCGAGGAACTCGCCGCCCGCTTCGAGGGCGAGGTCACCGCGGAGAACCTGGCGGCCGCTCTCGACCTCGGCTACCTCGGCACCGACGGCGACGAGATCGTCCACATCAGCCGCCGCCTCCTCGACGTCTCCTCGGCCCTGGTCCGCGAGGGCATCCCCCTCGCGGAGGTCCTGACCGCCGGCCGGCAGGTCCGCGAACACGTCGACGCCCTGGCCGAGATGTTCGCCGACCTGGTCCTGCGCCACACCACCGAGAACGACCTCCACCGCCTGCGCCCCCTGGCCCGGAGCGTGGTGGAGGCGGAACTGTCCCTGGCGCTGGATCGGCGGCTGCGGAAGCGGGACTGAGGGGCCGCTGATGTACTCATGCCGGGCTGAGTAATGACGCTCTGGGCGGGGACGGGACGAGCGGAAACACTCGGAGCATGCGAAACCGACCTCTGAGAAGCGTTTCCCACCTGCTGCCGACCCTGGTGACGGCCGGCGTGTCGATGGCGGCGTGGGCTGCCTGGCTGGGCTGGGACCAGCACTACGACGTACAGCCCGACGGCACCACGACCGGCCCGTACGAGGCCTGGCAGGTGATCGGGCTGGTGGTGACCCTGCTGGTGGCGGTGTACTGGGCGGCATCGCGTCGCCACGTCGCCTCGGCCGTGCTCGGCACCACGACCGGCCTCACCCTCGCTGCCTTCCTCGACTGGTCGGACGACTCCACCGGCCAGTTCATGGTGGGCGTGATGATGGTCACGGTGGGGAGCCTCGCCGCGACCGCCCTCGCGACCAACGTGATCACCTCCGTGAGACGGCGGCCGGCACAGACGCCGCCCGCATGACGCACACCCACGTCACACGTCACACGTCGAAGACGACCGTCACGGGCGCGTGGTCCGACCAGCGCTCGGCGTGCGTGGCGGCCCGCTCGACGTACCCCTTGACGGCCTTGGCGGCTAGCCCGGGCGTGCAGACGTGGAGATCGATGCGCCATCCGCTGTCGTTGTCGAAAGCCCGCCCCCGGTAGGACCACCACGAGTACGGCCCCTCCATGTCCGGATGCAGCGACCGTACGACGTCCACGTACCCGCCGTCCTCGAGGTCGAGGACCCGGCTCAGCCAGGCGCGCTCCTCCGGCAGGAAGCCCGAACTCTTCTGGTTGGAGCGCCAGTTCTTGAGGTCGGCCTGCTGGTGGGCGATGTTCCAGTCGCCGCAGACGACGACTTCGCGGCCGTCGGCGGCGGCGCGCTCGCGCAGACCCTTCAGGTACGTCAGGAACTCGTCCATGAAGCGGACCTTCTCGTCCTGCCGCTCGGTGCCGACCTCGCCGGAGGGCAGGTAGAGGGAGGCGACGGTGACCCCGCGCAGGTCGGCCTCCACATACCGTCCGCTGGTGTCGAACTCGGCCGACCCGAACCCGACCTGGACCCGGTCCGGCTCACGGCGGGAGTAGAGGGAGACCCCGGCCCGCCCCTTGGCGGCGGCCGGCGCGTGCGTCACGTGCCAGCCCTCGGGAGCCCGGACCGCGTCGGGCAGCTGCTGCGGCTCGGCACGCACCTCCTGAAGGCAGATCACATCGGCGGAGGTGTCCGCGAGCCACTCCACGAAGCCCTTCTTCGCGGCGGCACGCAGCCCGTTCACATTGGCGGAGGTCACAGTCAGCACCCCGGCACGATACCGGCACACTGGAGGGCATGATGATCCGCCGTGTCCCCTTCGACCACCCCGACGCCGTCAAGCTCAACGACCAGGTCCAGGCCGAGTACCACGTCCGCTACGGCGACGGCGGCGACGCCACCGAGCTGGCCCCGGCGGACTTCGAGCCCCCGAACGGCGTGTACCTGATCGCGTACGACGCCCTGGACAGCCCCGTCGCCACGGGTGGCTGGCGCGCGCAGGACGCCAACGGCGAGGGCCACCTGGACGGCGACGCCGAGCTCAAGCGGATGTACGTGATCGAGCAGATGCGCGGCCGCGGTCTCGCCCGCCGCGTGCTGTCCGCCCTGGAGGAGGACGCCCGCGCGGCCGGCCGCCTGCGCATGGTCCTGGAGACCGGCACCAAGCAGCCGGAGGCGATCGCGCTGTACACCTCCAGCGGCTACGAGCCCTGCGCCAAGTTCGGCTACTACCGCCATTACGAGGACAGCCGCTGCTTCGCCAAGCCGCTGTGAGCTGGTCGGACGGACGCGCAGGTAGGGGGTCGACCTGGACCGATACTGAGTCGTCACCCCCTCGAAAAGAACTGGGCTCGCTCTTCCACGAGTCGGTAAAGTCCCTCTGGCCATGAGTCGTTCAGCGGCCCAGGACGTCGCCCGGGGGTTCGCCCCTACGCGGAAACCCCGGTTCGAATCCGGGCCATGGCACCCTTCGCCCGTGCCGTCGGATTCGTGCCGCACGGCATGCCAAAGCCCCCACCGGGAGTCCCCGGCAGGGGCTTTGAGCTGCGTGGACCTGAGGGGATTTGAACCCCTGGCCCCCTCGATGCGAACGAGGTGCGCTACCGGACTGCGCCACAGGCCCTTGCAACGAGTGAAACTCTAGCATCCCCGTCAGGGTGCTTGGAAATCCGTTCCCGGCTGGTCAGGGACGGGGGTCCGCGGGCCTCGCGTTCCCGCCCCGGGCGTCACTCGTTGGCCGCACGCGGCCGTTCGCCTTCCTCGTACTGGTCGAAGAGAGGGGTACGGCCACGCTCACGTGCCCGGCGGGCGGAGGCGGCGCGGCGGGCGTCGGTGCGACCGTCCGCCGTGGGCCTGTCGTCCGCGTCGTCGGGCAGCTCCTCCGATCCCTCGTCCTCGGCGACGGGCGCCGCCTCGTGCTCCGGGGTGACGGTGCTGGAGCGTGCCGAGCTCCACGCGTCGGGCGCCCCGAGGTCCACGTCCGCGGTGGCCCGCGGCGCGACCGGCGCGGTCACGTAGGTCGGCAGCGGGACCGGTACCGGGTCCCAGCTGTCCCCGTGCCCGGGCCTGCGCTGCCGCTCACGCTGCTGGTCGACCCACTCGGCGTGGTCGGTCTGCTCGACGAGGGCGCGCCGGTCGGCGGCGAGGGCGGAGAGCCCGGGGTCGGTGACCTGCTCTGGTCCTCCGTCCGGTTCGTCGGCGTCCACGTCGGTACTGACGGATGCCCGCCGGCGCGGCTGGCGCGCCCGCTCCCGCAGGTGCTGCGCGGCGGCCTCGGCCCGGCGCCGGTCCATCTGGTAGGCGAACCGGCGGCGTTCCTGGGAGCGCAGGTAGGCGATGTACGTGCTGAGCATGACCGCGGGCACCCCGGGCGCCCACAGGAAGGCGAGCCCTCCGACGGCGGCGACGATCGCGCCGAGCGTGAACGCCGCGAAGAGCATCACGGTGGTACGCCGTCGGCGCGCGAGGGACTTGGTGCGCCGGGCGCGCGCCGCGGCCGCTTCCGCGGCGGCCGTGCGCCGTGCGGCGGACACGGGCGGCTGCTTGCGGGTGGGGGCGCCACCGTCGTGCGCCGCCTCTCGTCCCGCGTCCCGCCCTGCTTCCCGTCCCGCGTCCCGCGCGGTCTCGCGCGCCGGCTCCGGGGGGCGTCCCGTGGACGGCGGCTGGACCGTCGCCTTGGCCTGTGGACGGGTCGGGGGCATGGCGAAGGACCGGACGTCCACCGAGTCGGTGACGACGGCGTCCGGATCGTCGGCGCCGCCCTCCCCCTCGTCGGTGGAGCGCGCGCGCAGGTCCTTGGCGTATCGGCGCTCCATGCCCGCCCGTCCGGACAGCAGCCGGATGGCGGTGCTGAAGCGTTCCGTCGGACGGGCCTCGTTCAGCTCGTCCTGCCTACGGAGCCACATCGGCACCAAGTAGGCGGCCCAGGCCCCGACAATGACTGCGTAGATGAGGCCGCTGCTGCTCACGCCTCACACGGTAGAGGGGTTTGCGTGAGGCCATCTGCCAATTGAGCCGGTGTGTCGCACGATCTGGCTGATATTTCGAGCTTTTTTTGCGACCGATCCGATCAGCAGACCGCCTCAGCCGTGAATTCAATGCCCCGAGACGGTCATGCACCGATCATTTTCGAACACTTATTCAATTTCCGGGACCTGTATCCGGAACCTGCTTGGCGGCGCGGGCCCGCTGCCAGCGTCTGAGCAGTCCGTCCGGCACCTCTTCCGCGGTGAGCGCGAACACGAGATGGTCCCGCCAGGCCCCGTCGATGTGGAGATAGCGCGGACGGAGCCCTTCCTCGCGGAATCCGAGTTTCTCCACGACCCGTCGGCTCGGTCCGTTCTCCGGGCGAATGCAGACCTCGATGCGGTGCAGACCGACGGTGCGGAAACAGTGGTCCACGACCAGCGCCACGGCGGTCGGCATCACCCCGCGCCCGGCGACCGACTGGTCCACCCAGTAACCGACGTGCCCCGAGCACATCGAGCCCCAGGTGATCCCGGCGACCGTCAGCTGCCCGACCAGCTGTCCCCGGTACTCGATGACGAACGGCAGCATCCGGCCGGCGTTCGCCTCGGACCTGAGGTGGCGGACCATCTGCCGGTACGTCGGCCGGTGGGCGATCGGCCCGCTCGGGGTGGGCGGCGGAATTGTCGCCTCCCAGGGGCGCAGCCAGTCCCGGTTGCGCCGGTTGACCTCACGCCAGAGGCGTTGGTCGCGCATCCTTATCGGCCTCAGGACGACATCGCCGTCCGCCAGTACGACGGGCCATGACGGGCTGTTCAGCTCGCACCCCCCTCGCCGGCGCCGGGTCTGACGTGGTCGCCGCCGCGGATCTGGTCGACGGCGTGCTTCAACAGGGGCTCCAGGACGGCCAGCCCGTCCTTCACCCCGCCGCTGGAGCCCGGCAGATTGACGATCAGGGTGCCGGCCGCCACTCCGGCCAGGCCCCGGGAGAGCGCGGCGGTGGGCACCTTGTCCCGTCCGAAGGCCCGGATGGCCTCCGCGATGCCGGGCACCTCGTACGCGATCACCGCGCGGGTCGCCTCGGGGGTGCGGTCGGTGGGCGAGATTCCGGTGCCGCCGGTGGTGACGACGACGTCGTAGCCCGCTTCGACGCCCGCGCGCAGGGCGGCCTCCACGGGGTCGCCGTCGGGGACGACCTGCGGGCCGTCGACCGCGAAGCCGAACCGCTTGAGGCCGTCGGCGATCAGCGGGCCGCCCTTGTCCTCGTAGACACCGGCGGCGGCCCGGTTGGAGGCGGTGACCACGAGAGCGCGGTACGTCATGACCGGCTCCAGTCGCCCGACTTGCCGCCCGTCTTCTCCTCCACCCGCACGTCCGTGATGACCGCTCCCTTGTCGACCGCCTTGACCATGTCGATCACGGTGAGCGCGGCGACGGAGACCGCGGTGAGGGCCTCCATCTCGACACCCGTACGGTCCGTGGTCTTCACGGTGGCGAGGATCTCCACGGCGTCGTCCGCGACCGACAGATCCAGTTTCACACCCGACACCGACAACGGGTGGCACAGCGGAATGAGGTCCGGGGTGCGTTTGGCGCCCATGATCCCCGCGATCCGCGCGGTGGCCAGCGCGTCGCCCTTGGGGACGCCCTCGCCGCGCAGCAGCTCGATCACCCGGGGCGAGACGAGGACGCGCCCGCTCGCGCGCGCGGTGCGCGCGGTGACGTCCTTGCCGGATACGTCGACCATGCGGGCGGCTCCCGCTTCGTCGATGTGCGTCAGTCGGTCCTGCGTACTCATGGTTGTGCGGCGCTCCCGGTCCGGCCTGTTGTGCGCGACACGGTACCGCCAACCCGGGGTGCTCAGCCGAGCAGGACCACTTCGACCTCGGTGCCGGGCTCCACGGACTCGGCGTCCTCCGGTACGACGATCAGCGCGTCCGCCTGGGCGAGGGCGGCCACCAGGTGGGACCCGGCACCGCCGACC
The DNA here is from genome assembly GCF_000383655.1 of Streptomyces sp. 351MFTsu5.1. Lineage (NCBI taxonomy): Bacteria > Bacillati > Actinomycetota > Actinomycetes > Kitasatosporales > Streptomycetaceae > Streptomyces > Streptomyces sp. 351MFTsu5.1. Next base: position 103,300 of record NZ_KB911784.1, on the reverse strand, counting down.
GGGGCGACCGTGCCGTCGGCGTACGCACCGCGCAGGAACTGCCGGCGTCCCTTGGGCGAGCTCAGCGCCTTGCCCGCGGTCAGGGTGGCCCGGGTGCGCGGGCGGTGGAGGTCGTCGAGGCCCATGAGGGCGCGGATCGCGGGGCGGACGAACAGCTCGAAGGAGACGTACGACGACACCGGGTTGCCGGGCAGGGCGAGCAGCGGGGTGTGGTCGGGGCCGATGGTGCCGAAGCCCTGGGGCTTGCCGGGCTGCATGGCGAGCTTGCGGAAGTCGACGCCGCTGCCCGGTTCGTCCTCGTCGCCCACGGAGGTCAGCGCCTCCTTGACGACGTCGTAGGCCCCGACGCTCACGCCGCCCGTGGTGACCATGAGGTCGGCGCGGACGAGCTGGTCCTCGATGGTGGAGCGCAGGGTCTCGGCGTCGTCGGCGACGGCGCCCACCCGGTAGGCGATGGCGCCGGCGTCCCGGGCGGCCGCGGTGAGGGCGAAGCTGTTGGAGTCGTAGATCTGGCCGGTGCCGAGGCTCTCGTCGGGCTGGACGAGTTCGCTGCCGGTGGACATGACGACCACGCGCGGGCGCGGGCGTACCCGGACGGTGCCGCGGCCGATGGCGGCGAGCAGGGCGATCTGGGGCGGGCCGAGGACCGTGCCGGCGTCCAGGGCGCGGTCACCGGCCCGGACGTCGCTGCCCTGGGCGCGTACGTGCGCGCGGGCCTCCGCGGACCGGTACACGTGCACATGCCCCTCGGCGCCCTCGGGGGCGAGGCTGCGGGCGCGCATCCCGGTGACCGGGCCCTCGCCGAGGCCGCCGTCGGTCCACTCGACGGGGACGACGGTCTCGGCGCCGGGCGGCAGCGGGGCGCCGGTCATGATGCGGGCGGCCTGGCCGGGGCCGACGTGGAGCAGGTCGACGGCCTGGCCCGCCGCGACGTCCCCGACGACGTCGAGGACGGCCGGGAACTCCTCGCTCGCGCCCGCCACGTCCGCGACCCGTACCGCGTACCCGTCCATGGAGCTGTTGTCGAACGGCGGGAGGGACACCGGGACCGTGACGTCCTCGACCAGGACGCAGCCCTGGGCGTCGAGCAGTTGCAGCTCGATGGGTTCGAGGGGGCGGACGGTCGCGAGGATGTCCTCCAGGTGTTCGTCCACCGACCAGAGGTCGTCCTGGTCGGCCGGGCGGGGCGCGGCGCTGCTCAAATCCCTACATCTCCTCGGCTACGAAGCTGCGAAGCCAGGTCCGGAACTCCGGGCCCAGGTCTTCACGTTCGCACGCGAGTCTGACAATGGCACGCAGGTAGTCGCCGCGGTCACCGGTGTCATAGCGGCGGCCCTTGAAGACCACGCCGTGCACCGGGCCGCCGACGGTCTCGTCCTGGGCGAGCTGCTGGAGGGCGTCGGTGAGCTGGATCTCGCCGCCGCGGCCGGGCTCGGTCTTGCGGAGTATCTCGAAGATGTGCGGGTCGAGGACGTAGCGGCCGATGACCGCGTAGTTCGAGGGGGCGTCGGCCGCGTCCGGCTTCTCGACGAGACCGCCGACCTTGACGACGTCGCTGTCCTCGGTCTCGGCCACGACGGCACAGCCGTAGAGGTGGATCTGCTCGGGGGCGACCTCCATGAGCGCGATGACGCTGCCGCCGTGCTGCTCCTGCACCTCGATCATCCGCTGGAGCAGGGCGTCACGGGCGTCGATCAGGTCGTCGCCGAGGAGGACCGCGAAGGGCTCCTGGCCCACGTGGGGCGCAGCGCACAGGACGGCGTGGCCGAGGCCGCGGGGGTCGCCCTGGCGGACGTAGTGCATGGTGGCGAGGTCGCTGGACTCCTGGACCTTGGCGAGCCGGCCGGCGTCGCCCTTCTTCTGGAGGGCGGACTCGAGCTCGTAGTTGCGGTCGAAGTGGTCCTCCAGGGGCCGCTTGTTGCGTCCCGTGATCATGAGGACATCGTCGAGGCCCGCCGAGACGGCCTCCTCGACCACGTACTGGATCGCCGGCTTGTCGACGACCGGCAGCATCTCCTTGGGAGTGGCCTTGGTTGCCGGCAGGAAGCGGGTGCCGAGCCCGGCTGCCGGGATGACAGCCTTGCTGATCCGAGGGTGCGACAGAGTCATGGCCGCAACCCTATCCGGTGCCTTTGCCTGGAATATGAGGCTCCGGTTAATAAGCTCTTATATGAGCGTATTGGAAGGGTACGGGTGCAGACTTTGAGCCACATCGGACGTCCCACCAAGCCTGACAAGCGAGGGTTGCGGCGAGAATACCTGGCGGTGAGGAGCAGGTTGACGGCCGATGACGTGCGGGAAGCGGCCTCCGCGCTGGCCGGCCGGGCCCTCGGCCTGCCCGAGCTGGCGGATGCGCGCACGGTCGCGGCGTACGTCTCCGTCGGGAGCGAACCCGGCACCCTCGCGCTCCTGGACGCGCTGCGCGAGCGGGGCGTGCGGGTCCTGCTGCCCGCCCTGCTGCCGGACAACGATCTGGACTGGGGCGCCTACACCGGCGAGGGCTCCGTCGCGCGGGTCCAGCACGGCGGAAAGATGGCCCTCTTCGAGCCCGCCGGCGAACGTCTGGGCCCGGACGCCGTGACCGGCGCCGACGTGGTGCTGCTGCCCGGCCTCGCGGTGGACGGGCGCGGGATGCGACTGGGGCGCGGCGGGGGGTCGTACGACCGGGTGCTCGCGCGCCTGGAGCGCGCGGGCGCACGACCGGCGCTGGTGGTGCTGCTGTACGACACCGAGGTCGTCGCCGAGGTCCCGGCGGAGGCACACGACCGGCCGGTGCACGTGGTGGTGACGCCGTCGGGCGTGCGTCGCTTCCCCGGCCCGGCATGAGGAAGGGCCCCTCCACGCGCGTGCGTGGAGGGGCCCCTGCTTCGGTCCCGCGGCGGTCCCTACGGCTTCAGGACCAGGGTGTCGCTCGTGCTCTTGTCGACAGCCTCGTCCGAGAAGGACCAGTCCAGCAGCTCGCCCTTGGCCCACTTGCCGGTCTGGTCGGTGTAGTGCGCGCTGTAGGCGTGCCCGGAGGCCCCGGTGAGGTTGATCCACTTCGACTTGTCGAGGTCGCCGAGGTTGACCACCATGCGCATCGACGGCACCCAGACGACGCCGTAGCCGCCCGCGGCGTTCCAGCCGGTGGCGTTGACCGTGGCCTCGCCGCCGCTGAGCTTCCAGGGGCCCCGGTTGAGCAGGTACTTGACGATGTCGGGGCCCTGGGTGCCCAGGGTCTGGTTCTTCAGGAACAGGCGGTGCAGCCGGCCCCAGCTCCAGGTGTCGATGTCCTTGCCGAGCTTGGCGGTCAGCTCCCAGCGGGCGTCGATCATGGCGCGCTTGAACAGTTCGTCGCGGTTGGTGGCCGCGGGCCGGTCGCCGACGCCCTTCGGGGTCTTCCACCAGTCGCTGTTCTGGTCGTTCATGAGGTTGCGCACGACCTCGAACCAGCGGTCGCCGCCGTCCGGCTGCGCCTCGTCTGCGTCGCGCTGCCCGCACTCGCGGGTCTTGTCGGTCTCGTCGGCGGGGCCGGTGGTGTTGACCGGGTCGACCCACAGGCACTGGCCCTTGACCCGCAGCTCCTTGGGCAGCTTGTTGCCGAAGGCGAGCTTGAGGATGTTGCGCCAGACCGCGTTGAAGTAGGCGGCCGCCGCCGAGTCGGCGTCCTGGGTGTAGTCCCAGCCCTCCAGCAGCTCCTGCGCCTGGCGGACGTCCTTGTCGTCCATGTCGATCTTCAGCAGCTTGGGCACCAGCAGCTTGGCGATCTCGCTGCTGTTGTCGAGCTGCATCTGCCGCATGTCGTCGGTGGAGATCTTGCCGCCGCCCTTGATCTTCTGCTCGATCAGGTCGGTGATGCGCTGGCTGCGGGTGCCGTAGCCCCAGTCGGTGGTGAGCGTGTAGGGGTACTTGTCCTTGTCGACCACGGCCTGGTTGGCGGTCACGATGTAGCCGCGCGACGGGTTGTACTCGTAGGGCAGCTCGTCCTGCTGGATGTACTTGCCGGTCCAGCGGTACTTCGGGTCCCAGCCGGGCGCCGGGAGGGAGCCGTCGTCGCCCTTGGCGCGGATCGGGATGCGGCCCGGCAGGGTGTAGCCGATGTTGGTGGCGTCGGCGTAGACGAGGTTCTGGGACGGGACGTCGAACAGGGCCGCCGCCGCGCGGAAGTCGCTCCAGTCCGACGCCCTGTCCATCGCGAAGACGGCGTCCATGGTGGTGCCCGGGTCCAGCGCGGTCCAGCGCAGGGCGACGCCGTAGCCGTCGCCCCGGTCGGGGGCCGCGTTGTCGACGGTGGCCTTCTTGCCGACGTTCACCAGCTCGTCGGAGCGGTCGGACAGCAGGGGGCCGTTGTTGGTCTCCCGGACGACGATCTTCTTGGAGGCGCCGCCGGCGACCTTGATGGTCTCCTCACGCGTGGTGAAGGGAACCGTCTTGCCGTCGTACAGGTAGCCGTCCCCGGAGAGCTTCTCCAGGTAGAGGTCGGTGACGTCGACGCCCGAGTTGGTCATGCCCCAGGCGATCTTCCCGTTGTGGCCGATGACCACGCCGGGCATGCCCGCGAAGGTGTAGCCGGTGACGTCGTACTGGCACTTGCTGGACAGGCTCCGGCAGTGCAGGCCCATCTGGTACCAGACGGACGGCAGGGAGGCCGTCAGGTGCGGGTCGTTGGCCAGCAGCGGGTGCCCGGTGATGGTGTGCTCGCCCGCCACGACCCAGGAGTTGGAGCCGATGCCCTGTCCGTTCACGCCGACGGCCGTCGGGACGTCGTCCAGGACCTCGGAGAGGCCCGACAGCTGGCTCTGGAGGGCCGAGGCGGCCGTCCCGGAGCCTGCGGAGGACGACGTGCCGGTGGTGCCGCCCGTGGACGTCCCCGTGCCGCCCGTGGAGGTCCCCGTGCCTCCGGTGGACGTCCCGGAGCCGCTCGTGGAGCTGCCGGAGCCCGACAGGCCGTTGTCCTTGGAGCTGCCGTTCTGCTCGAACGTCCCGGTGAGCTCGTCGTACTGGCCCTCCTGGACGATCGCCTTGTTCCGGTTGTACGGGTACTCCGGGTACAGGTCGGCGATCTGCTTCGGGCCGAGGCGGCTGGTCATCAGGGCGCGGTCGATCTCGTCCTTGACGTTGCCGCGCAGGTCCCAGGCCATCGCCTTCAGCCACGAGACGGAGTCGACCGGGGTCCACTGCTCGGGCTTGTAGTCGTTGACGAAGCCGAGAGCCGCGTACTCCAGGGAGATCTGCTTGCCGCTCTTGCCCTGGAGGTAGGCGTTGACTCCCTTGGAGTAGGCCTGGAGGTACTTCTTGGTGGAGGCCGACAGCTTGGTGTCGTACTCCTTCTTCGCCACCCGGTCCCAGCCCATGGTGCGCAGGGTCTCGTCGCTGTCGACCAGCCCCTTGCCGAACATCTCCGACAGCCGCCCGGCGGTCAGGTGCCGGCGTACGTCCATCTCGTAGAACCGGTCCTGCGCCTGGACGTAGCCCTGCGCCATGAACAGGTCCTCGTCGGAGGAGGCGTAGATCTGCGGGATGCCGTAACTGTCGCGTTTCACGTCGACCGGGCCCGACAGGCCCTGGAGCTCGACGGAGCCCTTGGTCTGCGGGAACGACGCGCGCACGGTGCTCACCGACCAGTAGCCGCCGTACGCGACAGCGCCGACGAGGGCCAGGACGAGGACCAGCACGATCAGACGGGCTCTGCGCCCCTTCTTCCTGCCGGACTTGCCGGGCTGCTGACCCGAGGAGGCGGTGGTGGTGGGGGGCATCGCTGTCCTTGCTGTCCTAACGCGAGCGGCAGGGCGGGCTGGTGCATTCGACTCAGAGCCTGTGTGACGCAGGCTCTGCGCGCTGGAGCAACCATAGGCGCAGCGCCTGAGGGCACTTGACGCGGAGTCGGGAACCAACGCGGACGAGCGTTCGATCTTGCCTCGCCGAGCGTCAAGAAATCGTCAAGAGTTAGGTAAGGTAACGAAGTACTTGGATGCGGAGTCCCACCACTTCGTGTCCTATGTACGTGAGCTCACGCGCGCGTGATGCGGGTGAGCCAGGGAAGGGAACGGCCGCTGACTGTCCACCACCTCAACCAGCTCCTGCTCGTCTGCTCGCTCGTCCTGCTCGTCGCCGTGGCAGCGGTCCGGATCTCCTCGCGCAGCGGGCTCCCCAGCCTGCTCGTGTACCTGGGGATCGGCATCGCCATGGGTCAGGACGGCATCGGCGACATCCACTTCGACAACGCCGAACTGACCCAGGTCATCGGGTACGCGGCCCTGGTCGTGATCCTGGCCGAGGGCGGCCTCGGCACGAAGTGGAAGGAGATCAAGCCGGCCCTGCCCGCGGCGACCGCGCTGGCACTGGCCGGGGTCGCGGTGAGCGTCGGGGTCACGGCGTCCGCCGCGCACTACCTGATCGGGCTGGAGTGGCGGCAGGCGCTCATCATCGGGGCCGTCGTCTCCTCGACGGACGCGGCGGCGGTGTTCTCGGTGCTGCGCAAGATCCCCCTTCCCGCGCGCATAACGGGCACCCTGGAGGCCGAGTCCGGCTTCAACGACGCCCCCGTGGTCATCCTGGTCGTCGCCTTCTCCCAGGCCGGTCCGGTCGAGCACTGGTACCGGCTGATCGGCGAGATAACCCTCGAACTGGCCATCGGAGCCGCCGTCGGCATCGCGGTGGGCTGGCTCGGCTCCTGGGGCCTCAGGCACGTCGCCCTGCCCGCCTCCGGCCTCTACCCGATCGCGGTCATGGCGATCGCCGTCACCGCCTACGCGGCGGGCGCGCTGGCGCACGGCAGCGGCTTCCTCGCCGTCTATCTCGCCTCCATGGCGATGGGCAACGCCAAGCTGCCGCACTGGCCCGCCACCCGCGGGTTCGCCGACGGCCTCGGCTGGATCGCCCAGATCGGCATGTTCGTCCTGCTCGGCCTGCTGGTCACCCCGCACGAGCTGGGCGACGACGTCCTGCCCGGGCTCGTCATCGGTTTGGTGCTGACCATGGTCGCGCGGCCTCTGAGCGTGGTGCTGTGCCTGACGCCGTTCCGGGTGCCCTGGCAGGAGCAGACCCTCATGTCCTGGGCCGGGCTGCGCGGCGCCGTGCCCATCATCCTGGCGACGATCCCCATGGTGAACGGCGTCGAGGGCAGCCGGCGCGTCTTCAACATCGTCTTCGTCCTGGTCGTCGTATACACCCTCGTGCAGGGCCCGACACTGCCCTGGCTGGCCCGCAAGCTGCGCCTCGGCGGCGACCCGGAGGCTGCCGACCTCGGCATCGAGTCGGCGCCCCTGGAGCGGCTGCGCGGACACCTGCTGTCCGTCGCGATCCCCGAGGGGTCGCGGATGCACGGCGTCGAGGTCCACGAGCTGCGGCTGCCGGCCGGAGCCGCCGTCACCCTGGTCGTCCGCGACGCAAAATCGTTCGTTCCGCTGCCCACGACCGTGCTGCGGCGCGGGGACGAACTGCTCGTCGTCACCACCGACCCGGTCCGCGACGCCGCCGAACGACGGCTCCGCGCGGTGGGCCGCGGCGGCAAGCTGGCCGACTGGCTGGGCACGGGCAGCGGCAGCGGCAGCGGCAGGGCTGACGGCAGGGGCGGTGGCGGCGGTGGCAGCGGCGGCTCAGGTTAAGGCCGTGTTTCGTGCCCCCTGTACGATGGGGGCGCACCCCTGATCGAACCAACTCTGCCTGACGCAGAGCTGGCGCGACCGTATGGCGGCCGGGACGTCCCTCGTGGCGTGGTCTTCGGCATCTACCGCAGTCCGCGCAAGAGGACAGCTCTCGGTGCCGCCCCTGACGGGAGCGGCGCTACCAGGCGGCAGAAAGGCACGGGCCGTGGCATCCACGGTCACCTCCTCCCGCCCGGGATACGGGCAGCTGCTGCGCACCCGCGGCGCCTGGACGTTCCTGCTCCCCGGCTTCGCGGCGCGCCAGCCGTTCGCGATGCTCACCCTCTCCCTGGTGCTGCTCGTGCAGCACACCACCGGCTCCTACGGCGCGGCGGGCGCCGTCGCGGCCGTCACCGGCGTCTCCATGGCGCTCTTCGCGCCCTGGAGCGGCCGTCTCGCGGACCGCTACGGACAGCGCGCCGTGCTCGTCCCCGGTGTTCTGGTGCACACCCTGGCCGGCCTGTCCCTGACCGCGCTCGCCCTCTCCCACGCCCCCCTGTGGGCGCTGTTCGCGGCGGCCGTGCCCACCGGCGCCTCGGTGCCGCAGATCGGGCCCATGGTGCGCGCCCGCTGGGGCGTGAAGCTCCAGGACTCGCCCCTGATGACGACGGCGGCGGCCTTCGAGTCCGTCACGGACGAGCTGACCTTCGTCTTCGGCCCGCTGCTGGCCACCGCCCTGTGCACGGCCGTCCACCCCGCCGCGGGCCTGCTGACGGAAGCGACCCTGACGCTGCTCGGCGGACTGCTGTTCGCCGCACAGAAGAGCACCCAGCCGACGGTCGTGCTCGGCGAGCACGCGCGCGTGGAGCACGCCTCGGCTCTGCGCGTGCCCGGTGTGCGGGTCCTGATCGTGGCCTTCCTCGGCATCGGATCCGTCTTCGGCGGCATGCAGGTCTCGCTCGCCGCGTTCAGCGAGTCGATCGGCGAGCCCGGCCTGAACGGCGTCCTGTACGGCGTCTTCGCTGCCGGCAACATGCTCTCCGGCCTGGTCTGCGGCGCCATCGCCTGGAAGGTGGCCCCGCGGCAGCGCCTCGTCATCGGATACGGCGCCCTCGCACTGACGGCCTCCGGCCTGTGGGCGGCGCACTCCGTGCTCGTGCTCGCGGGCCTCGGCCTTCTGGTCGGCATGTGCATCGCGCCCGCCCTGATCACCGGCTACACCCTGGTCGAGAGCCTGGTCCCGGCCGGCGCCCGCACCGAGGCCTTCACCTGGCTCACCGGAGCGGTGGCCCTCGGCCAGGCGGCCGCGGTCACGATCGCCGGACAGCTGGAGGACCGCTTCTGGGGCGGCGCCGGGTTCCTGGTGCCGATGGCCGGCACCCTGCTCGCCCTGGCGACCCTGCTGGCGCTGCGCTCCCACCTGGTCGGGCGGCCCCGCGGCCGTACCGTCGCACGTGGCGTGGGTCACCGAGTGCCGGTGGCAGTGGACTGATCCCCGGGAATACGTCACTATGGACCCTCGTTAGCACTCATTGAGTGAGAGTGCCAGGAGGAAGACAAGTGCCGACCTACCAGTACCAGTGCACCGAGTGCGGCGAGGGCCTCGAGGCGGTGCAGAAGTTCACCGACGACGCTCTGACCGAATGCCCCAACTGCCATGGTCGCCTCAAGAAGGTGTTCTCCGCGGTCGGCATCGTCTTCAAGGGCTCCGGCTTCTACCGCAACGACAGCCGCGGCTCCTCGTCGAGCAGCTCCCCGGCGTCGTCCTCGAAGTCGTCGACGTCCAGCTCCTCGAACTCGTCCGACTCCTCGTCGTCGACCTCTTCGTCCTCCTCGGACTCGAAGTCGTCGAGCACGGGCACCTCGTCGAGCAGCAGCTCCGCCGCATAGATCGCACGTCCAGGACCCTGTCGTCGCACGACGACAGGGTCCTCGGCGTTACCTGAGCCCCTCGCCGCGCGGGTTTTCGGGGCCGGATACTGTGCGGGCATGGCGAACGCAGAGATCGGCGTAATCGGCGGCTCCGGCTTCTACTCGTTCCTCGAGGACGTGACCGAGGTCCAGGTGGACACCCCCTACGGTCCGCCCAGCGACTCCCTCTTCCTCGGCGAGGTCGCCGGCCGGCGGGTCGCCTTCCTGCCCCGGCACGGACGCGGCCACCATCTGCCGCCGCACCGGATCAACTACCGGGCCAACCTGTGGGCACTCCGGTCGGTGGGGGCACGGCAGATCCTCGGCCCCTGCGCGGTGGGCGGACTGCGCCCCGAGTACGGTCCGGGCACGCTGCTGGTGCCGGACCAGCTGGTCGACCGCACGAAGTCCCGGGCGGGCACCTACTTCGACGGACTGCCGCTGCCGGGCGGCGGGGTGCCCAACGTGGTCCACGTGTCCCTGGCCGACCCGTACTGCCCCGCCGGGCGGGCGGCCGCGCTGAAGGCGGCTCGCGGGCGGGACTGGGAGGCGGTGGACGGCGGCACGCTCGTGGTGATCGAGGGGCCGCGGTTCTCCACCCGCGCCGAGTCGCTGTGGCACCAGGCGCAGGGCTGGTCGGTGGTGGGGATGACCGGCCACCCGGAGGCCTCCCTCGCCCGTGAACTGGAGCTCTGCTACACGTCGTTGACCCTGGTCACCGACCTCGACGCGGGCGCCGAGACCGGTGAGGGCGTCTCCCACGACGAGGTGCTGCAGGTGTTCGCGGCGAACGTGGACCGGCTGCGGGGCGTGCTCTTCGACGCGGTGGCGGCGCTGCCGGCCGGGGACGAGCGGGACTGCCTGTGCGCGAACGCGCTGGGTGGGATGGATCCGGGGTTCGAACTGCCGTAGCGGACCCCGGGGTTGCGATGGAGTTCCTCGTTCGGGTGAGGGAGTTGTCCACAACCGGTGGACTGTCCACCGGCCCCGACGGGATCCGGCGCAAAGCCTCATCGTGGGACCGCAAGCCGATCTCTCCTCGTTGGTGGTGGTCCCCATGCCCTTCGCTCCGTACCCCTCTCCTTCCCCTCTCGCCGCGCACCCGCCCGGCACCGACACCCCGCCGACCTGCGAGGTACCCCACTTCGCGCCGGTGCGGGTGCGCGGCGGGCGGTATCAGCTGCGGCAGCTCGTACGGCACCGACGACGTGCCGTGGCCGTCGGACTGGTCGTCACCGCGGCCGCGCTGGTGGCCGCCGGCCCCCGGGACGCCGACGGGGCACGCGGACATCCGGTGGTCGCCCCCGTGCGCGAGCACCGAGCCGTGACGACGGTCTCGGCGCCGGTGCGGATCGCCGACGCGGCGACGGTGGGGCTGCTGCGTCCCGGGGACCGGGTCGACGTGATCGCCGCGGAGGAGACGGCGACGGGGGGTGGCGACGCGCAAGTGATCGCGCGGGGTGCCCGCGTGTCGAAGGTGCCGGAGGCGCTGGAGGGCGCGGGCGACAGCGGGGCCCTGGTGGTGCTGTCTGTGCCGCGCTCCACGGCGGCACGTCTCGTCGGGGCGAGCGCCACGGCACGGCTGGCGGTGACACTGTGTTGAGCCGCGTGGTCAGCCCGTTGCGCCGACTCGTGTCAAGTCGCCCTTTCGAGCTACCCAATTGGACAGGGTCGCCTCCGGTTGACGTAGGTTGCGGAGCTGTTTGTTCCACAAGCTGTACGTACGAGAAGAGGCCTGCGGGTGAGCGAGAAGAAGCCGAGCGTCTGGGAGGGCTTCAAAGCCTTCCTGATGCGCGGAAACGTCGTCGATCTGGCAGTAGCGGTGGTCATCGGCGCCGCCTTCACCAACATCGTGAACTCGGTGGTGAAGGGGATCATCAACCCGCTGGTCGGGGCGATCGGGACCAAGAACCTCGACCACTACAGCTCGTGCCTGAGCACCTCGTGCGAGGGCCAGCAGGGCATCACGATCCTGTGGGGCTCGGTGCTCGGTGCCACGCTCAGCTTCGTGATCACCGCGGCCGTCGTCTACTTCCTGATGGTGCTGCCGATGGCGAAGTACCTGGCCCGCGTGGAGGCTCGCCGGAAGGCGAAGGAGGGCACGCGCGAGGTGATCGAGGTGACCGAGCTGGAGGTCCTCAAGGAGATCCGCGACGCGCTGGTCGCGCAGCGGGGCTCGGGGCACAGGGAGCCGTAGCGGCGGGCTCAGATGTGGTGGGGCGGCTTCTCGTCGAGGAAGCGCTTCAGGTCGGCCGCGCTGTCCCCGTCGGACCGCGGCCGGTCGCCCCAGCCGCGGTCGGTGTCGTCCGACGACTGCTGGTCCAGCGGATCGTCGAAGACGAGCCCGGGCTTCGGCTCGGCGGGTTCGGGGGCGGGGGCGGAGGTCATGTGTCCAGGGTACGGGGGATCGGCGGTGGGGCCTGTGACCCCGACGCCCACACCCCCATCCATGAGCGTTTCCGGTCGGTATCTGCTGTGCTTGGGTCCATGACGTCCAGCCCGCCCCACAGTCCACTGCGCAGACTCACCGCCCGCGGCCGGGACGAGGCCCACCGGGTCGCGTCGCCGCTGGAGCTCTTCTTCGACCTGTGCTTCGTCGTCGCCATCGCGCAGGCGGGTGTCGCCCTGGTGCACGCGGTCGCCGAGGGGCACGCCAGCGAGGGCATCCTCAACTACGCGATGGTCTTCTTCGCCATCTGGTGGGCCTGGATGAACTTCACCTGGTTCGCCTCGGCCTACGACAACGACGACGCGCTGTACCGGGTCGTCACCCTGGTGCAGATCGCCGGTGTCCTGGTGCTGGCGGCCGGGGTGTCCAGGGCGTTCGAGCAGCACGAGTTCCTGGCCGTGTGGCTGGGCTATCTGATCATGCGGCTGGCGTTGATCACGCAATGGCTGCGAGTTGCGTGGTCGAGCGAGGGCGCGGAGCGGACGACGGCGCTGCGGTACGCGTTCGGCGTGCTGCTGTGCCAGGTCGGCTGGCTGGGACTGCTGGTGCTGCCCGAGGGTGGGCGGCCCTGGGTCTTCCTGGTGATGGCGGTGCTGGAGATGTGTGTGCCGCCGTTCGCCGAGCGGGACCATCCGACGTCGTGGCATCCGCACCACATCGCGGAACGCTACGGGCTCTTCACGATCATCGTGCTCGGTGAGACGATCGCCGCCGCCACGGTCGCCGTGAAGTCCGGTATCGACGAGCACGACGCGCTGGGGGAGCTCCTGCCGATCGCGGCGGGCGGGCTGCTGATCATCTTCGCCGCCTGGTGGATCTACTTCGTGGTGCCCATCCATGACCGTCTGCGCTCCAACAGACAGGCGTTCCTGTGGGGTTACGGCCACTACGTGGTCTTCGCCTCCGCCGCCGCGATCGGGGCGGGCCTGGAGGTGGCCGTGGAGCAGGCGGTCGGCAAGGCGCACATCTCGACGCTCGCCGCGTCGGCCGCGGTGACCCTGCCGACGGCGCTCTACCTGCTCACCGTGTGGCTGCTGCACTCCCGGTTCTTCAAGGTGGGCATCGCACAGCAACTGGTGCTGCCGGTCACCGCGTTGCTGGTGATCTGCTGCACCTTCCTGGGCGAGGGTGCGGTGCTCGCGGCGGGCGTGGTGGCGGGGCTGGCGGTGGTGACCGGGACGACGCTCACCTCGCGCAGGGCGGCCCGGGAGACGGCGACGGACGCGGAGCTGCGCCATGTCAGTTGACGCTCTGACCGATGTCGCCGGGGTGCGGGTCGGGCACGCGACGCGTACCGGGGACGGCTGGCTCACCGGGGTCACGGTCGTGCTCGCTCCGGAGGGCGGGGCGGTGGCCGCGGTGGAGGTGCGCGGGGGTGGTCCCGGGACCAAGGAGACCGACGCGCTCGATCCGCGCAACGTGGTGCAGAAGGTCGAGGCGGTCGTGCTGACCGGCGGGAGCGCGTACGGGCTGGACGCGGCCTCCGGGGTGATGGCCTGGCTGGAGGAGCGGGGGCGCGGGGTGCGGGTCGGGCCGGATCCCTCGCACGTGGTGCCGGTCGTGCCCGCCGCGTGCGTCTTCGACCTGGGCCGGGGCGGGGACTTCCGGGCGCGGCCGGACGCGGCGACCGGGCGGGCCGCCGTCGAGGCCGCGGCGGCCGGTGCGCCGGGTTCGGCGGTGCCGGAAGGGTGTGTGGGGGCCGGTACGGGGGCCGTGGCCGGAGGGATGAAGGGCGGGGTGGGGACGGCCGCTGTCGTGCTGCCGTCGGGGATCACCGTGGCGGCGCTGGTGGTGGTCAACGCGGTCGGCGCGGTGGCGGATCCGGAGACGGGGGTGTTGTACGGGGAGTTGTTCCAGGGACGGGTGCGGTATCCGGACGAGCGGGTGCACGAGGCAGCGCGCCGGCGGCTCGCGGAGCTCTCGGCTCGGCAGCCGCCGCCGTCGTTGAACACCACGCTCGCGGTGGTGGCCACCGACGCGGAGCTGTCCAAGGCGCAGGCGCAGAAGGTGGCCGGTACGGCGCACGACGGGATCGCCCGCGCCGTACGGCCGGTGCATCTGCTGCACGACGGGGACACCGTGTTCGCGCTGGCGACGGGGGCGCGGACGTTGGACACGGGCGATCCGCTCGCGCTCAACGACGTCCTCGCGGCGGGGGCGGACATGGTGACCCGGGCGATCGTGCGGGCCGTCCGGGCGGCGGAGTCCGTGGACGGGCCCGGCGGGGTGTGGCCGTCGTACGAGTCGCTGTACGGGGGGTCCTCGGCCTAGGAGGCGCTCCAGCGGGGGTCGCGGCCGAGGTGGCGCAGGAGGACGGCCGTGGCGTCGTCGCCCTGCTCGGCGGGCAGGGCGGCGGCGTACGCGCCGTAGGCACGCAGGGGTTCGACGATCTCCAGGGCGACCTTGAGGAGGGGGCGGGCCAGCTCGGGCGGGAGCGGGGACGGCCGGCCGGTCGCGGCGGCGAGGTCCCAGGCGTGGACCGCCGCGTCCAGCCCGCAGGCCGCGGAGCCGGACCACGGGGACATGCTGTGCGGTGGTACCGGTGTGGGGACCTCGGGGGCGTCCCGGTCGACTCCCGCCCACGCCTTGGCCGCGCGGGCCAGGGCGTCCTCCAGGAGCGCCGTCGGGTCGGCGCCCGCCAGGTCGCCCGAGGGTTCGAAGGGGTTGAAGTCGGGGCCGGGTTCGCCGGTCAGCGCGGCGGCGAAGCCGATCTGGTCGCCGACGGCGTGCTGGAAGACCTGGGTGACGGTCCACCGCTCGCAGGGCGTCGGCAGGTGCCAGCCGTCGTCGGGGACGGACCGGACCGCAGCGCGCAGCGCTTCGTGCGAGGCGTCCAGAACGTCCCAGCCGCTGGAGATGGTGCCATCGCTCATCGGAGAGCCCCCTTTTTTTCGGTCGGTGTCCTCACTGTCACATGAGGGCATTCGTCTCGCGCACGGGGAACCCGGCCGGGGACCGGGTCCCTCTTTTCCTCACACAGGAGAACGGAGCGGGCCACGCATCTCACATGAATCTGGAGCAGACCTTGGCAACGCCGGACATAGCAGCACGGCGCGCACTGGGGACCTGTGCCGTCCTGGTGGTCGGCGCCCTCACCCTCAGCGCGTGCGGAGGCGACTCCGACGGCGGCAGTGAGGGCAAGGGCGGCAAGGACTCCGCGCAGTCGTCCGCGGCGGAGATCGCGATCTCCGCGAAGAACGGTTCCACCGGTGCCTCGATCAACTCGACCGGCGTGAAGGTCAGCGACGGCACGCTGACCGGCGTGAGGATGACGGTGGCGGGGACGGGCGAGGACGTACCGGGGACGATCGCGGCCGGCGGCGGGAGCTGGCAGCCCGCGGAGCAGCTGGAGCGGGGGACGAAGTACCGGATCACCGCGACGGCGAAGGACGCGGACGGGAAGGCCGTGGCCGCGAAGTCGGTGTTCACGACCGTCTCGAAGGCGAACAGCTTCATCGGGACGTACACGCCGGACGACGGGACGACGGTCGGCGTGGGGATGCCGGTGTCGTTCAGCTTCGACAAGGCGATCAGCGACAGGAAGGCCGTGCAGTCGCACATCACGGTCAGCTCCAGCAGCGGACAGCGGGTGGTGGGGCACTGGTTCGGGTCGCAGCGGCTCGACTTCCGGCCCCAGGAGTACTGGAAGGCCGGCTCCAAGGTCACGATGAGGATCGACCTGGACGGGGTCGAGGGGGCGAACGGCGTGACCGGCGTGCAGCGCAGGACCGTCAGCTTCACCGTCGGACGGTCCCAGGTCTCCACGGTGGACGTGAAGACGCAGACCATGACGGTGGTGCGGGACGGCAAGGTCCTCAAGAAGGTGCCGATCTCGTCCGGCAGCAAGGAGTTCACCACCTACAACGGGCAGATGGTGATCACCGAGAAGCACAAGAAGATCCGCATGGACAGCCGGACGGTCGCGCTGGCCAACGCGTACGACATCCCGGACGTGCCGGACGCGATGCGGCTGACGCAGTCCGGCACCTTCATCCATGGCAACTACTGGTACAGCCAGGGCAATCCGCCCTTCGGCCGCACCGGCACCAGCCATGGCTGCGTGGGGCTGCGGGACGTCAAGGGCGGCCAGGGCGACACACCGGCCAAGTGGTTCTACGACAGCTCGGTCGTCGGGGACGTCGTCATCGTGAAGAACTCCCCCGACAAGCAGGTCGCACCCGACAACGGACTCAACGGCTGGAACCTCCCCTGGGGCGAGTGGACCGCCGGAAGTGCCGTCTGACCGGCGGCTTTTGACGGAACATCGGGCCGCGTGGGAACTTCTCGCGCGGCCCGGGCGTTTTCCGGACGTACGTTTTCTCGGTTCCCGGACATGATGTCCGACCGAGGGGCTACGGTATGCACCCACAAGGTGACATGCAGCAACGCCGGGAGAAACCTTGAGCGTTCCGTACGAGACGGCAGCGTACGAACCACCCGAGTCGCCCGAGTCTCCGGAGGAGCACCTCGCGCGTCTCCTCGGTCGTGCCCTGAACTCCTTCGAGCTGCCGGACGAGACCATCCGGCGCCTGGACTGCGCGCTGGCGTACGACAGTTCGCTGCACTCCGCGCACCACAGCGCGGGCCTGCACCGCGAGACGTACCGGCACACCTGGCTGATCGACGACGGCTCCGCGCTCACCCTGTGGGAGCTCGTCCACAACACCGCCCGCGACAGCCTGCCCCAGCACGAGGTGTACGTCGACGAGGAGGAGCTGCGGGCGGCGACCGCCCGGCTGCCCTTACCGGCGGAGACCCCTGACTTCGAACTGCCGGTGACGGTACAGCTGGAGCCCGTGCACCCGCCGCGGCACACCTACGTCCCGGACGACTCACCGGACCACGCGCGCCGGCTGCTGCGCCGCGCGGAGAACGCGGACCGGCCGGGCGCGGAGACGGCGGCGCTGCTGTCCGAGGCGTTCGCGCACCAGATCACGCAGGCCTTCGGGCGCCCGTGCCGGGCGGGGCGGGCCGGGCTGGGTTTCTCGCTGTACGAGCACGCGTTCCTGCTGCGCGACGGCGCGGAGATCTCCCTGTGGGAGGTCGAGCACACGGCCACGCCGGACGGACGGCACATGTGCGAGGTGTACGTCAGCGAGGACGCGGCCCGCGAGGCGATGGAACGGCGCGCGGCGCAACTGTCCTGAGCGGACCGGCGGTTGACGTCAGCGGCCGCCGCTGAGCTGTCGTACCAGACCCGCGAACGCGTCCTCCTCCGCCGGGGTCAGGGGGACGGACTCATGGCCGGGGGCGGCCGCGCGCTGGCGGGGGAAGGCGGGCAGGCCGTGGTCGACGCGCCAGGTGACGGCTTCGTGGCGGCCGTGGCGCAGCAGGTAGGCCAACCCCGCGGTCCAGGCGAAGACCACCAGGACGAGAAGGGTCACACCCAGCAGTTGATAGACGGAGACGTGCTCAGGCATGCCGTCCAGTAGACACCACGGTCCGGGACTTTGGCCCCGGACCGTGACGTATCTCGCAGGTGCCGTGAACACCTCACAGCAGCCCCAAAGGGGCGGTTCCTACGCGGCGACCGGCTGCTTCGCCTGCTGTTCGGTGACGGGTGCCGCGGGGGCCTCGGCCTCCGGGGCCGTCTTGCGCAGCCCCTTCAGGACGATGACCAGGCCGGCCGTGATCGCCGTACCGATGGCGATGGCCAGCAGGTAGAGGAACGGCTTGCCGATCAGGAAGGTGACCCAGATGCCGCCGTGCGGGGCGCGCAGGGTGGAGCCGAAGGCCATGGTCAGGCCGCCGGTGACCGCGCCGCCCACCATGGAGGAGGGGATGACGCGCAGCGGGTCGGCCGCGGCGAACGGGATCGCGCCCTCGGAGATGAAGGAGGCACCGAGGACCCAGGCCGCCTTGCCGTTCTCGCGTTCGGCGGGGGTGAAGAGCTTCTTGCGGACGGTGGTCGCGAGGGCCATGCCCAGCGGGGGCACCATGCCGGCGGCCATCACGGCGGCCATGACCTTCATCGCGGAGTCGCTCGGGTTCTGGACGGCGATTCCGGCGGTGGCGAAGGCGTAGGCGACCTTGTTGACCGGGCCGCCGAGGTCGAAGCACATCATCAGGCCGAGGAGGATGCCGAGCAGGACGGCGTTGGTGCCGGAGAGGCTGTTGAGCCAGTCCGTCATGGCCTTCTGGGCCTCGGCGATGGGCTTGCCGATGACGATGAACATCAGGAAGCCGACGACGATCGACGAGATCAGCGGGATGACGACCACCGGCATGATGCCGCGCAGGACCGGCGGGATCTTCACCCGCTGGATGCCGAGGACCACGCCACCGGCCAGCAGACCGGCGACCAGGCCGCCGAGGAAGCCGGCGTTGATGTTGACGGAGATCATGCCGCCGACGAAGCCCGGCACGAGTCCCGGCCGGTCGGCCATGCCGAAGGCGATGTATCCGGCGAGCACCGGGATCAGGAAGCCGAAGGCGACCCCGCCGATCTGGAACAGCAGCGCGCCCCAGCTGTCGACCTGGCCCCAGTCGAAGTGCTCGGAGACCGACTTGGCGCCGTTGATCTGGTATCCGCCGATCGCGAAGCCGAGGGCGATGAGGAGACCGCCCGCGGCGACGAAGGGGACCATGTAGCTCACGCCGGTCATCAGCCACTTGCGGAGCTTGGTGCCGTAGCCGTCGCCGGGGTCGCCGGCCCGCTCGACCGGAGTTCCGCCCGTGGCGGAGGCGCTGACCTCACCGCGGGCCGCCTTTCCGCGTACCTCGGTGATGAGTTCGGCGGGGCGGTTGATGCCCGCCTTCACGCCGACGTCCACGGTGGGCTTGCCGGCGAAGCGGTCCTTCTCCCGCACGGGGACGTCGTGGGCGAAGATCACGCCGTCCGCCGCCGCGATGACCGCCGGGTCGAGCCGCTCGAAGCCGGCCGAGCCCTGGGTCTCGACGACGAGTTCGACACCTGCCTCGCGGCCCGCGTTCTCCAGCGACTCGGCGGCCATGTAGGTGTGGGCGATGCCGGTCGGGCAGGAGGTGACGGCGACGATCCGGAAGGGTGCCGCCGGGGCGGCGGGGGCGGCCGGCGCGGTGTCGGCCGTTGCGGCATCGGCGGAGGCCGCCGCCGATGCCGCAACGGAGTCTTCGGAGGTCTGCGGGGCGGTGGCCGCCTCGGCGGGGGCCTCGTCCCCGCGGATCAGCGCCGCCGCGCCCGCCGCGTCCCCCGCGGCCCGCAGCGCGTCCGTGAACTCGGTGTTCATCAGCTGCCGGGCCAGCGAGGACAGGATCGTCAGGTGGGCGTCGTCGGCGCCCGCGGGGGCGGCGATCAGGAAGATCAGGTCGGCGGGGCCGTCCGGCGCGCCGAAGTCGATGCCGGCGGCGCTGCGCCCGAAGGCGAGCGTCGGCTCGGTGACGTGCTCGCTGCGGCAGTGCGGGATGCCGATGCCGCCGTCGAGGCCGGTCGGCATCTGGGCCTCACGGGCGGCCACGTCGGCGAGGAAGCCGTCCAGGTCGGTGACCCGGCCCAGGGCGACCATGCGCTCGGCGAGGGCACGTGCCGCCGCTTCCTTGGTATCGGCGGACAGGTCGAGGTCGACCAGGTCCGCGGTGATCATCTCGCTCATCGCGGGCTCCTTCGCACGCGTATCGCCCGGAAAGTGGAGTGGGCGTCGGGGGTGGGGACGGGGGTGCAGCGGGGGTTCTTCACCGGGAGGGGGGTGGCGGCGGGGAGTAACAGCGCCGGTACGGCCGTAGGGGCGTCCATGCGGGCCGGTACGGCCGCCGGGGCGTCCATGCGGGCCGGTGCGGCTGTGGGGAGAGCCGCGAGGGGCGGTATGAACGGGCCGTTCATGACACGGGCTCCTTGAGCGGGCGGTCCACCGGCACCTCGGCCGTGACCGTGACGGCCGCCGGGTCCAGGTCGGCCGGGGTCGGCATGACGCTGCCGGGCAGCTGGACGGCCGCCGCGCCGTGCGCCACCGCGGAGGCGAGGGCGTCCGGGCCGCTGCCGCCGGCGATCAGGAAGCCGGCCAGGGACGAGTCGCCCGCGCCGACATTGCTGCGTACGACGTCCACGCGCGCGCCGGCGAACCAGGCGCCCGAGGCGTCCACGAGCAGCTGCCCGTCCGCGCCGAGGCTCGCGAGGACGGCACGGGCGCCCATCTCGCGCAGTTCCTCGGCGGCCTTCAGGGCGTCGCCCACGGTGGCGAGGGGGCGTCCGACAGCCTCCGCGAGCTCCTCGGCGTTGGGCTTGACCACGTCGGGCCGCTCCCGCAGCGCCTCCTGGAGGGCGCGCCCCGAGGTGTCCAGGGCGATCCGGGCGCCTCCGGCGTGCGCCCGGGCGACCACGTCGGCGTACCAGGAGGGCGCGAGCCCCCGGGGCAGGCTTCCGCAGCAGGCGATCCAGGCCGCGTCCCGGGACTGCGCGCGCACCGTCTCCAGGAGCAGTTCCTGCTCGTCGGGAGAGAGTTCGGGGCCCGGCGCGTTGATCTTCGTGAGCACCCCGTCGGACTCGGCGAGCGCGATGTTCGAGCGGGTGGCGCCCGCGACCGGCACCGGCGCGACCTCGATGCCCTGTGCGTCGAGCAGGTCGGCGACGAGCGCGCCCGGCGCCCCGCCCAGCGGGAGGACGGCGACCGTGCGCTGTCCGGCGGCGGCGACCGCGCGCGAGACGTTGACGCCCTTGCCGCCGGGGTCCATCCGCTCGCCGGTGGCGCGGATGACCTCGCCGCGGTCGAGGGCGGGCACCTCGTAGGTGCGGTCCAGGGACGGGTTGGGGGTGACGGTGAGGATCATGCGCACTCGTTTCTAGACACAGAGCACTTCCGTGCCGCCGTGCTCGATGGCGGCGGTGTCTTCGGGGCTCAGCCCGCTGTCGGTGATCAACAGGTCCACGTCGCCCAGGTCGCCGAAGCGGGCGAAGTGCTCCTGGCCGTGCTTGGCGGAGTCGGCGAGGAGGACCACGCGGCGGGCGGCGGCGATCGCCGCGCGCTTGACCGCGGCCTCGGCGAGGTCGGGGGTGGTCAGGCCGTGCTCGGCGGAGAAGCCGTTGGCGGCGACGAACAGGACGTCGGCCCGGATCTCGCCGTAGGCCCGCAGCGCCCAGGCGTCGACGGCCGCGCGGGTACGGTGCCGTACCCGCCCTCCGACGAGGTGGAGCTGGATGCCGGGGTGGTCCGCGAGGCGGGCCGCGATCGGCAGGCTGTGGGTGACGACGGTGAGCGAGGCCTCCAGCGGGACGGCGGCGGCGAGGCGGGCCACGGTCGTGCCGGCGTCGAGAATCAGGGTGCCCTCGGCCGGCAGTTCCGCGAGGGCCGCCTTGGCGATGTGGTCCTTCTCGTCGGCCGCGGTCGTCTCGCGCTCGGCGAGGTCCGGCTCGAAGTCGAGACGCCCGGCCGGGAGGGCCCCGCCGTGCACCCGGCGCAGCAGGCCGGCGCGGTCGAGGGCCTTCAGGTCCCGGCGGATGGTCTCCGCGGTGACCTGGAACTCCTCGGCCAGCGAGACGACGTCCACCCGCCCGCCGTCACGCGCGAGCCGGAGGATCTCCTGCTGCCGCTCCGGTGCGTACATTCCGCTCGCCTCCGAGTGATGCCCGAACGTGTGGTTTCAGAACGGAGGCTACGCCCGGATTTCCGCGATGTAAACAGGTTCGGGCGCGACTCGGGCATGAACGGACGTCCGGTTGTGTCCGAGTGCGGCGAGCGGTGGTGTCCGGGCAGGGCGAGCGGTGGTGTCCGGGTACGGCGAAGGGGCCCGGTACCTGAGCAGGTACCGGGCCCCTTCGCATCGACCGGTCAGGAGACCAGCTCGGGCTCCTTCTCCTCCACGGCGGGCAGTTCGCCCGCGCCCTCCACATGCTGGGCCGGCCGCTTCGGCAGCGCGAACATCAGCAGGAAGATGACGGCCATGACCGCCGCGACCCAGCCGAGCGCGTGCTGGAAGGCGTCCACGAAGGCCGGCCCCACCTGCTCGGGGCGCAGCCGGTCGCCGATCACCCCGAAGAACACGACCGACACCAGCCCGAGACCCAGCGCGTTGCCCATCTGCTGCACGGTGTTGATGAGTCCGGAGGCCGACCCGGCGTGCTCCTTCGGCACCTCCGACAGCACCGCGTCGGTCAGCGGCGCCACGATCAGGCCCATGCCGACGCCCATCACGACCAGCGGCAGCGCCATCTGCCAGGAGCGGATCCCCATGCCGTACCGGTCGGCCTCCCAGAGGTAGAGCAGCACGCCCGCCGCCATCAGCAGCGCGCCGGCCTGGAGGACCTTGCGTCCGAAGCGGGGCACCAGTTGCTGCACGGAGAGCCCGGCGGCCGTGGACACGGCGAGGGAGAACGGCACCCCGGTGAGCCCCGCCCGCAGCGGGGTCCAGCCGAGGCCGGTCTGCATGTACAGGGTCCACACCAGGAAGAAGATGCCCAGCCCGACCCCGAAGACGGTCTGCACCGCGATCCCGGCCGCGAAGCTCTTCACCTTGAACAGCGACAGCTCGACCAGCGGCGACCCGTCCCGTGCGGCCTTCCGCCTCTCGTACGCCACCAGCGCGGCGAACACCAGGGGCGCGCCGGCCATCGACGCGTATCCCCACAGCGGCCAGTCCAGCTCCTCGCCGCGGGTCAGCGGGTAGAGCAGCATCAGCAGTCCGAGGACGACCATGGCCACGCCCACCAGGTCCAGCTTCAGTGCCCGCGGGGCCTTGGACTCGGTGATGAAACGGCTGCCGAGGACGAGCCCGGCGATCCCGACGGGCAGGTTGATCAGGAAGATCGGCCGCCACTCCAGCCCGAACAGGTTCCACTCGGTCAGCAGCGCCCCGAGCAGCGGACCGGACACGGCACCAAGTCCGACGACCGCGCCGAACAGCCCGAACACCTTGCCCCGCTCATGCGCCGGGAAGGTCGCGTGCACGATCGACAGCACCTGCGGAACCATCATCGCGGCCATGCCCCCTTGCAGGATCCGGGCCGCGACCAGCATCTCCGGGTTCGCGGCGAAGCCGCACAGCGCCGACGCGAGCGTGAAGCCCCCGATGCCGACGAGGAACAGCCGCTTGCGCCCGTGGATGTCACCGAGCCGCCCGCCGGTGATCAGCCCGGCCGCGAAGGCGAGGGCGTAACCGGCGGTGATCCACTGGATCTGGCTGACGGAGGCGCCGGCGTCCTGCCGGATGGACGGGATGGCGATGTTGACGATCGTGACGTCGACGAGGTCCATGAAGGCCGCGGTCATCACGATGGCGAGGGCGAACCAGCGACGCCGGTCGCCCGGGGCGGGCGCTACAGCGGTGGATGTGGTCTCGGTGGAGGTCATGGAACGAAGCTACGACCCCAGTAGGACAGATCGTGTCCTAGTTCTACGGCATCCTCGAACTCATGACGACGGACACCCCGGCACGGCTCCTGACGCTCCTCTCCCTCCTCCAGACGCCCCGCGAATGGCCCGGCGGCGAGCTCGCCGACCGGCTCCAGGTCTCCCGCCGTACGGTCCGGCGGGACATCGACCGGCTGCGTGAACTGGGCTATCCGGTCCAGGCGACGAAGGGCTCCGACGGCGGCTACCGCCTGGTGGCCGGCAAGGCGATGCCACCGCTGGTCCTCGACGACGAGGAGGCAGTGGCCATCGCGGTCGGTCTGCGGGCCGGGGCCGGGCACGCGGTCGAGGGGGTGGACGAGGCGTCCGTGCGGGCCCTGGCGAAGCTGGAGCAGGTCCTGCCCTCCCGGCTGCGGCACCGGGTGTCCACCCTCCAGGCCGCGACGACCCCGCTGACCAGTGGGGACGGGGCGAGCATCCCGACCGGGACGCTGACCGTGATGGCGTCCACGGTGGCCGGTCACGAACGGCTGCGGTTCGCCTACCGGGCGAAGGACGGGGCGGCCTCGCGGCGCGTGGTGGAGCCGTACCGGCTGGTGTCCACCGGGCGGCGCTGGTATCTCGTCGCCTACGACCTCGACCGCGGCGACTGGCGGACGTTCCGGGTGGACCGGGTGAGCGAGCCGTTCGCCACGGGAGCACGGTTCGCTCCGCGGGAGTTGCCGACGGGGAGTGCGGCGGAGTTCCTGCGGCAGTCCATGTACCGGCGCCAGGAGACGTACGAACTGGTGGTGACGTTCGAGGCGGACGTGTCCGTGGTGGCGGCCCGGGTGCCGGGGTGGATGGGCGTTCCGGAGCCCCTGGGCGAGGGCCGGTGCCGGCTGCGGAGCTCTGTCGGGGACGCGGTGGACTGGATGGCGGTGCGGTTGGCGATGACGGGCGTGGAGTTCCGGGTGGAGGAGCCGCCGGAACTGGTGGCCGCCGTGCGGGAGTTGGGGGGACGGTTGGTTCGGGCGGCGGGTGCCTGAGGGGCCGGGTGCGCCCAAAAGGGCCGGATGTCCAAGGAGGGCGCGCATGAAGCAGCCCCGCGCCCCTGAGCGGGGGCGGGGCACGCTGCGTGTCAGGCGCGAGCGACGGCCAGGAGCCCGAACGCGGCGATGATCTCGGCGACCCGGACGTAGTGCCAGCGGTTCCAGCGGTTCAGCTGCTCCTTCCAGTCGGCGGGCCGGTTCTCCGGGGTCCACGTCTTGTTGCGGTTGTTGATCGGGACGAGCAGCAGAACCGACATGACCACGCTGATCAGCAGCAGCACGCCGGCGACGACGACCAGTCCGGCGTGGTCGTGGTGCCGTCCCGCCACGGCCCAGACCGCGACGAGGCCGAGCGAGGTGAGGTACCAGACCGGCATCGCGGCGCCGAGCATCCGGCCCCCGTGGGCGTGACCGAGCTGGGCACTGTCCTCGGGCAGGGCGTCGAGGATCGGACCGAGGACGAAGGCGACGGCCACCTCCACCCCCACCATCAGGCCGACGACCACGACGGTGATGACCTCGAGTGAGCTGAGCATGATGATCCTCCCGGGATCTAGCGTTGCTAGCCGATGAGGCAACGCTAGTACTACTGCCGCTCGGTTGTCTAGCGGTGCTAGGATCCAGTCATGTCGGTACAGGAACGCAAGGAACGCGAACGGGCGGAGCGCGAGCGCCTCATCGTGGCGACCGCCCGCGAGATCGCCGAGCAGCAGGGCTGGGACGCGGTCACCACCCGCCGGCTCGCCGAGCGCATCGAATACAGCCAGCCCGTCCTCTACAGCCACTTCCGCGGCAAGCGCGAGATCATCGGGGCCGTCGCCGTCGAGGGGGCGGCCGAGATCGCGGTGACGGTGCGGGCCGCGACCGCCGGTGCGAGCGGCCCACGCGAGCGGGTCGTCGCCCTCGCCCGCGCCTACCTCGACTTCGCCGCGCGCAATCCGGCGGTCTACGACGCCCTCTTCCAACTCGACGGGGGTCTGGCCTTCGCACAGGAGGACACCCCGGAGTCCCTGAAGGACGCCTTCGCCGCGCTGCTGGAGAGCCTGGGCGAGGTCGCCGGGGAGGGGGTCGACACGGGACTGTTCACCGAGCTGTTCTGGGCCTCCCTGCACGGCCTGGCCACCCTGACCCGAGCGGGACGGCTGCCACCGCAGGACATCGAGCCGAGGGTGGAACTACTGGTGGACCGTCTCGCCGTGATCTGATCCCGAGACCGTGTGCGGGCGGGGCGGGGCAGATGGACTGAACCCCCGTCAGACACCGCCCAGAAAGCCCCCCACCGCCCCCAGATTCCGCACCGCCACTTCCACCAGCCTCTCCGCCGGCTCCTCCCCCGCCGCCCACGCCTCGACGGCCGTGCGGACCGCCGCGCTGCCCACCGCCGCGAGGAAGCGCACGTCCTCGCGGCCGGTCCGCTCCGTGAGGACCTCCGCGAGGCGTCGTTCCGAGGACCGGCACACCTCCGCCCACACCCGCCGCAGTCCCGCGTCACCGTCCGCGAGGCGGATCAGGGTGCGGACGAAGGCCCAGGAGGAGACGGAGACCCCCTCCCCCGGTGTCAGGGTCCGCCGCGCGCCGTGGGTGAGGGCCTCGGCGACCGACAGCTCCGCCGGCGCGGACCGCACCGCCTCCGCCCACAGCCGCGCCCCCGCCGAGTACAGCGGCTCGACCGCCTCCTCCTTCGTCGCGAAGTAGCGGTAGAAGGTGCGCGGCGCCACCCTCGCCGCCGCCGCGATGTCCTCCGCCCGGGTCCCCCGCGGCCCCTGCCGCACGAAGAGCTCTCCCGCGGCCCGCGCGATCTCCATCCGGGTCGCCGCCTTGCGCCGCTCGGTCAGGGAGACGGCCACCGGACGGGCGGCCGGGACATCGGACGACTCGCTGCTCACGGCCTGCACGCTATGCCGATGTGACAGAATCTGCCATCCGGTGGGTCACCCCGTGGTTCAGGTACGGGGTGACCCACCGTTTCGCCCGCCGAGCCGCCACAGCTTCGCCCACCGATCCGGCGCCGGGCAGAAAAAAGAGCCGGACCCCGGCGCCCGGGGGGAGGGCGCCGAAGTCCGGCTCTGGGAGAGTCCCGGCGCCGGGGGGGGTGAGCGTCGGGACTTGGTTCAGGCGGGCCCGGAGGTGCGATCTCCAGGACCGAACACCTGGACCCTGAAGTCTTTTGCCCAGGGTCCGGCGGGTTAAGCGGCCTACTACAGCCATGTTTACGCGGTCTTCCGCCACCCGGCGTACGCGGTTGGCATACCCCGCTCACGCAGCCGCGTCGAACCCGGTGCTGCGCGCCAGCTTCTTCAGCTCCAGCAGGGCGTGCTTCTCGATCTGCCGGATCCGCTCGCGGGTGAGGCCGTGCTCCTTGCCGACCTCGGTCAGGGTGCGCTCCCGGCCGTCCTCGATGCCGTACCGCATCTTGATGATGGAGGCCGTGCGCTGGTCCAGGCGGCCGATCAGGTCGTCCAGCTCCTCGCTGCGCAGCAGCGTCAGCACCGACTGCTCCGGGGACACCGCCGAGGTGTCCTCCAGGAGGTCACCGAACTGGGTGTCGCCGTCGTCGTCCACCGACATGTTCAGCGAGACCGGGTCACGGGCCCAGTCCAGGACGTCCGTCACGCGCTCGGCGTTGGAACCGAGCTCGGCGGCGATCTCCGCGGGCTCCGGGTCGCGGCCGTGCTCGCGGTTGAACTCGCGCTGCACGCGGCGGATGCGGCCCAGCTCCTCCACGAGGTGGACGGGCAGCCGGATGGTGCGGGACTGGTCGGCGATGGAGCGGGTGATGGCCTGACGGATCCACCAGGTCGCGTACGTGGAGAACTTGAAGCCCTTGCGGTAGTCGAACTTCTCGACCGCGCGCACCAGGCCGGCGTTGCCCTCCTGGATCAGGTCGAGCAGGGGCAGTCCGCTGCGGGGGTAGCGGCGGGCCACGGCGACGACCAGTCGGAGGTTGGAGCGGATGAACACGTCCTTGGCGCGCTCCGCCTCCTCCACCAGGGCCTCCAGCTCCTCGCGGGTGGCATCCGCCTTGGCCTCCTCGAACCCGTCGAGGACCTGTCGGGCGAACACACCCGCCTCGATGATCTGGGACAGCTCGACTTCCTTGGCGGCGTCGAGCAGCGGCGTACGCGCGATCTCGTCGAGGTACATGCCGACCAGGTCGCGGTCGGCGATCTCGCCGCCATGGACGCGAACACTGCGTGCCGCGTCGGTAGACCCGCCGGTGGCGGACTTACGACGGGCGACGGCACGGGTTGCCATGCGTGCTCCCTTGCGATGGTGGGGTCAGCGGGTGGTCCTTGGATGCCGGATTCCGAGTGCCGGTTGCTCTCCGGACTCTCCTCGGGTGCCCTGCATCCGATGGAAACAACGACTGGA
This sequence comes from Streptomyces sp. 351MFTsu5.1, assembly GCF_000383655.1. Taxonomy (NCBI): domain Bacteria; kingdom Bacillati; phylum Actinomycetota; class Actinomycetes; order Kitasatosporales; family Streptomycetaceae; genus Streptomyces; species Streptomyces sp. 351MFTsu5.1. The sequence continues at coordinate 75,714 of NZ_KB911784.1, read as the reverse complement.
AACCGGACAGAATTCCCACCGGTGCCGCTATTTTTCTGATCTTGCAGTATCCTGCCCGGCCACACGGAGGAGGCGTGATGTCGTCGCAGCGTGCAGAGGTGCAGGTCAGGCCGGGAGTCGAAGGTGACCTCGAGGCGCTCACCGACCTCTACAACCACTACGTCCGTGAGACGCCCATCACATTCGATACCGCCGCCTTCACCCCGGAAGAGCGCCGCCCTTGGCTGCTCTCCCACCCTGAAGACGGCCCGTACCGCCTGATGGTTGCCACCGACACGCATTCGACAGGAACCTCACAGCGGCTCCTCGGCTACGCCACGTCCAGTCCGTTCCGCCCCAAGCCCGCGTACGCGACCTCCGTGGAGGTCACGATCTACCTCGCTCCGGACGCCGGCGGCCGCGGCATCGGCACGCTCCTCTACAAGGCCCTCTTCGAGACCCTGGCGGGCCAGGACCTGCACCGCGCCTACGCCGGCATCGCCCAGCCCAACGAAGCGTCCACGCGGCTGCATGAACGCTTCGGGTTCCGGTACGTCGGCACCTACCGAGAAGTGGGCCGGAAGTTCGGCCGCTACTGGGACGTGGCCTGGTACGAGAAGGACCTGTAGAGCGTCCCGGCAGGGCCCCCAGGGCTCAGCCGAACTGCACCGACCGCTTCGCCATCCCCATCCAGAACCCGTCGATGACGGACCGCTGGGTGTCCAGCTCGCCGCTCACGTCGGCCGCGCCCATGGTGACGAACAGCGGCGCGAAGTGCTCGGTGCGGGGGTGGGCGTAGCGCCCGGCCGGGGCCTTGTGGAGGAAGTCGAGCAGGGAGTCCACGTCCCGCGCCTCCAGCGCCTGCCGGCCCCACTCGTCGAACTCCGAGGACCACGTGGGCACTCCGGACCCGGTGTGGCGCAGGGCGGCGAGGTTGTGGGTGAAGAAGCCGGAGCCGACGATCAGGACGCCCTCGTCGCGCAGCGGGGCGAGCTTGCGGCCGATCTCCATGAGCTTGACCGGGTCGAGGGTCGGCATGGAGATCTGGAGGACGGGAATGTCGGCTTCGGGGAACATCTCGACGAGCGGGACGTAGGCTCCGTGGTCCAGACCGCGGTCCGGGATGTCCTGCACGGGGATGCCGGGGGCGCGCAGCAACTTACGCACGGACTCGGCGAGTTCGGGCGCGCCGGGGGCGTCGTAGGTCACCTTGTAGTAGTGCTCGGGGAAGCCCCAGAAGTCGTAGACGAGGGGGACACGGGTGACCGCGCCGAGAGCGAGGGGGGCCTCCTCCCAGTGGGCGGAGACCATGAGGATCGCCTTGGGGCGGGGCAGTTCCGCGGACCAGGCGGCGAGCTCACCGGGCCAGATCGGGTCGTCGGCGAGCGGCGGCGCGCCGTGACTCAGATAGAGGGCGGGCATGCGCTCCAGCGTGTCGGCGGACATGGCGGGGACTCCTCCGGTACTTCCGATGCGTTCGGTGCGATTGATGCTTCAAATTTAAAGCTTCTTCGGATATGACTGTACGCCTCATTTGTTTAATATTCAAGGAGAGGGCTCGTAGAGTGGGACCCATGAACACGGCACCCGCCCCCGATGACAAGCCCCAGTGGCTCGACGACGAAGAGCAGCGCATCTGGCGCTCGTACGTGCACGCCACCACACTTCTCGAGGATCACCTCGACCGCCAGCTCCAGCGGGACGCCGGCATGCCGCACATCTACTACGGGCTGCTCGTCGGCCTCGCCGAGGCCCCGCACCGGCGGCTGCGGATGACCGAGCTGGCCATGAAGGCGAAGATCACCCGGTCCCGGCTCTCGCACGCGATCGCCCGCCTGGAGCGCAACGGCTGGGTGCGCCGCGAGGACTGCACGGACGACAAGCGCGGCCAGTTCGCGGTGCTCACCGACCCCGGCCTGGAGATGCTCCAGGGCGCCGCGCCGGGCCATGTGCGGGCCGTGCGCAACGCCGTCTTCGACCGGCTCACCCCGGAACAGCAGAAGTCCCTCGGCGAGATCATGCAGATCGTCGCCGAGGGACTCCAGCCGAACGAAGCGGGTGCGGACCTGCCCTGGCTCCGCTGAGCCAGGGCAGGTCCTTGGTGGTCGTGCGTGCGGGGCGTCCCCGTCCCCGTCCGCACGACAGGCCCGAAGGGGTACGACCGGACGGTCGCCGTCAGTGGGCGACGACCGGGATCGCCAGCTCCTCGTCCGCGCCGTCGCCGGAGGCCACCGGGGTGGTGTCCGGACGGCCGGCGTTGACCAGGGTCACCACGATCACCGCGGCGAGCGCCAGCATGCCTACGGCGAACCAGATCGCGTTGGTGTAGCCGTGCACCTGGCCCTCCAGCGCCACCAGCTGCTGCTGGGACTTGGAGGCCGCGGAACCCATGTGGTCCTTGATGTACGCGGTCGTCGCCGAGGCGGCGATCGTGTTCAGCAGGGCCGTACCGATCGCGCCGCCCACCTGCTGCGAGGTGTTGACCATCGCGGAGGCGACACCGGCGTCACGCGGCTCGACGCCCAGGGTGGCCAGGGACATGGCCGGCATGAACGCCGTACCCATGCCGAGGCCGAGCAGCAGCATCGCGGGCAGGATGATCGAGGCGTACGACGAGCCGATCTCCAGCTGGGTCATCAGCAGCATGCCGACCGCGGCGACCAGGAAGCCGGGGCCCATCAGCAGGCGGGCCGGCAGCCGGGTCATCAGACGGGTGCCGATCTGGGTCGAGCCGACCATCATGCCGACGATCATCGGCATGAAGGCGAAGCCGGTCTTGATCGGCGAGAAGCCCTTCACGATCTGGAGGTAGTAGGTGAGGAACAGGAAGGTGCCGAACATCGCGATGATCGCGATGCCGAGCGAGAGGTAGATCCCGCCGCGGTTGCGGTCGGTGATCACGCGCAGCGGCAGCAGCGGGGCCTTGACCTTGGCCTCGGTGACCACGAACGCGATCAGCAGGACGGCCGACGCGACGAACATCGAGACGGTCACGGTGTCGCCCCAGCCGTCGGACTCGGCACGGGTGAAGCCGTAGACCAGCGCGACCAGGCCCAGGGTGGACAGCAGGACGCCGGGGATGTCGAGCGGGTTGCGGTTGCGGCCGCCCTCCGGCTCACGGATGACGAAGTACGCGCCGAGCGCGGCGACGATCGCGAACGGGATGTTCACGAAGAAGGTCCAGCGCCAGTCCATGTACTCGGTCAGCACACCGCCGAGGATGAAGCCCACGGCACCGCCACCACCGGCGATGGCACCGTAGATGCCGAAGGCCTTGGCGCGCTCCTTGGCGTCCGTGAACATCACGGCGAGCAGGGAGAGCGCGGCGGGCGCGAGCAGCGCGCCGAAGACGCCCTGGAGGGCGCGGGCGCCGAACATCATGGCGCCGGAGGTGGCGGCACCGCCGAGCGCGGAGGCCGCGGCGAAGCCGATCAGGCCGACGACGAAGGCGTTCTTGCGGCCCCACAGGTCGGCGATGCGGCCGCCGAAGAGCAGGAGTCCGCCGAAGGCGAGGGCGTAGGCCGTGACGACCCACTGGCGGTTGCCGTCGGATATGCCGAGGTCGGTCTGGGCCGACGGCAGGGCGATGTTCACGATGGTCGCGTCGAGCACGACCATGAGCTGGGCGAGCGCGATGAAGACGAGCGCTTTCCAGCGGTTGGCGTCACCGGTCGGTGCCGGTGCGCCGGGAGCCTTTGCGGCTGTTTCAGACATGGGGGTACCCACTTCGGGACTTCGGTTCGGAAAAAGGTGATCGAGGACGTACTAAGGACTGGTCTGGTCTTCTGAACTCATCGGCGCCGGGTCAGGTCAGGCCTGGCGCAGGTCCTCCATGGTCAAGGCCGCGCCCGGGAGGATGGAGCGGGCCGGGGCCCGCAGTCCGTCCAGGAACAGCTGGAGATGGCGGTGGACGAACCGGTCGACCTGGAAGCAGGCGGTGCCCGCCGGCGGCCGGCTGAGCTGGGCGACCACGATCAGCAGGTCGCCCGAGTCCACGTCGGTACGGAGCTGGCCTGCCGCCTTCGCGCGGTTCATGAGCTCCACGACGAGCTCCTCGCACCGCACGCGCGCGGCCTCCAGGTCCGGGTGGTTCTGGTCGAAGGTGCTCTGGATCATCGGGCACAGCGCGCTGACCCGCTCGTCGGCGGCGGTGTGCACGAAACGCTCCAGCGCCTCGAAGGCGTCCCCCGTCTCGGTGAGCGCGACCTCGGCCGCCTCGGTGGTGCGGTCCATGACGGAGCAGACGACCTCGCGGACGAGGGCGTCACGGTCGGGGAAGTTGCGGTACAGCGTGGCGTTGCCGACGCCGGCCCGGCGGGCGATGTCGTCGAGCGGCACATCCGGGCCGAACTCGGTGAACATCTCCCGGGCGGCGGTGACGATCCGCTCGCGGTTGCGCAGGGCGTCGGCGCGGGGCCGGGTCACCTTGCGCGGTGCGGTCGTCGTGGCGGTCACGGTGTACTCCCCTCAGGTCTGGTTTCCGCGATCCGGGGACGCGGTCCCCGTTTCGCTCGGACACAGGTCTAAACGGGGAGACGCTCCCCGGTTATTTCGGGTTGAGAAGAAAACATGTTGTGACCTGAGTCACATCTTTTCCGGTACCCACGTTCGGTCTCCTCCAGCGCGCGCCCACCCCTCCCCCGGCAGAGGGTGATCGAAAAGGTGCAGCCTTCCGACCAGCGGCTGCCGCGCTCCGAAGGGTGCCCCGCATGCCGTGGACCAGCCGTCGCATACGCCCGCGCCGGGTCGCCGCCCTCGTGTCCGTGACGGCACTGACCCTCGCGGTCAGCACCTCCGCCGGCAGCGGGCCGCTCACCGCGAAGGCCCCCACCGCGGCCGGCCCCGTCGCCCTGGCCCGCTCCGACTCCCACGGCGCCTGTCTGATCAACGGCGGCCCGACGGTCCAGATGTCCGAGGGCCTGCCCACACCCAACGGCTACTCCCGCTCCACCGGCACGGTCCACGCGCTGACCCTGATGGTCGACTTCTCCGACGCACCCGGCTCCGGCCCCGCCCTGAGCCGCTTCCGGGAGTTCTTCCCGCAGACCCAGGACTGGTTCCGCACCAGTTCCTACGGCCGTCTCGACTACCGCCCCGAGACCCCGATCCCCGACTGGCTGCGCATGCCGAGGTCGTTCCGGTCCTACGGCATAGAGCGCGGCGCCCCCTTCGACCCCGGCTACCGGCGGCTGATCCAGGACATCGTGGCCGCCGCCGACCCCAGGGTGGACTTCCGGCAGTACGACTTCCTGAACGTCCTGGTGACCCCGAACGCGGGCCCTTCCGCCCTGGACACGGTCCTGTCGGTGACCTTCGCCGGCAACACCGACGCCCCCGTCGCCGACGGGGTGCCCGTCGCCAACGCCTCCTTCGTGTACTCCCGCCAGGACGACGGCTCCGGCTCCTATCCGCAGACCGGCTTCCGGGTGCTGCCGCACGAGAACGGCCATGTCTTCGGGCTGCCCGACCTGTACACCCAGGCGGGCGGGGGCGCGGTCGGCCACTGGGACATCATGAGCGAGGACTGGGGGGCCGACAACGACGTGCTCGGCTGGCACAAGTGGAAGCTGGGCTGGCTGGACGCGGCGCAGGTCGACTGCGTGACCGAGCGCGGCACCACGCAGTACACGCTGACCCCGCTGGCCCGGCAGGGCGCCGGCACGAAGCTCCTCTTCGTCCCCCTCAGCCGCCGCACCGGCTACGCCGTCGAACTGCGCACCCACGAGGGCAACGACGAGACGGTGTGCCGGCCGGGCGTGCTGGTCTACCGCGTCGACGCGAACGTGGACACCGGACGCGGCCCGGTCCGGGTCTACGACTCCCACCCCGACAGCGGCGGCTGCACCCGCAGCCCCAACGTCCACGCGGAACTGTCGGACGCGCCGTTCACCACCGGCGAGGAGTTCCGGGATCCGCGCAGGGGGGTGCGGGTGCGGGTGGAGGGGGTGGACGAGGAGGGGAACGTCCGGGTCGGGGTCACGCGGGGGTAGGCGGCGGAGGGATGGGTGCAGGTGCGGCGGACTACCGTAGGCGTGCCCCGATCGCCGTACCGGAGAACCGATGCCCGCTGAGACGCCCCCTTCACCGGACGCACCGGAGTCCGCCGTCCCGGCCGAGGCGGTCGCACCGCTGATCAGGGGGGTCAGGGTGCTGCGGGAGCTGACCGAGGCGGGCGGGACGCTGAGCCTGAGCGGGCTGGAGCGGGCGACGGGCCTGGCGCGTTCCACGGTCGACCGGATCACCTCGACGCTGGCCCGCATGGGATACGTCCGCCTCGACGGCCGGGACGCGGTGGCGACCCCCCGGCTCATGGAACTCGGCAACGCCTATCTCGCCGCCCTGCGTCTGCCCGACCTGCTCTCCGCGCGGGCCGACGCCCTCGCCGACGCGCTGGACGAGTCGGTGTCGCTGGCGGTCGCCGACCGGGACGGCATCCGCTTCATCCACCAGGCCACCCGCCGCCGCGCGATGTCCCTCAGCTTCCGCATCGGCGACCTGCTCCCCGCCGAACGCACCGCGCCGGGGCCCCTGTTCGCCGCCGAGTGGACCGACGCCCAGTGGCGGGCCTGGCGGGAGCGCCGGGCGGCAGACCCGGAGAACCGGCACTTCACCGCCGTACCCCCGCGGGAACTACCCTTCCCGGACGCGGAGTTCGAGCAGCGGGCGGAAGCGGCGGGGCGTGACGGCTGGGCGCTGGACGACCAGTTGATCGAACCGGGCCTGGTGGCGGTCTCCGTGCCGGTACGGGACCCGCGCACGGGCCGGATCGCCTGCGTGGCGAACGTCGTGAGCCACACCAGCCGGCACACCGCGACCGGTCTGCGCGACACGCTGCTGCCGCGGCTGCGGGCGACGGTGGCCGAGATGGAGCACGAACTGGCGACCGCGCCCACGCCCGACCCCGGCCCGCCCCCCTCCGACCTGGCCTCCTGGACCGGCGCGTCCAAGCACGAACTGGGCCGGGAGTTCATCGAGTCCCTCGCGCGCGGCCTGACGGTCCTGACCGCCTTCGGCGCGGGCAGGGCCGCGCTGACCCTGACGGACGTGGCACGGGCGACCGGCCTGGCCCGGGCGACCGCGCGCCGGGCCCTGATCACCTACGAACACCTGGGCCTGGTCCGCCAGCACCCGGAGTCACGGACCTTCACCCTCACCCCGCGGGTCCTGTCCCTGGGCTTCCCGCCCCTGTCCCGTACGACCCTCCCCCGCATCGCGGCCCCGCACCTGACGGACCTCTCGGCCCGGATCCGGGAGTCGACGGCGCTGGCGATCCTGGTCTCCCCGGGCCCGGACGCGGAGATCCAGTACACGGCACGGGCGGTGTCCCCGCGGATCATGGGCGTGGACATCCGGGTCGGCACCCGGCTGCCGGCCGCGGCGACCTCGCTGGGCCGGGTGCTGCTGGCGGAGAACCGGTCCCACGCCCTGCTGGACGAGGACTGGGAGGACGGTCTGCGCACGCTCGCCGTCCCGCTGCACGACCGTACGGGCCGGGCGGTCGCCGCGGTGGGCGTGGCCCTGCACGCGGCGGGCCGCACGGCGGCGGAGTGCGCCGACGAACTCCTCCCCGAACTGCGCCGGACGGCGTCCCGCATCGAGGACGAGTTGCGTGCGGCGGGGCGTTTCACCCGGGTACCGCTGCTGTGATGCACCGGAACCGGGAAGAACACCGACGCCTCGATCGGCTACCCTGTCTGACGTTGGCTCGCCTTCGTAGCTCAGGGGATAGAGCACGGCTCTCCTAAAGCCGGTGTCGCAGGTTCGAATCCTGCCGGGGGCACCAGACAAAGGCCCCGGACCGATCATGGTCCGGGGCCTTCCGTTGTGGTCTCAGCCCTCCTGACCGGCACTCGTCAGGACCACCAGGCGCTGTGTCGCCCTCGTCATCGCCACGTACCGGTCCACCGCGCCCTCGACGCCCTCTCCGAAGTCCTGCGGGTCGATCAGGATCACCAGGTCGAACTCGAGGCCCTTCGCGAGGGTCGGGGTCAGGGAGCGGATCCGGGGGGTGGCCTTGAAGGCCGGGTCGCCGATGACGCAGGCCACGCCCTCGGGGTGGGTGCCGAGCCACTCCTCCAGCAGTGCGGGCAGTTCCGTCACGGAGCCGTGGGTGACCGGGGTGCCGGTGCTGCGGATCGACGTGGGGACGTTGGCGTCCGGGAGGGCGGCACGGATGACCGGCTCGGCCTCCTTCATGATCTCTTCCGGGGTGCGGTAGTTGATGCTCAGGGAGGCCATCTCGATGCGGTCGAGGCCCACCCGCCGCAGCCTCTCCTGCCAGGACTCCGTGAAGCCGTGCCGGGCCTGGGCACGGTCGCCGACGATCGTGAAGCTGCGGGACGGGCAGCGCAGCAGCAGCATCTGCCACTCCGCGTCGGTCAGTTCCTGCGCCTCGTCCACGACGACATGGGCGAAGGGGCCGGCCAGCAGGTCGGGGTCGGTCACCTGCAGGGCGCTCTCGTCGACCAGGGCGTGGTGGAAGTCCTCGCCGCGGAGCATCGTCACCAGGCCCATGCCGTACTCGTCGTCGGCGACCGCGCTCAGGTTCTCCACGACGGTGGCCATGCGTTCGCGTTCGGCGGCGGCGGTGGCCTCGTTGCGGCGCTTGCGCAGCGAGGCCTTCGGGTCGCCGAGGCGCTGGCGGGCCGCGTCCAGGAGGGGCAGGTCGGACACCGTCCAGGCCTGGCCGTCCGCGCGCTGGAGCCGTCGTACCTCGTCGCGGTCCAGCCAGGGGGCGCACAGCCGCAGATAGGCCGGGACCGTCCACAGGTCCGAGACCAGGTCGGCCGCCTCCAGCAGGGGCCACGCCCGGTTGAACGCGGTGAGCAGCTCCCTGTTCTGGCGCAGGGACCTGCGCAGCAGCGTCTCCGGGGCGTCGCCCTCGTGCTTGTCGACCAGGATGGTGAGCAGTTCGTTCCAGACCTGGTCGCGGGCGTCGTTGTGCGGGGCGCCCTCCGCCGCGTCGAAGGCCTCGGCCCAGTCGGCGGCGGTCAGCGGGATGTCGGACCAGTGGGTGGTGACGGTCATGCCCTCGGTGGGCGGCTCCTCGTAGAAGCGGACGGCCCTCTCGATGCCCTTCACCAGGTCGGCGGAGGACTTCAGACGGGCCACCTCGGGATCGGCCTCCACCCCGGCCGCCGCCCCCTCGGCCACGAAGTCCCGCAGGACGCAGGTCTGGACGCCCTCCTCGCCCAGGCTGGGCAGCACGTCCGAGACATAGGCCAGGTACGGCCGGTGCGGGCCGACGAACAGCACGCCGCCGCGGCGGTGGCCGAGGCGCGGGTCGGAGTGCAGGAGGTAGGCGGAGCGGTGCAGGGCGACGACGGTCTTGCCGGTGCCGGGGCCGCCGTCGACGACGAGCGCGCCGCGGGAGCTCGCGCGGATGATGGCGTCCTGGTCGGCCTGGATGGTGCCGAGGACGTCCCGCATCCGCTCCGAGCGGTCGCTGCCGAGGCTGGCGATGAAGGCGGACTGGTCGTCGAGCGAGGCGTGGTGCCCGGCGAAGTCGTCGGCGACGAACACCTCGTCCCAGTAGTCGCCGATACGGCCGTCGCTCCAGCGGTACCTGCGGCGGCTCGCCAGGCCCATCGGGTTGGCGTGGGTGGCCCCGAAGAACGGCTCGGCGGCAGGGGAGCGCCAGTCGACCAGCAGTCTGCGGCCCTCGCTGTCGGTGAGTCCGAGGCGTCCGACGTACACGGGCTCGGGGGCATCGGCGGTGACCATGTGGCCGAGGCACAGGTCCAGGCCGAAGCGGCGCAGGGTGCGCAGCCGGGCGCTGAGGCGGTGGATCTCCGTGTCCCGGTCCATCGCCTCCTGGCCGATGCCGCCGGGCGCCCTGAGGGTGGCGGCGAGGGTGTCGGACAGTTCGGCGATCGTCTGCTCCAGGCATGCCGCGATGGCCGCGAAGTGGCGCTCGTCGGCGGCGATCAGGGCCGGGGCGGCCTTGGCGGCGAGGCGCTCGGGGAGGTCGAACACGCTGGTGGGCAGGGAATTCAAGTCGGCAGCTCCGATGTGGGATCCAAGGTCGGTAAGTGTGCGCCACCTCGGGGGCCTTGCCGCAAGCCCCCACGTGCGCTATAGGTTGAACATGGCAGAGAGGTTCACCTCCCTGCCTTTTTCTTTGCCTTCGGTCGACCGGAAGGTCTTCGAAACATTCGAAAGATTCGAAGAGTTCGGATCGATCATTGAAATGCGCTGGTCCGACCCGTGATCAAATATCGCCAGCTCAAAGGCACTCGAATCATTCGAAACATCTGCCGAAACTGTTGACGCTTGACAGGGGCAGACCAAAACTGTGGAGCATGAACCCCACACCCGCACACCCCACGTCCCCCACCCGTCGCACCTTCTGCGGCCTCCTCCTCGCCACCGGTGCCACCCTCGCGCTGCCCGGTACCGCCGAGGCCGCCACGGTCATCACCACCAACCAGACCGGGACCAACAACGGGTACTACTACTCGTTCTGGACGGACGCCCAGGGCACGGTCTCGATGACCCTCAACTCCGGTGGCAACTACAGCACTTCCTGGCGCAACACCGGCAACTTCGTGGCCGGCAAGGGCTGGAGCAACGGCTCGCGCAGGACCGTGAACTACTCCGGCAGCTTCAACCCGTCCGGCAACGCCTACCTGGCCCTCTACGGCTGGACCTCGAACCCGCTCGTGGAGTACTACATCGTCGACAACTGGGGCACCTACCGGCCCACCGGGGCGTACAAGGGCACCGTCAGCAGCGACGGCGGGACGTACGACATCTACCAGACCACCCGCTACAACGCCCCGTCCGTGGAGGGCAACAAGACCTTCAACCAGTACTGGAGCGTGCGGCAGTCGAAGCGCACCGGCGGCTCCATCACCACCGGCAACCACTTCGACGCCTGGGGCCGGGCCGGCATGCCCATGGGCAGCTTCAAGTACTACATGATCCTCGCCACGGAGGGTTACCAGAGCAGCGGCAGCTCCAACATCACGGTGAGCTGATGAGGACCCGGGCGCATCTCCCGTTACTGGCCGCCGCCGCACTGGCCGCCGTCGGCACGCTCGCGGTCCCCGCCTCCGCGGCTCCCCCACAGGCCGCCGCCTGCTCCGGATACGTCGGGCTCACCTTCGACGACGGCCCGGGCAGCAGCACCACCACCCTGCTCAACTCGCTCAGGCAGTACGGCCTCAGAGCCACCATGTTCAACACGGGCCAGAACGCCGCCGCCAACCCGGCGCTCGTCAGGGCCCAGGTCAGCGCCGGGATGTGGGTGGGAAACCACAGCTACACGCACCCGCATCTGACCCAGCAGAGCCAGGCCGCCGTCGACTCGGAGATCTCCCGCACCCAGCAGGCGATCGCGAACGCCGGGGGCGGTACGCCGAGGCTGTTCCGGCCGCCGTACGGCGAGACCAACGCGACGGTCAGGGCCGTGGAGGCCAAGTACGGGCTGACCGAGGTCATCTGGCAGGTCGACTCGCAGGACTGGAACAACGCCAGTACCGACGCGATCGTCGCGGCGGTCGGGCGGCTCACCAACGGGCAGGTCATCCTCATGCACGACTGGCCCGCCAACACCCGCGCGGCGATCCCGCGCATCGCCCAGACGCTGGCCGCCAAGGGGCTGTGCTCCGGCATGATCTCGCCCCAGACCGGCCGCGCGGTGGCGCCGGGCTGACCCACGGCCCCGGCTCTCCCGGCACGGCACGGCACGACACCGCACAGCACGGAACGGCACGTCACAGCACGGCGCGGCGGTCGCACCCGCTTCCCCCTTGGACCGCCGCGCCGCACGCGGATCTCCGTCCCGGCACGACTCCCTTCGGCTGTCAATGTCGCGATTTCGCCACAGTGGCAGGACATCGGCGCCATCATGAGCCGCACGCGAGACGATCGCGCCTCGACAACTCGCACTCGCCGAAGCCTGCTTGACGTGTCGTCACACGCCTCACGGAGGGAACCGCTGCCATGGCCACTCCCCTGTCCGCCGCGAAGATGCTCGCCGCGCTGAAGGCCGAAGGCCTCACCGTGCACGAACACGCCGGCTGGAAGACCCACAACCGCGACGACGAGTCCGGGAAGTCGTTCGGTCCCGTCATCGGGGTGCTGATCCACCACACCGGCGGACACAACGACAAGGAGCTCTGCTTCAAGGGCAGATCCGATCTGCCCGGACCGCTGTGTCACGCCTGGCTCGGCAAGACCGCGGGACTGTGGATGATCGGCAACGGCCGTACCAACCACGCCGGTTACGCCGACATCGATGTCCTGCACGCGCTCCGCGACGAGAAGCCGCTCCCCCACGACGACTCGGCCAAGGCCGACGGCAACGACTGTCTGTACGGCCTGGAGATCGAGAACCTCGGCAACGGCAAGGACGCCTACCCGTCGGCGCAGTACCGGCAGGCCGTGCTGTGGGCGGCGGCGATCTGCCGGGCGCACGGCTGGAGCGAGAGGTCCGTCGCCGGGCACAAGGAGTGCCAGCCGGGCAAGATCGACCCGAGCTTCGACATGGACGACTTCCGGGCCGACGTGAAGAAGCAGCTGGCGGCCGGGGCCGGCAAGCCGAAGCCGACGAAGCCCGCCCCGGGCAAGCCCCGCGTGGACCTGTCCCGGCTGGTGACGGCCGCGAGGACCGACCCCGGGGCCAAGCAGGGCCACGTCAGCTACATGGCCGGCACCAACCTCACCGAGGCAGCCCTCGTCGAACTCGGCTACCTCTCCAAGTCCTACGCCGGGGACGGCTCCTTCGGCTCCACGACCGTCGCCGCCTACGCCAAGTGGCAGAAGCACCTGGGCTACACGGGCGCCGACGCCAACGGCATCCCCGGCAAGATCTCGCTGTCCCGGCTGGGCGAGAAGACGGGGCTGTTCAAGGTCGTGGCCTGAACGGTACCGGGTCGGTCCGAGTTGCGGGCCGGCCCGGTCCCTGCGGTACTGGCTGTATCTCCCGAACCGTCGCGGGCTCCTGTCTACAGGGGCCGCGGGGACAGGAGGCACGGCATGGCCAGACATCTGGTGGTCTGCTGCGACGGGACATGGAATCGCGCCGACCAGTCGTACAAGACCAATGTGGCCAAGGTGGCCCTGGCGGTACGGGGACGCACCGCCGACGACACGGAACAGCGGGTGTACTACCACAGCGGGGTCGGCGCCCAGCGGCCCGAACGACTGCGGGGCGGGGCCTTCGGTCTGGGCCTGTCGCGGAACGTGCTCGACGCCTACCACTTCCTCGTCCAGACCTACGAACCCGGCGACCGCCTGTACCTGTTCGGCTTCAGCCGGGGCGCGTTCACCGCACGCAGCCTGGCCGGGCTCGTGCGCAACTGCGGCATCCTGCGCCGGGAACAGGCCGACCGCACCGCCGAGGCGTGGGCGCTGTACCGCAGCCGCACCAAGCAGCCCACCAGCGTGGCGGCCACCCTCTTCCGCCAGGCCTACGCCCACGAGACGGAGATCCGCTTCGTCGGCGTCTGGGACACGGTCGGTTCCCTCGGCATCCCGGTCCCGGCGCCCTGGTTCCTGCGCCCGCTGGTCGACCGCTTCAACAGGCGCTGGGCCTTCCACGACACCACGCTCAGCAGCTGGGTCAACGGCGCCTTCCAGGCGCTGGCCGTGGACGAACAGCGCTCCGCGTTCCCGCCGACGCTGTGGCACCAGCAGAAGGGCGCCGCCGAGCAGGGCCAGGAGCTGCGGCAGGTCTGGTTCGCCGGGGTGCACACGGATGTGGGGGGCGGCGAGGAGGACTCGAGCCTGTCCGACCTCCCGCTGCTGTGGATGGCCGGGCATGCCACCCGGTACGGCCTGGAGTTCGACCCGCGGGTCCTCAGCAGGACGAAGCCTGAGGAGCCGGAGGAGCCGGAGTTTCCCACGGACTATTTCGTACGACCGGACGCGCTCGGCGAGCGGCACTACTCGCGCGTGAAGTTCTACAAGGTCTTCCGGGTCGTGAACCGGCCCATCGGCCAGGCGGTGGAACCTCCGGACCCGAAGAAGCCGAGGGCACCCGGAGTCGACGTCCTCGACGGGTGCGAGGCCCTGTCCGACTCCGTAGTCGAGCGGTACAAGACCCCGGACAAGCCCTCGGAGGGCGAGTACCGCCCTCCGGAGCTCGACGAGTACTTCAGGATCTACGGGGACGCCCGGTGCATCGAGCACGCACCCCTCCGGGTGGACGAGCCCGGCCCGTACAGTGCCCCCGTGACGACCGTGGAACCCTGCCCCGTCTGCGACGGGCCGTTGACGTCCGGCGGCATGCTCCTGGTCCACCGCGAGGACGACGGCCTGCGCGCCTGCCGCACGCTGTGGAGCTGCGCCGAGGGGCACCACTGGTGGCGGTGGGCCGACCGCCCCGGAAAGCCCCTGGAGGAGTGTCCGTATCCGCAGGTGTTCCGGGGCGTGTTCCAGGGCTGAGGAACCCGTACAGATTTCCTGTACGGGTGACAACGGGTGAACGTACGCCCCGAAATGGGGAGTTCACCGGCATGAGCAACAAGAGCCTCAGTACGCGGCGCCGGAAGAACGCGACCGCCGTGAAGATGGTCGGGTCCCTCGTCGGCACCTTCCGGCGGGCGGCCGGTCTCACCCAGCGGGCACTCGCCGACGAGGTCGCCGTGGACGAGGAGACCATCGCCTCCGTCGAGCAGGGCCGACGCACCCTGAAACCGGACCTCGCGGCCCAGCTCGACGAACTCCTGGACACCAAGGGGGCGTTGTCGGTCGCGTTGGAGAACATGCCGGAGATCGACCTGTTCCCGCGCTGGGCGGAGGAGTACATCGATCTGGAACGGGAGGCGCTGGCCCTGTCCTGGTACGACAACCAGGTCCTGCCGGGCCTCCTCCAGACCCCGGCGTACGCGCGGGCGGTGTTCCTGAACGACGTGCCGGCGCTGACGGAGGCGGAGATCGAGCAGCGGGTCGCGGCACGGACCGAGCGTCAGGAGATCCTGGAGCGCCCGGAGCCACCCACGGTCAGTTTCGTCATCTCCGAGGTGACCGTGCAGGACAGACTGGGCGGAAGCGAGGTGTACACCGGGCAGCTGGGCCGGTTGCGTGAGCTGGCGGCCGTGCCCAGCGTCACCCTTCAGATCATGCCGGTCGGCCGGGACTTCCACGCCGGGCTCTCGGGGCCGTTCATCCTGGTCGAGACGCCTGACCACCAGCGCGTCGGGTACGCCGAAGGGCAGCTCCACGGCCGGATGGTCGCCGAGCCCGACGAGGTCTCCGTGCTGGAACGCAAATATGCGATGCTGCGGTCACAGGCGCTCAACCCGCAGGAGAGCACAAGCCTGTTGGACCGTTTGCTAGGAGACGCATGAGCACCGCACTTCAGTGGTTCAAGTCGAGCTACAGCAGCGAGCAGGGCGGCGCGTGCCTCGAAGTCGCCGCCTCACCCGGCACCGTCCACATCCGTGACTCCAAGGACACCCACGGCCCCACGCTCACCGTCGCCCCCCGCACCTGGACGTCGTTCCTCGCGCTTGCCCAGCGCTGAGAGCGTCAGGGTCACGGCGATCGACGCGGTCGCCATGAGCGTCATCGCCGTGGCCGGGGAGGTCAGTTGGGCGAGGGTGCCGGCGAGGACCGCGCCGATGCCCTGGAGCGCGACCATGCCCGTGGCATGCAACCCGAGGGCCTGACCGGCGAGTTCGTCGGGTGTGAGGGACATCAGGCGTTCCTGGAGGACCAGCGAGGCGGCGAAGCCCAGCGCGGCCACGGTGACCGCCAGGACCGACAGCGCGAGACCGGGCCGTAGGAAGAAGAACAGGTAGGGCGCGGCCAGCAGCAGGCGCAGCGGGGTCGCGAGGCGGGGCCGCAGCGCGGGCGGCACCAGGCGGCCCACCGCCAGGTCGCCCAGGAACATGCCCAGCGCCCCGAACGCGTACATCGTGCCCGCGGCCGAGGGGGCGTAGGAGACGTAGAGCGAATCGCCGCCCACGATCAGGCCGTTGGGGACCCACAGGCCGAGGAACACCAGGCGGCGGGGGCGCGAGGACCACAGCAGGGCGTTGGTGTTCCAGGTCGCGGAGAGGGACGGGCGGCCGGTGGCGCGGGGCGGGCGGGCCGTCAGGCCGAGGCGGGTGACGGCGGCCGAGAGCAGGTAGCAGGCCGCGGTGAGGAGCAGGCAGGTGCGCGGGGACAGGAGCGCGAGGAGCGCGCCGCCCGTCGCGAAGCCGGTGATCTGGATCAGGCCCCAGAGCATGTTGAAGACCGAACGCCCAAGGACGTAACCGCCCTTGGGGAGGATCTCGTTCATCAGGCCGCCGCGCACTCCCCCGCCCAGCGAGGCGACGAGCCCCTGCGCGAGCAGGACGACGAAGACCGCCCGGATCGGCAGGCCGGGCAGGGCCAGTACCGCCGTACCCGCCGCGAAGGCGAGGGAGATGAGGGTCAGGATCGCGCGCGGGGGCAGCCGGTCGGCGCCCGAGAGCAGGAAGGCGGCGCCCAGCAACTGGGCGAGCTGCGGCCCGAACATGCTCACCGCGGACAGTAAGGGGGAGCCGGTGGCCCGGTAGACGAGCGTGCCGAGGGCCAGGCCGCCGATGGTCTGGGCCGCCGCGTAGGCGGCGAAGGAGAGGAGGAAGGGGGCGTACTCCGGGGTGCGGAAGAGCTCGCGGTAGCTGCGCATGGGCAGGAGTGTCGTCAGGGGTCGGCGGGTGACGGTTAGTCTTTCGCGCGTCCGCGAAACGACCGGGGGGTTCATGGGCTGGTGGCAGGTCGACGGGGACACCCTGGTCCGCAGCCGGTTCGTGGTCTGCCCGTTCACCGAGACCTTCGCGGCCCTGCGGCTGCTGCACACCGGCACCGGCGCGCACCCGGGCGAGGAGGCCTGGCTCCGCGCCCACCTGCCCGCCTACCGGGCCCGTCTGGCGGCCGACCCGGTGACCGCGCTGCTGGTGCGCTCGGGGATGGGCACGTCCTGGATCGCCGACTTCCTGGCGCCCCTGCCGCGTGACGGGACGCCCCTGGAGGACACCCTGGCCCGCATCCGGGCGACCGACCCCGCCCAGGCCCGCGCGAACGTCCGGGTCTCGCTGCGCGGCCCGTTCCCGGCCGCCCTGGAGCGCGACGACCTCCCCCAGCGGGCGGCCGCCCTTCTCGCCCACGTCTGGACGGCGACCGTACGGCCGTACTGGGATCGTCGGCGGCGGATCCTGGAGGCGGACGTGGTCGCCCGGACCGCGCAGGTGAGCCGGGGCGGCTGGGCGGCGGTGATCGACTCGCTGCTGCCGGGGCAGACCCGCTGGCTCGGCGACAACCGGCTCCAGGTGAACCGGCACGCGTACCCGCCCCGCGACATCCGGGGCGCCGAACTCGTCTTCGTCCCGGTCACCGCGGGCCGCGGCTGGGCCACGTGGGAGCAGCCGAGTCGGTACGCCCTCGTCTACGGCTGCACCGGCGCCCTCGCCGACCCGGGAGCCCGGAGCGTGCCCGCGAGTCTCGGCACGCTGCTCGGCGCCGGGCGGGCCCGGGTGCTGGTGCTCCTGGACTCCCCGCTCAGCACCAGCCAGCTCGTCGCGGTCACCGGGCAGGCGCTGGGCTCGGTGGGGCGGCATCTGCGGGTGCTGCGGGACGCGGGCCTTGTGGAGCGGCGGCGGTCGGGGCGGTCGGTGCTGTATGCGCGGACGGCGGCGGGGGAGGTCCTGGTGACGGCGTCCGGGGCGGGTACGGGTGAGCGGGAGCCGGGGTCGGGGCCTGGGCCGGGGATTCACTGAGCGGAGTTAGCATCCGCTCATGACTACTTCTTCCTCTCCCCTGGATGTCGAGATCGGTGCCCTCACGGGTGGTGCGGCCGACCTCGGCCAGTACGCCGGCAAGGCCGTCCTCGTCGTGAACGTGGCGTCCAAGTGCGGGCTGACCCCGCAGTACAACGGGCTCGAGAAGCTCCAGGAGCGGTACGCGGAGCGGGGCTTCACCGTGCTCGGCGTGCCGTGCAACCAGTTCCTCGGGCAGGAGCCCGGCAGCGCCGAGGAGATCGCGGAGTTCTGCTCGGCGACGTACGGCGTGACCTTCCCGCTGACCGAGAAGGTCGAGGTGAACGGGGAGGGGCGGCACCCGCTGTACGAGCGGCTGGTGGACTTCGCCGACGCCGAGGGCCACACCGGGGACATCCGCTGGAACTTCGAGAAGTTCCTGATCGGGCGGGACGGGGCGGTCGTGGCCCGCTTCTCCCCGCAGACGGAGCCGGAGTCGGACGAGGTCGTGGCTGCGGTGGAGCGTGCGCTGGCTTAAGCCGTCGGTCGGGTGCGGGCCGGTGGGGGCTTGGCGCGCAGTTCCCCGCGCCCCTAAAGGCGGTGGGTACAGCTGGATGGGCCTGACTGCACCCACTCAGGGGCGCGGGGAACTGCGCGACCAGCCCCCACCGGCCGGCACTCGACGCACAACCCCCGCGGTCAAAGCGCCGCAGGCCCCCTCGGCTAGGACGGCGATCTGGTCGAGAGGGCTCTGTGGTGGTGCTTGTGGAGTTGTAGGGGGGTGGCGTGGTGTCACACCTTGACCGAGGTCACGAAGGCACTCCACGCCTCGGCGGGGAAGGCCAGCTTGGGGCCCTCGGGGATCTTGGTGTCGCCGAGTTCGAGTGCTTCCTCCTCGGTCGACCTCACCATCAGGCACGCCCCGTTGGCGTTGGTGTAGGTGGAGGTCGTCCATGTGTCCAGGGTGCCCAGACGAATTGCCATATCCGCTCCGTAGCCAGATGCGCAGTGTTCGGATTACGCCAACCTTTACTGATCGTTGGCGTGATCGACGCTACTCGCCGACTTCCTCTTTCGGAGCAGCCGTTCACTCTTCTGGTGGCATATTCCAGAGGAGTCTTCCAGCTGGGCCTGCCCGGGGTGTACTATTCGGCCCGCCCTGTCGGGAAGCGGCTCAGCGGGCGTACTCCCGGGCGTATTCCTTCGCGAGATCCTCGATCAACTGGCGCGACTGGTCGACGTTGAGCGCCTGGGCCCTCAAGTGCTCGTACATCACGGTGTACTTCTGCACGTCGTGCGCCTTCTCCAGGTACAGGTCGCTGGTGACACCCTCGATGTAGACCACGCTGGAGTCGGCCGCGTCCGAGAACTCCAGGATCGAGTACTGGCCGCTCAGCCCCGGGTGGGCGCCCACGTCGAACGGCAGCACCTGCACGGTGATGTGGGGCTGCTGGGACATCTCCACCAGGTACTCCAGCTGCTCCCGCATGATCTGCCGGCTGCCCACGACCCGGCGCAGACACGCCTCGTCCAGGACGACCCACAGCCGCAGCGGATCGCGCTCCGCGGAGACCCGGCTCTGCCGCCGCAGCCGCACCTCCACCCGCTTGTCGTTCTCGGTCTCCGTCGCCTCCGGCGCGCCGCCGCGCACGATGGCCTCGGCGTACGGCCGGGTCTGCAACAGGCCGGTGATGATCTGGGGTTCGTACACCCGCAGCGACTCCGCGTCGGTCTCCAGGCCGATGTAGACGCTGTACGGGATGTCCCCGAACGCGTGCCACCAGCCCTGCTGGCGCGAGTCCTTGGCCATCTGCATCAGGGAGTCGACGATCCGCTGGTCCTCGACCTCGTACACCCCGCACAGATCGCGGACGTCACGCTGGCTGATGCTGCGCCGGCCGTTCTCGAGGCGGCTGATCTTCGACTGCGACACCAGCAGCCGCTCGGCCACCTCCTCGGCCGTCATGCCCTTGAGCTCACGGAGCCTGCGGAGCTCCTGGCCCAGCCGGCGCCGCCTGACGGTGGGATTGACATTGGACGCCACGGGACGTGCACCTCCGGCTGCGGGCCTCGTTCTTGACTTTGCGTATCTGCTGTTGAGCAGACTGCCACCAAGGTGCTTATTACCGCTGGGAAACGGCGTATATGCGCCGCGTGCACGACAGTTGGGAACAGCCTGGTCCGGCCCGGTGGGCGGCCGGGCCCGGACATGCGGCCGCGCGGGGCGGCGGAACCGTCCGACGCCCGGTGTACGGACGTACGTACGGTCCCGTCACCCCGCGCGGACCTGCGGCTCCCGAACCGGTCTCATGGGGACTGACGGTGCGGCGCTGTGGCGGTGCGGGTGGTACGGGTCGTGCGGGTGGTACGGGTCGTGCCGGTGGTGCTGTTCCGGTGCCGTGGGACTGCGGCTCAGTGGGCCACGGCGCGCGCCATCGGTCCTCGGCGCGGTTGCATCGGAACACCACGAGCGGGTTCCGGCGCGGGCCTGGCCCCGGGTGCGGCCTGCCGGCCGGCCGGTGCCGGGTTACGGCGTGGCTGTGCGCCCACGCCGTTCTGGACGTCCATCACGGCGTGCGCGACGAGACCGCCCATGGGGTCGTGCCTGATCAGATCCCGCAGCCGGGAGCGGGACGAGCGTCCCTCGTTGCCCGGATACAGGTGCTTGCCGAGGCCGACCGCGTGTGCCAGGGCGGCGAGCGCGGCGGTCCGCGGGTCCGGCGGTACGCCGGTGCGGATCGCCGAGTCCAGTCGGGCCTTGATCTCCCGGCTGATCTCGTTGTCCGTCGCCTGGTAGCGAGTCGTCGGCAGCACTCCGCACATCTGGCCCGCCACGGCATGCACCATGCCGCACCGCTCCAGATGCGAGAGGTAGGTCTGGCGGAGCCCGAGACGCGGCCCGCCGATCCAGTTCACTGCCCGCACGGGAGCGCCACGCCTTCGCAGCAACTCCAACGCGCAGTCCAAAGTCGGATCTCCAGTCGGCCGTGGTACCACCACGGCGATACGATCCCCGTCTGGGGCTATCCGTCCGGCCAGCGCCAGCTCCACTAGCTGTGCTCCGGCCAGACCGAGGTCGAGCGACTGCGGCTGTGCGGTGGTACCCGTGGTCGGGTCCAACGCCAGCAGCAGAAGCTCCTCCGGAATAGTTCTGCGGCTCCTGCCCATCCATGCCTCCCCGCGTGGATGTACGACAGGGTGACCCCTCTCACATTGGTCTGTCGAGGGTGCGTGACCTGTTTGTAGTGGAACCGGTAGGTATGTCGTTCTCGTCTACCGGCTTGGGCAGGGCCACACACAGGACACTGGTACATGGTTCGGACAGCGTGGTGTGGCGGCTGCCCGGGCGGCGAATCAACGGTTCGGCAGACGCACGGTGACGAATACCGATCACGTGCGGCAGATGGAGGAGGCATCGGTGGCGGGCGAGTCCCCCGACAGGTCGAAGCAGCGCGAGTCGTCGGGAGAACCGACGCCGGGGAGCGCGAGTCCGGTTCCCGAGGCGAGGAGTTCCTCACCCGACCCCCGGCTCGCGGTGGCCCGGGAGTCCGTCTCCCTCGGCGGCATCGACACCGCCACGAAGATCTTCTCGGTACGGGATCTCCCGAAGCCCTCCGAGAAGGCCGACGAGAGCCCCGCAGAGCCGGAAACGACGCCTCCGGCCCCCGAGCCCACGGACGAGGCCCCCGAGGCGCCGGAGACGCCCTCTGAGCCCGCGGAAGCGTCTTCCGAGGCCTCCACCGACCCCGGGGACGGCGACGAGCGCCTCCGGGAGGCGGTGGCGAAGTGGGTGACGAAGACCGACGGCGGCCCCAAGCCGGAATCGAAGCCCGCCGCACCGGAGCCAAAGCCGGCCGACGCCGAAACGAAGAGCGACTCCCCGGCACCGGACGCGGAGCCCGAGCCTGCCGACGCCGAAACGAAGAGCGACGCACCGGAACCGGACTCGGAGCCTGAGCCGGCCGACGCCGAAGCGAAGAGCGACTCCCCGGCACCGGGGGCCGAGACGGCCGTAGCGGACGAGGAGCGCGAGACCGACTCCGCCGAGCCCGACACCCCAGGGGCGCGGGGAACTGCGCGACCAGCCCCCACCGGCGACCAGACGGACGACGACGAGACGGCC
>NZ_KB911784.1:0-53840 GCF_000383655.1 Streptomyces sp. 351MFTsu5.1 | reverse complement strand
CGAGACCGACTCCGCCGAGCCCGACACCCCAGGGGCGCGGGGAACTGCGCGACCAGCCCCCACCGGCGACCAGACGGACGACGACGAGACGGCCCCCGGCACCGACACCGACGCCGCCCCAGAGGACGACGCGCCGCCCGTCGATCAGCCCACCGCCGTCTTCAAGGCCCCCCGGCCCCCCGTCGACCAGCCCACCACCATGCTCAAGCTCGGGAAGCCGGCCCCCGAGTCCAAGCCGGAGCCCGAGCCCAAGCCCAAGCCGGAGGCCGAGGCCGAGCGGACCAGCAAGTTCGTCGCGCTGAAGCCCCTCGACGAACCCCGGCCGAAGCCCGAGGTGACCGCCGCCGTCCCCCAGGTCGGCCCCGAGCGCACCACTCAGCAGCCGCTGCCGCCGAAGCCCCCGCTGGACCTCCTGGCCGAGCTGACCAACACTCCGCCGCCCCCGCCCAGCCCCCTCCGCACCGTCGCCCGCCGCGTCAAGATCTGGACGCCCCTCGTCCTGCTCCTGATCGTCGCGTTTGCGATCGCGCAGTCCATGCGCCCCCTCCCGAGCCCCACGCTCGCCCTCACCGCCGAGGACTCGTACACCTTCGACGGCGGCAAGGTGTCCCTCCCGTGGCCCACTCAGGGCCAGGGCTGGATGGACGTCAACGGCATCGGCACGATGGGCGACTTCGGCAAGCAGACCCCCGTCGCGATCGGTTCCGTGGCCAAGGCCATGACCGCCTACATCGTGCTGAAGGACCACCCCCTCAAGTCCGGCGAGGAGGGCGCGAAGATCACCGTCGACGCGCTCGCCGAGAAGGAGGGCGGCTACAACAAGCAGGGCGAGTCCACCCTCAACACCGTGAAGCAGGGCGACGTCCTCACCGAGCGGCAGGCCATCGCGGCGATCATGATCCCCTCGGCGAACAACATCGCCCGTCTGCTCGCCCGCTGGGACGCCGGTTCCGAGGCCGCGTTCATCAAGAAGATGAACGACACCGCCAAGGAACTCGGCATGAAGAACACCACGTACACCGACGCCTCGGGCCTGAAGGAGACCACCGTCTCCAGCGCCGAGGACCAGGTGAAGCTCGGGAACGAACTGGTGAAGATCCCGGCCCTGATGGAGATCACCTCCATGGGACAGTGGATCGATCCGTCCGGACAGAAGTGGTACAACTACAACTATCTGGTCCCCTACACCGGTATCGGCATCAAGACGGGCACCACCAGCGCCGCCGGCGGCAACCTCCTCTTCGCGGCACGCAAGAAGGTCGACGGCGAGACCGTCACCGTCGTCGGCGCGATCCTCGGCCAGCACAAGGCGCCGATCATCAAGACCGTCAACGACGTCAGCAAGGTGGCGCTGCTCGCCGCGGAGGACGAGCTGAAGTCCGCGAAGATCCTCAAGAAGGGCGACGTCGTCGGATACGTCGACGACGGGCTCGGCGGGCACACCCCCGTCGTGCTGACCAGGGACGTCACCGCCGTCGGCTGGTCCGGGTTCAAGGTGAAGCTGTCCTTCGCCGCCGACGACGTACCGCACACCGCGAAGGCCGGCACCAAGGTCGGCACCCTCACCGTCGGTGACGGCGAGGGCGGCGCGGTCAAGGTCCCGGTCACCCTTCAGAAGGATCTGACCGAACCCGGCTTCACCGACAAGCTGACCCGCGTCAGCTGACCCGGAAACGGGCCGGACGCACCCTCTCGGCCCGCCGGCCGGACCCCGCCCGGGTTCCGGTCGGCGGGCCGCGTGCTAGCGTCACGAAACGGGGCGGGTCGCCGCTGGGACGCGGCCGGAAAAAGAAGACGGGACACCACGGGGAGTGCCTTCAGGTGGCCACTGCGGAGCCGACACGCGCCGACGAGACCGACCCGGGCCCGGGTACCGGCCCGCGAATACGCGTACCCGCGGAGCCCGGCACCGGCCGGCCGCCCGGGGACGACGGGGCGGGCCGCGCCAAGGCCGCCTTCCTCGCGCTGCGCGAGCGGCTGCTGCGCCACCCGGTCCTCTCCGTCACCGCGCTCTCCGGCATCCTCCACATCGTCTGGTTCTTCACGTTCGCGAACAGTGGCGGCGATCTCGCGGCGCAGGACGCCTGGGCCGAGTTCGTCGGTCGGCACCCTGACTCCGCGTACAACCTGGCCTGGTACGGCGGCATGCACCCGGTGTCGTACAGCGTCGTCTCGCCGTACCTGATGTCGGTCCTCGGCGTCCGTACGACGATGATGCTGGCCGGGACCGTCTCGGCCGGGCTGCTCACCCTGATCCTGATCCGCAGCCGTTCGGTGCGGAACCCGCTGTGGGCCTCCCTCGCGGGCGTCTACGCCTTCCTGTGCAACGCGGCCTCGGGCCGGGTGACCTTCGGCCTCGGCACCGTCTTCGCGCTCGGCGCGGTCGCCGTCGTCTTCTGCTGGCCGCACCGCTGGCGCCACAAACGCGGGGCCAAGGCCGCCTGCGCGGCCACGCTCGCCGCCCTCGCGACCATGGCGTCCCCGGTCGCCGGGCTGTTCGTGGGCCTGGTGGCGGTCGCCCTGTTCCTCCAGAAACGGCGGCCCGGCGCCTGGGCGCTGGGCATCGCGCCCACCGTGGTGGTCGCCCTGTCGGCCTGGCTCTTCCCGTTCGCCGGGACCCAGCCGATGAAGATCGCCTCGGTGCTGCTGCCCCTCGCCTACGGCGTGCTCGTCTACCTCCTCGTGCCCCGCGAGTGGACGACGGTCCGGATCACGGCCGGGGTCTACAGCCTCTCGGTCGTCCTGGTCTGGCTGGTGAGCTCCCAGATCGGCTCCAACATCTCGCGCCTGTCGATGCTGTTCGCGGGGGTCGCCCTGGCGGCGGCGCTGCCGTTCACGGTGCCGCGCAGCCGCAAGTGGTACGCCGTCGTCGTCGCCTTCACCGGCTTCACCGTCTGGATCGGCTTCAAGTCGGTGGACGACGTCGTCCATACGACCCCCACCGCCTCCTGGGCCCGTGAGCTGGCCCCCCTGGTCAACGAGCTCCAGGAGGTCGGCGCCGAGAAGGGCCGCGTCGAGGTCGTACCGGCCGCCTCCCACCGCGAGGCGTCCGCGCTCGCGCCGTACGTCAACCTCGCCCGGGGCTGGAACCGGCAGGCCGACATGGAACGCAACCCGCTCTTCTACGACGACACCCTGAACTCCGCGAACTACCACGAGTGGCTCCAGCGGTGGGCCGTGCACTTCGTGGTCGTGCCGAAGGACGAGCCGGACGGCAGCGGGGGCGAGCGGGAGCGGGAGCTGGTCCAGCGCGGGATGCCGTATCTGAAGCAGATCTGGGGCGACGCGAACTGGCAGCTGTTCCGGGTCACCGACCCGGCGCCGCTGGCCTCCCCGAACACGGTGGTCGACCGGGCGGCGCAGGGTGAGATGACCATGCGGGTGCGCAAGGCGGGTCGCATCGTCATCCGGATCCCGTACTCGCCCTGGCTGTCGATCGTCGACGCGGACGGCAAGAAGGTGGAGCCGCCGCAGGAGACGGAGTCGTCCAAGGAGTCGGACGCCTCGCCGAAGGTCTTCGAGAACGTCAACGGGTGTCTGATGGAGACGCCGGAGGACGCGGACGGGGACAAGTGGACAATGTTGCTGGCGCCTCGGGCGGGGACGTATCGGTTGGCGGCGCCGTACACGGTGCCGCGCGGGACGCCTTGTCCGGATGAGTTGAAGTAGTCGTGCGGCTGCGGGTGCGTGGGGGCTGGTCGCGCAGTTCCCCGCGCCCCTAAACGCGGTTAGCGCAGCTGGTCTACGTATTGGTCTGTGCCCGGCACTGTCGGGATGAAAGGCGCCAGCAGCTCGCGACGGGCCGCCGTCGGCTCTTCCAAGTCCGTGAAATACGGGTCCCAGCACTCCCTCGGGTCCGCCTCCAGGAACCACAGGAGGGTGATGCGGGTGTCGACTCCCTCCACCTGCTTCACGTACGTCATGCGGTCGCCCGGCAGCGGGGTCGGGCGGAACACCGTCACCATGGCCGCCGGTGAGCCCGCGAGGCGCTTGGGGAGGTGGCGGGAGATCAGCCACTCCAGCAACTCCGGCCGCTGCTCCGGGGATTCGGCGTCGATGACCTCCAGCACCAGGCCCGCGTACGGGTGGTCGAGGGCGTGGAAGTCCCTCGGGCCCGCCGCGCCGTCGCGGTAGACCGTCGCCTCGTGGTCCTGGAACGCCGTGAAGACGTGGGTGCGGTCGCGGTAGACCCGGGCGTCCCGGTTGAGGCGCTTGTTGATGGCGACCGTCCAGCGCATGTGGTCGTCGTAGCGGCCGTCGGTGACCCAGTACGTGGAGAGGTAGCAGCCGGCCGTCACCGGCTGGGCCACCGCCGACTTCTCCGGCACGCGCAGGAGTTGGAGATCCCGGGTGGCCGCCCAGCGGCGCCCCGCGAACATCCAGGGCATGGCCATCGCGCCCGCGTAGAAGTGGTCGTCCTCGTACCAGCGGTTGTACGCGTACTCGTGGCCGGGATGCGGTTCGACCATGGTGATCAGGGCGTGGCCGGGGTGGACTCCGTAGGGGCCTACGGCGGCCAGTTCGGCGTACGTCTCGCTGTGGGTCTCTTCTGACATGGGACCTTCCCTCCTCCAGCGCTCGCCCATACTCTGACGCCCCGTCAGATAATGCGCCAGAGCCGGGAGCAGGCGGGAACCAGGCAGGGACCGGACAGGAATCAGGGAGGCCGTCGGTATGTCACTTCTCTCCGGGAAGACCGTCGTGGTGTCGGGAGTCGGGGCCGGGCTCGGGCACCAGGTCGCCGCGGCCGTCGTACGGGACGGCGGGAACGCGGTGCTGGGCGCCCGTACCGAGGCGAACCTCGCGAAGAGCGCCGCCGAGATCGATCCGGACGGGGCGCACACCGCGTACCGCTCGACGGACATCACCGACGAGGACCGGTGCGTGGCGCTGGCCGAGCTGGCGGTGGAGCGGTTCGGGCGGCTGGACGCGGTGGTTCATGTGGCCGCGTGGGACAGCTACTTCGGAGGGCTTCAGGACGCGGACTTCGCGACCTGGCAGTCGGTCATCGACGTGAACCTGCTGGGGTCGCTGCGGATGACCAGGGCGTGCCTTCCGGGGCTGCGGGCGGCGGGCGGGGGGTCGGTGGTGTTCGTCGGGACGCAGTCGGCCGTGGCCGCCCCCTCGCAGGTGCGGCAGGCGGCGTACGCGGCGTCCAAGGGGGCGCTGACCAGCGCGATGTACTCGCTGGCGCGGGAGCTCGGACCGGACCGGATCCGGGTCAACACCGTGCTGCCGGGCTGGATGTGGGGGCCGCCGGTGCAGGCCTATGTGCAGTTCACGGCCCATACGGAGAAGGTGCCGGAGGCGGAGGTGCTGGCGCGGCTGACCGAGCGGATGGCGCTGCCCGATCTCGCGACCGACGGGGACGTGGCGGACGCGACGGTGTTCCTGGCCTCGGACCGGGCGCGGGCGATCACCGGACAGTCGTTGCTGGTCAACGCCGGGGAGCTGATGCGGTGAGTTCATGTAGATGAACGCAGGCCATCATCACGAATGTTTTTACCTCTCCTTGACTCGACGCCAGCTTGTCGTGTCCACGCGGCCGCGCCCACGATGAGCGCCGGGCTGATCCCTGGGAGGGCGCATATGAACGGTCTCGACTGGGCCGTGCTCATCGGCTATTTCGGTGTGATGGTGGCGATCGGCGTCTGGTCCCACAAACGCGTGGACGACGTCAGCGACTTCTTCACCGCCGGGGGCAAGATGCCCTGGTGGCTGTCCGGCATCTCGCACCACATGTCGGGCTACAGCGCGGTGATGTTCACCGGGTACGCGGGCATCGCCTACACCTACGGCGTCACCTCGTTCGTCACCTGGTCCTTCCCCATCGCACTCGGCATCGCCATCGGCTCGAAGCTGTTCGCGCCGCGGATCAACCGGCTGCGCTCCCGGCTCCATGTGGCCTCCCCGCTCGAATACCTCAAGAACCGCTACGACCTGAAGACCCAGCAGGCACTCGCCTGGTCGGGCATGCTGCTGAAGATCGTGGACGTGGGCGCCAAGTGGGCCGCCATCGCGACCCTGTTGTCCGTCTTCACCGGCATCTCCCTCAACCAGGGCATCCTCATCACCGGCGCCATCACGGCCGTCTACTGCACGATCGGCGGCCTGTGGGCGGACGCGCTCACCGAGTTGGGCCAGTTCGTCATCCAACTCCTCGCCGGTGTCGCGATGTTCGTGGCCGTCGTCCTCAAACTCAACGACAAGGGGATCGGCTTCTTCGGCGCCTGGGACGAGCCGGAGCTCCAGGGCCACGGGGAGCCGCTGGTCGGGCCGTACGGCACGGTCTTCCTGCTCGCCTTCCTCTTCATCAAGCTCTTCGAGTACAACGGCGGCATGCTCAACCAGGCCCAGCGCTACATGGCCACGGCCAACGCGCACCAGGCCGAGCGCTCGGCGCGGCTGTCCGCGATCCTGTGGCTGGTGTGGCCGGTCGTCCTGTTCTTCCCGATGTGGATGTCCCCGCTGCTGGTCCAGTCGCAGAAGCCCGACGGCTCCGACTCCTACGGCCTGATGACCGAACAGCTGCTCCCGCACGGCCTGTTGGGCCTGGTCATCGTCGGTTTCTTCTCGCACACGATGGCCATGTGCTCCTCCGACGCCAACGCCATCGCGGCCGTCTTCACCCGGGACTGCGCGCCGGTGGTGTGGCGCCGGGCGCGCAGCTGGAGCGAGGGGCAGGGGCTGCGGGTCGCCCGGATCACCACCGTGGTCTTCCTCGGCCTGTCGATGGCGGCGGCCACCCAGGTCAACTCCCCGGCCTTCAAGGACATCATCACGGTGGTCATCAAGTGGGTCGCCGGTCTGATGGGCCCGATGGCCATCCCGATGATGCTCGGCCTGCTGCGCCCCTTCCGCCGCTCGGGACCGACGGCCGCGCTCACCAGCTGGTCGATGGGTCTGCTCGCCTTCTGGCTGGTCAACTACCCGATCAACTGGAACGTCGACGGCGGCGTCCCGCTCCAGTACCAGGTCTCCATCCCGCTCGCGGTCTCCCTGGTCCTCTACGTCCTGGTCGGCTTCATCAAGCCCGAGGACACCCCGGAGCGACTGGCGATCATCGAGAAGATCAACACGGACGGGGACGGCGACGGGGCGGCGGCCGCGGCGATCCCGGCCCCTGCGGGCGGGGTGGACGACGTGATCGGCACCGGTGTGAAGGACTGACGCCCCCGGTGCACTGACGCCTCCGGTGCACTGACGCCTCCGGTGCGCTGTCGCCTCCGGTGCCGGTTCAGCCCCTCGGATAGCGGGCCAGCCACCCCGGGGACGCCCCGGACGGGCCGTGCAGGGCCGGGCCCTGGGTCATCTCCATCGCGAAGTCGTCGGCCAGCTCCAGCATCGTGGGACGGCCCTCCAGTTCGGCCAGCCAGGCCGGCGGGAGGGCGGTCTCGCCGTGCAGGGCACCGAGCAGGCCACCGGTGAGAGCACCGGCCGCGGCGGAGGGGCCGTCGTGGTTGACGGCGAGGCACAGACCGTGCCGTACGTCCTCCCCGACCAGCGCGCAGTACACGGCCGCCGACAGCAGCCCGTCCGCCGACCCGTCGGCGGCCAGCTCCTCCACCCGGGCCGGGGTGGGCATCCCCTGCCGTACGGCACCCAGCGCGTGCTGGAGCGCGTCCGACACGGGCTCGTGCCCGGGCCGCGCGGCCAGCAGCGCGAGCGCCCGCTGCACCGCCCCGTCCAGGCTCTCGCCGAGGGCGAGCGCGTGCACGATCACGGCGTACGCGCCCGCCGACAGATAGGCGACGGGGTGCCCGTGGGTCTGTGCCGCGCACTCCACGGCCAGCTGGACGACGAGCTGCGGCTCCCATCCGACGAGGAGCCCGAAGGGCGCGGACCGGGCGGTGGCCTCGGGCCCGAGTTCGCCCGGGTTCTTCGGCGACTCCAGCGTCCCCATGGTGTCGTCGCCGAACCCGATGAGCAGGGACCGGGTCGGGTCTCGGCGGGCGTACAGCCACTCCTCCCGGGCCAGCCAGCCGTCGTCCTTGCGGCGCTCGTCTGGCCCCCAGTCCCTTTGGGTGGCCGCCCAGCGCAGGTACGCCCGGTGCAGATCCGTGGGCGGATGCCAGGCCCCGGTGTCCCGGCGCACCTGGGCGCGTATCAGCCCGTCCACGGTGAAGAGGCTGAGCTGGGTCAGATGAGTGACGGCACCGCGCCGGCCGTACCCGACCCCGAGGTCCACGAGACCCTCGGCGCCGTACGTCTCCCGGATCTCGTCGAGCCCGAGCGCGTCGACGGGAGCGCCCAGCGCGTCACCGACGGCCACTCCGAGAACCGTCCCGCGCACCCGGCTGCGGAAGTCCTGCTGCTCGGCACGCCCCCAGACGACGGCCCCGGCTGTCGCACCCACCAAGACCTCCCCGTGGCAACCGTCCGTATGTACGACGCCCTGCACTGTAATCGACGGGGGGTGCGGGGTTGAGGGGGCGAGTGCGTATGCGAGGTATGCGCAGGGCGGGATTCAGCCCGCGTCCCTGCGCACCCGGTCCCGTACCGCCCGTGCGTGCTCGTCGTCCGGGCTGAGCTCGCAGGCGCGGTCGGCGTCGGTGAGGGCCAGGTCCACGGAACTGAGGGCCAGGTGGGACTCGGCCCGGCGGCACAGGGCCCAGGTGTAGGCGGGGTGGAGACGCAGGGCGGTGTCGAGGGCGGTGACGGCCTCCTCGTGGCGGCCGAGGGCGGCCAGGGCGGCGCCCCGGCTCGCGTGGGCGGAGGCGTAGTCCGGGTCGAGGGCGAGGACGTGGTCGTAGTCGCGGAGGGCCTCCTCGACCCGGCCGGCGTTGCGGAGCGCGTCGCCGCGTTCGCAACGGCCCCAGGGCCAGTCGGGCTGGAGGGCCACGGCACGGTCCAGGTCGGCCAGTCGGCGGGCGGGGTCGCCGAGGCCACGCCATACGCGGGCGCGGCGGACCAGGGCCCAGACGTAGTCGGGGTTCAGCTCCAGCGAACGGTCCAGGTCGGCGCGCGCGGCCCGGAGGTCGCCCCGGGTCAGGTGGAGGGCGCCCCGGGAGGCCCAGGCGAAGTGGTGGGCGGGGTCCAGTGCGATGCCCCGGTCCAGGTCCCGGAGCGCCGCGTCGCCGTGGTGCAGCGCACGGTGGTACTCGCCGCGCACCGAGTGGGCGGAGGGGCTGTCCGGTTCCAGGGCGAGGGCCCGGTCGAGGTCGTCGATCGCCGCCTCGTAGTCGTGGAGCTCACCCCGGACGTAGGCGCGGCCGCGGTGGGCGCGGGCGAGGTCGGAGTGGGGGGCGGCGGGGTTTTCAGGGGTGCACAGTGCCTCTCCCAGGCCGACGGCCAGGTCGTACTCGCGCAGGGCCTCCTCCAGTGCTCCGAGGCGGCGGAGGGCAGTGCCTCGTACCACTCGGGCGTGCGCCTGGGCGGGTGCGTCGAGGTCCGCGCGGGACAGCAGTCGGGCGAGCGCCGCGGGCACGCCGCCCTCGGTGAGCGTGCGGGACAGCTCACTCCCCCACCGGGCCACCGGTTCCGTGTCGCCGTCCCGGCCCGCGTCCAGCAGGACCCGTGCCCATCGGGCGGCGGTGGCGTCGTCGGTGTCGCAGGCGTCCGTGAAGTCCCGCAGCACGCCGGGCAGGGCGGCACGGTCCTGGGCGCAGAGCAGGTGGTAGGACTCGGCGAGCCGCAGCTCCCGCCACTTCTCGTCCGTCCACCGCTCGGACGCATCGCGGCCGGATTCGTACTCCGCCCGCCACGCGCCGAACTTCCCTGCCAGGTTCCGGTGTTGCTCTGCCCAGCCGCGCGGTGAGCGGCTTCGCTGCATCCGCAGCATCGCCTCCCGGACCAGGTCGTGGTAGCGGAGCCGGTCGCCGCGGTCGACCACGAACGGCAGGGCCCGCAGCCAGGCGAAGAGCGCGTCGGCCTCCCGGTCGTCGCAGTCGACGGCCGCCCGGAACACGTCCAGGTCCAGTTGGCGGGGCAGCGCGCACACGAGAGCCGCGGACCGCCGTACGGGATCCTGCTCCCACCTCAGGAAGCGTTCCACGGCCGTGGCGCTGGGGTCGCCGATGTCGTCGGGGTCGGTGGGGCGCTGCTCGGCGAGGGTGGAGACCAGGACGGGCAGGCCGCCCGTGAGACGCAGGACCTCCTCGACGACCGGCTCGGCGACGACTCCCTTGGCCGCCAGCAGTCCCCGTGCCTCCGCTTCCGTGAACGGTCCGAGGGGGACGTCCGTCATGAAGTCGGCGAAGGCGCCCCAGCGGGCGGTGTCGAAGGGGCGTTGCCCGGCCGTCACCACGACGACCGTCGCGGGGAGGGTGCCGTGGCGGTCGCCGGTCATCGTCTCGTGCAGCCAGCCGTCGAGGAACGGGCCGGTCCGCTCGTAGGTGTCGAAGAAGAGGACGATCCAGGGGGCGGTGGCCGCCGCGTCGGTGAGTTCCCTCAGCAGGACCGGGGTGAGCACGCGCTCGGGGTGCAGGACCAGCTGGACGTCCTCCTGGGTGCGCAGGCGAGCGCTGAGTCCGGCCCGCAACCGGTCGGCGCCCTGGGCCAGTTGGCCCGCGTCCAGAACACCGGCGAAGGCTCCCACGCCCGGCACCATCCCGAGTCCGACCAGGCCTGCCCGCGCGACGGCCATGCTGCCGGCGGACGGACCCTCGGCCTCCGTGTCGAGCGTGGCGAGAGCGGCCGCCTCCGCCTCGTGCCGACGCTCCCGATGCGCGGCGAGAAGCCGTTCGAGTTCCTTGAAACGGGCTCCCTGGGCACCGAGTTGGCGACTGATCGCGGCCATCGCCTCCGGCAGACTGTCGACACTCTCGTCGAGGTACGCCGTCAACGCCCGCTTCTCCCGGGCAAGTTGCTCCAGCTCCCGAACGAGGAAGGTCTTCCCGACACCGGCGTTGCCGTGCACGTGAAAGAGAAAGCGGTGCCGCTCGTCCTCGGGCGGGAGGTCGAAGTTGGTGCGGAAAGCGGCCCGTTCGGCCCCACGCCCGACGAACCCGGCCCGCCTGCGCTGGGCGATCAGCTCCTGCATCGACACCCGTGCCCTGGTCATGTCGGCCATTCTGGCCCACGTTCTGGATCACACCGACGGCCTACGGGGAAGATGGCACCCATGGCATCGACACCCCCACGCACCTCACGCACCCCCCGCACCGCACTCCACCTCTCCGCGGCCCTCCTCACCGCGAGCGTCGCGCTGTACATTGCGCTCGTCTCGTTCGGGAACATCACGGACTTCGGGACGAACCAGGCGTTCGTGCAGCATGTTCTCGCGATGGACACGACGTTCAAGGACGACGATCTGATGTGGAGAGCCGTCACCAGCAAGGGACTTCAGAACACCGCGTATGTCGCGATCATCGTCTGGGAGACGCTCGCCGCGCTCGTGCTGATCTACGGCACGTATCTGTGGGTGCGCCGGGACGACCAGGCCGCCCGGCGGTTCTCCACCTACGGGCTGCTCATGCTCATGGTGCTGTTCGGCGCCGGGTTCATCGCGATCGGCGGCGAGTGGTTCTCCATGTGGCAGTCGGACACCTGGAACGGCCTGGACGCGGCCCTGCGGGTCTTCGTGTTCAGCGGGATCGCGCTGCTGGTGGTCAACCTGCCCGATCGCAGCGCTAGTTGACGACGACGACCTTCGTGCCCGTCTCGCCGAACGTCCACAGGGCCGAGCCGTCCGCCGTCTTCATGCGGATGCCGCCGGTCTGGGCGCCGCCGGCCGGCGGGGGCGAGGAGCCGTCCACCGCGTTGGAGAAGGCGACGTTGACGCCGTTCACCATGGTGAAGTAGACGATGTGCTCGATCCGCACGCCGTCGGAGCCGGTCCTCGGCTCGCCCCGGCGCAGCGAGACGGAGTAGGTGCCGGGGGCCGGGTCGACGGTCCCCGGCCACACCGCGAACGAGCGCCGGGCCGCGTCGCTCGCGTCGACCAGCCACACCCGCTTCTCGCCCAGCGAGTAGACGATCCGGCGGCCGGTGCCGGAGGCGTCCGGGACCGCGGTCGGGGCCGGCTCGGGCCGCGCGGACGGGCTCGGGGACGCCGACACGCTCGGCCTGCTGGTGAGGGCCACGCTCGGCTTGGTTCCCTTGTCGGCCTGTACGGCCAGGACGACGACAGCGGCGACCGCCCCCACGGTCAGACCCGTCACCCAGACCTTCGGGGCTGGCACGGCACGCATCTCCTCGGCTAAGAATCCCCGTCGAACGGGGGTCGGATCATCGTACCGGCCCTCGACCGGCTGCCTTTCTCAGTCCAGTACCGGCAGGAGTTCGGGCAGGTGGCCGTCGGAGGCCTGGGCTGCCTTCTGGCGTTCGTCCGGGACCTGGCCGTAGAGGGTGGTGCGGGGGCGGGCGGGGCGTCCGGCTGCGTCCGCGACCGCGATCAGGTCCTTGACCGACTTGTAGGAGCCGTAGGAGGAGCCCGCCATGCGGGAGATGGTCTCTTCCATGAGGGTGCCGCCGAGGTCGTTGGCGCCGGAGCGGAGCATTTCGGCGGCGCCTTCGGTGCCGAGTTTGACCCAGCTGGTCTGGATGTTGGGGATGTGGGGGTGCAGGAGCAGGCGGGCCATCGCGGTCACGGCCCGGTTGTCGCGCATCGTGGGGCCGGGGCGGGCGATGCCGGCCAGGTAGACGGGGGCGTTGGTGTGGATGAAGGGCAGGGTGACGAACTCGGTGAAGCCGCCGGTGCGTTGCTGGATGCCGGCCAGGGTGCGCAGGTGGCCCAGCCAGTGGCGGGGCTGGTCGACATGGCCGTACATCATCGTCGAGGAGGAACGGAGGCCGACCTGGTGGGCGGTCTCGATCACCTCGATCCACGTCGCCGTGGGCAGCTTGCCCTTGGTGAGGATCCAGCGGACCTCGTCGTCGAGGATCTCGGCGGCGGTGCCGGGTAGGGAGTCCAGGCCCGCCTCCTTCGCCGCGGTCAGCCACTCGCGGATGGACAGTCCGGTGCGGGTGGCGCCGTTGACGACCTCCATCGGGGAGAAGGCGTGCACATGCATGCCGGGCACGCGCTCCTTGACCGCCTTGGCGATGTCGAAGTAGGCGGTGCCGGGCAGGTCCGGGTGGATGCCGCCCTGCATGCACACCTCCACCGCGCCTACTTCCCACGCCTGCTGGGCCCGGTCGGCGACCTGCTCCAGGGAGAGCGTGTAGGCGTCGGCGTCGGTGCGCCGCTGGGCGAAAGCGCAGAAACGGCAGCCGGTGTAGCAGACGTTGGTGAAGTTGATGTTCCGGGTGACGATGTAGGTGACGTCGTCCCCGACCACCGACTTGCGCACGTCGTCGGCGATCCGGGTCAGGGCATCGAGGGCGGGGCCGTCGGCGTGCAGCAGGGCCAGGGCCTCGGCGTCGGTGAGCTTGGTGGGGTCGTCGGCGGCGGTCCGCAGCGCGTCCCGGACGTCGGTGTCGATGCGCTCGGGGGCCATGCCGGGGGCGGCGGCCTCGCGCAGGGCGCCCCAGTCGCCGTAGACCTCGTCGAAGTCGTCACGGCGGTCCGAGGTGCGGCCCTGGGTGTCGATCGTGGCGTGCAGATCCGTGCGGCCGGAGGGGACGAAGACCTCCTCCGGCTCCTGCCACGGCAGGCCCTGCGGCACCGCGTCGGGGCGGGCGAGACCGGTGGCGGGGTCGGCGAGGGCCGCCACGTGCGGACGCAGCCGCGGGTCCAGCCACGGCTCGCCGCGCTGCACGAACTCCGGGTAGACACAAAGCCGTTCACGCAGCCCGAAGCCGGCCGCGCGGGAACGCTCGGTGAGTTCCTCGATCTGCGGCCAGGGGCGTTCGGGGTTGACGTGGTCGATGGTGAGCGGGCTGACGCCGCCCCAGTCGTCGACGCCCGCTCCGAGGAGGCGCTCGTACTCGCCCTCGACCAGGTTCGGCGGGGCCTGGATGTTGGCGGCCGGACCCATGATCAGGCGGGCGACGGCGACCGCGGCGACGAGTTCGTCCAGCTCCGCGTCCGGCATGCCGCGCATCGCGGTGTCCGGCTTGGCACGGAAGTTCTGGATGATCAGCTCCTGGACGGAGTGGTACGAACGCGCCGTGCGCCGGAGCGCGAAGAGGGACTCGGCGCGCTCCTCGTAGTTCTCCCCGATCCCGATGAGGATGCCGGAGGTGAAGGGGACCGAGGAACGGCCCGCGTCCTCCAACACCCGCAGCCGCACAGCGGGTTCCTTGTCCGGGGAGCCGTGGTGCGGGCCGCCCGGCTCGGACCACAGGCGCGTCGCGGTCGTCTCCAGCATCATGCCCATCGACGGGGCGACCGGCTTGAGGCGCTGGAAGTCGGTCCAGGACAGCACGCCGGGGTTGAGATGCGGGAGGAGTCCGGTCTCCTCCAGGATGCGGATGGAGATGGCCCGCACATAGGCGATGGTGTCGTCGTAGCCGTGCGCGTCCAGCCACTCGCGCGCTTCCGGCCAGCGGTCCTCGGGCTTGTCGCCCAGGGTGATCAGGGCCTCCTTGCAGCCCAGCGCGGCGCCCTTGCGGGCCACCTCGAGGACCTCGTCGGGAGACATGAACATCCCGTGGCCGGCCCGGCGGAGCTTGCCGGGCACGGTCACGAAGGTGCAGTAGTGGCACTTGTCCCGGCACAGCCGGGTCAGCGGGATGAAGACGCTCTTCGAGTAGGTGATGACACCGGGGCGACCGGCCTGTTCCAGGCCGGCGTCCCGTACCCGGGCCGCGGACGCCGTCAGGTCGGTCAGGGCCTCACCGCGTGCCTGCAGCAGGACCGCTGCCTCGCTCACGTCGAGGGCGACGCCGTCCCGGGCACGTTTGAGGGCGCGACGCATGGAGTTCTCGGTGGGGCCGGTTCCGCTGGGGCGGTCGGTGGGGCCGGTTCCGGAGGTCGCGGAGGTCGTCATCCTTCGAGCATACGAGCGGTGTGATCAGGGCAGAGGGGCTGCCTTGAGGTGGGTGACGTCACACCTGCCCCCCGCCACCGCCGACATACCGGGCATATTCGTCCAGCGCCTTCAGGACCTCCCCCTCGCCCGCCGGGGGCAGCTGCACCACGACCTCCTCGATGCCGAGGTCGGCGTAGTGGGCGAGCTTGCCCGGGTTCGGGAAGACGGCGTACGGGACGACCTGGAGGGCGTTCGGGTCGCGGCCCGCGTCGGACCAGGCGGCGCGCAGCACGGGCAGGGACTCGGAGAGGCCGCGTCCGCCGATGGGCAGCCAGCCGTCGGCGTACTCGACGATGTGGGAGAACAGCTTGGGTCCGGCGGCGCCGCCCACGAGGGTCCTTCGCCGGACCGGCTTGGGGAAGGCGTGGCTGGCCCGGACGCTCCCGAACCGACCTTCGTAGGCGGTGGGTTCGTCCGCCCACAGCGCCTGCATGAGCGCCATGCGGTCCCGGACGAGTTCGCGCCGGGTGCTCCACTCGACGCCGTGGTCGTCGGCTTCCTCGACGTTCCAGCCGAAGCCGAGGCCGAGCGTGAAGCGGCCGCCGCTGAGGTGGTCCAGGGTCGCGATCTGCTTGGCGAGGTCGATCGGGTCGTGCTGGGCGACGAGTGTGATGCCGGTGCCGAGGCCGAGCGACTCGGTGACGGCGGCGGCCTGGCCGAGCGCGACGAAGGGGTCGAGGGTACGGCCGTACTCGCGCGGCAGTTCACCGCCCGCGGGGTACGGGGTGACCCGCTCGACGGGGATGTGGGTGTGCTCGGGCAGGTAGAGCCCGGCGAAGCCCCGCGCCTCCAGCTCACGGGCGAGCCGGGTCGGGGTGATGGTCT
The DNA here is from genome assembly GCF_000383655.1 of Streptomyces sp. 351MFTsu5.1. NCBI lineage: Bacteria > Bacillati > Actinomycetota > Actinomycetes > Kitasatosporales > Streptomycetaceae > Streptomyces > Streptomyces sp. 351MFTsu5.1. The sequence goes on along the minus strand of NZ_KB911784.1, from coordinate 38,160 downwards.
CGTCGGTGAGGAAGATGGTCACGGAGATTCGCATGGGTGCATCTCTACCGGGCCGGGGCGGGGATGTCCATACCGACTGGTCGGCATCAATGCGGTGTGGGTGGGCTGTAGGTCGTCTGTCGGGGGTGTGGGTGCGGTGTCGGCGGTTTGTCGACGGGGCCCCGGAACCTAGCTGGAGACGGCCGACCGGAGTCACCGGGCGGCCCTTCCCGAAGGAGCCACCATGACGACCAGCAACGCCCTGAACAGCCCTGTCACGATCATCGGCGCCGGACTCGGCGGCCTCATGCTCGCCCGCGTCCTGCACGTCCACGGCATCGCGTCCACCGTCCACGAGGCGGAGACCTCGCCGACGGCGCGGTCTCAGGGCGGGATGCTCGACATACACGACTACAACGGCCGGCTCGCCCTGGAGGCGGCCGGGCTGCTGGACGGGTTCCGCGGGCTCGTGCTGGAGGGCCGTGAGGCGGTACGGCTGGTCGCCCCGGACGGGACGGTCCTGTTCGACCAGCCCGACGACGGCACCGGTGGCCGGCCCGAGGTGCAGCGCGGTGAGCTGCGGCAGCTGCTGCTGGACTCGTTGCCGGCGGGCACGGTCCGCTGGGGCCACAAGGTCAGCGGTGTGCGGGCGCTCGGCGAGGGCCGTCACGAGGTGAGCTTCGCCGACGGTTCCACGGTCGTCACCGACCTCCTGGTCGGAGCGGACGGTGCCTGGTCCCGGGTCCGGCCGCTGCTCTCGGCCGCGGTACCCGCGTACACCGGCATGTCCTGCGTGGAGGTCTATCTGCACGACTCCGACACCCGGCACCCGGCCAGCGCGAAGGTGGTCGGCGGAGGGGCGCTGTACGCGCTCGCGCCGGGCAAGGGTTTTGTGACGCACCGGGAGCGGGGCGGCAACCTGCACACCTACGTGATGCTCGCCCGGCCGCGGGAGTGGTTCGCGGACATCGACTTCACGGACTCCGCGGCGGCCGTCACGAGGATCGCCGCGGAGTTCGACGGCTGGGCACCGGAACTCACGGCGCTGATCACCGACGCCGACACCGGCCCGGTACTGCGTCCCCTGGCCGCGCTGCCCGCCGAGCACCGGTGGGAGCGGGTGCCGGGAGTGACCCTGATCGGCGACGCCGCCCATGTCGCCGCCCCGAACGGCGAGGGCGCCAACCTCGCGATGCTCGACGCCGCCGAACTCGCCCAGTCCCTGGCCGCCCACCCCGACGACCTCGAGGCCGCCCTCACCGCGTACGAAGAGCCCATGTTCCCCCGCAGCGCGGAGACGGCCGCCGAGGGCACGGAGCTCTTCACGCTCATGTTCGGCGAGGACGCCCCTCAGGGCCTGATCGACATGTTCACGGGCCAGGACCAGGTGCGGTGACGGCTGCGCCCCTTCCTCGTGGGGCCCGGCTCACCACGGACCGTGGTCGAGCAAGCCCAGGACCAGGATGGCCGTCGCCGTCGTCAGGAACACGATGCCGCCCGCGATGTTGCGGGAGCCGACCCGCAGGTGGGCGGTGATCGCGCCGATGAAGTACAGGATCAGGCCGGTCGCGGCGAGGGTGCCCAGGAGGGGGACGGCGAGGCCGGCCAGCAGGCCCACCGTGCCCGCCGCAAGGAGCGTGCCCAGGACCGGGACGTACTTGCGGGGTATTCCCTTCATGTCCGCCTGGGTCTTGGGGTATTCGTGGCCGATCAGGTAGGTGACGGCCGCGGCGCCGTTGAAGACCGCGCCGAGGATCGTGACCGTGAGGTAGGCGGCGAACAACGAAGGTCCCCGTTCTGTGGACGTGAGGCGTGATACCGACGCCAGCACGACGAACGGGGACCCGCAGATGTGACATCGCCCCGCAGGCGCTCAGTCCCGCGTCGGCTTCAGGTCCGCCACCACCGCCGCGTGGTCCGACGGCCACACCCCGTCCACCGGCCCGTCCCCCGCGCGCCGGACGCCCAGGACGTGGCCCAGGTCCGAAGACTCCGACAGGCCCAGGTGGATGTAGTCGATGCGGGCCGGCGGGGATGCACCGACGTAGGGGTTCGCCGGGTCCCACGTCGCCGACGCGGCGCCCGGGTCCGCGTACTCCCAGGCATCCAGGAACAGTTGGCCCGGCGCGGCCGGGGCCGTCTTGTAGCCGCCGAAGAGGCGGATCTCGTCGGAGTCGGGCCACGCGTTGAAGTCGCCGGTGACGACCGGCGGGAAGTCGGTGCCGGAGCGGTGCGCGGCGACGAACTCCGCCAGTGCCGTGACCTGTTGGCAGCGGACCGCGGAGGCGGTGGGCGCCGAGGTGAGGTGGGTGGTGAAGAAGGGGATGTCGTACGACGGTCCCGCAAGCCGGGCGTGGAAGGCCAGGCGGCCGTCGTCGAGCTCCTCGGGCACCGGGAGGCGCAGGACCGCCTGGTCACGGACCGGCCAGCGGCTCAGTACGGCGTTGCCGACCTCCACGCCCGGATCGCCGATCCGCCGCTGCCAGCGCTCGGAGCCCGGTGAGGGCGCCCACGCCCAGTGCAGGCCCAGTTCCCCGGCCAGCCACTCCGCGAAGTTCTCGGTGCCCGTCGACCACACCTCCTGGAGGCCCACCACGTCCGGCCGCAGCTCCCGCAGCACCGCCAGGATCGCCTTCTGCCGCTGCTCCCACGGCCCGAAGCGCCACCACAGGTTCCAGGTCACCACGCGCATCGCCGACTCCCCTTCGTCGCCCGGCCCGCACCCTGAGATCATCGAGGCCGCCGGTCAGGATACGGAAGACGAGCGACGGGAACCTCAACGACCATGCCCCGCGACCCCGAACGCAAGTACCGCGCCGCCGTGGCCCTCCAGCGCCGGCTCAACCCGGTCATGCGACGGCTCCCCCTCCAGACCGTCCTGGAGACCACCGGCCGCAGCTCGGGACTCCCCCGCCGGACCCCGGTGGGCGGCAGGCGGATCGGCGGCTCCTTCTGGCTGGTCTCCGAGTTCGGGGAGCGCTCGCAGTACGTCCGCAACATCAGGGCCGACCCGAGGGTCAGGGTGCGGATCCGGGGACGCTGGCACCGGGGGACCGCGCATCTGATGCCGGACGACGACACCGCCGTACGCCTGCGCTCGCTGCCTCTGATGAACAGCGCGGCCGTACGGGCCATAGGGGCGGGGCAGTTGACCGTGCGGGTGGACCTGGAGGACTGAAAGGACGGGAGGTGGTGGCCCCGCTCCGGGCGAGGCCACCCCTGTCTTCACGAACCCGCGCGCCTCACTTCGCCGGCTTGTAGAAGGCGTACGTCGCCGAGTACGCCACGCTCACCTGGTCCGTGCCGGTGCAGGCGCCGGCCGGGGCCACGCCGCCCGACGTGTTCAGGCGCTGTATGTAGGAGACGCCCCCGAAGACGCCGGCGCCCCGGGTCGCGGTGGCCTGGAGGAGGAGTTCGGGGATGGTGCCGGTCTTCGGGGAGTTGGCGATCGCGGTGGCGTTCACCGCGCTGCCGTCCACGGTGGACACCCAGACGGGGCCGCGGGAGTGCAGGGCGACCGCGCGGCCCCTCCGGTCGAACAGGGTGGCGGCAGGTTCCAGGAGCTTCCAGGCACCCTCGGTGCAGGTGTACGTCTGCACGCCCCGGGCGCCGAACACGGCGGTCAGCTTGTTGCCGTCGGGCACCTTGAGGGCCGCCGGGGCCTTCACGGGCCTCGGTGCCGGGTCCGAGGGGGTGGCGTAACCGGTGGTCGCGCCCAGCAGGGCGGCCGCGGCGGCGACACCCGCAGTGGTCAGGACGAAACGCTTGGTGAGCTTCAAGTCAGTTCTCCGGAACGGGTCTTGACTGATCGTCAGAGCGTGGACATCGATGTCCACGCCCTCCGCTCCGGGACTCTACGGGTCCACCCCGTGGTTACCGGCCAGTTGGCCGAACTCCCGCCACTGGAAGACGTGGGAAACCGCGGAAGCCCCTCACCCCGGCCACACGATCGACTGCACCTCGCTGTAGGCGTGCAGCGCGTACGACCCGCAGTCCCGGCCGACCCCGCTGCGCCGGAAGCCCCCGAACGGCGCCTCCATGTTGCGGCCGACCGTGTTGACCCCGACTCCCCCGGCCCGCAGGCGCCGGGCCACGCGGAAGGCGCGGGCCACGTCGGAGGACCAGACGTAGTCGATGAGGCCGTAGTCGCTGTCGTTGGCGAGGGCGACTCCCTCGTCCTCGTCGTCGAAGGGCGTGACGGTCACGACCGGACCGAAGATCTCCTCCCTGACCACCCGCAGGTCGGGGCGGCAGTCGGCGAGCAGGGTCGGGGGGACGTAGAAACCCCGGTCCGTCGCGGGCCTTTCGCCGCCCACGACCACCGACGCACCCTCCTTGCGGCCGAGTTCGACGTACGACTCGACCCGCTCCCGGTGCGCCGCCGAGATCACCGGCCCGACCACCGTGCCCGCCTCCCTGGGGTCGCCGACCTTCAAACGGCCCGCGTAGGCCGCCAGTTGCTCGACGAGACGGTCGTAGACGCCCCGCTGCGCCAGGACCCGGGTCGGTGCCGTGCAGATCTGGCCGCTGTAGAAGGAGAAGGTGGTCCCGATGCCCGCCACCGCCGACCCGAGATCCGCGTCCTCGAAGACGAGCGCCGCACCTTTCCCGCCCAGCTCCATCAACTGCCGTTTCATGGACCGCCCGCACACCTCGGCGATGCGCTGTCCGACGGCCGTGGAGCCGGTGAAGCTGACCATGTCGACGTCGGGCGAGTCGACGGCGGCCTCGCCGACCTCCACCGCGCGCCCGCCGACCACGTTCACGACCCCGCGCGGCACGCCTGCGGCCTCCAGCGCCTCGGCCATGCGGTAGACGGACAGGGGGTCCTGCGGGGCGGGCTTCACCACCACCGTGTTGCCCATGGCGAGCGCGGGGGCGATCTTTCCGGCGGGGTTGGCCCACGGGTTGTTGTACGAGGTGATGCAGGTGACGACCCCGACCGGCTGGCGCACGGCCAGCGCGCCCATCACCGCGGCCCTCCCCATCGGCCCGGCGTCGTTGACCTGCGGCGGGATCGCCCACTCGGCGGGCTCGACCTGCGCGTACCGCCGGAACCGGGCGGCGGCGACCCCGACCTGCATGCCCCGGGCCGTCCCCGTGGTCGCCCCGGTCTCCGCCTGGGCGAGTTCGGCGTACGGCAGGAGGCGGGCGCGGATGAGGTCGGAGGCCCGGGCCAACAGAGCGGCCCGTTCCTGAGGCGCGGTGCGCGACCACGGTCCGAAGGCCTCGCGGGCCGCGGCGCAGGCCGCGTGCACCTGATCCCGCGAGGCCTCCGGGGCCCACCCGACGGTCTCCTCGGTGGCGGGGTCGACCACCGCGTAGTGCCCGCCGTCGGGTGCCACCCACTCGCCGCCGACGAACAGCCCCTGTTCCTCCGGCCGCACGCTCACTTCGTGCTCACCGTCCGCGTGTCCCGCCCGGACCGCAGCACCCGCCCCGGCACGGCCCCGCTCACCACGTCGTCCCGGATCGCCTCGACCCCGTTGACCCACACGGCCCGGATCCCGATCGCCTTGGCGTCGAGCCGTGGGCTGTCACCCGGCAGGTCGTGCACCAGGGTGGCCGTGCCCGCGGCGATCCGCTCCGGGTCGAAGAGCACCAGGTCGGCATGGAAGCCCTCCTCGATGCGCCCGCGCTCGCGCAGCCCGAAGAGCCGGGCGGGGTCGTCGGTGAGCATCTTCACGGCCTGTTCCAGCGAGGTCAGTTTCCGGCCGCGCAGACAGTCCCCGAGGAAGCGGGTGGTGTACGGCGCCCCGCACATCCGGTCCAGGTGGGCGCCGGCGTCGGACCCGCCGAGCAGCACGTCCTCGTGCTGCCAGGCCTCGGCGCGCATGGCCCAGGACGCCGGGTCGTTGTCGGTGGGCATGGGCCACAGGACCGTACGGAGGTCGTCGGCCGCGCAGATCTCGACGAGCGCGGCGAACGGCTCGAGGCCGCGCTCGGCCGCGATGTCCTCCACGACCCGCCCGCTGAGCCCGCGGTTCTGCTCGCTGTAGGTGTCGCCGATGACGTACCGCCCGAAGTTGGTCAGCCGCCGGAAGACGCCGGCCTCCTTGGCCTGGGAGTGCCGGAGCAGCTCCTTCTGCACGTCGGGGTCGCGGAGCCTGTCGATGCGTTCGGGGACGGGCAGTGCGAGCACCGGGCCCCAGCCGGGGATGAGGTTCAGGGCGCAGAAGGTGCCGAGGGACATGTTCATCGGGGTGAGGATCGGCATGGTCAGCGCGACGACCCGGCCGCCCGCCTTGCGTGCCCGCTCACTGGCGAACAGCTGCCTCGGCACCCGTTCCGGGACTGCCGAGTCGATGGTCAGCACGTTCCAGTTGAGCGGCCGTCCGGCCGCCGCGCTCATCTCCACGAACAGCTCGATCTCGGCGTCGCTGAACTGGTCGAGGCACCCGGCGACGATCGCCTCGATCTGCGTCCCCTCGTGCTCCCCGACGGCCCGGGAGAGGGCGAGGAGTTCGGCGGGCAGGGCATGCCGGGAGGCGACCGGTTTCCCGTCCCCGTCGGAGTGGGTGGAGGACTGGGTGGTGGAGAACCCCCAGGCGCCGGCGTCCATGGCTTCGTGCAACAGTCCGACGATCTCGGCCAGTTGCTCCTCGGTGGGCTGTCCGCCGACGGCGTCCGGCCCCATGACGTACCGCCGCAGCGCGCAATGGCCCACCATGAAACCGGCGTTGACCGCGATCCGCCCTTCGAGCGCGTCCAGGTACTCACCGAACGAGCTCCAGCTCCAGGGCGCCCCCTCCTCCAGCGCGACCAGCGACATCCCCTCCACCTTGGACATCATGCGGCGGGTGTAGTCGGCGTCCTCGGGGCGGGCCGGGTTCAGCGGCGCGAGCGTGAACCCGCAGTTCCCGGCGGCGACGGTGGTCACGCCGTGGTTGAGGGAGGGGGTGGCGTACGGGTCCCAGAACAGCTGGGCGTCGTAGTGCGTGTGCGGATCGACGAACCCGGGGGCGAGGACGAGCCCGGTGGCGTCCTCGGTGGAACGGGCTTCTTCGGTGACCTGCGGTCCGACGACGGCGATACGACCGTCCCGGATGCCGACGTCGGCGGTGAAGGCGGGGGTGCCGGTGCCGTCGACGACGGTCGCGCCCACGATGAGGTGGTCGAGCATGGAAACCGGACCCCCTTACGCGGATTCGCGGAACCGCGTGGTCCGATGCACGGGATCCGTGTCGATCTTCGGAATCACGTGCTCCCCGATCAGCCGGATCGTCTGGAGCGTCTCCTCCTTCGGAACCCCCACCGGCAACCCGAAGCTCAGCTGGTCCGCCCCCGCCTGCTCCCACCGCTTGCACTGCCGGACCACCTCGTCCGGGTCCCCGCAGATCAGCAGCTCCTCCTCGATGAGGACCTCGACGAACTCCGCGGTGTACTCGGGCAGCGTCTCCGGCCACACCGGGAACCCCTCGGGCCGCGGGAAGGTGTCGTGGTAGCGGAAGACCAGCGAGGGCAGGTAGTGCAGGCCGCCGTTGACGGCGATCCGGATCGCCTCGTCGTGCGTCGGCGCGCAGATCGCCGTCGTCGTCACCATCACGTTGTCGTTGACGAAGTCCCCGATCGGCTCGGCGTCCACCACGGCCGTCTTGTACTGCTCGAGGACCCACTCCATGTCGGAGACCTTCTGCACGCTGAAGCCCAGCACCCCGAGCCCCTTGCGGGCGGCCATCGCGTACGACGGCGGTGAGCCGGCGGCGTACCACATCGCGGGGTGCGACTTCCCGTACGGCTTGGGCAGGATCTTGCGCGGCGGCAGCTGCCAGTGCTTGCCCTGGAAGCCGGCGTACTCGTCCTGGAGCCACATCTTGGGGAACTCGGCGATGGTCTCTTCCCAGATCTCCTTGGTGTGGTTCATGTCGGTCACCCCGGGGATGAAGCCGAGGATCTCGTGCGAGCCGGCCCCGCGGCCGCTGCCGAACTCGAAGCGGTTCTCGGAGAGATGGTCGAGCATGGCCACCTTCTCGGCGACCTTCACGGGGTGGTTGACCTGCGCCAGCGGGTTGAAGATGCCGGAGCCGAGGTGGATGCGTTCCGTGGCGTGCGCCAGATAGCCCAGGAACACGTCGTTGGCGGAGAGGTGCGAGTACTCCTCCAGGAAGTGGTGCTCGGAGGCCCAGGCGTACTTGAAGCCGGACTTGTCCGCCTGGATGACGTACTCGGTCTCCTCCATCAGCGCCTTGTGCTCGGCCAGCGGGTCCGTCTCGGCGCGCTTGCCCACGTATCCCTGTACAAAGAGCCCGAATTCCAAGGAGGTTCACCGTCCCCAGTTGTTTCTGACACTCCGTCAGATGCTCGATCTGCCGCCGACTGTGGCACCGGGCGCGTGGATGGTCAAGACATGACGGCCCGTCAGCCGAGAGAGACTCCGGCCAGCCACCCGCCGTCGATCACGAACGGCTGGCCGGTGATGTAGGAGGAGTCCTCGCAGCTGAGGAAGAGCGCGAGCCGCGCCACCTCCTCCGGCCGCCCGATCCGCCCGAGCGGCACGAGCTTGCGGTAGAAGCGGTCCAGTCCGCGGGCGGCCTCCTCACCGTCCAGGCCGGGGTCGAGCGCGGCCGGATTGGACATCGCGGTGTCGATGGCGCCGGGGCACATGGCGTTGACGCGGATGCCCCGGGGGGCGAGTTCCAGGGCGGCGACGCGGGTGAGCCCGAGGATCGCGTGCTTGCTGGCCGCGTAGGCGCCCACCGCCGCCATACCGGTCACCCCGGTGTAGGAGGCGGTGTTGACGATGGTGCCGCCGTCGGACATGCGGGGCGCGAGCGTCCGGATGCCCAGGAAGCAGCCGACCTGGTTGACCTCGACGATCCGCATGAACTCGTCGAGGGGCGTGTCCAGCAGGGCGTTGAAGCGCAGGATGCCGGCGTTGTTGACCAGTCCGTCGATCCGGCCGTAGGCCTCGGTGACCTCCTCGGCCGCGGACCGCCACTCCTCCTCCCGGCTGACGTCGAGGTGGACGTAGCGGGCGCCTATCTCCTCGGCGAGGGCCCGGCCCTGGTCGTCGAGCACATCCGCCACGACGACCTCGGCACCCTCCTCGCGGAACAGCCGGGCCTCCTGCTCCCCCTGTCCGCGTGCCGCTCCGGTGACCAGGACGACGCGTCCGTCGAGCTTGCCCATGGCGAACCCCTTCGCATCGGTGGAGTTCGCATCGTAGCGCCGGATCTGACGCAACGTCAGATAGCAAGTAACTCACGGGTAGGGACATTTGCCTCTGTGCACGGCCTGTTCGTCTCGCCAACAATCCTTCCGCAACAGGTAAAGCAACCCTCAAGAACGGAGAACCGCGTGTCCCGCAGGAGACTCAGGAACAGGAAGGTCCGCTATGTGGCGATGGGTGCGGCTCTCGTCACCGGCGGCACCCTGGCCGCCGTTCTGCTGCCGTCGGCGAACGCGGCCGAGGAGAAATCGGCGGCCGAGATCATGGACCTGTGCAAGAGGGCCAAGGTCCTTCAGGGAAAACAGCAGTCCATCGAGGACTTCGGGGGCCACCCCATCGCAGGGCCGGGATTCGGTTCGGACAACTGTGATTTCGTCGAGACGAAGTTCGAGACCTTCGACGGCCCCACCGAGAAGGCGTCGATCGACTTCCCCAACTGCGAGCCGAACGCGACCGATCCGGCCAGGGTCTCCATCGCGTGGGAGTCCGAGGTGGCCCAGGGCAAGGGCAAGCAGATCGCCACCGTGCAGGGTGCCTCGCTCGGTATCTTCGGTGCGCTGAGCGGCAGCTGGTCGGTGCACCGGAGTTCCCTCGACATGACCACCAACTCGGCGAGGGCCGGCAGCAGGGACTCCGTCGAGGTGCCGGTCGGGAAGGTCGCCCACATCCAGTTCACGCCGAAGATGCAGCGCATGACCGGCGAGTGGCGGGTGCGCGTCGACGCCTTCCCCGGTGACTTCGCCAACAACCCGCGGCCCGAGCAGAACTTCGTCCTGCCGGACGTGGTCGAGGGCCCCAGCATGCTGCCCGGCGCCGCCGGCGCTCCCGGAGTGGTGGACGGCACCGCCAAGACCGTCCTCGAGGACTGCTGACCTCTCCCCGCACTCCGCCCCGCCTCACCCCACCCCGCTCACCAGGAGAAACCCCTCATGTCCCGGAACAGCAGCTCCAGAAGCCATGGTCGCCGCAGCCGCCGGAAGCGCGTCGCGCTCATGGTCGGCGCCCCCGTGGTCGCCGTGGCCGCGGGCGTCACACTGATCAACTCCGCCGGCGCCGCCACCCCGTCGGAGGTCTCGGCGGACTGCCGCGCCGACTCCGACAGACTGGAGAACTGCGAGTTCGTCGACGTCCAGTTCAAGCAGAACAGCTTCGGCCCGAACGAGCGGGTCTCCCCCGTCTCGGACAACTGCGGAAACGCCTCGACCACCACCAAGACCTTCAGCGTGAGCGCCTCGGTGACGCGGACCGTCCAGCTGGAGGAGGGGTTCTCCGTCGACAGCGGCATCAGGCTGGGAAATTCGGTCTTCGAGGTCGGCGCCAAGTTCCAGACCCAGGAGATCAACATCACCCGGGACGACAAGAGGACCACCCTGGCCTTCGACCGGTCCGACATCGTGCAGCCGGACAGCATGGGCTTCTTCATGTGGTCGCACAAGCGCACCGACGTGAGCGGATTCCTCAAGGCCACCTACAAGGAGCCGCAGGACGGCCGGACGGTGTTCTTCTCACCGAGCGAGGGCGCCACCGGTATTCACGTCTTCTATCCGCAGATCCTCAACAACGGGACTCCGGACGGGCGGCTCTGGCTGCGCAATGTGAAATGCGGAACCACCGAAGCGGCCACACTCTCCAAAGCCACCGGTGATTCCGCGCAGAGCACGACACGGGCGGTCCGGTCGGAACCCGGATTCGGCCAGGGCGGCGCGAATGTCACCGACGTGGAAATCCCGCTCTCGGAGGTGACCGCTCCTTAGCGGTTCTCAGGTGCGAACCACGGGCGCGGCTCCCAGCCATCGCAGGACCGCGTCCGTGCTGCCGCGGGCGTGCAGCTTGGCGTAGATGTTGCTGAGGTTGTTGCGGATGGTCTTCTCGCTCAGGCTCAGCCGCAGCCCGATCTCCTGGGCGCCCAGACCGGTCGACAGCAGCTCCATGACCTCGCGTTCACGCGGCGAGAGCAGCTCCCGCAGGCCCTCGGCGGAATCGCCCTGCTCGGGGGCGCCCCGGACGCCGTCGCGCAGGGCGGCACAGGCGGAGGGCGAGAGATAGGTGTGTCCCACGGTCGCGCCGACGACGGCCGAGGAGAGCATGCAGGTGCAGTGGTCGCCCTCGACGAGGTAGCCCGCGCCGCGCCGGAAGACCTCCACGACGGTCTCCGTGTCCCGGTGCGGGCTGACCACGATCACCGGGGCGCCCGCACCGCCCAGCTCCGCGAGCGCGTCGAGCGGTTCGGCGCAGCGCAGGACGACGACGTCGGCCCCCGCCGGGACCAGGAAGGGCCGCTTCAGCTGGATGGCCCGGCCCACGTACGGGTCGTCCGCGGCGGGCCAGCCCGCGTGCGGCCAGTCGCCGTCGGCGCATGCCAGGGCGACGGTCAGCCGGGGGAAGCCGTGGACGGGGGAGGCAGGGCCGGAAGGGTGGGGCGAGGTGTGGGGGGAGTTGCCGGAGGTGCGCACTTACGGTCCTTCCGCCGGAGCCGTCACATCCGTACATCCCTGGATACGCGGCCCGGCGGGCAGGTGTTCAAGCTTTCAACGACGAACCGACCTCGGCGCCGAACTCCTCTATCTGGGCGAGGAGTTCGGAGCAGCTCCGGCTGCGGAAGCGGACCTGGATCTGGTCCACCCCCATCGCGCGGTAGGCCCGCAGCGACTCGGCGAGTGCGTCGGGGGCGCCGCTGAGCGTGCGGCGGCCGACGTCCCACGCGGGGGTGCCGAGGTAGAGCGGTTCGGCGATGGCCCCGACGGTGAACGGCCCGTCCAGGCCCGCCTCTTGCCGCAGCCGCCGGATCCGCTCGATCTGTGCGGGCAGCCGGTCCCGGGGATCGCCCTGGGGCAGCCAGCCGTCGCCCTTGAGGGCGGCCCGGCGTACGGCGGCCGGGGAGGAGCCTCCGACCCACAGCGGGACGTGGGCCTGGGCGGGCCGGGGGCGCTGGCCGAGCCCCTCGAAGTCGTAGAGCTTGCCGTGGTGTTCGGGGAACTCCTCGGGTCCGAGGGCGCTGCGCAGGGCGTCGATCGACTCGTCGAGGACGGCCCCGCGGTGGGTGAAGTCGACGCCGAGCGCCTCGAACTCCTCCTGGACGTGCCCGGCACCGACCCCGAGGACGAGCCGTCCGCCGCTGAGGTGGTCGAGGGTGGCGTACTGCTTGGCGGTGAGCAGGGGATGCCGGAGGCCCACCACCGCCACGTGGCTGAGCAGCCGGGCCCGTTCGGTCACGGCCGCCAGGAAGGCGAGGGTGGCGACCGGGTCGTACCAGATCGTGCTCATCGCGGGGGCGAGGCGGCGGGGGATCGCCACGTGGTCGCAGGCGGCGATGTAGTCGAACCCGGCGCGGTCCGCGGCGCGGGCGATCCCGGCGAGGTCGGCGGGGGTCGCCTCAGCCTCCCAGGGTTCGGCGTAGATCGTGCTCTGGGACTGGACGGGGAGCTGGATGCCGTATCTCATGCACCGCTCCACAGCCCCTCGGGGGTGAGCCCGAGCAGTTCGATGGCGTTGCCGCGGACGATCCGTTCCACCACGTCGGGGGCCAGGTGCCCCATCTGGGCCTCGCCGACCTCGCGGGACTTGGGCCAGGTGGAGTCGGAGTGGGGGTAGTCGGTCTCGTAGAGGACGTTGCCGACGCCGATCGCGTCGAGGTTCCTCAGGCCGAACGCGTCGTCGAAGAAGCAGCCGTAGACGTGGTCGGTGAAGAGCTCGGACGGCGGGCGGTGGACCTTGTCGGCGACCCCGCCCCAGCCGCGGTTCTCCTCCCAGACCACGTCGGCGCGCTCCAGGATGTAGGGGATCCAGCCGATCTGGCCCTCGGCGTACATGACCTTGAGGTTCGGGAAGCGTTCGAACTTGCCGCTCATCAGCCAGTCGACCATCGAGAAGCAGCAGTTGGCGAAGGTGATGGTGGAGCCGACCGCCGGCGGGGCGTCGGCTGAGGTGGAGGGCATACGGCTGCTGGAGCCGATGTGCATCGCGACGACCGTGCCGGTCTCGTCGCAGGCGGCGAGGAAGGGGTCCCAGGCGTCGGTGTGGACGGAGGGCAGGCCCAGGTGCGGGGGTATCTCGGAGAAGGCGACGGCCCGCACGCCCCGGGCGGCGTTGCGGCGGACCTCGGCGGCGGCCAGCTCGGCGTCCCACAGCGGGATCAGGGTCAGGGGGATCAGGCGGCCCTCGGCCTGCGGGCCGCACCACTCCTCCACCATCCAGTCGTTGTACGCCTGCACGCACAGCAGGCCCAGTTCGTGGTCCTTGGCCTCGGTGAAGGTCTGGCCGCAGAAGCGGGGGAAGGTGGGGAAGCAGAGGGCGGACTGGACGTGGTTGACGTCCATGTCGGCGAGGCGGGCGGGGACGTCGTAGGAGCCGGGGCGCATCTGCTCGTAGGTGATGACCTCCAGCCTGATCTCGTCCCTGCTGTAGCCGACCGCGGTGTCGAGGCGGGTGAGCGGTCGGCGCAGGTCCTCGTAGATCCACCAGTCGCCCAGGGGGCCGTCGTCCCCGGGGGCGCCCATGACGGGCTTGAAGCGGCCGCCGAGGAAGGACATCTCCTTCAGCGGGGCGCGGACCGTGCGGGGGCCGGTGTCCAGGTACTTCTTCGGGAGCCGGCTCTGCCAGACGTCGGAGGGCTCCACGGTGTGGTCGTCGACGGAGATGATCTTCGGAAGTGCCGTCGTGGTCTCCATGGCGCCCACGGTAGCGCCGATCTGACGACCCGTCAGCTCCGTGGGCGACGGCCGATCGCCCCGCTTCCCCCGCGAACGGACGCGGAGAGATGGTAAGAGGGTTGTGATATCACCGCGCGGCCCCCTGTGATCACGCTCTCCACAGCTGACGCGACCACGGTTCACAAGGCAGACTGACGGGGTTGTAGACAGGCCCTAGGGGGACGGCGATGGACGGTGAACCGAGGGTGCCCGAGCAGTGGCGTCCCGGCGCCTCGACGGAGGGCGGGAAGAACGCGGGGTCCTCGGCGGGGGTCGTGGTGGACGCGGACAGCGCGAGACCGGCCGTCCAGGCCGAGGCCGCCGACGTTCCGCCGCTGCGTTTCTCCGTGCTCGGGCCCGTGCGGGCCCGGCGTGGCGAGGAGTTGCTGAGCACCGGGTCGCCCCAGCAGCGCGCGCTGCTGGCCGCCCTGCTGCTGCGCGAGGGCCGTACCGCCACCGCCGCCGAACTGATCGACGCGCTGTGGGGCGAGGAGCCGCCGTCGCAGGCGCTGGCCGCCGTACGGACCTACGCCTCGCGGCTCCGCAAGATCCTCGACCCCGGCATCCTGGTCAGCGAGTCCGGCGGCTACGCGATCCGCGGGCTCGGCGAGGACGCGCTGGACCTGGCCGCCGCCCAGGAACTCGCCACCGAGGCCGAGAAGGCCAGGAGTGCCGGCGACCTGTGCCACGCACGGGAGGTCCTGAGCCGGGCGCTGGCCGTGTGGGACGGCGAGGTGCTGGCCGGCGTGCCGGGCCCGTACGCCGAGGCACAGCGGGTCCGGCTGGAGGAGTGGCGGCTGCAACTCCTCGAATCCCGCCTCGACATGGACCTGGAGCAGGGCTGCCACGCCGAGGCCGTCTCGGAGTTGACCGCCCTCACCGCCGAACACCCGCTGCGCGAGCGGTTCAGGGAACTCCTCATGCTCGCCCTGTACCGCAGCGGCCGCCAGGCGGAGGCCCTCGCGGTCTACGCCGACACCCGCCGCCTGCTCGCCGACGAACTCGGCGTCGACCCGCGCCCCGGCCTGCGCGAGCTCCAGCAGCGCATCCTCCGGGCCGACCCCGGCCTCGCGGAGCCCTCCTCGCCGCAGCCCGAACCGGTCGCCGCCCCCGTCCGCCCCGCCCAACTCCCGGCGACCGTGCCGGACTTCACCGGCCGCGCCGCCTTCGTCACCGAACTCAGCGAGATCCTCGCCTCCGGTTCCGAGGGCCGCGTGATGGCGGTGTCCGCCCTGGCCGGCATCGGCGGCGTCGGCAAGACCACGCTGGCCGTGCACGTGGCCCACCAGGCCCGTGCGGCCTTCCCCGACGGACAGCTCTACGTCGACCTCCAGGGCGCAGGCTCCCGCGCCGCCGACCCCGAGACGGTCCTCGGCGCCTTCCTCAGGGCCCTCGGCACCGCCGACTCCGCGATACCCGACTCCCTGGAGGAACGGGCCGCCCTGTACCGCTCGGTCCTCGACGGCCGCCGGGTCCTGGTCCTGCTCGACAACGCGCGCGACGCGGCCCAGATACGGCCCCTGCTGCCGGGCACCGAGGGCTGCGCCGCCCTCGTCACCTCCCGCGTGCGGATGGTCGACCTGGCCGGGGCGCACCTGGTCGACCTGGACGTGATGTCCCCCGACGAGGCCCTCCAGCTGTTCACCAGGATCGTCGGCGAGGAGCGGGTCGCCGCCGAGCGCGAGGCCGCCCTCGACGTGGTCGCCGCCTGCGGCTTCCTCCCGCTCGCCATCCGCATCGCCGCCTCCCGCCTCGCGTCCCGCCGCACCTGGACGGTGTCCGTCCTCGCGGCGAAGCTCGCCGACGAGCGCCGCCGTCTCGACGAGCTCCAGGCCGGCGACCTCGCCGTCAAGGCCACCTTCGAGCTCGGCTACGGCCAGCTGGAGCCCGCCCAGGCGCGCGCCTTCCG
Source organism: Streptomyces sp. 351MFTsu5.1 (assembly GCF_000383655.1). NCBI lineage: Bacteria > Bacillati > Actinomycetota > Actinomycetes > Kitasatosporales > Streptomycetaceae > Streptomyces > Streptomyces sp. 351MFTsu5.1. The sequence continues at coordinate 22,415 of NZ_KB911784.1, read as the reverse complement.
CCTGCTCGGCCTCGCCGACGGCCCGGACATCGCGCTGGCCGCGGCGGCCGCCGTACTCGATCTGCCCGCCGAGGACACCGAGGACCTGCTGGAGGCCCTGGTCGACACCTCGCTCCTGGAGTCGGCGGCACCGGGCCGCTACCGGTTCCACGATCTCGTACGGCTCTACGCGCGTGCGTGCGCCGAACGCGACGAGTGGCCGCCCAGCGAGCGGGAGGCCGCCCTGTCCCGGCTCCTCGACTTCTACCTGGCCACCGTGGCGGGCGTGTACCTCATCGAACGGCCCGGGGACCGGCTGGTCGACCACCTCGCCACCCCGCAGTACCCGGGGCTGGTCTTCGCCGACCGGCACCGGGCGCAGGACTGGCTGTACGCGGAGGCGGTGTGCCTGCTGGCCTGCGTCCGCCAGTCGGCCGGCTCGGGGTTCCTCAGGCGCGCGGTCGACCTGCTGTGGGCCGCCGTGGACCTCGCGGAGTCCGGCACCAACTCCAAGGCGTACGAAGGGGTCGCCTCGGCCCTGCGCGAGGCCGCGCGGGAGGCCGGGGACGCGCGGGCGGAGGCCCGCGCGCTGATCACGCTCGGGTACGCGCACAGCCTCACCGGCCGCTTCGACCTGGCCGACGAGGAGGCCGCCCGCGCCCACGAGCTGATCGACGCGGCACCCGATCCGCTGGCGGACTGCTGGGCGTCCAACATCCTCGGCGTGCTCGCGGTCTACCAGAGCCGCAACGACGACGGCGAGGCCCACCTCACCCGGGCCATCGAGGGCTTCCGCGCCTGCGAGGACCCGGCCGGCGAGGCCAGCGCCCTGTGCAACCTCTCCCGTATCCACCTGGCCGGCGGCCGCACCGAGAGCGCGGTCCTGCTGGCCCGGCAGGGCATGGAGACGTACGACGCGATGGGGCACGCCCTCAAGGGCGCCAACGCCCGTTACGCGCTGGGCCTCGCGCTCACCCAGCACGGCAGGCTGCCCGAGGCGACCGCCCGCCTCCAGGAGGCCCTGACGGTGTTCCAGGACAGCCGTCAGCGTCTGTGGGAGGGCATGTCCCTGTTCCGCCTCGCGGAGGCCGACCTCGCCGCGCGGCGGCCGGCGCAGGCCGCGTCGAACGCCGAGACGGCCCTGACCGTGCTGCGCGGCATCGGCGGCGACTGGCGCCGGGCGGGTGTCCTGGTGGTCCTCGGTCACGGGCTCAGCGGGATCGGGCAGCCGGGCCGGGCTCAGGTCTGCTGGCGGGAGGCGCTGGAGCTGTTCGAGGCCCTCGACGCACCGGAGGCGGAGTCGGTCAGGGCCCTGCTCTCCCCGCTGGCACTGGCGTAGGGGGGTCGGCGTCCCTTGCTAGGGTGCGCCGATGTCACCGACCAGGAAGATCCAGATCACCTTCGACTGTGCCGAGCCCGAGCGCGTGGCCCGCTTCTGGTGCGAGGTGCTCGGGTACGTCGTACCGCCGCCGCCGGAGGGCTTCGCCGACTGGGCCGACTACGAACGCACCCAGCCGCCGGAGCGGCAGGGCGCCGGGTTCGTCTGCCAGGACCCCTCGGGCGTGGGCCCGCGGCTGTACTTCCAGCGCGTCCCCGAGGGCAAGGTCGTCAAGAACCGGGTGCATCTCGACGTACGGGTCGGCACCGGACTCGTGGGTGAGGAGCGGCTCGCCGCGCTGGAGGCCGAGTGCGCGCGGCTGGTGGCGCTCGGGGCGGCCCGGGAGCGGGTGCTGCTCGCCGACGAGTACAACGAGTCGTGCATCGTGATGCGGGACGTCGAGGGCAACGAGTTCTGTCTCGACTGACGGCGGGGGCGGCGGGTGCGGGCGCGGCGGGTGCGGGGGCGGACGTTCATCGTTCGTTTATCGCGGTCCGGCACTCTCGTCCTGTCGTCGCGTCGCGTCGGGGGGCAGACGGGACGACCTGGACCGTTGCACTACGGTGAGCGGTCTCGCGGTCGGCCCGGCGACCCTCGGGGGAGTCTCCGGGCCGACCCGCACCACAGGCATCCGAACTGTCAGGGGAGGCAGTCCATGAGCGACGACAACACCACCGACAACATCCACGCCACCGACGTCGAGGACGAGACGGCCGTGGGCACGGACAACATCCACGCCACGAGCGAGCCGCTCAAGGCGGCGGCCAAGCTCAAGACGGACGACAGCACGGCCGAGGCCGGCACGGACAACATCCACGCCACGGACGAGCCCGTCTGACAGGACTCCTTTCCCGCACGGGGATCGGCCGCGGCGGCGCGGAGGGGGAGCCGCCGCGGCCGAGGCGTGTCCGGGGCGATGGCTCACAGCCCCCGCAGCTCCCCCTTCACCACCTTCCCGCTGGCGTTCCGCGGGAGTTGCGTCACGAACTCCACCGTTCTCGGGACCTTGTAGTTCGCCATCTCCCGGCGGGCCCAGGCGATCAGGTCGTCGGCGGTCAGGGTCGAGGCCGGGCGGCGCACGACGTACGCCTTGCCCACCTCGCCGAGGCGGGGGTCGGGGACGCCGATGACCGCCACGTCGGCCACCGCCGGGTGCAGGCCGAGGAGTTGCTCGATCTCCGCCGGGTACGCGTTGAAGCCGCCGACGATGAACATGTCCTTCAGGCGGTCGGTGATGCGGAGGTTCCCCGAGGGGTCCAGGACGCCGACGTCTCCCGTGCGCAGCCAGCCGTCCTCCGTGACCGCCTCCTCGGTGGCCGCCTCGTCCTCGAAGTAGCCGCGCATCACGTTGAAGCCCCGGACCAGGATCTCGCCGGGCTGCCCGGGCGGTGCCTCGACGCGGACCTCGGTGCCGGGGATGGCCCGGCCGGACGTCGACGCGATCACCGGCAGCGGGTCGCCGCGGCGGCACATCGTGACGATGCCGCTGGCCTCCGAGAGTCCGTAGGCGGTCAGGACCGTCTCCACGCCCAGTTCGCCGTGGAGTTGCTCGACCAGCCGGAGCGGGACCACGGCCGCGCCCGTCACCACCAGGCGCAGGGCGGAGAGGTCGTGCGAGGTGCGGGCCGGGTGGTCCAGGAGGGACTGGTGGAGGGTGGGCGGGCCGGGCAGGACCGAGACGCGTTCCGCCGCGATGTTCGCCAGCACGGTGTCCACGTTGAAGACCGGCTGCGGGATCATCGTCGCCCCGCGCATCAGGCAGGCGATCACCCCGGCCTTGTAACCGAAGGTGTGGAAGAAGGGGTTGACGATCAGGTAGCGGTCGCCCTGCCGCAGCCCGGCGAGTTCGCACCAGACGTCGTACGCCCGCAACGTCTGCTCGTGGGTGATCACCGCACCCTTGGAGCGGCCGGTCGTCCCGGACGTGAAGACGATGTCCGAGGGCCACACCCCCTCGACGGCGGCGGCGCGCGCCCGCACCTGCGCCTCCCCCACCCCGTCGCCGCTCGCCAGGAACTCCTTCCAGGTGCGGAAGTCGGCGGGGGCGTCGTCCGAGAGCACCACGACCTGGTCAAGGGACGGCAGCCCCGGGCCCTCCGCGATCGCCCGGCGCAGGGAGGCCACGTAGGAGGTGCCGAGGAAGGTGCCGGTCACGAACAGCAGACGGGCCCCGCTCCTGCGCAGGACGTCCGCGGCCTCGGTGCCCTTGAAGCGGGTGTTGAGGGGCACCAGGACCGCGCCCGCCGACACCGCGCCCAGCGCCGAGACCATCCAGTCCAGGGAGTTGGGGGCCCAGACGGCCACCCGGTCGCCGGGCCGCACGTCGTTCGCGAGGCACGCGGCCGCCGCGCGCTCCACGCGGGCGCCCAACTCGCCGTAGGTGATGCGGTGTCGGCCCTCCACGACCGCTTCCGCGGAGCCGTACCGCCGCGCCGCCCACTGGACCAGTTCCGGGATGCTGCGCCACTCCACATCGGCCTCCCCGAAAGCGGAAACGCGTTAGCTGACTACCCGTCAGATTAGCTGTAGCCTGACGGGCTGTCAGCAGGCCTCACAGGTGCGGAGGTGCGTGCAGCGTGACCCTCAAGGACGCCACGGCGATCGTGGGCATCGGACGGACCCGGTTCGCGAAGAATCTCGCCGAGGACGAGCGGACCCTGGCCTGCCGGGCCGTTCTCGCCGCCCTCGACGACGCCGGGATCGCCCCGGGCGAGGTCGACGCCCTCGCCTCCTACACCATGGAGGAGACCGACGAGGTCGAGCTCGCCAAGGCCGTCGGCTTCGGCGACCTCACCTTCTTCAGCAAGGTCGGCTACGGCGGCGGCGGTTCGTGCGCGACGGTCGCCCACCTCGCGGCAGCGATCGCGAGCGGCCAGGCCACGGTCGGGGTGGCCTGGCGCTCCCGCAAACGCGGCTCCGGGCCCCGCCCCTGGACCAACACGACCGTCCAACTCCCCACCCCGGCCCAGTGGACGAGACCCTTCGGGCTGCTCCGGCCCGCCGACGAGATAGCCATGCTCACCCGCCGCTACATGCACGAGTACGGCGCGACCCGCGACCACCTCTTCAACGTCGCCCTCGCCTGCCGCAACCGCGCCAACCAGAACCCCGCCGCGATCATGTACGACCGTCCCCTGACCCGCGAGATGTACATGACCTCCCGCTGGATCAGCGAGCCGCTCTGCCTCTTCGACAACTGCCTGGAGACGGACGGGGCGTTGGCGTGCGTGGTCGTCAGCAGGGAGCGCGCCCGGGACTGCCCGCGGACCCCGGTCTACGTCCACTCCGCCGCCCAGGGCCTGCCCGCCCAGCACCACGGCATGGTCAACTACTGGAACGACGACCCGCTCACCGGACCCGCCTGGACCGCCGCCCGACACCTGTGGAAGCACGCCGACTTCACGCCCCAGGACGTCGACGTGGCCCAGATCTACGACGCGTTCACCTCCCTCGTCCCGCTGTCCCTGGAGGGGTACGGCTTCTGCGGCCGCGGCGAGGGCGGCGCGTTCACCGAGCAGGGGGCCCTGGAGATCGGCGGACGGCTGCCGATCAACACCGGCGGGGGCGGGCTGTCCGAGGCGTACGTGCACGGCTTCAACCTCATCGACGAAGGCGTACGGCAGCTGCGCGGGACCAGCACCGCCCAGGTGCCGGACGCCGCGACCTGCCTCGTCACCGCCGGCGAGGGCGTCCCCACCTCCGCCCTGCTGCTGACCAACAGGAGCTGACATGCTCGAACCGGTGAAGGACCCCACGGGCGCCCCCTTCTGGGAGTACGCCGAGCGGGGTGAACTCCGCGTCCAGGCCTGCGCCGACTGCGGCGAACTCCGCTTCCCGCCCCGCCCCTGCTGCCCGCACTGCCAGTCCTTCGCGCAGGAGTGGCGCCCCGTCTCCGGCCGCGGCCGCGTCTGGTCCTACGTCGTCCCGCACCCGCCCCTGCTGCCCGACTACGCGGCGCAGGCGCCGTACAACGTCGTCGTGGTCGAACTGGAGGAGGCACCGCGGATCCGCCTGGTGGGCAACCTGGTGCGCACTGCGGGGGCGCCGCTCAACTCCCTTGATCCCGGCCACATCCGTATCGGCGCCCGGGTGCACGTGGTCTTCTCGGACGGGCTCCCTCAGTGGGTGCTCGCGTGAGCGGCCTGCGGGTCACCGCCGACAAGGACACCGGCGTCACGGTCGTCACCCTCGACCGGCCCGAGCGGCTGAACGCGATCGACCTCGCCCTGCGGGACGAACTCGTCTCCACCTGGGGGGAGTTGCGGTTCGACGACGCCGTGCGGGCCGTGGTGCTGACCGGGGCCGGGGAGCGGGCCTTCTGCACGGGGCTCGACCGGGACGCCGAGGTGCCGCAGCCGAACTCGCCCTACATGAGCGACGATCCACTGCTGAACGTCGGTCCGAAGTCCAACGACCTGTGGAAGCCGGTCGTCGCCGCCGTCAACGGGATGGCCTGCGGCGGCGCCTTCTACCTGCTCGGCGAGTGCGACTTCCTCGTCGCCGAGCCGGCCGCGACCTTCTTCGACCCGCACACCACCTACGGCATGGTCTCCGCCTACGAGTCGGTGCTGATGGCGCAGCTCATGCCGCACGGGGAGGCCGCGCGGTCGGCGCTCATGGGGACGGCGGAACGGCTCTCCGCGGCGCGCGCCCACGCCATCGGGCTGGTCACGGAACTCACCGAGTCGGGCGGGGCGTTGGCAGCCGCGACCGCCGCGGCGGAGGTCATCGCCGGGCATCCGCCGGAGGGGGTGCAGGGCACGGTCCGCGCCCTCTGGGCCGCCAAGGAGGCCGCCGTGCAGCGGGGTTTCGCGCAGGCCCCGCACCTCATCGCGCTCGGGAACCTGCCGCCGGACCGGCAGGCCGCGCTGTTCCGTTCCCGACAACCCGGATTCCGATTGCGTTAGCAATTTCAATGCACTGTACAGGCGTATGCTCACTCCATGGTTGAACATCGCATGGCCGACGTGAACGGCATACGGCTGCACATCGCCGAGGAGGGCGAGGGGCCGCTCGTCGTGCTGCTGCACGGCTTCCCGGAGTCCTGGCACTCCTGGCGCCACCAGTTCGCCCCGTTGGCCGCGGCCGGCTTCCGGGTGGTCGCGCCCGACCAGCGCGGATACGGCACCAGCGACCACCCCGAGGACGTGTCGGCGTACAGCATCCTGCACCTGGTCGGCGATGTCGTCGGGCTGATCCACGCACTCGGCGAGGAGCGGGCCTTCGTGGTCGGGCACGACTGGGGCGCGCCGGTGGCCTGGCACACCGCCCTGCTGCGGCCGGACGTGGTGCGCGGGGTCGCCGGGCTGAGCGTGCCGCCGCCGTTCCGCGGGGAGCGGCCGCCGCTGGAGGTCATGCGGGAGCGGTTCGACGGGCACTTCTACTGGAACTGGTTCGCCGAGCCGGGCCCGGCCGACGCCGAGTTCGGCAAGGACCCGCGCGCGGCCCTGCGCAGGCTGCTGTACGGCGCCTCGGGCGACGCCCCCGACGCGGGCCGCTACGAGCAGGCCCTGGTGACCGACCTGGACCGCGGCTGGCTCGCCGACATGCCCGACCCCGGGACGCTCCCCGACTGGCTCACCGAGCAGGACCTCGACGAACTCGCCGCGAGCTACACCCAGGGCTTCACCGGCGCCCTGAACTGGTACCGCAACCTGGACCGCAACTGGGAACTGACGGCCCCTTGGCACGGCGCCCGGGTCACCCCGCCGGCCCTGTACGTGTACGGCGACCGGGACCTGGTGCCGGCGTTCCCGGGCACGCCGGAACTGATCGAGCAGCTTCCGCGGCTGATGCCGAACCTGGTCCGGGACCCCGTCCGGCTGAAGGGCTGCGGCCACTGGACCCAGCAGGAGCGGCCGGACGAGGTCAACGAGCTGCTGGTGGAGTTCCTGACAGGGCTCCGGGACTGACGGTCAGGAGACCCTGTCGGCCTCGGGTTCGACCTGGCAGTGGTCGAGGTGGGTGAGGAGGGCGGCGCTCGCCTTCACCCGGACGGTCTCCGTGCCCTTCGCGGGCACCGTGACCTCCGGGTACGCGACCGACAGCAGGTGGCCGTCCTTGTCCTCGAAGGAGAAGGAGACCTTGAAGGTGCTCGCGCGGCTGTTGGGGTTGGTGACCTCGGCCGTCGAGTACGGGTCGGTCCTCGTCGCACAGCTCACCAGGCGCACGGAACCGTCCCTCAGCACCCTGGTCCGGCTGGACGAACTGCCGCCGCTGCTTCCCCCGCCGGTGCTGTAGCTGTCGTGGTCCTGGCGGGAGCTGCTGCACCCTCCGCCGCTGTCACTGTCGCTGTGGCTGCTCCTGTGCCGCCCGCTGCTCTTGTGACCGCTGGAGAAGCCCGTCAGCGCGAGCACCACCATCGCCATGACCGCCGTGAACTTGAGAACACGCCCCCGTGAATGCATGCGATCACTCTAATGGGGGCCACTGACAGCGCGCGGCCACCGACAGCCCGCTCAGGTCGCCCGGGCCGTCCCCGTCCCCTTCTCCGCGTCCAGCGCGTACACGCAGCGGTCCTTGCTGCACGCGTACACCACGCCGTCCTTGACGACCGGTGAGCCGGTGATCTCGCCGCCGGTCGCCAGCTTCCAGCGCAGTCGGCCGTCGTCGGCCTTCAGGGTGTAGAGCAGGTGGTCGGTCGAGCCGAAGTGGATCCGGCCCTCGGCCACCGCGGGCGCCCCCACGATGTCGCCGCCCGCCTGGAACCGCCACTTGGGCGTACCGGTGACCGCGTCGAGGGTGTACAGGCCCTTGCCGCTGCCCACGTGCACATGGCCGCCCGCGACCAGCACCGGCTCGACCGAGGCGCGGGCCTCGGTCGCGATGCGCCAGCGGTCCCGGCCGTCGACCGCGTCGAGGGCGTAGACCGTGCCGAGGTAGTCGGCGAGGTAGACCCCGCCGCCGGTGACCGCGGCGCCCGGCACGAAGGTGGGCGGGCACAGGAAGGCCGCCGGGGCCTCGAAGTGCCAGCGGACCCGGCCGGTGGCCACCTCCAGGGCCATGACCCGGGTCCCGGCCGAGACGTACACGTATCCGTCGTGGGCCTGCGTCACCCGGACGGGCACCCCGCCGCAGGAGGCCGCGTCCCCGATGGGGAACGCCCAGCGCTCCTTGCCGTCGCGGGCGTCCAGGGCGCGCAGGCGGCCCTCCTGCCAGACGTAGACCGTGCCCTCGTGGAGGGCGGGGCCCGCCTCCGGGGACTCGAAGTCGGTCTGGCAGCCGCCGATCTCCCAGAGCTTGCGCCCGTTGGAGGCGTCCCAGCCCTGGACGCCGCCGCCGCGGGTGCCGGTGACGACGGTGCCGCGCTCGGCCTTGAGCGAGTACACCCAGGCGTCGGTGCCGATCCGCCACTGGTCGGCGCCCTCACGGGCGTCGAGGGCGAACAGGGTGGGGCCGTCGGAGGCGTGGATACGGCCGTCCGCGACCGCCATGGACCAGGCCACGTCCCGGGTCTTGAAGCGGCGGCGGCCGGTGGCGACGTCGAGGGCGTGCACCTCGAAGGAGGTGACGTAGACGAGGTCGCCGGCCACGGCCGGGGTGCCCCACACGTCGTTCGACATGCGGAAACGCCAGGGGCGCCAGCCGGCCGCGGACTCCGGCGGCGCGGGCGGCGGGGACGGTACGGCGGGGCCCACGGCCGCGTCCGTGCCGTTGACGCCGGGGCGCGGCCGGGACCAGGAGGCGACCAGGCCGAACTCCGGCGGGGGCGCCTTCACGGCGGCGGCACGGGCGTCCGCGACCCGCGGGCCCGGCCCGATGGGCACCTGTGCGCCGGCCAGCCGCACGGGCCCGGTGTCAGGGGCGCCGACGGGCACGGGCGCGGGCGGCACCGGGTCGTAGGAGGGCGGCGGCGGTACGACCGCGGGGCGGCCGCCTCCGCTGCGGGCACCGCCGGTCTGGGTGGGCGCCGGGCGGCCGCCGCGCCGGGACTCGATGAGGGCCACGGCCTTCTCGGGCAGCCACGCCGACGCCGTACCGCTGTCGTCGGAGCCGGAGCCGAAGAGGTGGGGTGCCAGCTGGGCCTGGAGATCGGCCGGGTTGGGGCGGGCGGTGGCCTCCATCTGCATGCAGGACTCGATGAGCGGGCGCAGCTCGTCCGGGAGGCCTTCGAGGTCGGGGCCCTCGCGGAGCAGCATGAAGACCGTCTCGACCGGGTTGGCGCCGTGGAAGGGCGGGTGGCCGGTGGCGGCGAAGACCAGCATGGAGCCGAGCGAGAAGACGTCGCTGGCGCCGGTGACGCTGCGGGAGTCCTTGGCCTGCTCGGGGGACATGTAGGCGGGGGTACCGACGGCGACGTTCGTCATCGTCAAACGGGTGTTCGAGACGCCGGACGCGATGCCGAAGTCGATGACCCGGGGGCCGTCCTCCACGACGAGGACGTTGGAGGGCTTGAGGTCGCGGTGGACCAGTCCGGCGCCGTGGATGGACTGGAGGGCCTCGGCGACGCCCGCCGCGAACCAGCGCACCGCCTGGGCCGGGAGCGGCCCGCACTCGTTCACTATCTCCTCGAGGGAGGGCGCGGGGACGTACGCGGTGGCCAGCCACGGCACGGCCGCGCGCGGGTCGGCGTCGACCACGGCCGCCGTGTAGAAGCCCGAGACCGCCCGGGCCGCCTCCACCTCGCGGGTGAAGCGGACCCGGAAGAGCTGGTCCTCGGCGAGCTCCGTACGGACGGTCTTGATCGCCACCCGCCGGCCCGAAGCCGAGCGCGCGAGATAGACCAGCCCCATGCCGCCGGCACCCAGCCGCCCCAGCACCTCGAACGGCCCGATCCTGCGCGGATCGTGCTGCGTCAGCTGATCCACCACTCTGCCTGCCACCTCCCCGTACAAGCCGCGCCACCCACATATGTACGCGACCCCGTGCAGCGTCTCACCACCGCACCGCCATGGCGGCACGCAACCCTGATTCTTCCTGGCCGGAGGCCTGGTGGCGAACCCGGGGTCAAATGGGGTGTCTCACATCAAACCGGTATCTTCTACCGCTCCGTCCGCTCCAGAACCGCGAACGACGCCCCTTGATTGTCGGTGACGACCGCCACTTTCCCGTACGACGTCTCGAATGGCGGCGCCTGGACCCGCCCCCCGAGCCGGCCGACCGTCCCGAGCACCGCCTCGCAGTCCGCCACCTGGAAGTGGACGAGGAAATGGGGCGGCATCTCGGCGGGGAACACGTCGGCGACGGGGGCCCGGCCGAAGTCGGGGTGGGCGCCCGGGCCGAAGAGGGCGTCGTGGAAGAGGCCGCCGTAGAAGGTGTTGGCGGCCTCGGTGTCCCGGGCGTACAGCTCCGCCCAGGCGAAGGTGCCGGGCTTGTGCCGGACCCCGAAACCCTGGTGACTGCCGGGCTCCCACAGCGCGAACACGGCCCCCTCCGGATCGGTGACCAGCGCGGACATGCCCAGCTCCGCGACCGGCACGGGAGCGGTGACGACCTGTCCGCCGGCCGCCCAGATCCGGTCGGCGAGGCCCTCGATGTCCGGGGTGGCGAAGTAGACCGTCCACACGGTGGGCATCCGCCCGTCGGTCTTGCGGACGAGCCCGGCGACCGGTTCGCCGTCGTGCAGGGCCCACACCGAGCCGCCGGGCGCCTCCTCGAAGGTCCACCCGAAGAGCTCACCGTAGAACCGCTGCCCGGCGGCCACGTCGGGCAGCTGCACCTCCACCCAGCAGGGGACGCCCTCGCCGTAACCCGTTCCGTCTGCGGATGCCCTGTTTTCGGCCATACCGTCAAAGTAACGGCGACGCACGCACCCCGCAGGACCAGGCACACCCGCCTCCCGGACCCCCCGCACCCCATTTGCAGTCGGCCGAATCGCGCTCCGATCACCCCTCGGTAAGCTGACGGCATGACAGGACAAGTGCGTACCGTCGACGGCCGTGTGGCCGGCCGGCGTGGGCAGGCGACCCGGCAGAAGCTGCTCGACTGCCTCAGCGAGATGCTCAGCTCCTCCCCTTACCGGGACGTCAAAGTCATCGATGTCGCCCGGAAGGCGGGCACTTCGCCCGCGACCTTCTACCAGTACTTCCCGGACGTCGAAGGCGCCGTCCTGGAGATCGCCGAGCAAATGGCGACCGAGGGCGGCCAGTTGACCGAGCTGCTCGAAGGCCGGTCATGGGTCGGCAAGGCGGGATGGCAGACCGCGCAGGAACTCGTGGAGGGCTTCCTCGAGTTCTGGCGCAGGAACGACGCGATCCTGCGCGTGGTCGACCTCGGTGCCGCCGAGGGCGACAAGCGGTTCTACAAGATCCGCATGAAGATCCTGAACTCGGTGAACAACTCCCTCTCGGACGCGGTCGCCGAGCTCCAGTCCAAGGGCAAGGTCGACAAGGACGTCAACCCGGCCGCGGTGGCGGGTTCCCTGGTCGCGATGCTCGCGGCGGTGGCCTCGCACCAGAAGGGCTTCCAGACGTGGGGCGTCAAGCAGGCTGAACTCAAGCCGAACCTGGCGCTGTTGGTGCACCTGGGCGTCACCGGGAAGAAGCCGACGAAGTAGCGCGTACCCCCTCTTTCCCGGCTTCCCGGTTTCAAGTCCTGTCAGACAGGCGGCTGTTCACTCGGGTGGACGGCCGCCTGTCGTGCGTACGATCCGGAAGAGCCGTATCTCCCGCTCGACCCGCGCCTGGTAGGTGGCGTACGGCGGCCAGAACGCCAGCGCGGTCTTCCACACGGCCGCCCGCTCCTCCCCCGTCAGCAGCGTCGCCCGCACCGGGATGTCCGCGCCCTTCCAGCTGACCTCGGCGTCGGGGTGGGCGAGGAGGTTGGCGGTCCAGGCGGGGTGCCCGTCGCGGCCGAAGTTGGAGCCGACGAGGATCCAGGAGCGGCCCTCCTCCTCGGGCATGCAGGCGAGCGGGGTCCGGCGGGCCAGCCCGCTTCTCGCGCCCGTCGAGGTGAGGATCACCCCCGGCAGCATCTGGGCGCTGAGCAGGACCTTTCCCCGGGTGAGCCGGTGCACGGCCCGGTCCAGCGCGGGAATCACATGGGGCGCCACCTTGGCGAAGCCGCGCGTGGACGACACCTTCTGGACGATCCGTTCCCCGATCACACCGAGACCTCCGTCCGCTCGAAGAGCCGTGCCGCGTCGGCGGCGTGCGCCCGCAGCCGGTGCGCGGGCCCGAAGAGCAGATCGTCTCCGGTCGCCCGCTTGAAGTACAGATGGGCTTCGTGCTCCCAGGTGAACCCGATGCCGCCGTGCAACTGGATGCCCTCGGCGGCCGCGGTGCGCAGCGCCTCCAGGGCCTGGGCGAGGGCGAGTCCGCCGACCCGCTGCTCGCCCTGTCCTACGGCCCAGGCGGCGTAGTAGGCGGCCGAGCGGGCCGCCTGGAGCTGCACGTACACATCGGCGAGCCGGTGCTTCACGGCCTGGAAGGACCCGATCACCCGCCCGAACTGCTCCCGCTGCCCCACGTACTCGACGGTCCGCTCCAGCGCCCGGTCGGCGGCCCCGACGGCTTCGCAGGCGAGCACGGCGGCGACGGTGTCACCGAGGCGGGCCAGCGCGCCGAGCACGTCGGCCTCGTCGTCCCCGCCCAGCAACTCGGCTTCCACGTCGCGTAGTTGGATGCAGGCCCGGGGCCGGGTGGCATCGAGGGCGGTCTGCCGGGTGCGGACGAGCCCGGGGGCGTCCCCGGGAACCAGGAAGAGCAGCGTGCGGGACCGGGCGAACCCCCCGGCATGCGCGGCGACGACCAGGAGACCGGCGGTGTGCCCGTCGAGCACTTGATCGACCTGCCCGTAGAGCCGCCAGCCGGACCGCGGGGCGGCGGCTCGGGGGGCAGCGGAGGTTGGGACCGCAGGGGCGGATCGTGAGCCGGCGGGGGCGGGGTCCCGGGCAGGGGGGGCGGCGCCCGAGCCACCGGGGGCGGCTCCCGCGCCGCCGGGAACGGCCCGCGGCCCAAGGGAAGCGGTTCCCGCGGCATCTGGCACGGCCCCTGGTCGGCCGTGAACGGCTCCCGAGCCACCGGAAACGGCCCCCACGCCGTCCGGACCACCGGAAGCGGCGGCACCCGGCCCACGTCCCGGCCGGTACGGCACGGCGGCGGCTTTCTGCGGGCGCTGTGCGGCACCCGTGTCGGAACCCTCACCCCGTACGAGCCGTGCCTGTACTCCGCCCGCGCGGCCGCCGCCTGCCCACTCCCCCTCGTTGCCGCAGGTGAGGGCGAGGGCTGTGGCCGGTGGGGCGGCGAGGGTGGCGGTCAGGGTGCCGGAGGCGATGCGGGGGAGGAGGTCCGCCCGCTGGTCCTGCGTGCCGAGCGCCAGCAGCAGCGGGGCGGCGAGGACAGCCGTCGCCAGCAGGGGCGAGGGCGCCAGCACCCGGCCCGTCTCCTCGCAGGCCAGCGCCAGTTCGGTCGCCGAGCACCCCACACCGCCGTACTCCTCGGGCAGGGCCAGTGCCGGCAGCCCCAGCTGTCCGGCGAGGGCCGTCCAAAGGCCGGGGTCGTGGCCGGCCGGGGTGTCGACCGCCGCGCGCAGCTCCCGCGGGCCGCAGCGCCTGCGCAGCAGGTCCCGCAACGCGCCCCGGATCTCGTCCTGTTCGGCGGTGAAGCGAGCGTCCATGGCTCTTCCTCTTCCCTCCGGATCTGACGGTCCGTCATATTAGGAGCGCCCGCACCAGTTGCCCAGAGGCAGGAGGCCCCTCATGCCCCCCGGGAGCCGGAAAGTCGCGATCACCGGCGTGGCCCTCGCGGACTGCGGCCGCGTGGACGACACGACCCCCTACGCGCTGCACGCCCAGGCCGCCCGCCGCGCACTGGCCGACGCGGGCCTGGACCGGTCCCTCGTCGACGGCCTGGCCTCCGCCGGCACCGGCACCCTCGCTCCCGTCGAGATAGCCGAGTACCTGGGCCTGCGCCCCACCTGGGTCGACTCGACCTCTGTCGGCGGCGCCACCTGGGAGGTCATGGCGGCCCACGCGGCCGACGCGATCGCCGCCGGCCACGCGAACGCGGTCCTCCTCGTCTACGGCTCGACGGCCCGCGCCGACATCAAGGCGGGCCGCCGCACCGGCACGCTCTCCTTCGGCGCCCGCGGCCCGCTCCAGTTCGAGGTGCCCTACGGCCACACCCTGATCGCCAAGTACGCGATGGCGACCCGCCGTCACATGATCGAACACGGCACGACGATCGAGCAGTTGGCCTCCGTCGCCGTACAGGCACGGGCCAACGCGGCCCTGAACCCGGAGGCGATGTTCCGGGACCCGATCACCGTGGACGACGTCCTGTCCGGCCCGATGATCGCGGACCCCTTCACCAAGCTGCACTGCTGCATCCGCTCCGACGGCGGCGCCGCGGTGCTGCTGGTGGCCGAGGAGTACGTACGGGACTGCCGTACCGCCCCCGTCTGGGTGCTCGGCACCGGGGAGTACGTCTCGCACGTCAGCATGTCCGAGTGGCCCGACTTCACGGTGTCCCCGGCCGCGGTGAGCGGACGGCTGGCCTTCGAGCGGGCCGGGGTGCGGCCGGAGGAGGTCGAACTCGCCGAGATCTACGACGCGTTCACCTACATGACGCTGGTCACCCTGGAAGACCTCGGCTTCTGCACGAAGGGCGAGGGCGGCTCCTTCGTGGAGAAGGGGCGGCTGCTGGTCGAGGGCGGCGACCTGCCGGTGAACACCGACGGCGGCGGCCTGTCCGCCCAGCACCCGGGCATGCGCGGGCTGTTCCTGCTCGTGGAGGCGGTACGGCAGCTGCGCGGGGAGGCGGGCGCCCGGCAGGTCAGACGCCGGGACGGGTCCGCGCCGGGGCTGGCGGTGGCGTCGGGGACGGGCGGGTGGTTCTGCTCGTCGGGGACGGTGGTGCTGGGGCGCTAGGCCCCCAGGGCGGGCTGCGGGGGCTCCGGCCTCGGTACCGTCGGGGCATGGCAACCGATCTTCACGAGCTGCTCAGGTCGCTGCGGGTGTGGGACCCGGAGGTCACCACGCTGCCCGCCTTCGACCCGGCCGGCGCGCCCGCGGCCCCGCTGGAGCTGTTCACCGCCTGGTTCGCTGAGGCGGTGGCGGCCGGGCAGACCGAGCCGCACACCATGTCCCTGGCCACGGCGGACCCGGAAGGCCGTCCGGACGTGCGCACGGTGATGCTGCACGGCGCCGACGCGGACGGCTTCGCCTTCGCGAGCCACGCCCACAGCCGCAAGGGCGGTCACCTGGCGGCTCGGCCGTACGCCGCGCTCGGCTTCTACTGGCCGGTGCTGGGCCGGCAGGTGCGGGTGCGGGGGCCGGTCACCGCGGCCCCCTCCGGGGAAGGCCAGGCGGATCTGCACGCCCGCTCGACCGGGGCGCTGGCGGCGGCCCTCACCGGTCGGCAGAGCGAAGTGCTCGGCTCCCTGGAGGAGTTGGCGCGGGCTTCCGAGGAGTCCTGGGAACGGGCGCGACGGGAGCCCGCGGCCCCCGTCCCGTCGTGGACGCTGTACCGGCTCGCCCCCGAGGAGGTGGAGTTCTTCCAGGGCGACGAGCGCAGACGCCATGTGCGGCTCGCCTACCGGCGCACCGACGGGGGCTGGGAGCGGGAGCTGCTGTGGCCGTGACCCGGGGCTACGAGAAGTCGTACGCCGTGAAGTCCGCCAGCGGGCGGTAGCCGAGGCGCCGGTAGAGGGCGTTGGTGGTCGGGTTGGCGAGGTCGGTGAAGAGGAGGACCTGGTCGGCGCCGCGGTCGAGGGCCGTGCGGGTGACCGCGGCGGTGACGGCACCGGCGTAGCCGCGGCGGCGCAGGGAGGCCGGGGTGTAGACGGGTGCGACGCGGATCATGCCGGCGAGCAGGGGGCTGATCCCGGCCAAGGCGACGGGGATGCCGTCGGGGGTCTCCCAGAGGGTGAGGCCGCCGTGGGCGAGCCGGGCATCGGTCCAGGCGGTGGCGTCCTGCCGGCCGGACTCCCCGATGGCCTCCTGGAACTCACCGAACCAGAGCGCGAGCAGCTCCCGGTCCGCCTGCCCAGCGATCCGGGCCCGCCCCGGCGGTGCCGGATCCGGCGGGGTCAGTGCGCGAGCAGGCGAGCGGCGAGGGCGTCGGCCTGTGCGGTGGTGAGCGGGGTGGTCACCAGCCGGTGCGGCGGCGTCCGGAAGCAGGCCGCCCGCACCTGCCCGGCCTCCTCCAGCACCCCGAACCAGGGTGCGTGGTCGCCGTACGTCCGCGCTCCGCCGTTGCGGAGCGTCTCGACCACGGTGAGCACCTGGGTGTGCAGGTCGGGGCGGGAGCGCAGGAAGCGGCCGGCGCGGGAGCGGAAGGCGTCCAGGTCCTCGGTGACGTGCCAGGAGCCGGCCGGGGTGGGGGGCGGCGGGGTCTCGGAGAGCATGCCTCATCGTCCTCCGCGGCGCCGGAGCGTGCCCGTGAATTTCCCCCCGGGGGCCGCTCAGCCGGCCGGTTCGCGGCGGGTCACCTCGTCCTTGCGCATCCGGACCGCCACGAAGAACGGCGTCCGGTGGGTTTTCAGATAGCGGGCCTCGTCCACGCGGCGGGCCGCCTCCGTGGCGCGGGGCTCCACGAGCCGCTCCAGGGCGAACCCGGCGTCGAGGAGTTCACCGAGGAAGGTCTGCATCGTCATACGGCGGTAGGAGTTGGTGGCTCCGCTGTCCCCGAAGCGGGTCTCGACACGGTCCTCGTCGAAGTAGGAGCCGCCGTGCCAGAGCCAGTCGGCGGTCGGGTGGACGGTGGAGAGCAGCAGCGTTCCGCCGGGGCGCAGCACGCGGTGCAGTTCCGCCAGCAACTCCCGGCGGGCCTCCAGGTGATGGTGGACCAGGGCCACCACGCCGAGGTCGAAGGAGTCGTCCGGCAAAAAGCCGAGGGGTTGCTCCAGGTCGTGGTGGTGCAGCGTGACCGCGGGGTCGTCGCCGACGCGGTCCCGGGCGTGGTCCAGCAGTCGCGCGCTGCCCTCGACCCCGACCACCTCGGCCGCGCCGCGCGCCCGCAGTTCCGTGATGTAGTGCCCGGCCCCGCAGCCGGCGTCCAGCACCCGCAGGCCGGTGACGTCCCCGGCCAGTTCGAGCATGGCGGGGCGGTCGGTGTGGGCGTTGTAGGGACCGTCGGTCGCGTTGCCGGCGAAGTAGTCGCCGAGGGCGCCCTCGTAGGCGGTGGAGATACGCATCCCGGCATGCTGGCAAGCGCCGTCCGGCGGGACAACGGGCTTCGGCAAAGGGCGAGTTAAGAGTCGCCCGCGCGGTCTCGGCCCGCCCGCCCCTCACCCCTGTTCCGGATCCGTCGCCCGCCCCTCACCCCTGTTCCGGATCCGTCGCCAGTCGGGCGTGCAGGTGGGCGTCGCGGAAGGCGTCGTGGCGGCCCGCCTCGAACATCGATCCCCGCAGCGTGCCCTCGTAGCGGAAGCCGCAGCGTTCGGCGACGCGGCAGGAGGCGTGGTGGCCGACTCCGTGATCCAGCTCCAGTCGGTGGAGGGCCAGTTCGGTGTGGGCCCAGTGGGCGGCCAGACGGAGGGCCCGGGTGGCCACGCCGCGGCCGCGGGCCTCGGGGAGGACCCAATATCCGACGCGGGCCGAACTGAAGACGTGGTTGATGTCGTTGACCCCGACGTGGCCCAGTGTCGTACCGCTCGACTCGTCGGTGATCCGGTACGAGGCGCTGGTGCCGTCCGCCGCCATGCCGGCCTTGCGACGCAGCGCCTCACGGGCGCCGGCGAGGTCGTCGATCAGGATGAGCGGGGTGTTCCAGCGGACGAAGTCCGGGTCGGTGACGCCTCGCAGCCAGTTCTCGGCGTCGGCGTCGCTGTCCGGGTCCCACGGCCGCAGCCGCAGGCCGTGGCCGTGCAGGTCGGGGAAGGGGCGGCTGATGGGGTGCTGGTCGTCGAGAGGGGGCACCGGGCCATTCAAGACCCTGCCGACCCTCCCCTCGGCCTGAATTTCGGGACGCCCTCAGGGAAGACCGCCTCCAGTTCCAGCCCCGGCCGCAGCTCCTCATGGGCGCAGTCCACGATCTCCGTCATCATCCGCGGGCCCTCGTCGAGGTCGACGACGGCGGCGGCGTACGGGGTGCGGTCCTTGAACGGCGGCAGGTCGTTGCGGTGGACGACCGACCAGGTGTGCAGGGTGGCCCGGCCGCTCGCCGGAAACCAGGAGACGTCCTCGCTCCAGCAGTGCGGGCAGAACTCGCGCGGGTAGTGGTGGACCCGCTCGCACGCCCCGCAGCGCCTGAGCAGCAGCACCCCCTGCCGCGCCGCGTCCCAGTAGGTGCGCGTGAAGGCGTCCGCCTCCGGCAGGTCGAACCTCGGTGTCACCGGGGTCCCGGTCACCGGAACCAGCCCAGCGCGGCGTCGAGCGACCATGTCTGCCAGGACATCCCGAACAGGGCCACCAGCGAGATGAGGGCCATCATCGAGTTCTGCCCCTGCTCGGCCCAGTCGTGGATCATCAGGGTGAAGTAGAGGACGTTCAGGAGCAGCCCGCCGACCAGGGCGACCGGCGTCAGCAGGCCGAGGACCAGGCCGAGACCGAGGGCGAGTTCGGCGTACGCGACGACGTAGGCCATGGTCCTGGGCCGGGGCGCCACGACCACGTCGAAGCCGCTGCGGACCGGGGTCCAGCGGTGTTTGGCGGCGATGTCCGCGGCCCAGGTGATGCCGCCGCCCTTGAACCACGTCTTCTTGTCCTTGTGCCGCCAGCTCTCCAGCCACCACAGGCCGAGACCCATGCGCAGGACGGCAAGCCACTCGGCCCCGGTGAGCCAGATCGTGTCCATGAAATCTGACGGTACGTCAGATGAGGGGTTCCGGGAACCCCGTCGGCCGGTCCTGTGGACGTCCGCCCGGCACCCGCGCGCATTCCGTGTGGGATACGTCACGCGACCCACGCACTTCTCCTACAGGCGTGATCGATCCGCAACCAATTCCCGTCTTGACCGAGACCTATCAACGAGCCGTCTGATTACGCTCGCGCTCATGGGCGACTCCTCTCTCTCCACCAGCACCGCCGACCACCCCGTGTACGTGGTCGGCGGCGGCCCGGCCGGACTCTCCGTCGCGTACGCGCTGCGCGCCCGGGGGATCCGCGCGGTCGTCCTGGAGAGGTCCGAGCACGTCGGCGCGTCCTGGCGGCGCCACTACGACCGCCTCCACCTGCACACCACCCGCCGCCTGTCGGCCCTGCCCGGTCTGCCGATGCCCCGCCGCTTCGGCCGCTGGGTCTCGCGCGACGACGTGGTGCGCTATCTGGAGAAGTACGCGGAGCACCACGAGCTGGAGACGGTCACCGGAGTCGAGGTCTCCCGCATCGAGCGCACCCCCGACGGCACCGGCTGGCTGCTGCACGCCACCGGCGGCCGCGAACTGACCGGTGCCGCGGTGGTCGTGGCCACCGGCTGGAACCACACCCCGCTGCTGCCGGACTGGCCGGGCCGCGAGGAGTACAAGGGCGAGCTGCGGCACGCGGGCGAGTACCGCAACCCCGGGCCCTACGCGGGCCGTGACGTCCTGGTCGTCGGCGTCGGCAACACCGGTGCCGAGATCGCCGTGGACCTGGTCGAGGGCGGCGCCGCGCGGGTCCGGCTGTCGGTGCGCACCGCCCCGCACATCGTCCGCCGTTCCACGGCCGGCTGGGCGGCCCAGTACACGGGCGTTCTCGTACGACGGCTGCCGGTCGGCCTCGTCGACCGGCTGGCCCGGCCCCTGGCCAAGCTCAGCGTCCCCGACCTCTCCGCGCACGGCCTGCCCCGCCCGGACACCGGCCTCTACAGCCGGGCCAAGGAGGGCGCCATCCCGGTCCAGGACGTCGGCCTCGTCGACGCGATCCGCAAGGGCCGCATCGAGGTGGTGGCCGCCGTCGAGGGCTTCGAGGGCGACGAGGTCCTCCTCGCCGACGGCATCCGGATCACCCCGGACGCGGTGATCGCGGCCACGGGGTACGCCCGTTCACTGGAGGGTCTGGTCGGGCACCTGGACGTCCTCGACGGGCGCGGCGGTCCGGTCGTCAACGGGGCCCGTGTCCCGCAGAACGCCCCCGGCCTCTACTTCTCCGGGTTCGTCACGCCCATCAGCGGCACCTTCCGGGAAGTCGCCCTCGACGCCGAGAAGATCGCGAAGGCCGTCGAGAAGGCGGCGAAGGCCGCGGAGAAGGGCGGCGGGGGCCGCCTCTCGCGGCTGCCCGTCTGACGCGCGGGACCCCAACTCGCTTGACCGGCGCTCCTGTTACATCTGCGAGAGATGTGACAGGAGCGTTGTCGTGTGCCGTCGCGCGGGGCCAGAATGTGAACAACTCTCATGTTCTAGCTCCACACTCTCTCCACCACGGAGGACGCACGTGGCACGCGAAAGACAGCTCTCCCCGCTCTCCCCCCTCTCCTCGCTCTCCCGGCGCTCCCTGCTCGGCGGTGCCGCCGCCGCGGCCGGCGCCGCAGCGCTCACCGGCACCGCCGCCGCTCCCGCCTCCGCCGCGACGACCCGTGACGTGGACGTCGCGATCGTCGGCGGCGGGCTCGCCGGACTCACCGCCGCCCGTGACCTGGTCGCGGGCGGGAAGACGGTCGCCGTCCTGGAGGCCCGGGACCGCGTCGGCGGCCGGGTCCTCAACCTGAAGCTGGCCAACGGCGGGGTCACCGAGGGCGGCGGCGAGTTCATCGGCCCCACCCAGGACCGCATCAAGGCCCTCGCCGACTCGCTGGGGGTGGGCACCTTCGCCACCTACAACACCGGCAACAACCTGCTCTACAAGGACGGCAAGAGGACGCCGTACGCCACCGACGGCCTCCTCGGCTCGGTCCCGCCGATCGACGCGGCAGGCCTCGCCAACGCGGCCATCGTCCAGGCCTCCCTCGACGACATGGCCAAGACGATCCCCCTCGACGCGCCCTGGACCGCCGCCAAGGCCGACGAGTGGGACCGGCAGACCTTCGAGACCTGGCTGCGCGCCAACGCCGTGATCCCGTCGGCCAAGTTCCTCCTGGACGTGGCCTGCACCTCGATCTTCTCCGCCGAACCCCGCGAACTCTCCCTGCTGTTCGTGCTGTTCTACATAGCCGCGGCCGGCAACGAGACCACCCCCGGCACCCTGGAGCGCCTCACCGAGACCGCGGGCGGCGCCCAGGAGTCGCGCTTCGTCGGCGGCTCCCAGCAGGTGCCGATCAAGCTCGCCGCCACCCTCGGCGACCGGGTGGTCCTGAACGCCCCGGTGCGCACGATCGCCAAGTCCGGCTCGAAGTACGTCGTCACGGCCGACGGCGTCACCGTCACCGCCAAGCGGGTCGTGGTCGCCGTACCGCCGCCGCTCGCGGCCCGCATCACCTACGACCCGCTGCTGCCCGCCGCCCGCGACCAGCTCACCCAGCGCCTCCCGATGGCCTCGGTCGGCAAGGCGATCGCGATCTACGACACCCCGTTCTGGCGGGCCGACGGCCTCAACGGCCAGGTCGTCAGCGACTCCGGCGTGATCAGCTCGACCTTCGACAACTCCCCGCCTGACGCCTCCTACGGCGCCCTGATGGGCTTCATCGAGGCCGACGAGGCCCGCAAGTTCGACGGCGCGAGCGAGGCGGACGTCAAGGCGGCCGTCCTCAAGGACTACGTGACCTACTTCGGCCCGAAAGCGGCCTCCCCCACCTCCTTCGTCCTGCAACGCTGGAACAACGAGGCCTACACCCGCGGCGGCCCGGTCTCCATCGCCGCGCCCGGTGTCCTGACCCAGTACGGCGCCGCCCTGCGCACTCCGGTGGGCGGCATCCACTGGGCGGGCACGGAGACCTCCCTGCACTGGAACGGCTTCATGGACGGAGCCGTCCGCTCCGGTGAGCGGGTGGCCAAGGAGGTCCTCGCGGTGCTCTGACCGGCTCAGTAGCGGTAGTGGTCCGGCTTGTACGGGCCGTCGACCTCGACGCCGATGTAGGCCGCCTGCTCCGGGCGCAGCTCGGTCAGCTTCACACCGAGCGCGTCCAGGTGGAGGCGGGCCACCTTCTCGTCGAGGTGCTTGGGCAGCACATAGACGTCGGTCGGGTACTCGGACGGCTTGGTGAACAACTCGATCTGGGCCAGGGTCTGGTCCGCGAACGAGTTGGACATCACGAACGACGGGTGCCCGGTCGCGTTGCCCAGGTTCAGCAGACGCCCCTCGGACAGCACGATGATCACCTTGCCG
>NZ_KB911783.1:0-428484 GCF_000383655.1 Streptomyces sp. 351MFTsu5.1 | reverse complement strand
CGAGTACAGGGGGACGCCGATGGCCCGGTAGGCGAGCTGGGTCTGCTCGGCGGTGGGCAGACCGTTGAAGTAGAGGAAGTCACCGGGCACTTCGGTGCGCACCGCGCTCACGGTCCGCTGCATCAGGTCGAGGTCGCCGAGGCCGTCCTTGAGGCCGATGATCCCCTCGGTGCGGGCCAGTCCGACGACGGTCTCCGGGGTGAACACGGCGTTGTCGCGCTGGTAGACGATCACCGGGAGCGGGGTCGCGGCGGCCACCTCGCGGTAGTGCCGCAGCAGTCCCTCCTGCCCGGCGACCACCAGGTAGGGCGGCAGGGCGAGCAGTCCGTCGGCCCCGGCCGCCGCGGCGAGCCGGGCATACCGTACGGCGAGCGCGGTGCCGTATCCGGCGCCCGCGACGACCGGCACCCGCCCGGCCGTCTCCGCCACGGCCGCGCGGACGCAGTCCTGGAACTCCTCGGGCGTGAGCGCGTGGAACTCCCCGGTGCCGCAGCACGCGAACACGGCCGCGGCCCCGGCGTCCACGCCTTGGCGTACGTGCGCGCGGTACACACCGAGGTCGACGGATCCGTCCGGGCCGTAGGGGGTGACGGGGAAGAACAGCGGCCCGCTCGGGATGCCGAGTCGATGGGCGAGGTCGGCGGACGACGTCACAGGCTCTCCCTAGAACGACATGCAGAATACTGATCAGAGTTTATATTTCTGAACGCACACCACGCTACCCTTGACGAAGCCAAGACCCAATCCCTAGCTTGTCCACGCATGTGAATACTGTGCACCGATGAGGCCGTTCAAGGAGATCCGAGGATGCCCGCTCCCCGCACCGTCCTGCTCACCGGCGCCGCCGGCGGCCTGGGAACCCTGATGCGGGACCTCCTGCCCGCGTACGGCTACGAGCTGCGCCTGCTCGACCTGCGGCCGATCGAGGGCGAGCCGGACGCGGTGGTCGCCGATCTCGCCGACCGGGACGCGGTGCGCGAGGCCGTGCGCGGTGTCGACGCGATCCTCCATCTCGCGGGCATCTCCCTGGAAGCCCCGTTCGAGAAGATCCTCAAGGCGAACATCGAGGGCACCTACCACCTCTACGAGGCCGCGCGCGCCGAGGGCGTCCCGCGGATCGTCTTCGCCTCCTCCAACCACGCGGTGGGCTACACCCCGCGCCCCCGCGGCCAGGACCCCCTCATCCCCGTCGACACCCCGCACCGCCCGGACACCTTCTACGGCCTGTCCAAGTCCTTCGGCGAGGACCTCGCACAGTTCTACTGGGACAAGCACGGCCTGGAGACCGTGTCGGTCCGCATCGGCTCCTGCTTCCCGGAGCCGACCAGCGTGCGCATGCTCTCCCTGTGGATGAGCCCCGCCGACGGCGCCCGCCTCTTCCACGCGGCCCTGACCGCCGAGGAGGTCGGCCACACCGTGGTCTACGGCTCCTCGGCCAACACCCGCCTGTGGTGGGACCTGAGCAGCGCACGCGCCCTCGGCTACGACCCCCAGGACGACTCCGAGCCCTACGCGGAGAAGCTGATCGCCGACCAGGGCGACCTCGAGGAGGGCGTGGAGGCCCACGCATACCTGGGCGGCCACTTCGTGACGGACCCGCCGATCTGGCCGCACTGATTCAGCCGTCACGAGGGCGGGCGGGCACCGAACGGGCCCGCCCGCATCCCTATCCGGGCACGGCAGCGGCTCATCGGTCGTAGCGCGACAGCGCACGACCGGGGGCGCGGGGAACTGCGCGACCAGCCACAACGGACCCGCAGTCGCCGCACGACCGCACCCTCCACCCCAGCAGGCGCGGTCCCGCCCGAACGGGCACACACGGACAGGATCACCCCCGCAACAGACCTGGTCACCACCACCCACCCGCTGTACAACTTCCTCCAGACGGCCCGAACGGGCACCGCACGACAGGAGGGCGGGTGACCGAATGACCAGTACCGCGGAAGAACGCCAGCGGCACATCGTCCGCACCGCCCGCACCACCGGCGCCGTCGACGTCAACACCCTCGCCGCCCAACTCGGCGTCGCCAAGGAGACCGTGCGGCGAGACCTCCGCGCCCTGGAGGACCACGGCCTGGTCCGCCGTACGCACGGCGGCGCCTACCCCGTGGAGAGCGCCGGTTTCGAGACGACGCTGGCCTTCCGCGCCACCAGCCACGTGCCCGAGAAGCGCCGGGTCGCGGCCGCCGCGGCGGAGCTGGTCGGGGACGCCGAGACGGTCTTCGTCGACGAGGGCTTCACCCCGCAGCTCATCGCCGAGGCCCTGCCCCGGGACCGGCCGCTGACCGTGGTCACCGCCTCCCTGCCGGTCGCCGGCGCCCTGGCCGGGGCCGAGAACACCTCCGTCCTGCTGCTCGGCGGCCGGGTCAGGGCCGGCACCCTGGCCACCGTCGACCACTGGACGACGAAGATGCTGGCCGGGTTCGTCCTGGACCTGGCCTTCATCGGCGCCAACGGCATCTCCCGCGAACACGGCCTCACCACCCCCGACCCCGCGGTCGGCGAGGTCAAGGCGCAGGCCATCCGGGCCGCGCGCCGCACGGTGTTCGCGGGCGTGCACACCAAGTTCGGCGCGGTCAGCTTCTGCCGGTTCGCGGAGATCGGCGCGCTGGAGGCGATCGTGACCAGCCCGCTGCTGCCGTCGGCCGAGGCCCATCGCTACTCCCTGCTGGGCCCACAGGTCATCCGGGTCTGATTTCCGAACTGACTTCCTTATGGGGCCACTTACGACAATCAGTGCCCCTTATATCCCTCTATGTCCAGGAGCGATCCATGCGAACCCCGAGCCGACGACGGCCACCGCGAGCCACGCTCGCCCTGGCCGCCGCAGGGACGCTGCTCGCCCCGCTGCTCTCCGGCTGCTGGGTCGGAGCGGGCGGGACCGGGTCGGGCGGCACCTCCGTCAACGTCCTGATGGTCAACAACTCCCAGATGACGGAACTCCAGAAGCTCGCCCCGCGCTTCACCGAGGAGACCGGCATCAAGGTCAACTTCACCGTCCTGCCCGAGAACGACGTCCGCGACAAGATCAGCCAGGACTTCGCCAACCAGGCCGGCCAGTACGACGTGGCGACCCTGTCGAACTACGAGATCCCCATCTACGCCCGCAACGGCTGGCTGCACGAGATGAACTCGTACGTCGCCAAGGACCCGGCGTACGACGAACAGGACATCCTGAAGCCGATGCGCCAGTCCCTGACCGGCGACGACGGCAAGCTCTACGGCCAGCCCTTCTACGGCGAGTCCTCCTTCCTGATGTACCGCAAGGACGTCTTCGCGAAGAAGGGCCTGACCATGCCGGCCCACCCCACCTGGACCCAGGTGGCCGACCTGGCGGCGAAGGCGGACGGCGCCGAGTCCGGGATGAAGGGCATCTGCCTGCGCGGGCTGCCCGGTTGGGGCGAGGTCATGGCCCCGCTCACCACGGTCGTGAACACCTTCGGCGGCACCTGGTTCGACAAGGACTGGAAGGCCCGGCTGGACTCCCCCGCCTTCGAGAAGGCGACCAAGTTCTACGTCGACCTCGTGCGCGCGCACGGCGAGTCCGGCGCCGCCCAGTCCGGCTTCGCCGAGTGCCTCAACAACATGACCCAGGGCAAGGTCGCCATGTGGTACGACGCCACCAGCGCCGCCGGTCTGCTGGAGGCGGCCGACTCCCCGGTCAGGGGCAAGCTCGGCTACGCCCCCGCCCCCGTCGAGCGGACCGAGTCCTCCGGCTGGCTCTACACCTGGGCCTGGGGCATCCAGAAAGCGTCCCGCAATCCCGACAACGCCTGGAAGTTCGTCTCCTGGGCGTCCGGCAAGCGGTACGAGCAGCTGGTCGGCGACAAGATCGGCTGGTCCAACGTCCCGGCGGGCAAGCGCGCCTCGACGTACACGAACCCGGAGTACCGCAAGTCGGCCGCCTCCTTCCAGGAGATGACCAAGGAGGCCATCGAGCAGGCGCGGCCGAACGACCCGGGGGTGCAGCCGCGTCCCGCGCCCGGCATCCAGTTCGTCGGCATCCCCGAGTTCACCGACCTCGGCACCCGGGTCTCCCAGGAGATCAGCGCGGCCATCGCCGGACGCCAGTCCGTCGAGTCGGCCCTGAGCAAGTCCCAGCAGCTCGCCGAGAAGATCTCCGAGGAGTACGAGGGACGATGACCGCGACAACGACGGCCCCACTGGCCACCGAGAGCGTACGTACCGTGCGGCAGCCCTCGAACCGGCTGCGCGCCTGGGCCACCCGGGCCCCGCTGCTGCCCGCCCTGGTCTTCATGATCGTGGTCACCCAACTGCCGTTCGTGGCCACGGTGGTGATCTCCTTCTTCGACTGGAACTCGCTCTATCCGAAGGCCCGTCACTTCACCGGGGTCGACAACTACAAGGAGGTCCTCACCGACGCGGACCTGCGCCACTCGGTGTGGACGACGGTCCTGCTGACGGTGACGGTGGTCCTGGTCAGCCTGGCCCTCGGGCTCCTCCTGGCGCTGCTCCTGGACAGGCGGTTCCGCGGTCGCGGAGTGGTCCGGACGCTGCTGATCGCCCCGTTCCTGGTCGTACCGGTGGCGGCCGCGCTGCTCTGGAAACATGTGCTCTACAACCCCGAATACGGCTTGTTCAACGGGCTGTTGCACTACGTGGGCGGTCCACAGCCGGACTGGATCTCCAACACCCCGCTGCTCGCGGTGGAGGCCTCCCTCATCTGGCAGTGGACGCCGTTCATGATGCTCATCCTGCTGGCCGGTCTCCAGAGCCGTGACCAGCAGCAGATGGAGGCCGCGCGGGTGGACGGCGCGAGCGACTGGCAGATCTTCCGCTACCTGACGCTCCCGCACCTGCGCCGCTACCTGGAGCTGGGCGCCCTGCTCGGCTCGATCTACATCGTCCAGAACTTCGACGCGGTCTTCACGATCACGTCCGGCGGCCTGGGCACCGCCAACCTGCCGTACACCGTCTACCAGAGCTTCTACCAGGCCCATGAGAACGGCCTCGCCTCGGCGGCCGGCGTCCTGGTCGTCATCGGCTCGATCATCATCGCGACCTTCGCCCTGCGCGTCGTGTCGTCCCTGTTCCGCGAGGAGGTGTCGCGCGCATGAAGGTCCTGCGCCGCAACGGTCTCGGCCTGCTGGCCTGGCTCCTGGGGATCATGTTCTTCCTCCCGATCGCCTGGATGGCCCTGACGTCCTTCCACTCCGAGGCCGACGCGGCCACCAACCCGCCCTCCTTCGGCGCCGCCCTCACCCTCGACGGCTACCGCGACTTCTTCGGCACGGGCGGCGGCGCCAGCCCCTGGCCGGCGCTGGCCAACTCGCTGGTGGCGTCGGTGGCTTCGACCCTGTTCGTCCTGCTCCTTGCGCTCCCGGCGGCGTACGCGCTGTCGATCCGACGGGTGCGGAAGTGGACGGACGTCCTGTTCTTCTTCCTGTCCACCAAGATGCTGCCGGTGGTGGCGGGTCTGCTGCCGATCTACCTGTTCGCGAAGAACACCGGCATGCTCGACAACATCTGGCTGCTGGTCATCCTCTACACGTCGATGAACCTGCCGATCGCGGTCTGGATGATGCAGTCCTTCCTCGCCGAGGTCCCGGTCGCGGTGATCGAGGCGGCGCGGGTGGACGGCGCGAGGCTCCCGACGGTCCTCGCGCGCGTGGTGGCCCCCATCGCCCTGCCGGGCATCGCGGCGACGGCCCTGATCTGCTTCATCTTCAGCTGGAACGAACTGCTGTTCGCGAGGGTGCTCACCGGCGTGGTCGCCGAGACCGCTCCCGTGTTCCTGACCGGCTTCATCACCAGCCAGGGGCTGTTCCTGGCGAAGGTGTGCGCCGCGTCGCTCGTGATCTCCCTGCCGGTGCTCGCCGCGGGGTTCGCCGCCCAGGACAAACTGGTCCAGGGCCTGTCTCTGGGAGCCGTGAAATGAAGGCCGCCGTCATCGAGTCCGTGGGCCGTGCCGTCGTCACCGAGGTCCCGGACCCGACGCCGGGCCCGCGCGAGGTCGTCGTCGAGGTCGCCGCGTGCGGCCTGTGCGGCACCGATCTGCACATCCTCCAGGGCGAGTTCGCCCCCCAGCTGCCGATCGTGCCGGGCCACGAGTTCGCGGGCGAGGTGGTCGGGGTCGGCACCCGGGTCACCGAGCTGGCGGTCGGCGACCGGGTGGCCGTCGACCCGTCCCTGTACTGCCACGAGTGCCGCTACTGCCGTACGGGCCACAACAACCTCTGCGAACGCTGGGCCGCGATCGGCGTGACCACGGGCGGCGGCGCGGCGCAGTTCGCCGTCGCGCCGGTGGCCAACTGCGTACGGCTGCCCGAGCACGTCCGCACCCAGGACGCGGCGCTGGTGGAACCGCTCTCCTGCGCGGTCCGGGGATACGACGTCCTGCGCAGCCGCCTCGGCGCGCATGTGCTGATCTACGGCTCGGGGACGATGGGCCTGATGATGCTGGAGCTGGCCAAGCGGACCGGCGCGGCGAGCGTGGACGTGGTGGACGTGAACCCGGCCCGGCTGGAGACGGCCCGCAAGCTCGGCGTCTCGGAATCCGCGGCGAACCCCGACGAGCTGGACCGTCCGCAGGGCTGGGACCTGGTGATCGACGCGACGGGCAACGCGGCGGCGATCCAGGACGGCCTGGACCGGGTGGCCAAGGCGGGCACCTTCCTCCAGTTCGGGGTGGCCGACTACGCGACCCGGGTGACGATCGACCCGTACCGCGTCTACAACCAGGAGATCACCATCACCGGCTCGATGGCCGTCCTGCACAGCTTCGAGCGGGCGGCGGAGCTGTTCGCGACGGGGGTCCTCGACCCGGAGGTCTTCATCAGCGACCGGCTCCCCCTGGACCGCTATCCGCAGGCGCTGGAGCAGTTCGCGGCGGGGGTGGGCCGGAAGATCGTGGTGGTGCCGTAGGCGGTGAAGCGGGGGGCCGGTGGGGGTGCCGTAGGCCGGTGGGGTGTCGTGGAAGATTAAGGGAACGGTAAAGCGGCGTCGGTCGTTCACCGGGCATGACAGCTATGACCCCGGGCTCGAACATCCCCCTCCCCGTCACCCGTGTGACGGTGGACGTCTCCGCGCCGGTGCGGCTCGACGTGTCGGGCCTGCTGCTCACCGCCGACGGCAAGGTGCGCTCCGACGACGACTTCATCTTCTACAACCAGCCGTCCGGGCCGGGAGTGACCTACCGCTCGGGCGGCGGCACATCCCCCGACGCGATCACCGTCGACACGGCGGCTCTCCCGCCGGGCATCGAGAAGATCGTCGTCACCGCGAGCCCGGACGCGGCAGGGCAGACCTTCCAGGGCATCGAGCCGACGGCCACGATCCGCAACGCGGACGACACCTCCGTCCTGGCCACGTTCACGCCCCCGCAGCTCGGCACCGAGACAGCGCTGGTGGTCGTCGAGATCTACCTGCGCAACGGCGCCTGGAAGGCCAGGGCGGTCGGGCAGGGGTACGCGAACGGGCTGGCGGGCATCGCGACGGACTTCGGCGTGACCGTGGAGGAGCCGCCGCCGGCGCCGGTGGCCCCGCAGCAACCGGTGGCCCCGCCCCAACACGCGGCTCCGCCGCAGCCCGTCGCTCCCCCGCAGCCCGTCGCTCCGCCGCCCGCCCCGACCGTGCAGACCCCGGCCCCCGCCGCTCCCCCGGCCCCGCCCGCCCCCGCTCCGGGGACCGGGAAGATCAACCTCGACAAGGGGCGGGTCAGCCTCCAGAAGAACCAGACCGTGTCCCTGGTCAAGGGCGGCCGTCCGCTGCTCTCCCAGGTCAAGATGGGCCTCGGCTGGGAACCGGCGTTCCGGGGCAAGGACATCGACCTCGACGCGTCGGTCATCGCCTACGGCCCGCAGCGCAACCACATCGACAGCTGCTACTTCGGCAAGCTGTCCATCGTCGGCGGCGCGATCAAGCACTCGGGCGACAACCTCACGGGTGAGGGCAGCGGCGACGACGAGGTGATCGTCGTGGACCTCGGCCGGCTGCCCCAGGAGGTCACCGGCCTCGTCTTCACGGTCAACTCCTTCTCCGGCCAGAAGTTCACCGAGGTCGCCAAGGCGTACTGCCGCCTCATCGACGCCGCGAGCGGAGAGGAACTGGTCCGCTTCGACCTCACCGGCGCGGAGGCGCAGACGGGGGTCATGATGGCGAAGCTGATCCGCCAGTTCTCCGGCGAGTGGGAGATGACGGCGATGGGCGACTTCGTGAAGTCCCGCACGGTGAGGGGGATGGTGAAGCCGGCGGCCCAGGCACTTTGAGGTAGTCGTTCGGCTGCGGGCCGGCGGGGGCTTGTCGCGCAGTTCCCCGCGCCCCTAAAAGCGGTGGGTACAGCTAGGCATGCCTTGACTGCACCCACTCAGGGGCGCGGGGAACTGCGCGACAAGCCACGACGCACCCGCACCCGCCAGACGACGCAGCGAGGCACCCCCTCAGGCCCTACGCCCGCAACCCCTCCATCAGCAGCGTCAGATACCGCCGGATCGACCCCCCACCCCCACCACCCAACTCCGCCGCCCCCGCCACCCCATGGGCCAGCCGGAGCAACTCCACCGGCTCCACATCCCCCCGCACCGAACCCGCCCCCCGCGCCGCCGCCACCAACCGCTCCGCCGCCCCCCGCACATGCGTCCCGCACACCGTCGGCGTGACGCCGCCGTCCGTCGCCGTCATCGCAGATCCCAGCAGCGCGCCCAGCCCCCGCACCTGGATCGTCCCGACGCACAGCTCGTACAGCCACTCCGTCAGCGCCTCCCCCGGCGGCAACCGCTCCGCGAGCTCGTCGGCGCGTCGGGCGAGCCCCTCGACGCGGTCCACGTACGCCGCCTCCAGCAGGGCCCGCCGCGTCGGGAAGTGCCGGTAGAGGGTCCCCGACCCCACTCCCGCCCGCTTGGCGATGTCGTCGAGCGACGCGCCCTCCCCGTGCTCGGCGAAGGCCTCCGCGGCGGCCTTGAGCAGCCGCTCGTAGTTGCGCCGAGCGTCCGCACGCATGGCCCTGGCCTGGGTCATCCAGATACTCCTCGCGAACCGGGGACTCCCTCCGTACGGTATCGAACGGGCCCTGGCGCCGGACCGGGGTGAGCGCGGCGCACCGCCCGCCCTGCGCGCCTGTCAGCCCCCGCCGGGCCCCGGCAGTTCTCCGGAACCGCGGGCCAGGTAGCGCGTCGTCAGCACTCGGTGGCGGGCGGGTCCGGGGTCGCCGTCGACGCGGTCGAACAGCAGGGTCGCGGCCGCACGGCCGATGGCGACCGGGTCCTGGGCGATCACCGAGATGCCGGGGTCGAGCAGGTCGGCGAAGGGCAGGTCGTCGAAGCCGATCAGTGCCACGTCGTGCTGACGTCGCAGGTCCTGGAGGGTCTTGCGGACGCCGACGGTCACGAGGTTCTGGCCGGAGACGAGCGCGGTGGGCGGCCGGGGCAGGGCGAGGAGTTCCCGGGTTGCCTCCTGGGCGGCCTCCACGCCGTGGACCGCGCGCCGTACGAGCGCCGGGTGCAGGACGGAGCCCGTTTCAGCGAGCCCTTCGACGAATCCGGCGTGGCGCTCCTCGGCGGTCCAGATGGTGGGGAGGTCTCCCAGGAAGGCGATGCGCCGGTGTCCCGCCGCGTGCAGCCGCCCGACCGCCGCGCGCACGCCCGCGCGGTTGTCCACCGTCACGGTGTCCACCTCCCGCACGCTCGTGGGCCGGTCCACGCACACGACGGGGGTGCCCGCGCCCCGGGCCGCGTCGAGATCCGTGTCGGTCAGTCCGGTGGGCACCACGATGAGGCCGTCGACCCGGCGCGCGGTGAACGTGCGCACGAGACCGCGCTCCCTGACGGGGTCCTCGTCGGTGGAGCCGGCGAGCACCAGCACACCTCGCTCGGCGGCGGCGTCCTCGACCGCGCGGTGCAGGGCGGCGGAGAACGGGTTGGCGGCGTCCTCGAGGATCAGTCCGAGGGTGTGGGTGCGGCGGTCGGCCCTGCGCAGGCTGCTGGCCGTCATGTCGTGCCGGTAGCCGAGCAGTTCGGCGGCGCGCGTCACCTTCTCCGCCAGGTCCGGAGTGACTCCGGGCTTGCCGTTGACGACCCGGGAGACGGTGGCGATACCGACCCCGGCCATGGTCGCGACGTCACGCATCGTCGCCGACCGCCTGCCGGTGTCGTTCTGCGAGGTTGGCAACGTTTTCACCTCCGGATGCGCGGCTGCTGACAGCGCTGCCCCATCCTCACACGGAACCTATGTGCTGCCCAGAGTCTGGACACCGGGTGAGCCCAGCCGTACCTTGCGGCGAAACGTTTCCAGACATCGGCTGGAAGCTCTCGACGCCGCTCCCCCCGACGGGCGGGCCCGCCCACGGCCTTGGACGAGGCCTGGCGGTGCCCTGCCCCCACCCGCACCTGGCGTGGGCCGGTCCCCCACGGCCGCGCCGCACCCGCCTGCCCGTAAGGAGCACCATGTCCCGATCGCCTCGTACGCGCCGCAGACTGCTCACCGCGCTGGCCGCCCTGTCCGGGCTCGGCCTGATCGTCGCGTCCCCGGCCTCCGCCGCCCCGCTCCACCAGGAGCCCTACCGGCCCCAGTTCCACTTCACCCCGGCCCAGAACTGGATGAACGACCCCAACGGGCTCATCTACTACAAGGGCCGGTACCACCTGTTCTTCCAGTACAACCCGTCGGGCGACACCTGGGGCAACATGTCCTGGGGCCACGCGGTCAGCACCGACCTGGTGCACTGGAAGGAACTCCCGGTCGCCATCCCGCAGGACGCCGACGAGATGGTCTTCTCCGGCAGCGTGGTGCTGGACACGAACAACACCACCGGTTTCGGCACCGCCAAGAACCCCCCGCTGGTCGCCGTGTACACGAGCCTGGTGAAGTCCGACGGCATCCAGCGGCAGTCCCTCGCCTACAGCACCGACGGCGGCACCACCTGGACGAAGTACTCCGGCAATCCGGTCCTCGACCTGGGTTCGACCGAGTTCCGTGATCCGAAGGTGTTCTGGTACGCGCCCACCCGCAGCTGGCTGATGGCGGTGGCCCTCTCCGACCAGCACAGGATCTCGTTCTACAGCTCGGCCGACCTGAAGCACTGGAGCCATCTGAGCGACTTCGGTCCGGCCGGCGCGACCGGCGGGGTGTGGGAGTGCCCCGACCTGTTCCCGCTGCCCGTGGACGGTGACGCGAAGAAGACCAAGTGGGTGCTGGCGGTCAACCTCAACCCCGGTGCCATCGCGGGCGGTTCGGGCGCCCAGTACTTCGTCGGCGACTTCGACGGCACTGAGTTCACCGCCGACGACAGCGGGCCGTACACCGCCCCGGCCGGTACCGCCCTCCAGGACTTCGAGTCCGGTTCGTTCGGGGACTGGACGGCCTCCGGCAGCGCGTTCGGCACCGGGCCGGCGACGGGTGCCCTGGACGGCCAGAGCGCGGTGACCGGCTTCGGCGGCCGGGCGTTCGCCGACAGCTTCCACGGCGGGGACGCCGCCACCGGCACGCTGACCTCGCCCGCGTTCACCGTCACCGGCGACTACGTCAACTTCCGGGTCGGCGGCGGCAAGCACCCCTACCGGCCCGGCTCCGTCCTGGGCGCGCAGACCGTCCCGGCCGGCGAGACACTCGCCGACTTCGAGGGCGGCACCTACTCCAGTCCCATCGGCGACTGGACCACCACCGGCGACGCCTTCGGCACCGGACCGGCCCAGGGCACCCTGTCCGGCCAGCAGCAGGTCTCCGGCTATCTGGGCCACGGTCTCGTCAACAGTTTTCTGGGCGGGGACACCGCCACCGGCACGCTCACCTCACCGGCCTTCACGATCGACAGGAAGTACCTGGACTTCCTCGTCGGCGGCGGCTATCACGGCGTCAGCTCCGGTTCCCCCACGGCGGTCGAGCTCCTCGTCGACGGCCAGGTGGTCCGTTCCGCGACCGGCGCCGACACCGAGGCCCTGGACTGGGCCTCCTGGGACCTGTCCGACCTCCAGGGCAAGCAGGCCCGGATCAGGGTCGTGGACGCCGGCACCGGCGGCTGGGGTCACATCAACCTCGACCAGGTGGTCCTCTCCGACACCCAGGCCCAGCCGCGCTCCGCCGAGACCGGCGTCAACCTGCTCGTGGACGGCAAGGTCGTGCAGAGCGTCACCGGATCCGACTCCGAGAACCTGGACTGGGCCTCCTTCAACACCACCGCCTACAAGGGGAAGAAGGTCCAGATCCAGATCGTCGACGCCAACACGGGCGGCTGGGGACACGTCCTCGCCGACGACTTCACCGTCGCCGCGGCACCCGCCCGGTCCGTCCTCCAGCGTGCCCACTGGCTCGACTACGGCCAGGACTTCTACGCCGCCAACAGCTTCACCGACGCTCCGGACGGCCGGCGCGTCATGATCGCCTGGATGAACAACTGGAACTACGGGCAGGCCATCCCCACCAGCCCGTGGCGCAGCGCCGACACGTTCCCCCGTCAGCTCTCCCTGAAGACCATCGGCGGCAGGATCCAGTTGGTCCAGCAGCCGGTCGGCGAGCTGAAGACGCTGCGCGGGGCCGCCACCGACATCCCGGCCAGGACGGTCGGCAGCGCCGCCGAGCAACTCGGGGTGCGCGGCGGCACCGTGGAACTCGACGCCACGCTCACCCCCGGCACCGCCGAACGCTTCGGTCTCGACGTACGCACCGGCGGCGCCCAGCGCACCCGGATCGGCTACGACACCACCACCGGTGAGGTCTACCTGGACCGCACCGCCTCGGGGGCGACGGACTTCGACCCGGCCTTCGCCGGCATCGAGCGCGCCCCGCTGGCCCTCGGCGGCAGCCCCTTGAAGCTGCATGTCCTCGTCGACAACTCCTCGGTGGAGGTCTACGCCGAGAACGCCTCCGGCGAGCAGGTGGTCCTCACCGACCAGATCTTCCCGGATCCGGCCGGCACCGGCATCGGCGTCTTCGCGGACAACGGCACGGCAACGCTCAGCCGGTTGAAGGTGTGGCAGCTGGCCTCCATCTGGAAGTGACCTGTCGCGTCAGGGGTGTTGCGAGGCGGCGAGAGCACCTGGCAACACCCTTCGGCCTGCTGCATCGGCAGCAGCGCCTCACAACCCCGCGGTCACACGGCGGTCGCCGTCCGCGAACGTCAGATCCGTCGCCTCCAGCGGCGCCTGGGCGAGCAGCGCGGGGCGGGGTCGTGCGGTGGGCGGGTCGGCGCCCTGGCGTTCGCAGGTCAGGGCGGACACCAGGACCGCGTCGTCCACGGCGATCCGCAGGACGCCCGGGTCGGCCGTGGCCAGCGCCCCCGGGGTGTGCAGTCCGTGGCGGATCAGTGAGCCGAGGAGTCCCGCGGTGAACGCGTCGCCCGCGCCGACGGTGTCGACCACCGCCACCTTGCGGCCGGGACGGCTCAGGCTCTCCGCGCCGGCACGGAAGGCGTGGGCGCCGTCCGGTCCGTCGGTGACGACGACCAGCAGCGCGCCCAGGTC
Organism: Streptomyces sp. 351MFTsu5.1; assembly: GCF_000383655.1. NCBI lineage: Bacteria > Bacillati > Actinomycetota > Actinomycetes > Kitasatosporales > Streptomycetaceae > Streptomyces > Streptomyces sp. 351MFTsu5.1. The sequence goes on along the minus strand of NZ_KB911783.1, from coordinate 415,072 downwards.
CAGCCAGCGCGCGGCGATCTCCTCGATCGGGGTGTCCGGGTACAGCCACTCGACGTCCTCGCGGCTGGCCTTGACGAGGTGGGCGGCGGCGACGCCGCGTTCGACGGCCTGTCTGCCGCGGTCCGGGTCACCGAGGAGAGCGGGGCGCACGTTGGGGTCGTAGCTGATCAGTGTCGTGCCCGTGGCGCGCAGGCGCCGGGCCACGGCGTGGACGTGCTCCTCGGCCGGGGGCGTCCAGGACGCGACCGAGCCGAAGTGCAGGACGGCGGTGTCCCGTGGGGCGAGGGCCGTCTCCGCCTCGGTCCACTGCCAGTCGGCGGTGCGGTCCAGGTAGAAGTCGTAACTCGCCCGCCCCTGCGGGTCCATGGAGACCACGGCGAGGGTGGTGGGCTCGGTGGCCCGCGGGGCGTAGGCCAGGTCGACGCCCTCGGCGGCGGCGTGCGTGCGCAGCAGCCGGCCGAAGGTGTTGTCGGCGAGCCGTGCCATGAGCGCGGTGCGGTGGCCGAGCCGGGCGAGGCCGATGGCGACGTTGAAGGGGCTGCCGCCGGGGCGGGCGCGGTAGTCGCCGGGGGCGTCGAGCTGGACGAGGTCGATGAGCGCCTCGCCGATCACGGTCACGGCCGGGGGCTGTGCGGGGACTTGGGCGGCGTCAGTCATGGCGGGGTCCTCCGGCCGGGATCTCGCCGGAGCCCCGCTCGATCAGCCGGGTCGGCACGGTGACGGTGCGGGTGGGCGACTCGTCGCCGTCGAGACGGTGGAAGAGCATCTCGGCGGCCCTTCTGCCCACTTCCTCGACGTCCTGGGCGATGACGGAGATGCCCGGGTTGAGGATGTCGGCCAGCGGGAAGTCGTCGAAGCCGACCTGGGCGACGGTGTCCTGGAGCCCGAGGGCGCGCAGGGCGCGCAGGGCTCCTATGGTGACCAGGTTCTGGCTGGTGAACAGTGCCGTGGGCGGATCGGGCAGCTCCAGCAGCCGTTTCGTGGCGGCCACGGCGGCCTCCTCGCCGGCCGGGACCTGCTGGACGATCGCCTCGTCGTAGGGCAGGTGCGCGACCTCCAGCGCGTGCCGGTAGCCGTCGAAGCGCTGGGCGGCGGTCGGGATGGTGGGGCGGTCACCGAGGTAGGCGATCCGGCGGTGGCCCGCCTTGATCAGGTGTTCCACGGCGGTGAGGGCGCCCTGGCGGTTGTCGGAGACGACCGCGTCCGCGTCGAGGTGGCCGGCCTCGCGGTCGACGAAGACCATCCGGGTGCCGGTGCGCTGCTCGTTGATCAGGTAGCTCTGGTCCCGGCCGGCCGGGACGATCACCAGTCCGTCGACCCGGCGGTCGACCAGCGCCTGGGCCAACTCCCGTTCCCGGGCCGGGTCCTCGTCCAGGCTGCCGACGAGGACCAGCACTCCGCGGGCCCGGGCCACGTTCTCCACGGTGCGGGTCAGGGCGGCCGAGAAGGGGTTCGCGGCGTCCTCGACGAGCATGCCGATGGTGGCCGTACGACCGTCCCCGCGGCGCAGACTGCTCGCCGTGAGGTTCGGCCGGTAGCCCAGTTGGTCGGCGGCTTCGCGGACCCTGGTGACGATCGCCGGATCGACGGTGGGGACGCCGTTGAACACCCGGGAGACGGTCTTGATGGCGACTCCGGCCAGCGCCGCGACCTCACGCATGGTGGGGCGGCTGCGGGTGGACCGGGCCGGCGCCTCGCCCTGAGTCATCGTTGTCTCCAACCGGATTCGCGTTACCTACTCGTTGCGGACGCATGTCTACCAGCCTCTTGACGCCTCCGTCCATAGAGGCCCAGTATCTCGCCCAGTCAACGTTGTCTCAGCGTCGGCCACGGGACGGCACCGAAAGGGATCACGCCATGAACCTCTCCACCAGCCAGATGTCGAGCCGCCGCAGCCGGCGCAGCCGGGCGGCAGCGATCGGCGTCACGGTGTGCCTCGGCGCCACGCTCGCGGCCTGCGGCTCCTCCGGCTCCAGCTCCTCCGCGTCCGGCTCGGGCGGGGACGGCAAGGTCGGGGTCTCGCTGATCCTGAAGACCCTCAGCAACCCGTACTTCGTGAGCATGGAGAAGGACGCCAAGGCCCAGGCCGGCAAGGACAACGTGAGCCTCACGGTGGCCGCGGGCACCAGCGACGGCGACACCCAGACCCAGATCACCGCCATCGACAACGCGATATCGCGGGGCGACAAGGGCATCCTCATCACCACCAACGGCGACGCCGTGAACGCCGCCCTCGGCCGGGCCAAGCAGGCCGGTCTCTTCGTGATCGCCCTCGACACCGCGCCCAACCCGGCGAGCACCGCGGACATCACCTACGCCACCGACAACGAGCAGGCCGGCAAGCTCATCGGCCAGTACGCGGCGGCCTCCCTGAACGGCAAGCCGGCCGTCATCGCCATGCTCGACCTGTTCAACAACCAGGTCGTCTCCGTCGACATCAACCGCGACCACGGCTTCCTCGAGGGCATGGGGATCGACCCCGGCAGCAAGACCGAGAACGGCAAGGAGGCCAAGTCCGGCACGTACACCGGCGGCAAGGGCGGCACGTACAAGGTCGCCTGTCACCAGCCCACCCAGGGCGCCATCGACGGCGGCCGCACCGCGATGGAGAACTGCCTGTCCGCCAACCCGGACATCAACGTCGTCTACGCGATCAACGAGCCCGCCGGTGAGGGCGCGTACAACGCGCTCAAGGCGGCCGGCAAGGAGAAGCAGGCCGCGATCTTCGCGATCGACGGCAGCTGCTCCGGCCTGAAGAACGTCACCAGCGGCGAGTTCGCGGCCGACGCGGTGCAGTACCCGGGCAAGATGGCCGCCCTCGGCGTCAGCTCGATCGCCAAGCTGGCCCGCGGCGGCAGCAAGCCCTCCGTGACGAACGGCAAGTCCTTCTACGACACCGGTACCGCCCTCGTCGCCGCCAAGCCCCTGGACGGGCTGACCGTGCAGTCCCCCTCCCAGGCCGCCTCCGCCTGCTGGGGCAGCTGACACCCCGCGGGTGCGGCACCGGTGACGGTGCCGCACCGCCCCCGCTCATCAGTCCGTACCAGGGAAAACACCGGAAGGACCCCCTGTGACCACCCACGTGGAGAAAGCCACTCCGGCGCCGGCGGAGGAGTTCCTCAACAGGCCCGCCACCCCCAGCCAGCGCATCCACTCGGTGCTGCACCGTCAGCCGGCCCTCAGCCCGGCGATCGTCCTCGTGCTCGCCGCCATCGTGTTCTCCCTGGTGAACGAGCGCTTCTACGCGTTGCAGAACCTCTCGCTGATCGCCCAGCAGGTGGCCGTCATCGGCTCGCTCGCCGTCGGGCAGACGGTCATCATCCTCACCGCCGGCATCGACCTGTCGATCGGCGCGGTGATGGTGCTCTCCTCGCTGCTGATGTCGAAGCTCGTCGCGGACAACCACTGGCCCGGCGTCTTCGCGCTGCTGGCCGGGGCCGTCGTCGCGATCGCCGCCCAGGCCGTCAACGGCCTGCTGGTGACCAAGGTCAAACTCCCACCGTTCATCGTCACCCTCGGCACCCTCAGCGTCTTCACCGCGATCACCCTGATCTACGCCAAGGGCCAGACGGTCGCCCTGCAACCGGGCAACATCCTGATGTGGACGGCCAACACGGTCTCGCTGGGCCAGCTCAACCTGACCAACGGCGTCCTGCTCATGATCGCCCTGTACGTCGTGATCGGGTACGCCCTGCGGTACACCGCCTGGGGACGCCACCTGTACGCGGTCGGCGACGACAGCGAGGCCGCGCGACTGGCCGGCATCTCCGTCAACCGGGTGCTGCTGAGCGCCTACATGGTCGGCGGCTTCGCGATCGCCGTGGGCGCCTGGATCCTCGTCGGCCGGGTCGGCGGCGGCGACCCCAACAGCGGCCTCAACGCCAACCTCCAGTCGATCACCGCCGTCGTGATCGGCGGCACCAGCCTCTTCGGCGGACGCGGGGTGGTCTTCGGCTCGCTGATCGGCGCGCTGATCGTCCAGGTCTTCGTCAACGGCCTCGCGCTGGCCGGGATCGACCCCAACTACCAAGTCCTCGCAGTCGGCATCCTGGTGATCGCGGCTGTCTCCGTCGACCAGTGGATCCGGAGTGTGAAGTCGTGACGACCGCCACCGCCCCCGTTCTCGAGGCCAAGGGCCTGGTCAAGGTCTTCGGCCGGGTCGTCGGCCTGAACGACGTCGACCTCACCCTGCACGCCGGCGAGGTCCTCGCCGTCATCGGCGACAACGGCGCCGGCAAGTCCACCCTGATCAAGTGCCTGTCCGGAGCGCTCGTCCCGGACCAGGGAACCCTCCTGGTCGACGGGAAGGAGGTCAGCTTCAAGCGGCCCCAGGACGCCCGCGACGCCGGTATCGAGACCGTGTACCAGACCCTCGCCGTCTCGCCCGCCCTGGACATCGCGAGCAACCTCTTCCTCGCCCGCGAGATCCGCCGCAAGGGAATCCTCGGCTCGGTGTTCCGCATGCTCGACACCGGCGAGATGAAGAAGCAGGCCGCCGACCACATCAAGCGGCTCGGCATCGGCACCCTCCAGAACATCAACCAGGCCGTGGAGACGCTCTCCGGAGGACAGCGCCAGTCGGTCGCCGTCGCCCGCACCGCGGCCTTCGGCGGCCGGGTCGTCATCCTCGACGAACCCACCGCCGCGCTCGGCGTCCGCGAGACCGGCCAGGTCCTCCGGCTCGTCCGCGACCTGCGCGACCAGGGGCTCGGCGTCATCCTCATCAGCCACAACATGCCCAACGTGTTCGAGGTCGCCGACCGCATCCACATCCAGCGCCTCGGCGGCTGCGCCGGCGTCATCACCCCGGACGCGTACTCCATGGAGGACGCGGTGGCCATCATGACGGGCGCGAAGAAGCTCGCCCCCGAGGCGAGCTGAAGGGAACGCGACGGGAATGACCGCCGAGTACCGGATCACCGAGAGCCGCCTCGGCGGCGAACCCGCCCTCACCGTCTCCGCGCCGGACGGCTCCGCCCGCGCCGTCGTCGCCCTGCACGGAGCGACACTGCTGAGCTGGCAGGTCGCGCCCGAGGCCGGCGGCGAGCCCAAGGAGCTGACCGACGGCTACCGCGACGAGAAGGAACTCCTGGCCCAGGACGGCGTACGCGCCGGCCTGCTGGCCCCCTTCCCCAACCGCGTGGCCGACGGCCGCTACCGCTACGCCGGTCACGACCACGACCTGCTCCCCGGCACCCACGGCGAACGGCTGATCTACCACGGCTTCGCCCGCGAGGCCCCCTTCGTCCTCACCGAAGCCGACACGACACCCGACGCGGCCCGGCTGCTGCTGCGCACGAGCATCCGGCCGGACAGCCACCCCGGTTATCCCCACGCCCTGGACCTCACCGTCACCTACACCGTCACCGCCCGCGAGGTGGGCATCGAGATCGGTGCGACGAACGTGGGCGGGACGACCGCGCCCTACGCGGCGGGCTGGCACCCCTACTTCACCCTGTCCCGCCCCATCGACGACCTGACCCTGCGGGTGCCCGCCGACACCCTGATCCGTACCGACGCCGCCCTCATCCCACTGCCCGGCGAGGACGCCCGGCTCCCCCTGGACGAGCGCCCCGACATGGACTTCCGCTCACCACGGCGGCTGGGCGACGCGGTCATCGACGCCTGCTACGCGGACCTCACCCCCGGTCCCGACGGCCGCATCGAGACGGTGCTGACCGACCCGGAGACCGGCGAGGAACTGCGGATCTGGCAGCACAGCGGCTATATGCACGTCTTCACCGGCGACACACTGGCCCGCGACCGCCGCGCCTCCATCGCCCTCGAACCCGTCGAGACGACGACCGACGCCTTCAACCGCCCCGAGCACGCCGCCGCCCTCGCCCTCGAACCCGGCCGAACCCGCTCCTTCGCCTTCGGCGTCCGGTACGGCGGCCGGGAGCAGGCGGTGTGAGCCACGGCTTGTGGAAGCCGCACGAGCCGGCACCCAGCAGCACCGCGCGAACCGGCGCCCGCCCAGCGCCGGGTGAGCCGGAGTTCGTCGGGGGTGCGTTCAGGCCGAGGCCCGTATCACCAGCTCCGGCACCAGCCACGCGTCCGGGCCGGTCAGCGGCTCCTCGCCGGCCCGCAGCCGGGCCACCTGCTCGACGGCCAGCCGGCCCAGCCGGCGCTTGTCGAGGTGCAGGGTAGTGAGGGCGGGCTCCACCAGTTCGCTCAGCGCGAGCCCGTCGAAGCCCAGCACGGCGAGATCCTCCGGCACCCGGCGGCCCCGGCGCCGCGCGGCCCGCATCGCGCCGACCGCGATGAGGTCGTTGAAGCCGAACACCGCGGTGACCTGCGGCCGGGCGTCGAGAAGCCGGTCCATGGCCGCCTCGCCGCCCGCCACACTGTGCTGGTCGGACATCACGATCCAGCTGTCGTCGACCGGCAGTCCGTGCCGCCGGACCTCGGCGAGGAAGGCCGCGCGGCGGGCGCCGGGGACGGGCCGGTCGCCGTCGAGCATGCCGATCCGCCGGTGCCCGGCCCGGACCAGATGCGCGATGCCCTGCCGGAGCCCCGCGTCGGCGTCGACCCCGACGGCCGCGAACCGGGTCTGGCGGGGGCCGCGTTCCAGCAAAACGAGGGGCATCCCGCCGAGGTGGCGGGCGAGCACCTCGTCGTCGTTCTTCAGGTAGCCCACCACCGCGTCCACCTGGTGCGCCAGCACCGCGAGCGCCTCGCGCTCCCGGTCCACGTCGGTGCGGGTGTCCCACACCACGACCTGCCAGCCGTGCTCCTCGGCGGCCTCCAGGACCCCGGCCGCGACCTCGGGAAAGAACGGGTTCATCAGATCCGGGATGACCAGCCCCGCGGTGACCGTGCCCTTTTGGACCAAGCCGCGCGCGAACCGGCTCGGCCGGTAGTCCAGCGTCCGCACGGCCTCCAGCACCCGTGCCTTGGTGCCGGGATCTATCTCGCCCTTGTCGTTGACGGCCCGCGAGACGGTCTGCCGGGAGACCCCCGCCAGCTCCGCGACGTCGTGGATGGTGGCCCGGCGCCGGGACCCCTCGGCCGCCCGCCGGCTCGGCTCCCGCTGCTGCTCGGTCCACATACCGTGCACTGTATCCAGCCACCCGAAGGTCGCCCGGCACGGGTCCGCCGTCCCGTCGCTGCCTTCCCGTCGCCGCCGTCAGAACAGCGCGCTGTACCCGTTGAGCGCAGGCTGTCCGCCGAGGTGGGCGTACAGCACCGTGGACTCGGCACCGATCTCCCCGCGCTCGACGAGGTCGATCATTCCGGCCATGGACTTGCCCTCGTAGACCGGGTCGGTGACCATCCCCTCGGTGCGGGCGGCGAGGCGCATCGCGCTGAGGGTGGTCTCGTCGGGGATGCCGTAGACGCCGGCGTGGTAGCGCTCGTCGAGCTCTACGTCCGCCTCCGTCAACTCCTTCTCGACGCCGATGAGTTGCCCGGTGTTGTGGGCGATCCGCGCGATCTGCTCCCGGGTGGCGACGGGCTTCGCGGAGGCGTCGATGCCGAGGACCCGGCGGGGGCGGCCCCCGGCCTGCTCCAGCGCCCGGAACCCGGCGACCATGCCGGCCTGGGTGGAGCCGGTCACCGAGCAGACCACGACCGTGTCGAAGAAGACGCCCAACTCCCTTTCCTGCTCGGCGACCTCGTACGCCCACCCGGCGAACCCGAGACCCCCGAGCGGGTGGTCGGAGGCGCCGGCGGGAATGGCGTACGGCTTCCCGCCAGACTCCTCGACGTCCCGGAGCGCCTGCTCCCAGCTCTCCTTGAACCCGATTCCGAACCCGGCCTTCACCAGCCGTACGTCGGCTCCTGCGAGCCGGCTGATCAGGATGTTGCCGACCTTGTCGTACACCGCGTCCGGCCAGTCCACCCAACTCTCCTGCACGAGCACGCACTTGAGCCCGGCCCGGGCCGCGACGGCGGCCACCTGGCGGGTGTGGTTGGACTGGACGCCGCCGATCGAGACGAGGGTGTCGCAGCCCTGGGCGAGGGCGTCGGCGACCAGGTACTCCAGCTTGCGGGTCTTGTTGCCGCCGTACGCGATCCCGGAGTTGCAGTCCTCCCGCTTGGCCCACAGCGCGGCGCCGCCGAGGTGGGCGGTGAGGCGTTCCAGGGGGTGCACGGGGGACGGTCCGAAGAGCAGGGGGTAACGGTCGTACGAGGCAAGGGACTTGTCGGGCATGTCTCCTCCGGGGTCAGTCGCTGTCGGCGAGTTCGGCCAGCCCTCGCCAGATCTCTGCCGTGACCCGGACCGCCTCGTCCACGTCACCGGCCGCGCAGGCCTCGATCAGCCGGTCGTGCAGGCCTGCCGAGCGGCAGTTGCCGCCCTCGCCGAAGCGGCGGCGCTCCAGGCGGCGGATGAGGGGGGTGTAGCGGGCGGCGGTGGCGGCGGCCGCGCGGTTGCCGCTGACTCGGACGAGGACGTCGTGCAGGTCGTCGTCGGCGTGCAGGGCCTCGTCCACGTCACCGGCGGCGACGGCGGCCGCGAAGCGTGCGTTGGCCGCGCGCATGGTCTCGATGTCGGCGGCGAACAGGCGCGGTACGGCGACCCGGGTGACCAGTTCGTGCATGGCCCCGACCACCGCGGCGGCGTCACGCACCTCGGCGGCGTCGACCCGGGTCACCCGGGTGTAGCTCTGCGGCTTGCTCTCCAGCAGCCCCTCGTCCACCAGCCGCGCGAAGGCCTCCCGCACGGGCGCACGCGAAAGCCCGAGCCGCTCGGCGAACTCCGCGTCCCGCACCACGGCCCCGGGCTCGATCTCCCCGGCCACGATGGCGTCCCGGATGGACGCGTAGGCCTGGTCCCTCAGCAGGGTGCGGGCGAGCGGTCGGATGGCCTTCATGAACTGACATGTTAGATGTCAGTGCACGGCGCGACAAGGCGTGGGCGGGGGCCAGGGCACGGGTGTGGCCCGCACCCCCGTGAAGTGCGGGCCACGCTCGGGGCTCAGGCCGCCCAGGGCCAGTCGGCGTCCTGGGCTGCCTCGAGCAGCGGAACCATCCGGAAGGCCGCGTCCGAGAGGCCTCCGAAGGTGTGGCGGTTGCCGGTGCCGGAGGGGCCGTGGCCCGCCCGGTAGCCGGCGAGGTTCCAGGTGTAGACCGGCACGTCGGCCGGGATTTGCTCGGTCGGGCCGCCGTGACGGTGGTGGGTGTACTGCTCGTCGGTGACGATCAGCACCCGGTCCTGGCCCCGGTAGTGCGCGCGGACCGCCGAGGTGGTGTCGGTGCCGCCCAGGTCGCCGAAGCGGCCGAGGATCTTCAGCACCGACTCGCCCCTGCCGATCGCGAGCCGCCGGTTCGTGCTGCCGAACTCGACGAGGTCCGCGTCCTCGGCGCGCAGCGCGAGGGCCGTGCCGAAGATCGCTGCCGCGTCGGCCCGGTTGAGCTGCGAGCGGTCGGACAGCCGCGCCCACATCGAGCCCGAGCGGTCCACCAGGACCAGGGTCCGGCCGGGCAGCGCGGGCACGTTCGCCAGCGAGTGGCCGAGCGCCTGCTCCAGCGGGTGGGACCAGCGCAGCGAAGGCGCGTGCCGGTACGCGGCGAGGTACCGGAAGGGGAACTGCCGCGACCGTACGACCTCCGCCGGGTCGCTGATCCTCGCCGCCACCTGCGCGGCGACCTCGTCCGAGACTCCCGCCTCGTCGAAGTTCCGGAGGTTCCTGACCAGTGCCATCGCGCCCATGGACGGGATAACGGCCTCCCAGGCCGCCTTGTCCATCGGGCCCTGGAGCCAGCCCGCCAGCGCCTCCCAGGTCATGCCGGCCGCGGCCAGCCGCTCGGCACCGCCCTCGGAGGTGACCACGGCCCGCCGCGCCTCGACCGGCAGCGCCATCAGCTCGCGGTGCGCGGTCAGGACCCGGCTCGACCCGGGCGGTACGGCGGTGTCCGGGTGGTGCCGGCGGTCGAGGGCGTACCGGAACAGCTCGCCCTGCCACGGCTTGTCCGGGTCCGGGACCGCGTGCACGAGGTTGAGGACGTCACCGAAGCGGTAGCCCTTGGATGCGGTGTCGTACTTCAGCAGCGACGTGCCGCCGTACAGACGGCGTACGGCGTCGGCGATGCCCCGCTTGACGGGCTGGGGGAGGTTACGGCCGTGGCGCGAGGTCCAGTACCCGAGGAACTCGCCGGGCTCGTCGGGCCGCTGGAGCACGGAGGCCACGACCTGCCGGTTCGAGGGGCCCTCGGTCATGCCCGCGTCGAGACGCGCCTTGACGTACTCGGCGGCGCCCACGACGGAGGCGGTGCGCAGGTTGCCCTCGCCGCGCAGCCAGCCGAGCAGGCCTGCCGTCCAGGTGGGGTCGGTGACGGCCAGCTCGCGCACGAGGCACGCGAAACGGTCGTCACGGTCCGCGCCGGACTCGTAAAAGGTCTGCTGGGAGACGAAATTGGAGACCGCGAGCAGAAAGAGTTCGGAGCGTGCGTCGCGCTCGTGTCCGCGGCCGCCCTCGTAGGTCCGCAGAATGCGGCCGGTCGAGGTGACCCGCGAGACGGGGTGGGCCCGTGCGGTCTTCCTGTTGAATCGCGCCATGGTGAATTCCCCCGAATTCCTTGCTGTTTCGGAGGGAGACACGGCAGAAGGAGGGTGCCCGAGATCAGGAGTCGGCTGCGGACTTTATTCCGGTGCTCTGTCCGATTGAGCTACACCGACCTGAAGTCGATGACGGGACTCGAACCCGCAACCACCGGATCCCAGGAAGTAACCGCTGCCTGCGCACCGGGCACCCACCTTGAGCCGCGCCTCCCGAGATCAATTCGACGGCGGCGTCGGTTTCTTGGAGAGAGAAGTAGCCGCCGTCTTCGCACCGGGAGGTGCGTTGTCGTGATCTCACTGTAGGAGGCGCGACTCGGGTGGAGCGAGCGAATTAAGCCCAGCCGGTTCAGCCGCGCTTCTGACGCTTCCACGGCCCCGTGATCGCCAGCATGATTCCCGGAGTCTGGATGTTGGCGTACAGCGTCTTTCCGTCGGGTGAGAAGGTCACGCCCGTGAACTCGCTGTACTCGGGCTCCTCTTCAGTGCCGATGTTCAGTTCGTTGCGGGCGATCGGGTAGGTGCGGCCGCTCTCCGTGGCGCCGAACAGGTGCTGGACGCCCTCGCCGTCCTCGGCGATGACGAGGCCGCCGTACGGGGAGACGGTGATGTTGTCGGGGCCGTCGAAGGCGCCGTCCTGGGACGGGTCCGGGTTCACGCCGAGGAGGACCTTCAGGGTCAGGGTGCGGCGCTTGGGGTCGTAGAACCAGACCTGGCCGTCGTGCTGGACGGGGCTCTCCTCACGGGCGTACGAGGAGACGACGTACGCACCGCCGTCGCCCCACCACATGCCCTCGAGCTTGCGGGCGCGAGTGACCTGACCGGTGGTGAACTGCTTGCGCACGGAGATGGTCTTCGCGTCACGGTCGGGGACGTCCACCCAGTCCACGCCGTACACCGTGCCGATCTTCGTGGCGCGGGAGAGGTCGTCGACGAACTGGCCGCCGGAGTCGAAGCACTTGAAGGCCTGCAGGACCCCCGCGTCGTCGGCAAGGGTGCGCAGCTTGCCGCGGCCGTGGTGGAAGCCCGCCGGCGGGGTCCAGCGGAAGAGCAGGCCGTTGGGGCCGGAAGCGTCCTCGGTCAGGTAGGCGTGGCCGCGCTTGGGGTCGATGACGACCGCCTCGTGGGCGTACCGGCCGAACGCCTTGACGGGCTTGGGGTCGCGGTTGGCGCGGCGGTCCTCGGGATCGACCTCGAAGATGTAGCCGTGGTCCTTGGTCATGCCGTTCTGGCCGGCCTTGTCCTCGGTCTCCTCGCCGGTGAGCCAGGTGCCCCAAGGAGTGCTGCCGCCCGCGCAGTTGGTGGAGGTACCGGCGATGCCGACCCACTCGGCGACCTGTCCGTGGCGGACCTCGACGACCGTGCAGCCACCGGAGGCGGCGGGGTCGTAGACGAGGCCCTCTGTGAGCGGCACGGGGTGCGGCCAGTTGGCACGCGGGCCCTTGAGCTCGTGGTTGTTGACCAGGAGGGTCGCCCCGCGGGGACCGCAGAAGGTGGCCGTGCCGTCGTGGTTGGAGGGGGTGAACTCACCCGACTCCAGCTTGGTCCTGCCGCTGTAGGTGATGACCTTGTACGTGAAACCGGCGGGCAGCGCGAGCAGGCCCTGCGGGTCGGCGATCAGCGGACCGTAGCCGACACCGTGGTGGTGGCCCGCGGTCTGCGCGCCCTCGCTCTCGACGTCGGTCGCGGCGAGCGCGTTGGGTGCGGTGGCGAGGGCGCCTACCGTGCCCGCCAGCGCCACACCGGCACCGGTGATCGCGGTTTTCGCGGCAAAGTCCCTGCGGGTGAGCGACATGGTGTCTCCTGAGACGGTGGGTGAACGCCGTGGAGGCTGGGGGACCTCGGTTCGGCGCAACGGTCCCGTCCATGTCTGAACACCGGTTGAACGGCGGGGAGATTCAGTGGACCCGGTTCCATGAATCAACAAAGGGCAGGGAAAGCGCCCCTTTGGGGGCGCGGGGAACTGCGCGAGCAACCCCCACCCGCCCGCACCTGGGCCACCGCCCTAACCACCCTGCTGCGACCGCGCCTTGAACGCGGCCTTGCGGGCCTCCTTCGCCACCTTCTTGTCGGGATGCAACCGCCCCATCGCCTCCAGCACGTCCGCCGTGGCCGGGTGGTCCACCCGCCACGCCGCCGCGAAGAACCCGCCGTGCTGCTGGGCCAGCCCTTCCACCAGCCCTTGCAGTTCCTCGGAGTTGCCCTCCGCGGCCAGCTGCGCGGCGATGGTGTCGACGGTCAGCCAGAACACCATGTCCTGGGAGGGCGCGGGCACGTCCTCGAAGCCGCGCTCGACCAGCCAGACCCGGGCGAGGCCGCCCAGCTCGGGGTCGTCGAGAACCTCCCTCAGCGCGGGCTCCGCGACGGTACCGACGAGGGACAGGGCCTGCTGGCACCGCAGCCGGCGCAGCGGCGCGCCCTGGTCGCCGCCCCGGGCCGCGCCCAGCAACTCCCGTGCTGCCGCGAGGGGTTCACGGCGGGCCAGCCACTGCTCGGTCTCGGCCTGGGCGGCGGACGGCGGAAAGACGGCGGTCCCGTCGAGGAGTGCGTCCGCGCCCTTGTCGGCGAGGTCACCGACGGCCGGTGCCGCGATCCCCGCCTCCAGCAGCCGTGAGCGCAGGCCGTACAGGCCGAGGGGGGTCAGCCGGACCATGCCGTAACGGGAGACGTCGGTCTCGTCGACGACCGCGGCGGGCTCCTCGTCGGCGTCCGCCATCAGCGCCTCGTCCACGGGCCGGTACGCCACCAGGCCGATCGGCTCCAGGATCCGGAACTGGTCGTCGAGCCGCATCATCGCGTCGGAGACCTGCTCCAGGACGTCGTTGGTGGGCTCGCCCATGTCGCTGGGCACGATCATCGAGGCGGCGAGGGCGGGCAGGGGTACGGTGCCGTCGCCCGGTCCGTCCTCGCTGACGGTGAGCAGGTAGAGGTTGCCGAGCACGCCGTCCAGGAACTCCTGCTCGGCCTCCGGGTCCCAGTCCAGGGAGGTGAGGTCGACCTCGCCGCCCTCGTCCAGGGCGTCGACCAGGTCGTCGAGGTCCGGCACGCTCGCGTCGGCCAGCACGGTCTCCAGCGCGGTCAGCCACACCCCGAGCACGTCCTGCGGGGAGCCGGTGAGCAGGGCCAGGTCGGCGCCCGCGGTGACCGTGCCCTCCTCCTCGTCGAGGATCTCCACCAGCCCGGTGTCGAGGGCGACCCGCCAGGCCTCGCTCGCGTATGCCGCCGCGTCGTCCCCGCTCAGTCCGAGTTCCGAGGCCGCCGCGGGCAGCTGTTCCTCGACGAGTCCGCCCCCGGCGTCGACCCTGGTGTCCTGGCCGGCCCAGCGGGCGAGCCGGGCGGCCCGGGTGAGCAGGGGCGTGGACAGGGCGTCCCGCGCCAGCTCCGCTTCGGGATGCAGCCGCACCGGCGGCAGGGGGGAGCTGTCTGACATCGGCTGTTTCTCCTAGGACGCGTCGTGCCACTCAGCCGCTCAGCGTAGACGGATATCCACCCATGCCGCCCGGTTCATGTTCCGGACAGGTTGCGTACATGGCTGAAACCTTGACAACGGGCCTGAGCAGGCAGGAGATTGACGCGCGTAGAAAACCGGCGGACACCTGTTCACTGGAATTCTGCGCGCGGTATTTTCTACGCGCGTCGCAACCGCCCCCACAGGTCGCGGCTCCCACCGCTTCATGTCCACCCTCGTCCCGGCGCCTACGTTCGTCCCCGGAGGGATCCCGTTGCCGAGCAAGAAGTCCGCGCGTCTCGCCGCGCTCACCGTCGCCGCCGCTTCCGCGGCCTCCGCCCTCGCCCTCGTCTCGCCCGCGCACGCGGCCGGCGTGAGCATCCATGACATCCAGGGCGCGACCCGGATATCCCCGTACGCCGGTCAGAAGGTCACCGATGTGGCCGGAATCGTGACCGGGGTACGCACCTACGGCTCGTCCAAGGGGTTCTGGTTCCAGGATCCGAACCCGGACGCCGACCCGGCGACCAGTGAGGGCGTGTTCGTCTTCACCAGCTCGACGCCGAAGGTCGCCGTCGGTGACGCCGTCACCGTCACCGGCACCGTCTCGGAGTACGTCCCGGGCGGCACGTCCTCCGGCAACCAGTCGGTCACCGAGATCACCAAGCCGACGGTCACCGTCGTCTCCAGCGGCAACGCGGTCCCGGCCGCCGTCGTGGTCGACGCGAAGTCGGTGCCCGCCGCTTACGCCCCGGAGGGCGATGCGGCCGCCGCGAACTCGATCAACGGTCTGACGCTTCAGCCCAAGAAGTACGCCCTGGACTACTACGAGTCCCTCGAGGGCATGAACGTCCAGGTCAAGGACGTCCGCGTGGTCGGCGCGACCGACCCGTACACCGAGCTGTGGGTGACGGTGAAGCCGCGCGAGAACGCCACGAAGCGCGGCGGCACGCTGTACGGCTCCTACACCTCCCAGAACACCGGCCGGCTCCAGATCCAGTCGCTGGGCGCGACGGCCGCCTTCCCGGTCGCGAACGTCGGTGACGTCCTCACCGGCAGCACCGCGGGCCCGCTGGACTTCAACCAGTTCGGCGGCTACACGCTGGTCGCCAACGAGATCGGCACGCTGAAGAGCGCCGGTCTCCAGCGCGAGTCGACCCAGAAGCAGAAGAAGGACGAGCTCGCGGTCGCGACGTACAACGTCGAGAACCTCGACCCGTCCGACGCCACCTTCGAGGAGCACGCCTCCGCGATCGTGAACAACCTGAAGTCGCCCGACATCGTGTCCCTGGAGGAGATCCAGGACAACAACGGAGCGACGGACGACGGCACGGTCGCGGCCGACGTCACCGTGAACAAGCTGATCGACGCGATCGTGGCGGCGGGCGGCCCGAAGTACGACTGGCGTTCGATCAGCCCGGTCAACGACCAGGACGGCGGGGAGCCGGGCGGCAACATCCGCCAGGTGTTCCTGTTCAACCCGGAGCGGGTCTCCTTCACGGACCGCGCGGGCGGCGACTCCACGACCGCCGTCGGCGTCACCAAGGTGCACGGCAAGGCGCAGCTGACGGCCTCCCCCGGCCGGATCGACCCCACGAACGACGCCTGGAAGTCCAGCCGCAAGCCGCTGGCCGGCGAGTTCGTCTTCCGGGGCCGCACGGTCTTCGTGATCGCCAACCACCTGAACTCCAAGGGCGGCGACTTCGGTCTGCCCTCGGCGACCCAGCCGGTGCCGCGCAGCTCGGAGGTCCAGCGCCACGCCCAGGCGACCCTGGTCAACGCCTTCGTCAAGAGCATCCTCGACGTGCAGAAGAACGCGGACGTCGTCGCCCTCGGCGACATGAACGACTTCGAGTTCTCCGACACCGCGAAGATCCTGGAGGGTGACGGCGAGCTCTGGTCGGCGATCAAGTCGCTGCCGAAGAGCGAGCGTTACACCTACGACTACCAGGGCAACCAGCAGGTCCTGGACCAGATCCTGGTCAGCCCGTCGATCCGGAAGTCCTGCGACTTCGCGTACGACAGCGTGCACATCAACTCGGAGTTCAACGACCAGATCAGCGACCACGACCCGCAGGTGCTGCGCTTCAGGCCGTAGCTCCCCGGTGAACTTCCGTCGCCTCAGGGCTGGTTGAACACCCCGTCCGGCTGGGCACACCTCTCAGCCGAACACCCCGTTCAGCCAGCCCTGCCACTCGCCCTCGCACTCCTTGATGTCGGAGTCGGGGGCGAAGTCGTGCAGGGAGATGCCGACCGGGTGGCCCCAGTGGTTGCGCCCGAAGATCCGGGTGAGACCGCGGTCGGTGCGCAGCCCGATGAAGTACGCGTTGCGGAAGTCGACCACGGCCTCGAAGGTGTCGGGCCCGTGGACCGTCAGCCGGGTGCCCGGGGCCACGTCCTCGCCGACCCCGAGCGCACGTCCCACGGCGGCGAGGGCGTCCGGCGCCTTGGACGCCTCGGGTCCGTCGAAGGTGGCGAAGGCGGCCGGGCGGGGCGCGAAGTGGGTCAGGTACTCGCGCAGCGTGTGCAGGTAGAAGTCGGTGTGCTTGGCGGCGCCGTCGTACTGGTTGTCCCAGTCGTCGACGAAGATCCCGCTGTGGACGTAGCGCACCCAGGCCCGGCGGCCCTCGTCCCGGGGTTCGATCGTGTAGTCGAGCTGGTTGAGGGTCTGCTGCGAGATGCCGTCCACGTCCTCGACGCGGTTGGTGTAGCGGTGCGGCGGGTCCCAGGCGATGACCTTGGACCCGAAGGGGCCGGTGCCGCCGACACGGGGCTCGGGCGGCTCCATGGGCCACAGATAGCCGTCGGTGCCGGTGGTGACCGCCGCCCAGACCTGCTCGGGGGTGGCGTCGACCTCGAACTCTCGGGCGATCTCGAACTCTTTGGACATGATCTACTCCAACTCGGTCTGCGGAGAAGGGGACTGGGGCTCTTTGAGCGTGGGATGGACGGCCACGACGATCCGGTGATCCCGGCCGCCCTCGGTGTCCGGGGCGTCGTACTTGCGGATCAGGGCGGTGACCCCGGCGGTCAACTCCTGGATGAACGCGGCCCGTTCGGCGGCGGAGGCGAAGCGCACCTCGCCGTCGAGCGCGTAGGTGGCCAGTCGCTGGCGGGCCTTGGCGGCACCCGCGATCAGCCGGCCGACGTCCCGTACCAGCCGGGCACCGAGCGCCAGCAGCCAGCGGGCGGAGAGTTGGTCGCGGAAGCGGTCCGGGTCGGGCTGCACGGCGGCCAGGGCCAGCGGTGAGATCACGTACGAGGCGGCGGTCGCGCGCATCAGCCGTTCGGTGACGTTTCCCTTGCGGCGCTCCCCCGCGAGCTCGACCAGGCCGTGCCGCTCCAGCGCCTTGAGGTGGTAGTTCACCTTCTGCCGGGGCAGGCCGACCTGTCCGGCGAGCATGGCGGCGGAGGCGGGCCCGGCCGCCAGCTCGGCGAGCAGCCGCGCCCGTATGGGGTCCAGGGAGACGGCTGCGGCCTCGGGGTCCTCGATCACGGTGACGTCCAGCATGGGTCCACCCTCCCACCGAAAACTTTTTTTGTCCAGGAGAGAGATATGTTCGGTGAGAGGTCCCCGACGAGCGGACCGACGCCGCTCGCGTGGGGTTCGACCGGCGGTTTCGGGAGACCCGCCGGTTCATGACCGAGCAGGCCGAGAACACCGCGCCGGAGAGCCCCCTGGAACTGCCCCGGCGGTCCTGGGCCGCCGTCACCAGGCGCACCTTCAAGGAACTGCTGGACGACGAACTGGCCGACCGCGCGGCCGCGTTGACCTACTACGGCGTGCTGTCCCTGTTCCCCGCCCTGCTGGTACTGGTGTCCCTGCTGGGGGTGGTGGGCCGGCGTGCGACGGACAAGCTCCTCGACACCATCGGAGGCCTCGCCCCTGGCCCGGCCCGCGACATCCTGCGGGACGCGGTGATCCGGCTCGGCGACAGCGGGGGCACCGGAGGCGTCCTGGCGATCCTCGGACTGCTCGCCGCGCTGTGGTCCGCCTCCGGCTATGTCGCCGCGTTCATCCGGGCGTCCAACGCGGTGTACGACCTCCCGGAGGGCCGCCCGGTGTGGAAGCTGACGCCACTGCGGCTGGCGCTGACCGTGACGCTGATGCTGATGCTGGCGGCGAGCGCGCTGATCGTGGTCTTCACGGGACCGCTCGCCGAACGGGCGGGCCGGGTGGTGGGCTTCGGCGACGCGGCGATCACGGCCTGGGGCATCGCCAAGTGGCCGGTGCTGCTGCTCCTGGTCGTGGGGATGATCGCCCTGCTGTACTGGGCCGCCCCCAACGTCCGCGGCCGCGGCTTCCGTTGGATCTCCCCCGGCAGCGTCCTCGCCACCCTGGCATGGCTCGCCGCGTCCGCCGGTTTCGCGCTCTACGCCGCGTACTTCGGTTCCTACAACAAGACGTACGGCACCCTCGCGGGCGCCATCGTGTTCCTCGTGTGGCTCTGGCTGACCAACCTGGCCATCCTGCTGGGCCTGGAGTTCGACGCGGAACTGGCCCGGGAGCGGGCGATCGCCTCCGGCGAGCACGAGCCGGCGGAGGAGCCCTACGTGGAGCCGCGGGACACCCGGACCTGGCCGGAGAGACTGCGGGCCTCCTGGGCGCGGGAGAAGTGACGGCGCACCCGGCGCCCCTCAGCAGCGGAGCTCCCCGTCAGCGTGTCCGGCTGACGGGGAGCCACAGAGCGACCGACTCCGGAGCAGGGTCAGGTACCGCCGCTCACTTCTTCGGGTACCGCCACGACACCACGGCGACCGCGAGCACGGCCGCGCCGACGATCAGCACCGGACGGGGATGCCTGATCGCCGCGAGGACGACGGGCCGGACCGGTGCGGGCACGCTGTGCTGCGCCCTGCGCTCCAGCTCACGGCCGGTCCGCGTGGCCCCGTCCTGCGTGACCTCACCGGCGCGCAGCGTCCGGTCCTTGGCCTTGTGACCGGCCTCCACGGCACGGTCCTGCGCCTTGTGCCCCGCCTGCACGGCACGGTCCTGCGCCTTGTGCCCCGCCTGCACGGCACGGTCCTGCGCCTTGTGCCCCGCCTGGGTGGCCTTGTCGTGCACGGTGTGCCCGGCCTGCGCGGCGCTGCTGCGCAGCTGCACGGTCAGCGCACCCGCCTTGTCCCTGAGATCCGCGGCCCGGGCCCGGGCGCGGCCTTTCACGTCCATCTTTCCTGCCAACTCCTCCACCGTGTCGCCCAGTTCACTGCGGGTCTGCTCGATCTGGCGCCGCAGCTCGTCGGGCCCCTTGGCCCCTGTCGAGGCCTGGTCGCCGGTCGTCCTGTCCGTCATCGGTGCGCCCTTTCCCTGATCTCCTCGACATCGGCCTTGACACTGTCGAGCGCCGCCTCGGGCGTGGGAGGTGCGGCGCGGCGCAGCTGGGCGCGGCCGGTCGCGGCAAGAACCGCCGCGATCACGAAGAGCACGCCCGTCACGATCAGCGCCGCGGCCCAGACCGGCAGCACCAGCGACAGTGCGGCGGCGCCCGTCCCGGCCAGGGCGAGCAGTCCCGCGTAGGCGAAGGCGCCCGCGGCGCCGAGCAGCCCGCCGCCGCGCCCGGCCCGCCGGCCCTTCGCGGCCAGCTCCTCCTTCGCAAGGGCGACCTCCTGCCGTACCAGCCGGGAGAGCTGTTCGGTGGCCTGTCCGACGAGTTCGCCCACCGAATGGTGGTCGTCGTGCGTCGGCCTGGGGGCCGTGGTTCCGGTCACGGTGCTCCGCCTCCTCTCGGTCGAAACCCCCGGGTACCCGGCCCGGCCCCCGCTACCCCTGCGGTCCGCCGTCCGGGCCGCGCTCCCCCAGCTGGGCGAGCTGGCTCTGGAACCAGTCGAGCCGCGCCTGCAACAGGGCGGCCTCGGCGGCGAGTTCGGGCACCCCGAGCCCCTCGTCGGCGGCGCCCCCGGGCACCCCGCGCCCCTCCCCGGCGACGAGGCCGGCCGCGACCGGTGCCGCCGGGCCGGCGACGACCCGCAGCCCCTCCCCGGCCAGCCGCGCGAACCCGGCGAGCGAGACGGCCGTACGACCGCGCAGACAGGCCGCGCACGAGGGGGCGAGGGCGCGCCAGCCGGGCCGCCCCCAGCCGGCGTCGGCGAGGGCCGCCGCGACCGCGCCGCAGGCGCAGGGGCCGACAGTGGCGGAGCGCACCCGCTGGCGGGCGTAGCGGTAGCCGAGCTCGAAGCGCAGGTAGCGGCCGAGGACCAGGACGTCGAGGAGGACGGCCGTGCGGTGCTCGGCCGTGCACAGCAGCGCCTCGGCGGCCGCGCGGTCGTGCACGCAGTGGAAGCCGCAGTCGCAGCGGCGGTGGGGCGCCCGGTGCCGCAGTCCGTAGACACAGGACGCGTCGGCCAGGACGCCGTACGGCAGCGCGCCGCCGAGCGACACACCGGTGAACCCGGCCCGGGTGCCGTCCTGGGACAGCACCGGGTGGGCGATCTTGTATCCGGTCGGCGGCTCCGCGGGGCGTTCCTCCGGAAGCCGCAGCCTCATCGGGCCGCCGGTACCTCTTCGGGGGCCTTCAGTTCCTCGGTCTCCTCGGGAAGGTCGAGTTCCTCGTCCCGGATCTGCGGCCGCTCCTCGGCGACTCCCGTGGCCAGTGCTTTGCCGAGCTTCATGACGCCTCCCGCACGCAGGGTCCTCTCTCGCCATGGTGACTCATGAGGCGCGAATTGGACATAGGGCCTATGACGGCGGAGTGAAGCACTGCTTACACATATCTCGCAGGAGAATTAAGTGGAGCTTCACTGTCGGCGCGCCGAGACTGTCCCCATGACGACTACGCCACCTCCCTTCGGCCGCGCCCTGTGCGCCATGGTCACCCCCTTCACCGAGGAGGGCGCGCTCGATCTCGACGGCGCCCAGCGCCTGGCCGCGCACCTGGTCTCCCACGGCTGCGACGGACTCGTCCTGTCCGGCACCACGGGCGAGTCCCCGACGACCTCGGACGCGGAGAAGGCGGCGCTGGTGACAGCGGTCCGGGAGGCGGTGGGCGCGGGGGTGCCGGTGGTGACGGGCGTGGGCACCGCCGACACCCGGCACACCGTGGAGCTGGCCCTGGCGGCCGAGGAGGCGGGCGCGGACGGGGTGCTGGTGGTCAGCCCGTACTACAGCAGGCCGCCGCAGGACGCGCTGGAGGCGCACTTCCGGGAGATCGCGGACACCTCGGGACTGCCCCTGATGCTGTACGACATCCCGGGCCGCACCGGCGTCCGCATCGAACCGGAGACCATGATCCGGCTCGCCGAGCACCCCCGGATCGTCGCGGTCAAGGACTGCTCCTACGACCTCCTCGGCACCCAGAAGGTCCTGCACCGCACGGAGCTGGCGTACTACGCGGGCTGCGACGAGCAGATCCTCGCGTTGTACGCGGTGGGCGCGGCGGGGTACGTCAGCACGGTGGCCAACGTCGTCCCGGAGCGGCTGCGGGCGATCATCGACCTGTCGGAGGCGGGCGACACCCCCGTGTCCGCCCGCCTCCAGCAGAGGGCCACCGCGCTGATCGAGGCGATGATGGCGGCGGGCCTGCCCGGCACGGTCACTGCCAAGGCCCTCCTCAACGCGCTCGGTCTGCCCGCGGGCCCGGTCCGCGCCCCGCTGCGGCCCGCCGACCTGGAGACGGCCGACGGGCTGCTTGCGGAGTACGAACGGTTCGTGGCCGCCTGACGGTCCGGTCAGGGCTGGGCGAAGAGCGGCTCCCAGCGTCCGGCGTCGCCGTCGTTGCCCTCGCGGAAGCCGCTCAGCGGGACCTCCCTGTCGCTGCCGAGGGTGACCAGCACGAGCCGCTGGTGGAACTCGTTCTTGTCGTTCTTGCCGATGTCCCAGGCGATGAGCTGCTTGTTGCCCACCCAGGCGAGCAGCTGCTGGCCGCGCACCTCGGTGTGCGCACCGGTCTTGGCGTCGAGGACGAACGAGGAGGTGTGCCACTTCTGACCCGCGAAGGCACCGGCCACGAGCCTGCCGTCCGGCGACTTGCCCGCGTCGACGTACCACTCCAGGTACTTGTCGTCGGCGGGAGTGGGGACCTTGGCGCCCTTCAGGTCCCAGAACTCCTTGCCGATGGCCCCCATGGGGTTGCCGGCCCAGACGTGCCGGCCGTCGTCGGTGAGGGCGAAGTCCTGGCGGCTGTTGAGGAAGCCGGCGCCCCTGGGATCGTCGGAGCTGCTCGCGAGCTTGACCTCGGTCCAGTCGCCCTTCCCTGAGGCCACGTCGAAGAGGTAGAACCCGGTGCGGCCGGACGGCTGGGACTGGTCCCAGCCGTCGGAGCCGTTCACCTTGACCCGCAGGTCGGGGTTGACGGAGTAGGTCGTCGCGACCAGCTTGCGGCCGTCGCGGGAGAAGGCGAGCCCACCGACCCCGTGGTCGACCTCGATCCACCGCTCGACCTTGCCGGTGGTCAGGTCGAGGAGGCCGATCCGGGAGGCGGGCAGCTCCTGCTCGAGGACGGCGGCCGTCCTGCCACCGCGGGCGACCGCCACCCAGGACCAGTCCGCGGCCTTCGCGTACCTGCCGGAGCGCGGGTTCAGCAAGTGGTAGGTGCGCTGGTAGACGGCTGTCTCCGAAGTCTTCTTCACCGTCTCCGGAATGTAGTACCCGGCCAGGGTGGTGCCCCCGGCGGAGATCTCCTCGCGGGGCGGCGACTGGTCGGGGTGGGCCTTCGTCTTCTTCTCCACCACGATCCCACCGCCGCCACCCGAGGGGCGTACGTCGTCCTTGCCGGAGTCCAGCAGCGGAACCGTCACCCCTACGGCGATCACGGCCACCGCGGCCGCGGCGCCGAGCGCGATCCTGCGGCTGCGGCGGCGGCGCCGGACGGCGAGCACCCGGTCGGCGAACCCCGCCGCAGCGGGGGGCTGTTCGGCGGCCTGCTCGCGCAGCGCGTCGCGCACGATGTCGTCGACGTTCACGGACGCACCTCCACGGGCGAGTAGTCACGGGACGCGGACCGCTCGGCGTCGGCGGGCCCGAGGGCGGCCAGTTCGGGTGCGAGCGAGCGCAGCCGGGCCAGCGAACGGTGGGCGGTGGACCGTACGGTGCCGACCGAGCAGCCGAGCAGCCGAGCAGCCGAGCAGCCGGGCCACGTCGGCCTCGGGCAGGTCCTCGAAGTAGCGCAGCACCAGCACGGTCCGCTGACGTGCGGTGAGCCGGGACAGGGCCTGGCGCATCACGAGGCGCAGTTCGGTGGTGGCGGCGGTGTCGGCCGAGGTGTCGCCGGTGGCCGCCGGTTCGGGCGGCTCGGCGACGCTGACCTCCCGGCGGGGCCACTTCAGCCGCCAGCGGCTGACCTGCTGGCGGTACAGGACCTGCCGTACGTAGGCCTCGGGTTCGTCGATCTTCTGCCAGCGTCCGGCCGCCCGGACCAGGGCGTTCTGGAGCAGGTCCTCACCGGCGTGCCGGTCCCCGCCGCACAGCAGCACGGCGGTCTTCAGCAGGGCGGACGACCTGCTGTCCACGAAGTCCCGGAAACTCTCCAGCCCTTCGGCATCCATCGTCACCTTCTCTTCCCCCGGCGGCGCCGGTGCGCGGCCCTCCGCCTCTTGTGACGCGTGCGGGGCGCCCCCGCTATGCCGCACCCATGAAAAAAGTCGCCGTAGAGGCGGAACCTCTACGGCGACCTCGGGGGGAAGTGCTCAGTTGTGGCTGTGCAGGATGTCGTTCAGGCCACCCCAGACCGCGTTGTTCGGGCGGGCCTCCACCGTGCCGGTGACCGAGTTGCGGCGGAAGAGGATGTTCGAGGCGCCGTTCAGCTCGCGCGCCTTGACGATCTGGCCGTCGGGCATGGTGACCCGGGTGCCCGCGGTGACGTAGAGACCGGCCTCGACGACGCACTCGTCGCCGAGCGCGATGCCGACACCCGCCTCGGCGCCGATCAGGCAGCGCTCACCGATGGTGATGCGGACGTTGCCGCCGCCGGAGAGCGTGCCCATGGTGGAGGCGCCGCCGCCGATGTCCGAGCCGTCGCCGACCACGACACCGGCGGAGATACGGCCCTCGACCATCGACGTGCCGAGCGTGCCGGCGTTGAAGTTGACGAAGCCCTCGTGCATCACGGTGGTGCCGGCGGCGAGGTGGGCGCCGAGCCGGACGCGGTCGGCGTCGGCGATGCGGACGCCCTTGGGGGCCACGTAGTCCGTCATGCGCGGGAACTTGTCGACGCTCGTGACGGCGAGGTGCAGGCCCTCGGCGCGGGCGTTCAGGCGCACCTTCTCGACGTCGTCGACGGCGACCGGGCCGAGGGAGGTCCAGGCGACGTTGGGAAGCAGGCCGAAGATGCCGTCCAGGCTCTGGCCGTGCGGCTGGACCAGGCGGTGCGAGAGCAGGTGCAGACGCAGGTAGGCGTCGTGCGTGTCGAGCGGCTTCTCGTCCAGGGAGGCGATGACCGTACGGACCGCGACCACCTCGACGCCACGGCGGGCGTCCGGACCGATCGCCTTGGCGGCGCCTTCGCCGAGCAGTTCCACGGCCCGCTCGGCGGACAGCCGCTCGGTGCCGGAGGGGCCCGGTTCGGCGGTGAGCTCGGGGGCGGGGAACCAGGTGTCGAGAACGGTGCCGTCGGCGGTGACGGTGGCGAGGCCTGCGGCGATGGCGCCGGTGGTACGCGGAGCAGTCGTGTCGGTCATGAGGGAAACCTAACCGCCGGGGGGCGTGCGAGGCGAACCCGCGCGCGGGCCGTCTCAGAGGCCGAGCGGTACGTGGCCAAGGGGCATACCGATGATCCGGTACATGTGCGGGTCCTCCGTCCCCACCGTGGACGACGGTGGTCCGCTCACGCTCCCCCTGGTTCGTCGGTGTGTGTGACAACCCGATCAGGGGATCACGCGCGCCAGCATCTCCCGCGCGTACCCCTCGTCGTACGGCACCCCCGTCAGCAGCACCTGGAGGCAGATCCCGTCGGTCAGCGCGACCAGGGCGCGTGCCGTGACCGGGTCCGTGCGGTGGGCGAGGCGGGCGGCGAGGTCGTCGGCCCACTCGGCGGCGACGGGACGCAGGGCGGGCCGGCGCAGCGCGGCGAGGTAGAGCTCGTACTCCAGCTCGACGCCGGTGCGGTCACCGCCGAGCCACTCGCCGAGGACGCGGGCGAGGTCGGCGGCCAGGTCGCCGCCCGGGCCGTCCCACACCCCGTGCGCGGCGACCGCCTTGGCGAAGCCCTCGCTGGCCTGGCGCAGCGCGGCCACCATGAGCTCGTCGAGGCTCTTGAAGTGGTACGTCGTCGAGCCGAGCGGCACATCGGCCTCGGCGGCGGCACTGCGGTGGCTGAGCCCGGCGAGGCCCTTCTCCCCCACGACCCGGATGGCCGCGTCGATGATCCGCTGCCGGCGCTCGGGGTCGTAACGGCGCGCCATCAGTGCGCCCCGCCCAGGTTCAGCACCACGACCCCGACGATGATCAGTGCGATCCCGGCGGCTTTGGTGACCGTCATGCCCTCCCCGAGGAAGACCATCCCGATGGCGGCGATGGTCGCGGTGCCCGCTCCGGCCCAGATCGCGTAGGCGGTGCCGACCGACACCGTCTTCAGGGTCTGCGCGAGCAGCGCGAAGGAGAGGACGTAGCCGAGCACGGTCAGCAGCGAGGGCCCCAACCGGCTGAATCCTTCGGTGTACTTCATGGCCGTGGTCGCCGCGACCTCGGCTGCGATGGCTCCGACGAGGAGCAGGTATCCCATGCGTACAAGCGTACATAACGACGAAACCGGAAATCCTGAGGTCCGCTGATGCGTGAATGTGGAAATCGGCCGCTTCAAAAGGCTGCTCACGCCCCCTGGTAACCACTAGTGTTCCCTCCGGAACCACACGTGGTTCACCATTCACCTACCGCGCCACCACAGCAGCGGCCGTCGCACACAGCGCCGCGCCGGAGGAACCGCGCATGCCCGAAGACAAGTCCCGGCCGCCTCAGGACCGCCCCTGGGAGAACGGCTGGACGCTGGACACCTCCCGCACACCCGGCACCAGGCGGCTCTATCTCGCCGGTGCGCTGGCGGTGACCACGATCGTCGCCTGTGTGGCGGCGATAGCCGCGACCGACAACGAGGACGACGTCCGGTCGAAATCCGCGCGGGACGCCGGATCCGGCCTGATCTCCTTCTCCACGCAGCCCGCGACCACCCTCCCCCCGGAGGGCGACAGCGACCTGTCGTCGGTGTCCCCGAGTCACGAGGGCCCCCGGCAGCAGGGCACCGGCCCGACCATCGCGGTCACGGCCACCCCGAAGCCGCCCAAGTCCCCGCCGTCCAAGGGGAGTCCGGCGAAGCCGAAGCCCACGGCGGTCTACGGCTCGTTCCGCTCGGTCAACTACCCCGACCGCTACTGGCATGTGGACTCCGACCATGTCGGCCTGGACCAGGTCAGCGGCGAACGGGCCCGCCAGGACGCCACCTTCAAGCAGGTCAAGGGCCTGGCGAACGCCTCGTGCTACTCGTTCGTCACACGCGACGGTGCGTACTTGCGCCACCGGAGCTTCGTGCTGCGGGCCGAACGCAACGACGGCTCGTCCCTGTTCAAGCAGGACGCGACGTTCTGCTCCCGGGACTCGTCCGCCACCCCCGGCGCGAAGATGCTGGAGTCGGTCAACTACCCCGGCTACTTCCTGCGCCACCAGAACTTCGTGGTCCGCCTGCAACGCTTCGAGTACAGCTCCCAGTTCGTGGCGGACGCGTCGTTCCAGCCGGTGGGCGGGCTGGCCTGAGCCGCGCGTGAGCACACGAAAGCGGCGGCACCCGAGGGTGCCGCCGCTTTCGTCACAGCCTGAGAACCTCAGACGTTGAACCCGAGCGCCCTCAGCTGCTCGCGTCCGTCGTCCGTGATCTTGTCCGGGCCCCACGGCGGCATCCACACCCAGTTGATGCGGAGTTCGCTGACGAGGCCGTCCGTGGCGGACTTGGCCTGGTCCTCGATGACGTCCGTCAGCGGACAGGCCGCCGAGGTCAGGGTCATGTCGAGGGTCGCGATGTTCGCGTCGTCGATGTGGATGCCGTAGATCAGGCCGAGGTTGACCACGTCGATGCCCAGCTCGGGGTCGACGACGTCGTACAGCGCCTCGCGGACCTCCTCCTCGGAGGCCGGCTTCATCTCAACTGTCTCGCTCATGCCGTCTTCCTTTCGGCGTCGGCGCCGGCGTCCAGCGCCTGGGCCGTCGCGTCCTTCCACGCCATCCAGCTGAGGAGGGCGCACTTGACCCGGGCCGGGTACTTGGAGACACCGGAGAACGCGACCGCGTCCTCCAGCACCTCCTCCATCGCGTCGTCGGGCTCGATCTTCCCCTTGGACTGCATCAGCTCCAGGAAGGTCTCCTGGATCCGCTGCGCCTCGGCGAGGTCCTTGCCGACCAGCAGATCGTTCAGGACGGAGGCCGAGGCCTGGCTGATCGAGCAGCCCTGTCCCTCGTACGAGACGTCCGCGATCCTTGTGCCGTCGTACTTCACGCGGAGGGTGATCTCGTCGCCGCACGTCGGGTTCACGTGGTGCACCTCGGCGTCGCCGTCCCTCAGACCACGCCCGTGCGGGTGCTTGTAGTGGTCCAGGATGACTTCCTGGTACATCGAGTCCAGCTTCACGGTTTCAGCACGCCCCTCAGCCGAAGAAGTTCCGTACGTGCTCCAGCCCCTCGACCAGTGCGTCGATCTCGGCGGGCGTGGAGTACAGATAGAACGACGCTCGCGTGGTCGCGGGAATTCCGTACCGCAGACAGACCGGCCGCGCGCAGTGGTGGCCGACCCGGACCGCGATGCCCTCCTCGTCGAGGACCTGGCCCACGTCATGGGGGTGGATGTCGCCGAGCGTGAAGGAGATCGCCGCGCCCCGGTCCTCGGCCGTGGTCGGGCCGATGATCCTGAGGTCGGGGACCTCCGTCAGCCGCTTGACCGCGTACTCGGTCAGCGCGTGCTCATGGGCGAGGATCTTGTCCATGCCGATCGACTGGAGGTAGTCGATCGCCGCGCCCAGACCCACCGCCTGCGCGATCGGGGGCGTGCCCGCCTCGAACTTGTGCGGGGCGGGAGCGTAGGTCGACGAGTGCATCGACACGGTCTCGATCATCTCGCCGCCGCCGAGGAACGGGGGCAGGTCCTCGAGGAGTTCCTGCCGTCCCCACAGCACGCCGATGCCGGTCGGGCCGCACATCTTGTGGCCGGTGAAGGCCACGAAGTCGGCCTGGAGCGCCTGGACGTCCAGCGGCATGTGCGGCGCGGCCTGCGAGGCGTCGATGCAGACGAGCGCACCGACCTCCTGCGCGCGGCGGACGATCGCCTCGACCGGGTTGACCGTGCCCAGGATGTTGGAGACCAACACGAAGGAGACGATCTTCGTCTTCTCGGTGATGATCTCGTCGATGTTGGACAGGTCGAGACGGCCGTCGTCGGTCAGCCCGAACCACTTCAGCTTCGCGCCCGTGCGCTGCGCCAGCAGCTGCCACGGCACGATGTTGGAGTGGTGCTCCATCTCGGTGATGACGATCTCGGTCTCGGAGTCCACGCGGTAGGGCTCGTCGGCCCAGCCCAGCATGTTCGCCACGAGGTTGAGCGACTCGGAGGCGTTCTTGGTGAAGATCACCTCGTCGCGGCTCGGCGCGTTGATGAACGCGGCGACCTTGTCGCGCGCGCCCTCGTACAGCGCCGTGGCCTCCTCGGCGAGCACATGCACACCGCGGTGGACGTTGGCGTTGTAGCGCTCGTAGTACTCGCTCAGGGCGTCCAGCACCTGGCGCGGCTTCTGCGAGGTCGCCGCGTTGTCCAGGTACACGAGCTTCCGGTCGTCGTGGACCAGGCGGTCCAGGATCGGGAAGTCCTTGCGGATCGCCTCGGTGTCGAGGAGGCCCGGCAGCTGTGTCACGCGGATACGCCACCCTTCGTGTATGCCTCGTAGCCCTCGTTCTCCAACTTGTCGGCGAGCTCGGCACCGCCGGACTCGACGATCCGGCCGCCGGAGAAGACGTGGACGAAGTCGGGCTTGATGTAGCGCAGGATGCGCGTGTAGTGCGTGATCAGCAGGGTGCCGACCTCGCCGGTCTCGCGGACACGGTTGACGCCCTCGGAGACGACGCGCAGGGCGTCGACGTCGAGGCCGGAGTCGGTCTCGTCGAGGATAGCGATCTTCGGCTTGAGGAGCTCCAGCTGGAGGATCTCGTGGCGCTTCTTCTCACCGCCGGAGAAGCCCTCGTTGACGTTGCGCTCGGCGAAGGAGGAGTCCATGTGAAGGCGCTCCATGGCCTCCTTGACCTCCTTCACCCAGGTGCGCAGCTTGGGGGCCTCGCCGCGGACGGCGGTGGCGGAGGTGCGCAGGAAGTTGGAGACCGAGACGCCGGGGACCTCGACGGGGTACTGCATCGCCAGGAACAGGCCCGCGCGGGCGCGCTCGTCGACCTCCATCTCCAGGACGTCCTCGCCGTCAAGGGTGACGGTGCCGCCGGTGATGGTGTACTTCGGGTGACCGGCGAGGGAGTAGGCGAGGGTCGACTTGCCGGAGCCGTTGGGGCCCATGATGGCGTGCGTCTCGCCCTGCTTCACGGTCAGGTCGACGCCCTTGAGGATCTCCTTCGTGGCGTTGTCGGCCTCGACGGTGACGTGCAGGTCGCGGATTTCAAGCGTTGCCATGGATTGCCTCAGGACTCCTGGTTGAGGGAGACGAGCACGTCGTCCCCTTCGATCTTTACGGGGTATACGGGGACGGGGCGCGTCGCGGGAAGGCCGGACGGCTTGCCGGTGCGGAGGTCGAACGCGGAGCCGTGCAGCCAGCACTCGATCTGGCAGTCCTCCACCTCGCCCTCGGAGAGCGAGACGTTGGCGTGGGAGCAGATGTCGTTGATCGCGAACACCTCCCCCTCGGTCTTCACGAGGGAGACCGGCGTGCCGTCGAGTTCCACCCGCTTCGGGGTGTCCTCCTCCAGCTCGCTCAGCCCGCAGGCGCGTACGAAGGCGGCCATCAGACGGTGGCCTCCAGCTCCTCGTCGATCTTCACGAGGAGGCGCTCTTCGATGTCGTCGACACCGATCTGCTGGACCAGCTCGGCGAAGAAGCCGCGGACCACCAGTCGGCGGGCCTCGTCGGCCGGGATGCCACGGGCCATCAGGTAGAAGAGCTGCTCGTCGTCGAAGCGGCCGGTCGCGCTCGCGTGGCCGGCGCCGACGATCTCGCCGGTCTCGATCTCCAGGTTGGGCACGGAGTCGACCCGGGCGCCGTCGGTGAGGACGAGGTTGCGGTTCATCTCGTAGGTGTCGGTGCCCTCGGCCTTGGCCTCGATGAGCACGTCACCGATCCACACCGCGTGCGCGTCGTCGCCCTGGAGCGCGCCCTTGTAGACGACGTTGGACTTGCAGTGCGGGGTGTTGTGGTCGACGAGGAGGCGGTGCTCCTGGTGCTGGCCCTGGTCGGTGAAGTAGATCCCGAACAGCTCGGCCTCGCCGCCGGGGCCGGCGTAGGAGACCCGCGGGTGCAGACGTACCAGGTCGCCGCCGAAGGTCACCACGACCGACTTGAAGCTCGCGTCCCGCCCGATGAGGGCGTTGTGCTGGGCCACGTGCACGGCCTTGTCGTCCCAGTCCTGGACGGAGACGACGGTGAGCTTGGCGCCGTCGCCCAGGATGTAGTCGACGTTGGCGGCGAGCACGGCGTCACCGGTGTGGTCGATGACGACGACGGCCTCGGCGAAGGCTCCGAGCTCGACGACCTGGTGGCCGAAGCGCACCCCGCCCTCGCCGTGCACGGCGATGCGGATCGGCTCGGTGAGGACCGTCTCCTTGGGGACGGTGACCACGCCGGCCTTCTCGAAGGACGAGTACGCCTGGGCGGCGACGCGGTCCACCGGGGTGCCCGCCCTGCCGATCCGGGCGTCGTCACGGCCGACGGTCTCGACGGTGACGCCCTCGGGGGCCTGCACGTCCACCGTCACGCCTTCGCCGGTGGCGACCGCGGTGCCGTCGTGCAGCCCGCGCAGGCGCTCCAGCGGGGTGAACCGCCACTCCTCCTCGCGGCCGTGCGGGACCGGGAAGTCCTGCACGTCGAAGGACGGGGGCGCGCTCATGCGCGTGGCGACGGTCGACTCGGCGGCCACCGCGATCGAGCCGGCGGTGGTGGACCCCACCGGGATGTTCTGAGCCTCAGCCATGGCTGTCGGTCTGCTCTCTTCCTACGTAAGTGACTGGATGGACGGCGGTCGCTTAGCCGACCGCGCCTTCCATCTGGAGCTCGATCAGCCGGTTGAGTTCCAGCGCGTACTCCATCGGCAGCTCCTTCGCGATGGGCTCGACGAAGCCGCGCACGATCATGGCCATCGCCTCGAACTCGGAGAGACCGCGGCTCATCAGGTAGAAGAGCTGGTCCTCGGAGACCTTGGAGACGGTCGCCTCGTGGCCCATGGACACGTCGTCCTCACGGACGTCCACGTAGGGGTACGTGTCGGAGCGGGAGATGGTGTCGACGAGCAGCGCGTCGCACAGCACGTTCGACTTGGATCCGGCGGCACCCTCGCCGATCTCGACGAGACCGCGGTAGGAGGTGCGGCCGCCACCGCGCGCGACGGACTTCGACACGATGTTGGACGACGTGTTCGGCGCCATGTGGACCATCTTGGAGCCGGCGTCCTGGTGCTGGCCCTCGCCCGCGAAGGCGATGGACAGGGTCTCGCCCTTGGCGTGCTCGCCCATCAGGTAGACGGCCGGGTACTTCATGGTGACCTTGGAGCCGATGTTGCCGTCGATCCACTCCATGGTCGCGCCCTCGTACGCCACGGCGCGCTTGGTGACCAGGTTGTAGACGTTGTTCGACCAGTTCTGGATGGTCGTGTACCGGCAGCGGGCGCCCTTCTTCACGATGATCTCGACGACCGCGGAGTGCAGGGAGTCCGACTTGTAGATCGGCGCCGTACAGCCCTCGACGTAGTGGACGTAGGCGTCCTCGTCGACGATGATCAGCGTCCGCTCGAACTGGCCCATGTTCTCGGTGTTGATCCGGAAGTAGGCCTGGAGCGGGATCTCGACGTGCACGCCCTTCGGCACGTAGATGAAGGAACCACCGGACCACACCGCGGTGTTCAGCGACGCGAACTTGTTGTCGCCGACCGGGATGACGGTGCCGAAGTACTCCTTGAAGAGCTCCGGGTGCTCCTTGAGGGCGGTGTCGGTGTCGAGGAAGATGACGCCCTGCTCCTCCAAGTCCTCGCGGATCTGGTGGTAGACGACCTCGGACTCGTACTGGGCCGCGACACCGGCGACGAGGCGCTGCTTCTCCGCCTCGGGGATGCCGAGCTTGTCGTACGTGTTCTTGATGTCCTCGGGCAGGTCCTCCCAGGACTCCGCCTGCTTCTCCGTGGAGCGCACGAAGTACTTGATGTTGTCGAAGTCGATGCCGGAGAGGTCGGAGCCCCAGTTCGGCATGGGCTTCTTGTCGAACAGGCGCAGACCCTTGAGGCGGAGCTTGGTCATCCACTCCGGCTCGCTCTTCTTCGCGGAGATGTCGCGGACGACGTCTTCGTTGATGCCGCGCTTCGCAGAGGCGCCGGCCGTGTCGGAGTCGGCCCAGCCGTATTCGTACTTACCCAGGCCCTCGAGTTCGGGGTGGGCAGTCTCCGTGGGGAGAGTCATGCGGGGTTCCTCCCGGCCGTGCTTGCAGATGCGATATCGGTGGTGTGATCAGCGTGGGAAATCTTGGGGATGAACGTCGTGCAGACGCCGTCGCCGTGCGCGATGGTCGCCAGTCGCTGGACATGGGTTCCCAGCAGCTGGGAGAAGATCTCGGTCTCCGCCTCACAGAGCTGGGGGAACTTCTCCGCGACATGGGCCACCGGGCAGTGGTGCTGGCAGAGCTGCTCGCCGACCGGTGCGCTCCGCGCCGTAGCAGCGTACCCGTCCGCGCTCAGGGCCTTGGCCAGGGCTTCGGTGCGCTCTTCGGGGGCGGCGGTCTCGACGGCCTTGCGGTACTCCTCGGCCTGCGCGGCGATCCTCGCGCGCGCGAAGGCGACGACCGCCTCGTCCCCGCCGAACCGCTCCTGGATCCAGCGCAGGGCGTCCGCGGCGAGCTTGTCGTAGGACTGGTCGAAGGCGTCCCGGCCGCAGTCGGTGAGCGCGAAGACCTTGGCGGGGCGCCCGCGCGTGCGCGCGCCGTACACCCGCTGCTCCCGGGCCTCCACGACCTCGTCGGCCACGAGCGCGTCCAGGTGACGCCGTACGGCAGCGGGGGTGAGCCCCAGCCGCCCGGCCAGCTCGGTGACGGTCGACGGGCCGTGGTCCAGGATGGATCGCGCGACGCGGTTGCGGGTGGACCGCTCACCGGTCGCGAGCTCCTCCTGAGGGGCCCCCGTGGGGGTCTCCCGAACCTCGCCGACGTTTTTCACAACGCCATTGTTGCGTAATTCCTCAGGACCGGGCAAGCCGCGTCCGGCCCGCCGGACGGTGCCCTGCGTCACTTAGGCATCCCTAACCTGACCTGCGGAAACGATCTTTGATCGATCAAACCGGTGGCGTCCGGCAGTTCTGTCAGGGACACTCCCGAACCATGCCGACACCACCTCCCACCGGCCCACTTGTCACCCGCGACACCCTCGCAGGGCAGCTGCGCGAGCTGGGTGTCAGAAGCGGCGAAACCCTCCTCCTGCACTCCTCCCTGAGCGCCCTCGGCTGGGTCTGCGGCGGCCCCGTCGCGGTGGTCCAGGGACTGCTGGACGTCCTCGGCCCGGACGGCACCCTCGTGGTCCCCACCCAGAGCGGTGACCTCTCGGACCCGGCGGTGTGGAGCAACCCGCCGGTCCCCGAGGACTGGTGGGACACCGTCCGCGCGACCATGCCCGCCTACGACCCCCTCGTGACGCCCTCGCGCGGGGTCGGCGTGATCCCGGAGACCGTGCGCACCTGGCCCGGCGCCCTCAGGAGCGCCCACCCCCAGACCTCGTTCGCGGCGATCGGCCCCCGCGCGCGTGCCGTCCTGGACGGCCACGCCCCCGACTGCCGGCTCGGCGAGCGCAGCCCGCTGGCCCGCCTGGAGGACCTCCACGCGCGCGTGCTGCTCCTCGGCGCCGGCTACGACACCTGCACGAGCTTCCACCTCGCCGAGTACCGCGTCCCGAGCCCGCTGGTGAAGGTCGGCCGCCCCGGACCGTCCGGCTGGGAGGTCGTCACCGAGGTCTCGATCACCTCGGACCGCTTCGACGAACTCGGGTACGACTTCGAGCGGGACACCGGCGTCGTCGTACGGGGAACGGTGGGCGCGGCAGAGGCCCGGCTGTTCCCGGTCACCGACGCGGTGGCCTACGCCGAACGCTGGCTGCCGTTGCACCGCTCACGCGAGGAGTTCTAGGCGGCGCGGGAGACCGGCGGGCGCCCACGAGTCCCCCGACGGTGGAGATCTCGCACCCGGCCGACCGACGCGCGGGCCGCGAACCTAGACTCGGGCCCATGCGAAGTGAGCCCGTGGTCCAGGTCCACGCCCTGGTGAAGCGGTACGGCACGAAGACCGCCGTGGACGGCCTCGATCTGGTGGCCCGGGCGGGCGTGACCGCCGTACTCGGGCCCAACGGGGCGGGCAAGACGACCACCGTCGAGACCTGCGAGGGCTACCGGAAGCCGGACTCCGGCACGGTACGCGTCCTGGGCCTCGACCCGGTGCGACAGGCGCGTGAGCTGCACCCGAGGATCGGCGTGATGCTCCAGTCCGGGGGCGTGTACTCGGGTGCCCGGGCCGACGAGATGCTGCGGCACGTGGCAGGACTGCACGCGCACCCGCTGGACGTGGACGCGCTGATCGAGCGCCTGGGTCTGGACAGCTGCGGCCGGACGACGTACCGCAGGCTGTCCGGCGGCCAGCAGCAGCGCCTCGCGCTCGCGATGGCCGTGGTGGGCCGCCCGGAACTGGTGTTCCTGGACGAGCCGACGGCGGGCCTCGACCCACAGGCCCGCAGGGCCACCTGGGACCTGGTCCGTGACCTGCGGTCGGACGGCGTCTCGGTCATCCTCACCACGCACCACATGGACGAGGCCGAGCAGCTCGCCGACGACGTGGCGATCATCGACGGCGGCCGGGTCATCGCCCAGGGCACGCCCGAGGAGCTGTGCCGCGGCGGCGCCGAGAACACCCTGCGCTTCATGGGCCGTCCCGGCCTCGACGTCGGGTCCCTCCTGAAGGCCCTCCCCGCCGACTGCACGGCGGCGGAGCTGACACCCGGCTCCTACCGGGTCATCGGCAAGGTCGACCCCCAGCTCCTGGCCACGGTCACGTCCTGGTGCGCCCAGCACGGCGTCATGCCGGAGAAGATCTCGGTGGAACGGCACACCCTGGAAGACGTCTTCCTGGAACTGACAGGCAAGGAACTGCGCGCATGACGGCCACCGGCACCTACGCCCCGAAGCCGGGCGCGGCCCCCCTGGGACGCATGATCGCGACCCAGGCGGCGCTGGAGACCAAGATGCTCCTGCGCAACGGT
This sequence comes from Streptomyces sp. 351MFTsu5.1, assembly GCF_000383655.1. Lineage (NCBI taxonomy): Bacteria > Bacillati > Actinomycetota > Actinomycetes > Kitasatosporales > Streptomycetaceae > Streptomyces > Streptomyces sp. 351MFTsu5.1. The sequence goes on along the minus strand of NZ_KB911783.1, from coordinate 379,730 downwards.
GAGCAACTCCTGCTGACGGTGGTGATCCCGACCCTGGTGCTGGTCCTGTTCAGCTCGGTGGACATCATCGACACGGGCCAGGCCGAGGCGGTGGACTTCCTCGCTCCCGGTGTCCTCGCCCTCGCGGTCATGTCCACGGCCTTCACCGGGCAGGCGATCGCCACGGGCTTCGAGCGCCGGTACGGCGTCCTGAAGCGCCTGGCCAGCTCCCCCCTCCCCCGCTGGGCCCTGATGACGGCGAAGACCGCGTCGGTCCTGGTGACGGAGATCCTGCAAGTGGTGCTGCTCACGGCGATCGCCCTCGCCCTGGGCTGGTCCCCGCACGGCAACCCACTGTCCGTCGCGCTCCTCCTGCTGCTCGGCACGGCGGCCTTCTCGGGCCTCGGCCTCCTGATGGCCGGCACCCTCAAGGCCGAGGCCACCCTGGCCGCCGCCAACCTGGTCTTCCTGCTCCTGCTGGTCAGCGGCGGCGTCATGGTCCCGCTCGACCGGTTCTCCCAGACCACCCAGGACATCCTGAGCCTGCTGCCGATCACAGCCCTCTCGAACGGCCTGCGGGACGTACTGCTGCACGGGGCCGGGGTCCCGTGGGGGGATCTGGGGATCCTTGCGGGGTGGGGGGTCGTGGGGCTGGCGTTGGCCGGGAAGTTCTTCCGCTGGGAGTGACTTTCGCGGGGAACGGGAAGAGTCGCCCAATGTTCGAGTCCGCGGATTCGTCGAGTGTGCGAGCTCTCCAGCCCCTGCTGCACGACGTGGTGATCTGCGTCGCGGCCCCGTCCTTCGTCGCCTCTCCACGGGACGGGCAACTGCGCGGGGTACGCGTGGACGGTTTCTACGGCCATGACCGCAGGCTCCTGCACACCGCATGCCTGCTGGTGGACGGCCGGGAGCCCGAGCCGATAGGACTCCAGCAACTGGGCCCGGACCGGGTGCGTTTCACTTCCGTCCACCGCTATCACGGGGCCCGCACGGACGCCCCGACGGTGATCATCGAGCGGGTGCGCACGGCCGGGCAGGGCGAGACGGTTCTCCTGCGGAACGTCGGCGTCACGACCCGTCGATTACGCGTGGAGCTGGCTGTCGCCACCGACCTCGCGGACATCTCTCTCGTCAAGCGCGGCGACGCGGCGACCGCCGTACGCTCCACCGTCCTGCCGGACGGGCCCGGACTGCAATGGCGGACGGCCACGGCCCGTGCCGAGGTCCGCGCCACGGGCGATGACATGGTGCCGGAGGTCACCGACGGCCCGGAGGGTGGCACGTTCGCCTGGCCCCGAGTGCTGCTCAGACCCGGCGAGACCCGGCGGATCAGGCTCGATGTCCTCGGCGGGACCGTCCCCGCACCGCCCGGTCACCCTGACGCACCCCGCTCCGCGGCGCCCTGGGCCGAACCCGTCGTACGGGGCGACCGCCGCGTGGTGGAGCTGGTGCGCCACGGCCTCGGCGACCTGCGCGCGCTGCGTCTGGCGGACCCCGACCGCATGGACCCCGAGGACCAGTTCATCGCGGCGGGATGCCCCTGGTACCTGACGCTTTTCGGTCGCGATTCCATCTGGTCGGCGCGGATGATGCTGCCCCTGGGCACCGATCTGGCCCGCGGCACGCTGTGGGCGCTGGCCCGGCGTCAGGGCACGGCGCACGACGTGTTCCGGGAGGAGGCGCCGGGCCGCATCCTTCACGAACTGCGCCCGGCCGACGCCGAACACGGCCACGGCCTGCGTCTGCCCTCCCGCTACTACGGCTCGGTCGACGCGACCCCCCTCTTCGTGTCCCTGCTGGTGGATGCCTGGCACTGGGGGCTGCCGGACGCGGAGACGGACGCTCTGCTGCCGTACGCGGAGCGCGCCATGGACTGGGTCGTGGAGACGAGCAACGACGACGAGGACGGCTTCCTGCGCTACTACCCGCGCGCCGGCGGACTCCGGCACCAGTCGTGGAAGGACAGTGAGGACGCGGTGCGGGACTCGGTCGGCCGCCGTATCGAGCCGCCGCTGGCGCTGTGCGAGGTGCAGGGATACGCCTATGAGGCGGCGACCGGGCTGGCCGGGCTGCTGGCGTCCCGCGGCCGCTTCGAGGCGTCCGAGCGGCTGCGCACCTGGGCGGAGTCGCTGCGCAAACGCTTCGCCGACGCGTTCTGGCTGCCGTCCCCGCAGGGGCCGGCCCCCCGCTATGTGGCCATCGCCGTCGGGCGGGGCCGCAAACCGGTCAGCGGCCCGGCGTCCAACATGGGTCAGTTGCTGTCCACCGGCATCCTGGACGCGCAGGGCTGTCAGGACGTGGCGGCCTGGCTGGCCGCGAGCGAGCTGAATTCCGGGTGGGGACTGCGCAGCCGCTCTGCGGAGCTGGGCGGCTACAACCCGATGAGCTACCACGGCGGTTCGGTCTGGACGCATGACACGGCGATAGCGATCCACGGGCTCTGTGCGGCGGGCTGCCACCGGGAGGCCTACGCGCTCGCCGACGGCCTCCTGGACGCGGCGACACATTTCGGCTACCGGATGCCGGAACTCTACGGCGGCGACCACCGCACCCCCGGCTCACCCGCTCCCCTGGCTTACCCGGCCGCCTGCCGCCCGCAGGGCTGGTCGGCCGCGTCCGGCGTGGCGCTCCTCGCCGCACTGCTCGGGCTGCGTCCCGACGCCTCGGAGCAGACACTGCGGATCCGTCCCATGCCGGCGGACCTCATCGGACCGCTGTCCGTGCAGGGCGTACGGCTGGCGGGGGCGGCGCTCAGGATCCGGACGGCACGCTCGGGCGAGGTGGAGGTGACGGGACTTCCCGCGGGTTGGAAGCACCCTACCGAATGACCGCACGGGTGGTGACAAACGACAGGAGGATCATGAGTTTTCCGTCACCGATGGCAGCAGCAGCCGTGATCCGCAAGTTCTCGTTCTATTCAGCGGTCCAGGTGGTCAGCGTAGTCGCGCCCGGACTTTGCACAATCACAGCAGGCCTTGTCGCTCTGATCCACGTACAACACCCACACAACCTGTGGTCCTTTGTCGTGGCTGAGACGGGATCCGTATCCACCCCGCTGGCGATCGTCCTTGGCCTGAATCTACTGGCCATCAGCTTCATCGCCGGTTACGTATTTCGGGGACTTGCTTTCTGGCTCATCGGGCTCATCGAGAAGATTCCAGACTCAGAGACGTTCATAGCACAGTTGAATCAGACGTGCGGGGAACAGGCTATCGATGACTGCCTGCAGGCACACCCTCAGCTCGCCCACTACCTACGGGCTTCAGATGCGAGCGGCCCGAACGCTGGACCAAATTATGGGGGTGGGCACAGGAATCATCACAGACTCATGGCTCTCAACTACTGCAAGGACCGACTACGCGAGAAGTCGCCGGTGCTGGCGGTGGACAACAACGAAGCAGAAATAAACATCCTCACTTCTTGCCTATTTCCGGTACTGTTAGTCTCCGCCGACATTATTTGGATAGGAGATTTCCCTCTCGCTGTGAACGTCCTCGTATCGATCGGCTGCGCAGGAACCTGGGTTGGGCTCGTGCGGTCGACACTTCGACTGCGCACCACCGAGAGCATTTCTGCCGTGATCAACTTGTCCTACACCGCGAGCGCTCAGCAACCGCCACCGCCGCCGATGCCTGTGACCAACTGACGGCGATATTCGTGCACCATCGGCCGTAAGTAGTCCTGCTCCAGGTCGAATCGGCTCATGACATGCCGACGGGCACGTGAGCCCATCTCGTGCGCGAGTTCGGGCCGTTCGAGCAGCAAGGACAGTCGGTCGGCCAACTTGTACGGATTACGCTCAGGCACTAGGAAGCCAACCCGCTCGTCCTGCCCGATCCCCTCTTGCAGGCCACCTATCCCCGAAGCCACGACTGGACGTCCTGCACACATCGCCTCCAGCGGCGCAAGCCCCATCGGCTCAGCGAACAGTGATGGGTAGAGGACGACGGACGCATCTTCATACATTTTTCGGATTTGCTTGAACTCAGCCACCGCGAATTCTACATGATCACGTAGACCGAACTCACAAATAAGCTCCTCCAAGAAGGAGCGAAAATTCGCCGCCTCGCGATGAAAGTCGACCGTGTTCCCGGGATCCGTAAGCACCAGCCGGGGGTTAATGCGCCACTTCCGTTCCGCAATAAGGTGGCGTAGTGCGAGAATGGCGACTTCGGCGCCCTTGTCGGGGATGAGCCGCGCAGGCAGCAACATACGGCCGGGCTGCTGGCGCACCCCTGACATCGGCACATCGGCGTAGGTGCTGGTGTTGACGCCCAGGTATCGGCGCTCCGCTTCAACTCCCAGCCGTACTCTGCATGCGGCAGCCAGGAAGTCGGACACGGCATAGTGACGGTCCCAGCCTCGACAGGCTTCCGCTGCCCGCACATGCTCACCCCCCATTGGCTGCCACAAGCTGTGGTAGGTGTGCAGGAGTCTCAGATTCAGCTCGTCACGGAGTTCTCGGAGCACACGCGCTGGCGCCGCGGAGAAATGGTGGAGATTATGGCCATGCACCAACCGGATGCCACCCACCCCGCGCGCCCTGTCGCCCCGTAGCCACTCCTTGAACCACTCCTTGAGCGGCGGCTCATCGGCCGCCGGGGGCATGTCTGGTGAAAGATCCAACGCCGAGTGGTAGGCGAGACGGATGGCAGGATGACAGGGATCGGAAGGTGACCGAGTGCCGGTGAGGACAGTGACATCGACCCCTCGCGAGGCCAGAAGCATCGAATAGTCCCACAAGTGCGATTCCACACCGCCGACGCATGGAGGAAAGGCCCAATGAACGAGCGCGACGCTCAGCCTTTCCTCACTGAGCTGATCCTTTTCCATCGCTTCCACCACGCTTCCACAAAGTCATGCAGCGAAGCGAAGATGATGCCATGGTGTTACCGGGCAGCGCGTCATGGTGACATGCACTTCAGACACGGACGAAACCGCCGCAACGCGCTCCTGCGCGCCGTCCCAACCACTAGGACATTTCAACAGATGTGAGTAAGTATTCGTAGGGTGGTGGAGTCACTTCGGGGGTGGACATGCGGTCGTGGACAGTCTCTTTATTAGCCGGGTCTGGAGCCTTCGTGGCCGCCTTTCTCTCCGTGGCGGTCAAGGCCGCCGACACCGGGGAGCCGCTTTTATGGGTGCTGGCCGCGGGCGCCGCAGTCGTCATCGGTCTGACGGGTGGGGTAGCGGCTCACGTGGCGGCGCGCAGAACACCGGACGACTCACCGCCCAAGGCAGTCGGCCCGGGGCAGGGCCCGCCCAACAACCTCCCGATGCTCAGCATGTACTTCACGGGCCGCGGCGCTGAGAAGGAACGCATCGTGACCGTCCTGAAGAGGCCCGCCCGGGGGTGGCGGCAGAAGGACGAACGCCCCGTGCCACGGTTGTGCCTGCTCTACGGAGCGACCGGTGCCGGCAAGTCGCAGCTCGCCGTGTCCTATGCCCACGGCGAGCTGAGCCGGCACACCCTCACGTGGTGGCTCAACGCTTCCCGGCCCGACACCCTGCGCACCGAACTCCTGGAATTCGCCCAGTACGTGGGCATCCCGGATCAGGAGAGCAAGAACGTCGTCCTGATGAACCTGTGGAGCCGGCTGCGCGAGCAGCGGGGCTGGTTGCTCGTCTACGACGGATGGCCCACATACGACGACTCGATGCGCAGTCTGTTGCCCTCCGAGGGCGACGGCGAAGTGCTCATCACCACCCAGCAGCACCAGGGCTGGACCGGCCTCCCGTCGACCCCGGTGGAGCTGAGGGCCTTCCCGGAGCAGGAGGGCGTCGAGTTCCTGCGGCGGCGGTTCGGCATCGCTGCCGAGCAGCTGACGGACGAGGACCGCGGGGCCCTGACCGAACTGGGCCACCAGCTGGGCTGGTTGCCGCTGGCCCTGGACCAGGCCGCGGCCTACATCGCGCAGGCTGAGATCACCGTGGCCGAGTACCTGCGTGACCTTCCGGGCGGGGCTTCGGTCGAGGGCACCTTCCGGCTCTCCATCGCCCGGGTCTCGGAGGCCTCGCCCGCCGCCGTGGACCTGCTGCGCCTTTGCGCTTTCCTGGCCTCCGAGGACGTTCAGAGGACGACGCTCACCCAGCACCGGTCCGTCCTGCCCGCCCGCCTGCGCGCCGTCATGGCCGATCCCGTCACCTTCACCCGGGAGGTGCTGCTGCTCGTGGACCACTCCTTGCTGACCCGCAGCGGCGACTGGCGCAAGGGTTCAGCCGCGTACGGCATGCACCCACGGGTGCAGACCCTGATCCACGACGGGCTGAGCCTGGCCGAACGCCTGGAGTGGTCCCAGGCGGCGGTCCGTCTCGTGGAGGCATGCTTCCCGGCGACCCCGGACCTGCTGGCGTCCCGGCTGATGTGCGAACGGCTGATGCCGCACGTCGAGGCGGTCATCGACAAGCTGGCCTGGGGCGACGACGCGGACGGCGGGCTCGGTGCCTCGCAGGACCCCGAGGCGCTGGCCCGTCTGCTGCACCGGGTGGGCACATATCAGGAGCACCGCTGTGACTGGGTGCGGGCCCTCAACTTCTTCGAACAGGAAGCGGAGCTCCGCGAGTTCGGGGACGACCACGAACTCGCCCGCGCGGGCGCCCGGTACGCCGTGGCCCGCCAGCACTACCTGCTGGCGGGCCTGGAGGACGCAGAGCGGGAGTGCCGCCGGGCCCTGGAGCTGTGCGAGGGACACGAGGACGAGGCGTTCCTGCGATTAAGGGCCCAGTGCCAGCGGCAGCTGGGCGGCATCATGCGCGAGTACAACCGCTTCCCGGAGGCCCTGGAAGCCGTACAGACAGCCGTGAAGATCTACGAGGGGCAGACCTGGCGGGAGGAAAGCCTCGACTGGGCCGTCGCCGAGCAAGAGATCGGTCTGGTCCATCGCAACGCGGGCCAGCTCGCCCAGGCGGTCGTCCACTACGTGCGCGCCGAGGAGCGGATCCCCAGCCGCGGGAACCAGGAGCCGCCGGAGTACACGCTCTTCCGCGCCATGCTGCAACGCGACCTCGGCATCGTCGCCCAGGATCGCGGGCAGCTCCAGTCGGCGGAGGAATCGCTGACCACGGCCCTGGAGATGTTCGGGGCACACCGGGGGCCGGAGGACTTCGAGACCGCCCAGGTGGCGAAGTTCCTGGCCGACGTGCTGCGCCGGCGCGGCGAACAGCACCGGGAGGAAGCCCGGCGCACCCTGCAACCCGTGCGTCGACTCGATCTGCTGCGCCGCGCCCGCTCGGAGCTGGCCCGCGCCGACGCGATCCTCGGCCCGGTGGTGGAACTGCACAGCAAGCGCAGTGAGGCCGAGGAGCACAAGTACGCGGCCTGTCTCAACAAGCTGGGCTCGCTCCGGCTCGCGCAGGGGAGGATCTCCGAGGCGCGCCGCACCCTCGAGCAGGCCGAGGAGATCTACCGACGCTCCTACGGCGAGCGGCACTACTACCGCGCGAAGTCGCTGACCCGACTGGGGCCGGTGCTGCGCGCCGAGGGGCGCGGCACGGATGCCGAGCGGGTACTCAGGGATGCGGGAGATATCTTCCGTACCGCGCTCGGCTGCGATCACCCTGTCCTCATGGCCGTGTACGAGCACCTGGCCGCATGCGTCGCGGACCGCGGCGCGCAGGCGGAAGCCGGCCGGCTCAGGGCCGAGGCGGACCGCATCCGCCGGTCGCTGTGATCGATGCCTCAGGAGCCACAGCCCGGAAACCCCCACCCTCGTGAAAGCGTGCACAAGCAACGCGCCTACGATGGACGGCGTGCCAAACGTGACCCGTGCCGACGCCGTGGCGGCGCTCCGCAACCCGCTCGCCTTCATCGCCGCCCGCTGGACCCCGACCCCTCGGACGGTCCAGCGAGCAGCGCTCTCCGCGCTCGTCATGGCGGTGGTCATCGTGGTCACCGGCGGCGCGGTGCGGCTGACCGGGTCGGGGCTCGGGTGTCCGACCTGGCCGAAGTGCACGGACGACTCGCTGACCACGACCAGCGCGATGGGCTTCCACGGTGCCATCGAGTTCGGCAACCGGATGCTCACCTACGTGCTGTGCGCGGCCGTCGGCTGGGCCATCATCGCCGCGCGCTCCGAGAAGCCGTACCGGCGCAGTCTGACCCGGCTGGGCTGGGCGCAGTTCTGGATCGTGATGAGCAACGCGATCCTCGGGGGCATCGTCGTGCTCGTCGGCCTGAACCCGTACACCGTCGCGGCGCACTTCGTCGCTACGACGGCCCTGATCACAGTGGCCGCCGTGATGTGGCAGCGCACCCGGGAGGGCGACACGGCACCCCGCCCGCTGGTCGGCAAGCCGGTGCAGCAGCTGGTCTGGTTCATGGTCGCCGCCGCCGCGCTCCTGATCCTGGTCGGCACGGTCGTCACCGGTGCCGGGCCGCACGCCGGCGACTCCAGCGAGGTCGAGCGGATGCCGCTGGACTGGGAGACCGTGGCCAAGGCGCACGCGGTGCTCGCCTGGATCGTGGTGTCGCTGACGTTCGCCCTGTGGTTCATCCTCAAGGCGGTCGACGCCCCCAGGAACCCCCTGCACCGCACCCGCGACCTCTTCCTGGTCCTCCTCTCCCAGGGCGTCATCGGGTACGTCCAGTACTTCACGGACCTGCCCGAGTTCCTGGTCGGCCTGCACATGCTCGGCTCGGCCCTGGTGTGGATCGCGGTGCTGCGCGTCCTGCTGGCGCTGCGGGAGCGCCCCGAGGGCGAACTGCCCGAGGTCCCGGCTCAGCCGTACGCCGCCACCAGCTCGTCGATCGCCGGGCCCAAGTAGGCCCGGGTCAGCTCGGCCCTGTTCTCGACCGCGGGCCGGGGATCGCCGTAGCGGCGCCCCCGGACGTCCTCGACGACCGGCACCGGCGCCCCGAGCCCGGGCAGCAGCTCCAGGGCCTCCCGCTTCGAGATCAGCCGGCCCTCGCGCAGGGTCACGCGCGCGCGGGCGAAGGTCACCAGGCCCAGGTCCACCCACACGTCCCGGGTCCACAGCGGGGCGTCGTCGACGGCGGGGCGCCAGAAGTCGCGCTGGTCGCGGACCACGAAGTCGGCCAGTTCCCGGTCCGTCACCGGCGGCAGCAGGTCCGCCGGCGGCTTTCCGTGCAGCACCCGCCCGAAGTCGTGCAGCTCCCGGCGGGTCACCGCCGTGACCGGCCGCTTGAACAGCTCCTCGTGCGCCCAGGTGAGATGGCGGCGGCCGGGGTCGGCCGAGGGCGTCAGATACGTGCAGTGCAGCTGCCCGGCCAGCGGCTCGGCCCGCAGCCGCGCGTGCAGCTCGGCCAGCCGCCACACCGTGCGGGGCGGGAGCGCGGGCAGTACGGCGATCAGGTCGAGGTCGCTGCGGCCCTCCTGGTAGTCGCCGCCGGCCAGCGAGCCGTGGGCCCAGACGGCGACGGGGTCGAGCGGGGCGAGGGCGGTGCGGAAGCGGTCCAGTAACGCGTCGGTCTGCAGCATGGGGCCATCCTGTACAGCCCTCGACGCCCCGTACACCCCCGCACGTCACTCCAGCGCGTACACCCTGCGCGCGTTCCCTGCCGCGATCAGTCCCGCCACCCGCTGTGCGTCCGCCAGCGACCAGGAGCCCTCCGCGACCCAGCCGCCCAGCACCCGGGCCAGCGCCTCGCGGAACAGCCGGGCGCCCACCACGTGCAGCTCGGGCAGGCTGTGGGCCCCGCTGGAGAAGACGATCTTGCCGAAGGGGGCCAGCTCCAGGATCTCCGCGAGGACCGTCGCCGCGCGGGCGCCGGTGCGTACCAGCGCGGCGCCGGAGTCGGCGAAGACATGGGGGAAGACCCCGGCGAGATGGGCGGCGTGCCGGTGGTAGGGGTAGCTGTGCAGCAGGACGAGGTCGGTGCCGAGGCCGGCGGTGGCCCGCACGAAGTCGGTGAGCAGGACCGGGTCGGTGCGGTCGATGCGCAGGCCCGGTTCACCGAGTCCGGCGTGCAGTTGGAGGGGCAGCCCGGAGGCGACCGCGATCCACAGCAGATGCCGTAGCAGCACGGGGTCGGAGAGTTCGCCGCCCACCCGGCGGCCCGCCAGCCAGCGGCCCGCGGCACCCCGCACCTCGCCGGGCCCCGGCGGCTCGGGGGCCAGCGCGAGACCGTGCCGTACGCCCGCCACCGAGGTGAAGGCGACCGCGTTCGCGGCGGCGCCGTGCACGGACTCGGCGAGGTTGGCGAGGAAGGACTCGACGGTGCCCGAGGTGTCGGCGACCTGTTCGGCGAGGAGTTCCAGGCGGACGATCTCGCGGGTGTCGGCGGCGGCGGTGGAGGCCAGCTCGATGGGTCCGGTGAGGTCGCCGGGCAGTCCGGTGTCGATCAGATACGTCGTGATGCCGCTGCCGCGCAGCAGCCTGCGGCCCGCTTCCAGGACGCCCAGTTCCCGGCGCCGGGCCAGGTATCGGGCCGGCGGGCAGTGCGGTTCCAGGCCGAGCAGCGGTGGGCACCAGCGCCGTACGGCGAAACCCGTCTGGGTGTCGAACAGCGTGGTCCCCGGTGCGGGCGGGCCCTCGGTGCGGGCCAGCTGGGCCTCGAAGGTACCGAGGCCCAGCTCCGTTCTGAGGACGCCGTGGCAGTACTGGTCCACCAGGGACGGCGTTTCGATCATCCGGACTCCCGTGAACGTGCCGTGTGCGCTGACTACACGTCCTAACGGGTGAACCGCTCACGAGGTGTTGGCCTCACACACCCCGTGCGAAACGCTCCGCGGGTTGAGCCGGTTGAGTCACGGCCGTGGGGGCTGCGTCCGTCGGGGGTTGCGTCTGATCCGCGCGGCCTCGGCGCGTCTTGAGCCGCTCGGCAGCCGCGCGGGGGGTGCTGTCCGTAGGCGACTGCGGGTCGGCTGTGGCTGATCGCGCAGTTCCCCGCGCCCCTAGGGGCGCACTCCGCTGCCGGCGGCGCTCGCCAGCGCGTCGGTGGTGGGCGGTCGCCCTCTCCGGCGCGTGGCCGGCTCGGACGGGGCGCGAAGGGGCCCCTTCGGGTCCCGGGGCCGGGGCGCTCGCGCCCCACGCCGCAGAGTACGGCCGGGGACCTGCCCGGTCGGGGCGCAGCCACAGTGCGACCGCGGGCCCGTCACAGTTGATCGCGCCCAGGCCGCTACGGCCCCGCCCCCCTCGCGGCGCGTTCCGTCAGCCGTTGCTCGCGCCGCCGACCTGGATGCCCGCCATCCGGCTCCACTCGTACGGCCCGGTCCTGACCTTGGCCGCGAACTCGCCGTCGAAGTCCTCGTGGACGGTGATGCCGGCCTTCTCGACGGCCTTCTCGGCAATCTCGTAGGAGGGGGCCACCAGGTCGCCCCAGCCGCCGTCCTCGCCGACGAGGACGATCCGGGTGCCGCGCTCGCCGATGTAGGCCAGCTGGCCCTCGGCGCCGCCGTGCTCCTTGGAGAAGGCGCTGATCTGCCGGGCGAGCCGGGCGACCCTGCGCTCGGCCTTCGCGTCAACCTGCTGCGTGGTGTCTGCCATGACCAGGATGCTACCGATCAGTAGGGAGGGGAGCGACGTGACCCTCGCCTCAGGAACGCCTAGCGCAGGAAGGGGTCCACCGCGACCGCGAGGAACAGGATCGACACATAGGTGATCGACCAGTGGAACAGCCGCATCTCCTTGAGCTTCGCGCCCGTCACCTCGGCCTTGGCGCGGTTCTGGAGACCGTGCGCCTCCCACAGCCAGAAGCCGCCCGCGAGCAGCGCGACCGCCGTGTAGAACCAGCCCGTGTAGCCGAGCGGGGTGAGCAGCAGCGAGACCGCGACCATCACCCAGCTGTAGATGACGATCTGCTTGGCGACGACCTTGTTGGAGGCGACCACCGGCAGCATCGGCACGCCCACGCGCGCGTAGTCCTCACGGACCTTCATGGACAGCGGCCAGTAGTGCGGCGGCGTCCAGAAGAACATGACCAGGAAGAGGACGACCGGCGCCCACGACATGGAGTTGGTGACCGAGGACCAGCCGATCAGCACCGGCAGACAGCCGGCGATGCCGCCCCACACGATGTTCTGGGAGGTACGCCGCTTGAGGATCATCGTGTAGACGACGACGTAGAAGAGCAGCGCTCCGAGCGACAGCCAGGCGGACAGCCAGTTGACGGTCAGACCGAACAGCAGCGTCGAGACGACCGCCAGCGTGATGCCGAAGGCCAGGCACTCGCGCGGCGACACCATGCCGGTCACCAGCGGACGCTGCGAGGTGCGGTCCATCAGCGCGTCGATGTCGCGGTCGATGTACATGTTGAGCGCGTTGGCGCCCCCCGCGGACAGATAGCCGCCGAGGCAGGTCAGCAGGACCAGCTTCAGGTCCGGCACACCCTGCTGCGCCAGGAACATCACCGGAACGGTGGTGATCAGCAGCAGTTCGATGATCCTGGGCTTGGTCAGCGCCACGAATGCCTTGACACGGGCCCCGAACGGCCGGTGGATCGAGCTCTTGCTCTCCCCCAGCACACCGGCTGGACGGGATTCGACGGCCGTCACGCACACCCCTACAGAGACATCCCAGCAAGCCTCGGCCGTGTGAAGTCGCGGTAAAGGCTCGCGCGTACCACGCCACTGTAGACGTTGCCCATACCCCGACATTCGCGGGGGTCGGCTCGTGTCCGAGGTCGCCCCCGGAAGAGCTCGACGTCACTCGGTTGAGCACTCGTACGAGCGGCTGCGTATTCACTTGCCGAACGCGGTACGGCCCGGTCGGGAGGCGGATCCCCGCAGGGCCCGGCAGTCTAAAAAACGCACGTACTTGCGGGGGTAGGCTCGACAAAGACCGGGCGTCCCGTGCACCGGCATTCGACATGCGTGACATGTGGAGAGGAGCCCTGACCCAGGGTGAGCACCAAGCCGACCACCACAGACCTCGAGTGGACCGAGTTGGACCAGCGGGCCGTCGACACCGCCCGCGTCCTGGCCGCCGACGCCGTACAGAAGGTCGGCAACGGCCATCCCGGTACGGCGATGAGCCTGGCCCCGGCCGCCTACACCCTCTTCCAGAAGGTGATGCGGCACGACCCGGCCGACCCCGACTGGGTCGGGCGCGACCGCTTCGTGCTGTCCGCCGGCCATTCGTCCCTGACGCTCTACACCCAGCTCTACCTGGCCGGTTTCGGCCTGGAGCTGGACGACCTGAAGGCCTTCCGCACCTGGGGCTCGAAGACCCCGGGCCACCCGGAGTACGGCCACACCAAGGGCGTCGAGACCACCACCGGTCCGCTCGGCCAGGGTGTCGCCAACGCGGTGGGCATGGCGATGGCCGCCCGCTACGAGCGCGGTCTGTTCGACCCGGAGGCTCCGCAGGGCGAGTCCCCGTTCGACCACTTCGTCTTCGCCATCGCCGGTGACGGCTGCCTCCAGGAGGGCATCTCCGCCGAGGCGTCCTCGATGGCCGGCCACCAGAAGCTCGGCAACCTCGTCCTGCTGTGGGACGACAACCACATCTCGATCGAGGGCGACACCGAGACGGCCGTCTCCGAGGACACCGTCAAGCGCTACGAGGCGTACGGCTGGCACACCCAGCGCGTCGAGCCGCAGGCCAACGGCGACCTGGACCCGGTCGCGATCTTCGAGGCCATCGAGAAGGCCAAGGCGGTCACCGACCGGCCGTCCTTCATCGCGATGCGCTCGATCATCGCCTGGCCCGCCCCGAACGCCCAGAACACCGAGGCCGCGCACGGCTCGGCGCTCGGCGACGACGAGGTGGCCGCCACCAAGCGCGTCCTCGGCTTCGACCCGGAGCAGAGCTTCGAGGTCGCCGACGAGGTCATCGAGCACACCCGCGGGGCGCTGGAGCGCGGCCGTCAGGCGAAGGCCGAGTGGGAGAAGTCCTTCCAGGAGTGGCGGAGCAACAACCCGGAGCGCGCGGCCGAGTTCGACCGCATCGCCGCGGGTGAGCTGCCCAAGGACTGGGAGTCCGCGATCCCGGTGTTCGAGCCCGGCAAGGGCGTCGCCACGCGTGCCGCGTCCGGCAAGGTGCTCCAGGCCCTCGGTGCCGTGGTCCCCGAGCTGTGGGGCGGCTCCGCCGACCTCGCCGGCTCGAACAACACCACGATCGACAAGAACAGTTCGTTCCTCCCGGCGGACAACCCGCTGCCGGAGGCGGACCCTTACGGCCGCACCATCCACTTCGGCATCCGCGAGCACTCCATGGCCGCGGAGATGAACGGCATCGCGCTGCACGGCAACACCCGCGTCTACGGCGGTACGTTCCTCGTCTTCTCCGACTACATGCGCAACGCCGTCCGGCTCTCGGCGCTGATGCACCTGCCGGTGACGTACGTGTGGACGCACGACTCCATCGGTCTCGGCGAGGACGGCCCGACGCACCAGCCGGTCGAGCACCTGGCCTCGCTGCGCGCGATCCCCGGTCTCAACGTGGTGCGCCCCGCGGACGCCAACGAGACGGCGATCGCCTGGCGCGAGATCCTCAGGCGGTACACCAAGGAGTTCGGCAAGGGCGCCCCGCACGGCCTCGCGCTGACCCGTCAGGGCGTGCCGACGTACGAGCCCAACGAGGACGCGGTCAAGGGCGGTTACGTCCTGTTCGAGGCCTCCAACGGCGCTCCCGAGGCCATCCTCATCGCCACCGGTTCCGAGGTGCATGTCGCGGTCGAGGCGCGCGAGCAGCTGGAGGCCTCCGGTGTGCCGACGCGGGTCGTCTCGATGCCGTCCGTCGAGTGGTTCGAGGAGCAGGACCAGGGGTACCGGGACAGCGTCCTGCCCCCGTCCGTGAGGGCCCGTGTCGCGGTCGAGGCCGGTATCGGTCTCACCTGGCACAAGTACGTCGGAGACGCCGGCCGCATCGTTTCCCTGGAGCACTTCGGTGCTTCCGCGGACGGCAAGCTCCTCTTCCAGGAGTTCGGTTTCACTGCGGAGAACGTGGCCGCGAAGGCGCGGGAATCTCTCGCAGCCGCCCAGCGCTGACGCCCGTATACGACACGTAGGAGATGTAATTCCATGACAGACGCACTCAAGCGCCTCTCCGAGGAAGGCGTGGCGATCTGGCTGGACGACCTGTCGCGCAAGCGGATCACGTCCGGCAACCTCGCCGAGCTGATCGACCAGCAGCACGTCGTGGGCGTCACCACCAACCCCTCGATCTTCCAGAAGGCGATCTCCGAGGGCGACGGCTACGACCAGCAGCTGTCCGACCTCGCCGCCCGCAAGGTCACGGTCGAAGAGGCCATCCGCATGATCACCACGGCGGACGTCCGCGACGCCGCCGACATCCTGCGCCCGGTCTTCGACGCCACCGGCGGCCAGGACGGCCGGGTGTCGATCGAGGTCGACCCGCGTCTGGCGCACAACGAGAAGGCGACCGTCGCCGAGGCCAAGCAGCTCGCCTGGCTCGTCGACCGTCCCAACACCCTCATCAAGATCCCGGCCACCCGTGCGGGCATCCCGGCGATCAGTGACGTCATCGGCCTCGGGATCAGCGTCAACGTCACGCTGATCTTCTCCCTGGAGCGCTACCGCGAGGTCATGGAGGCGTTCCTGGTCGGCCTGGAGAAGGCCAAGGAGCGGGGCCTGGACCTGTCGCAGATCCACTCCGTGGCGTCGTTCTTCGTGTCCCGTGTGGACACCGAGATCGACAAGCGCCTCGACGCGCTCGGCACCGACGAGGCCAAGGCCGCCCGCGGCAAGGCCGGTGTCGCCAACGCCCGTCTGGCCTACCAGGCGTACGAGGAGGTCTTCTCGGGCGAGCGCTGGGCGAAGCTGGAGAAGGCCGGCGCGAACAAGCAGCGTCCGCTGTGGGCCTCGACCGGCGTCAAGGACCCGGCCTACAAGGCCACCCTGTACGTTGACGAGCTGGTGGCGCCCAACACGGTGAACACCATGCCGGAGGCGACCCTGTTCGCCACCGAGGAGCAGGGCGAGATCCGCGGCAACGCCATCGCCGGCACGTACGAGCAGGCCCGTGCCGAGCTCGACGCGGTCGAGAAGCTCGGGATCTCGTACGACGAGGTCGTGCAGCTGCTGGAGGACGAGGGCGTCGAGAAGTTCGAGGCGTCCTGGAACGACCTGCTCAAGTCGACCGAGGCGGAGCTCCAGCGCCTCGCACCCTCGGAGGGCTAGATCTTGTCGAGCAGCAATCCGCTGCGTGACCCCGCCGACCGACGGCTCCCGCGTATCGCGGGGCCGTCGGGCCTGGTCATCTTCGGCGTCACGGGCGATTTGTCACGAAAGAAGCTCATGCCCGCCGTGTACGACCTCGCGAACCGGGGCCTGTTGCCGCCGGGCTTCTCGCTGGTCGGCTTCGCCCGGCGGGACTGGGAGCACGAGGACTTCGCCGAGGTCGTCCACGACGCCGTCAAGGAGCACGCCCGCACGCCGTTCCGTGAGGAGGTCTGGCAGCAGCTCATCCAGGGGATGCGCTTCGTCCAGGGCACCTTCGACGACGACGAGTCGTTCGAGCGGCTGCGCGACACCATCGAGGAACTCGACAAGGCACAGGGCACCGGCGGCAACTTCGCCTTCTACCTGTCCGTGCCGCCGTCCGCCTTCCCCGTGGTCATCCAGCAGCTGAAGAAGCACCGGCTGGCGGACCAGTCGAACGGCTCCTGGCGCCGCGCGGTCATCGAGAAGCCCTTCGGCCACGACCTCAAGTCGGCCGAGGACCTCAACACGACCGTCGAGGAGGTCTTCGCCCCGGACCAGGTCTTCCGCATCGACCACTACCTGGGCAAGGAGACCGTCCAGAACATCCTGGCGCTGCGCTTCGCCAACACGATGTTCGAGCCGATCTGGAACCGGTCCTTCGTGGACCACGTGCAGATCACGATGGCCGAGGACATCGGCATCGGCGGCCGGGCCGGCTACTACGACGGCATCGGCGCCGCCCGTGACGTCATCCAGAACCACCTGCTCCAGCTGATGGCGCTGACCGCGATGGAGGAGCCCGCCTCCTTCGACGCGGACGCGCTGGCCGCCGAGAAGACCAAGGTGCTCGGCGCGGTGAAGCTGCCGAAGGACCTGGGCCGGGACACCGTGCGCGGACAGTACGCGGAGGGCTGGCAGGGCGGCGAGAAGGCGGTCGGCTACCTCCAGGAGGAGGGCATCGACCCCCACTCCAAGACCGACACCTACGCGGCCATCAAGGTGGAGATCGACAACCGCCGCTGGGCGGGTGTGCCGTTCTACCTGCGCACCGGCAAGCGGCTCGGGCGCCGGGTCACCGAGATCGCGGTGGTCTTCCAGCGGGCCCCGCACTCCCCCTTCGACACGACGGCCACCGAGGAGCTCGGCTCCAACGCGATCGTCATCCGCGTCCAGCCCGACGAGGGCGTCACCGTCCGCTTCGGCTCCAAGGTGCCGGGCACCTCGATGGAGATCCGGGACGTGTCCATGGACTTCGCCTACGGCGAGTCGTTCACGGAGTCCTCGCCCGAGGCGTACGAGCGACTGATCCTCGACGTGCTGCTCGGCGACTCCAACCTCTTCCCGCGCACGGAGGAGGTCGAGCTGTCCTGGAAGATCCTCGACCCGATCGAGGAGTACTGGGACAAGCACGGCAGGCCCGCCCAGTACCCCTCGGGGACCTGGGGCCCGGTCGAGGCGGACGAAATGCTCGCACGAGAGGGACGGAGCTGGCGCCGGCCATGAAGACAGACCTCACGGACACCACCGCCAGCAAGATCAACAAGGCGCTGGTCAAGGGCCGCCGGGCCATCGGCACGCCGGCCGTCGGCATGGTGCTCACGCTCGTCATCGTGACGGACGAGGAGAACGCCTACGACGCCCTGAAGGCCGCCAACGACGCGTCCCGCGAGCACCCCTCGCGCACGCTCGTGGTCATCAAGCGGGTGTCGCGGAGCCCCCGCGACCGCACCCAGTCCCGCCTCGACGCCGAGGTCCGGGTCGGCGCGGACGCGGGCACCGGCGAGACGGTGGTGCTGCGCCTGTACGGCGAGGTGGCCGACCACGCCCAGTCGGTCGTCCTGCCGCTGCTGCTGCCGGACGCGCCGGTCGTCGTGTGGTGGCCGGTGGACGCACCGCTCGACCCGGCCGGGGACCCGCTGGGCGCGCTCGCCCAGCGCCGGGTCACCGACACCTACTCCTCCGAGCAGCCGGTGCGTGAGCTGACGGCCCGCGCCGGGACCTACAAGCCCGGCGACACCGACCTGTCCTGGACCCGGATCACACCGTGGCGCTCGATGCTGGCGGCGGCCCTGGACCAGGTCAGCGTCGAGGTCAAGGCGGTCGAGGTGGAGGGCGAGGAGTTCAACCCGAGCTGCGAGCTGCTCGCCATGTGGCTCGCCGACCGTCTCGAGGTGCCGGTGCGGCGTTCGCTGTCCTCCGGGCCCGGGCTGACCGCGGTCCGCATGGAGACCAGCAACGGTCCGATCACCCTGGACCGGGCCGACGGCTCCCTGGCCACGCTGTCCATCGACGGCCAGCCCGACCGTGCGGTGGCGCTCAAGCGCCGGGACACGGCCGAGCTGATCGCGGAGGAGCTGCGCAGGCTGGACCCGGACGACACGTACGCGTCCGCCCTTCGGTTCGGGGTGCACCGGCTGAACGTGCCGGACGGGCCCGCGGACACCTCGGACACCGCCGACACCGCGGAAGAGCAGGTCGCACCCGCTGCCGAGGCTTCCCCGGAGGGACCGTCGGCCAAAGGAGAACCGGCCGACGGCGAGGCTCCTGCGCAAGCTCCCGCACCGCAGGCACCGAAGCCGCCGGCGCTGAAGCCGGTCCCCTCCGGCCTCGCCGGGAACGGAAAGGCGGCGAAGTGAGCACCCCGCAACTCGTCGTGCACCACGACAAGGAGCTGATGGCCCAGGCCGCCGCGGCCCGTCTGATCACGAAGATCGTCGACGCGCAGGCCTCCCGGGACTCGGCGTCGGTGGTCCTCACGGGCGGCCGCAACGGCAACGGCCTGCTGGCCGCCCTCGCCGCGGCGCCCGCCCGGGACGCCGTCGACTGGGGCCGGCTCGACCTGTGGTGGGGCGACGAGCGCTTCCTGCCCGAGGGCGACCCGGAGCGCAACGACACGCAGGCCCGGGAGGCCCTGCTGGACGCCGTCCCGCTGGACCCGAAGCGCGTGCACACCATGCCCGCGTCGGACGGCCCGCACGGCGACGACGTCGAGGCCGCGGCCGCGTCCTACGCCGAGGAGCTGGCCCGGGCGGCCGGTCCGGAGAACCACGGCGCGGTGCCGAGCTTCGACGTCCTGATGCTGGGCGTCGGCCCGGACACGCATGTGGCGTCCCTGTTCCCGGAACTGCCCGCGGTGCGGGAGACCGAGCGCACGGTCGTCGGGGTGCACGGCGCCCCGAAGCCCCCGCCGACCCGGGTGACGCTGACCCTGCCCGCGATCCGCGCGGCCCGCGAGGTCTGGCTGCTCGCGGCCGGCGAGGACAAGGCGCAGGCCGCGGCGATCGCCCTGTCCGGCGCGGGCGAGATCCAGGCCCCGGCGGCAGGAGCACGCGGCCGGGCCCGCACGCTGTGGCTGCTGGACTCGGCGGCGGCATCCCAGCTGCCGAGGTCGCTGTACCCACCGGCCACGCCGTAACTCCCGCCCTTCGCCGCCGGGTCTCTCTCAGGAGAGGCTCGGCGGCGTCTGCACTTCGGGGAACTCGTACCCCTCCCACTCCTCCGGCGACCTGCGGATCAGCTGGAGCAGGTTCGAGAACGCCGTGGCGTCGTAGAGCACGCCGCTGTAGTCGGCCGGGATCCGTACCCTGTTGATCACTGCGGTCGGGGTGCCCGGGCCCTTGTGCGGGGTGTCACCAGCGCTCTCGTAGGCCTTCTCGGACGCCTTCACGAAGGCCTCGTACTTCATGTCCCGTACCGCTGTCTCGAAGGTCCGGCCCCCCAGCCCTTCGACCTGCACGGCGAGTTCGAGCAGCCGGTCGTCGGTGAAGCCGTCCTCGGACTCCTCGGGCTGGTTGGCGTACAGCACTTCGTGGTACTCCGCGAACCTGCCCTCCGCGAGAGCCGCCCGCAGGGCGTTGACCGCCTTCTTGGAGCCGCTGCCGCCGAGCTTGCCGTCCAGGAAGGACGCCAGGGTGTACTCGGCCTTCACCTGGCCCCCCATGATCGCGTCCCGCAACTCCGGACCGCCGCCGGTGGTCTCGAACTCCTCGCAGTACGGGCACCGCGGATCCTCGTAGAGGTGCACGGTCACCGGCGCGTGTGCGTTCCCGACGGTGATCGTCGTACCGTCGGCGCCGAGCTTCTCCGGAACCGTCGCAAGACTGCTGTATGTCTCCGTGGGAGCGGCGACCCGCGGACTGCATCCCGCGAGCACCAGCCCCAGTAGGGCCGCCGTGAATGCCACGGCGGCCCGCCCCCCATGCCTCATCCGTACCTCTCGTCTCCCCAGGTTCAGCGTGACCCTAGAGCACGGGCACAGAAAACGCACAACAGTTCTGGTCGGACCGGCTCACTGCCGTCCGCGCAGCTCCCGGTACGCAGCCACCAGCGCCCTGGTCGACGCGTCCAGGTCCGGCACGTCGGCGCCCTCGGTGAGTGCCGGTTCCACCCGCTTGGCCAGGACCTTGCCGAGTTCGACGCCCCACTGGTCGAAGGAGTCGATGTTCCACACCGCGCCCTGGACGAACACCTTGTGCTCGTACAGGGCGATGAGCTGGCCGAGGACCGACGGAGTCAGCTCGCGGGCCAGGATCGTCGTGGTCGGGTGGTTGCCCCGGAACGTCTTGTGCGGCACCACTTCCTCGGGCACGCCCTCCGCCCGCACCTCGTCCGGCGTCCTGCCGAAGGCCAGCGCCTGGGTCTGGGCGAAGAAGTTCGCCATCAACAGGTCGTGCTGCGCCGCGAGTTCGCCGCTGAGCTCATCCACCGGGCGGGCGAAGCCGATGAAGTCCGCCGGGATCAACTTGGTTCCCTGGTGGATGAGCTGGTAGTACGCGTGCTGCCCGTTGGTGCCGGGTGTGCCCCACACCACAGGCCCGGTCTGCCACTCGACGGGCTGCCCGTCCCGGCCCACGTACTTGCCGTTGGACTCCATGTCGAGCTGCTGCAAGTACGCCGTGAACTTGGAGAGATAGTGGCTGTACGGCAGCACCGCGTGCGACTGGGCGTCGTGGAAGTTGCCGTACCAGATGCCCAGCAGCCCAAGGAGCAGCGGGACGTTGGACTCGGCGGGGGCGGTCCTGAAGTGCTCGTCGACGATCCGGAAGCCGTCGAGCATCTCCCGGAAGCGGTCCGGGCCGATGGCGATCATCAGGGAGAGACCGATCGCCGAGTCGTAGGAGTAGCGGCCGCCGACCCAGTCCCAGAACTCGAACATGTTGGCCGTGTCGATGCCGAAGTCCGACACCTTCCCGGCGTTGGTCGACAGCGCCACGAAGTGCTGTGCGACGGCTTCCTGGCCGGCCTTCAGCTCGCCGAGCAGCCAGGAGCGGGCCGAGGTGGCGTTGGTGATCGTCTCGATGGTGGTGAAGGTCTTGGAGGCGATGACGAACAGCGTCTCGGCCGCGTCCAGGTCGCGGGTCGCCTCGTGCAGGTCGGCGCCGTCGACGTTGGACACGAAGCGGACGGTGAGGTCGCGGTCGGTGAAGGCGCGCAGGGCCTCGTAGGCCATGGCGGGGCCGAGGTCGGAGCCGCCGATGCCGATGTTGACGACGTTCCTGATCCGCTTGCCGGTGTGGCCGGTCCACTCCCCGGAGCGGACCCGGTGCGCGAAGTGGCCCATCTTGTCGAGCACGGCGTGCACACGGGGCACGACGTTCTCGCCGTCGACCTCGATCACCGCGTCGCGCGGGGCGCGCAGTGCGGTGTGCAGGACGGCCCGGTCCTCGGTGGTGTTGATCCGCTCGCCGCGGAACATGGCGTCCCGCAGGCCGAACACGTCGGTGGCCGAAGCGAGCTCGCGCAGCAGCCGCAGGGTCTCGTCGGTGACCAGGTGCTTGGAGCAGTCGACGTACAGGTCTCCGACCCGCAGGGTGTACCCGGTGCCGCGCCCGGGATCGGCGGCGAACAGCTCCCTGAGCTGCACCTCGCCGAGCGCCTCGCGGTGCTCGGTCAGCGCGGTCCACTCGGGCGTCCGGTTGAGCCTGGTACGGCCGTCTGCGTTCATGTCCGACTTCAGCCTTCTTTCGTGCCTGTCCCAGCTGTTCCCACCTGGTTGGTCGACGCGGGACGCGAGCCGTGACGGCTGCGGCGCCGACCGCACCCACAGATACGTGCGTACGGAGCGCGGGTATCAGCGAGGCGGCGAAAGCAACGGACAGGCCGGGCTGTGGAACAGCTCAGGCCGTGAAACACCTCCGGCCAGACACCCCTCGGTGTCCGGCCGGCCCTCGACTCCTAGATCTCGCCCCGCAGCTTGGCGAGCGCCTCGGCGAGGATCGCCTCGCCGTCCGCGTCGCTGCGCCGCTCCCGTACGTACGCGAGGTGCGTCTTGTACGGCTCGGTGCGCGGCGGGTCCGGCGGGTTGTCCCGGTCCTGTCCGGCGGGGAAGCCGCAGCGCGGGCAGTCCCAGGTTTCGGGGACCTGCGCGTCGCTGGCGAAGCTGGGCTGCGTCTCATGCCCGTTGGAGCACCAGAAGGAGATGCGCAGCCGGGGCGCGGACTCGCCCCGCTCGGCCTCGCCCATCGGCCCCGCCCCGACCCGGCTACCTCGGATCGCGTTGCCACTTGCCACGGTCGTAACTCCCTGCGTGATGGTGCCGCGAAGCGAGTCGGCGTTGTCGCTTCGTTGCGAGCGCCTCAGTCTACGTAAGGCCCAACGCGCGTCCAGTGGTTGGAGTTACAGCCCCCACACCTAGACGCAAGCCCCATGATAGGCCGCGCTCAGGTGCGCGTACCGAACATGGGGCCTTACGTGCGGAATGTACGTGCTGTGTGTGGCCTGGCCGCTCAGCTGTTCGTCTTCATGAGCAGACCGAGCACGATGATGCAGGCGAACCACAGCAGACCGATCACCACGGTGATGCGGTCGAGGTTGCGCTCGGCGACCGAGGAGCCACCGACGGACGACTGCATGCCGCCACCGAACATGTCGGAGAGGCCGCCGCCCTTCCCCTTGTGCATCAGCACCAGCAGCATCAGCAGCCCGCTGAAGACGATCAGGGCGATCGAGAACCCCAAAACCACGGCTGGACCAACTCTCTCGGATTCGGATGAACGACGGGGGCACGGCCTTCAGGGCCATGCCCCCGCAAGAGTACGACGGATCGCCGCTACGGCCTACTCACTGGTCCCGGAAGCGCACGATCTTGACGAACTCATCGGCGTCCAGGGAGGCACCGCCGACCAGGGCGCCGTCGATGTCGGCCTGCGCCATGATCTCGGCGACGTTGCCGGCCTTGACGGAGCCGCCGTACTGGATGCGGACCTGGTCGGCCAGCTCCTGGGTGTACAGCTCGGCGATCTTGCCGCGGATGGCGGCGCAGACCTCCTGGGCGTCCTCGGCGCCGCAGACCTTGCCGGTGCCGATGGCCCAGACGGGCTCGTAGGCGATGACGACGGACTCGGCCTGCTCGGCCGGGATGTCCTTCAGACCGCCCTCGACCTGGGCGAGGGTGTGGGAGACGTGGTTGCCCGCCTCGCGGACCTCAAGCTCCTCGCCGACGCACAGGATCGGGGTCAGGCCGTGCTTGTAGGCGGCCTTGACCTTGGCGTTGACGATCTCGTCGGTCTCGGCGTGGTACTGACGGCGCTCGGAGTGGCCGATCGCCACGTACGTGCACTTCAGCTTGGCCAGCATCGAGCCCGAGATCTCGCCGGTGTAGGCGCCGGAGTCGTGCGCCGAGAGGTCCTGGGCGCCGTACTTGATCTTGAGCTTGTCGCCGTCCACCAGGGTCTGCACGGAGCGCAGGTCGGTGAAGGGCGGCAGGACGGCGACCTCGACGGCCTCGTAGTCCTTGTCCGCGAGGGCGAAGGCGAGCTTCTGGACGTGCGCGATGGCCTCGAGGTGGTTGAGGTTCATCTTCCAGTTACCCGCCATGATCGGCGTGCGAGTGGTCATGCGGGGTCAGTCCTCCAGTGCGGCGAGGCCGGGGAGCGTCTTGCCCTCGAGGTATTCGAGGGAGGCGCCGCCACCGGTCGAGATGTGTCCGAACGCGTTCTCGTCGAAGCCCAGGATCCGGACGGCCGCGGCGGAGTCGCCACCGCCGACGACCGTGAAGGCCTGGGAGTCGAGGAGGGCCTGGGCGACCGCCTTGGTGCCCTCGGCGAACTCGGGGTGTTCGAAGACGCCCATCGGGCCGTTCCAGAAGACGGTGGCGGCGTCGGTGATCTTCGAGGCGTACAGCTTGCCGGAGGCCGGACCGATGTCCAGGCCCATCCGGTCGGCCGGGATGGCGTCCGCGGCGACGGTGGTGGCGTCGGCCGGGGCCTTGGTCTTCAGGTCCGGGAAGGCGGGGGCGACCACCGCGTCGACCGGCAGGACCAGCTCGACGCCGGTCTTCTCGGCGCGCTCGATGTACTCCAGGACCGCCGGGATCTGGTCCTCCTGGAGGAGGGAGGCGCCGACCTCGTGGCCCTTGGCCTTGAGGAAGGTGAAGGCCATGCCGCCGCCGATGAGGATGCGGTCGGCCTTGCCGAGCAGCTCGTCGATGACGGCGAGCTTGTCGGAGACCTTGGCGCCGCCGAGCACGACCACGTAGGGCCGCTTGACGTCGTCGGTGAGCTTCTTCAGGACGCCGACCTCGGTGGCGATCAGGTAGCCGGCGTAGTGCGGCAGCCGGGCCGGCAGGTCGAAGACCGAGGCGTGCTTGCGGTGCACCGCGCCGAAGCCGTCACCGACGTAGACGTCCGCGAGGGCGGCCAGCTGGTCCGCGAACTCGCCGCGCTCGGTGTCGTCCTTGGAGGTCTCGCCCGCGTTGAAGCGCAGGTTCTCGATCACGGCGACCTGGCCGGGCTCGAGGCCGTTCACGGCGTCGTGGGCCGCGGGGCCGACGGTGTCCTGGGCGAAGGCCACGGGGGCGCCCAGGAGTTCGCCGAGCCGCTCGGCGGCGGGCAGCAGGGAGAAGGCCGGGTCCGGCGCGCCCTTGGGGCGGCCGAGGTGCGAGGCCACGACCACCTTGGCGCCCGCGTCCACGAGGGCCTTGACGGTGGGCAGGACGGCACGGATGCGGCCGTCGTCGGTGATGCGGCCGTCGGCGAGCGGCACGTTGAGGTCGGCGCGGACGAAGACCCGCTTGTTGTCCACGCCTTCGGCGATGAGTTCGTCGATCGTCTTCATGAAGGAACTCCTGGTGAGGGTGCTCTGATCGTACGAGGGCGGTTCTGCACGTGAGTCAGGGCCCGGGCGGCGCGTCCCTGCGCGGCCCGGGCCCTGCTCTCACATCGAAGTGCCTGCTCTGTGGATCAGAGCTGGTTGCCGACGAAGACCGTGAGGTCGACGAGGCGGTTGGAGTAACCCCACTCGTTGTCGTACCAGCCGAGGATCTTCACGGACTTGCCCTCCTGGACCATGGTCAGGGAGGAGTCGAAGGTGCAGGACGACGGGTCGCTGACGATGTCGGAGGACACGATCGGGTCCTCCGTGTACGACAGGTAGCCCTGGAGCTCGCCCTCGGAGGCCTTCTTGAACGCGGCGTTGACCTCGTCCTTGGTGACCTCGCGCTCCAGCTCCACGACCAGGTCGGTGGCGGAACCGGTGGGGACCGGGACGCGCATCGCGATGCCGTCGAGCTTGCCCGCCAGCTGCGGGAGGACCAGCGCGGTGGCCTTGGCGGCACCCGTGGTGGTCGGGATGATGTTCTCCGCGGCGGCGCGGGCGCGGCGCAGGTCGGAGTGCGGGAAGTCCAGGATGCGCTGGTCGTTCGTGTACGCGTGGACCGTCGTCATCAGACCCTTGACGATGCCGAAGTTCTCGTCGAGGACCTTGGCCATCGGCGCCACGCAGTTGGTGGTGCAGGAGGCGTTGGAGATGACGTGGTGGTTGGCCGCGTCGTACTTGTTCTCGTTGACGCCCATCACGATGGTGATGTCCTCGTCCTTGGCCGGAGCCGAGATGAGGACCTTCTTGGCGCCGCCGGCGATGTGCTTCTCGGCGTCGGCCTTCTTCGTGAAGATGCCGGTGGACTCGACGACGATGTCGACGCCCAGCTCGCCCCACGGAATGTCGGCCGGGTTGCGCTCGGACAGCACCTTGATGGTGTGACCGTCGACGGTGATCGTGTCGGCGGTGTGCGACACCTCGGCCTTGAGCCGGCCCAGGATGGTGTCGTACTTCAGCAGGTGCGCGGTGGTCGCGGTGTCACCCAGGTCGTTGACAGCCACGATCTCGATGTCAGCACCCTGCTCCAGCAGCGCGCGGAAGTAGTTACGACCGATGCGGCCAAAGCCGTTGATGCCTACGCGGATCGTCACGAACCGATCTCCTCGTTGGTACGCCGGTTGTGAGACCGGCGAGCTGTATGGGATGTCCCCGACCACCCCCGACCCTACCTCCCTGAGGCTTTCGGGGTGACATCGAGATGCCGCATAAAAGGGCAGGCGGTCCGTACCCGCCAGTAGGGGTACGGACCGCCCCGGATCGAAAGCTCCGATCACCCGAAAGAACTACACCGGGTCACCGTGGGTTCACCCGCCTACCGCCGCGAGGGCCTTGCGGATCAGGGCCGTGCGGTCGGCCGCCGCGGTGACGTGCTCCAGGCCGAAGCCCAGCAGCACGGTGTCGTCCGTGGTGACCGCGCCGTACGTCTTGAACAGCTCTCCGGTCCGGCCCCAGTCCTTGACGACCGCGGGGCTGCCCGCGGGCGGTCCGGGCACGCTCCAGGCGCCGAGCGAGGTCTCGAAGCCCTCGGTCTCGACGGCCTGCCCGCCGACGACCACGGAGGTGTTGTCGAGCAGCACACCGCGACCGCCGGAGCCGGGGTCGGTGATGTAGCTGAAGGACACCTCGACCTTCTTGCCCGCGTAGGCGGAGAGGTCGAAGGAGACCTCCTGCCAGCCGGCCGAGGCCCCGGTGAAGCTGTTCCACTGGCCGCTGGTGCCGCTGGGCGTGCAGCCGGCGGCGGTCTGCGTCAGGTACCGCTTGAGCGCGGGGTGGGCCGCGATGAAGAACCCGGCCTCGCACTCGGCGGGCACCGCGTTGCTGGTGGCGCCGCTCTTCTCGGGGAGGGTGGTCCAGTCGTCGGCCCCGGCGGTGTGCGCCTCCAGGACGGCGTGGTCGTAGCCCTCCTCGGTGTCCCACAGCATCCGGGTGCGCAGCGTGGGCGCCTGCGCGGCGGTCACCTGGGTGAGGTCGACGGTGCGGGTCAGACGGTTCCAGGCGTAGTCGCTGTGCGTGACGGCCGCCATGGAGGAGCCCTCGTACGGTCCGTACGGGTTGGGCGTCCCGGGGTAGCTGCCCGCTCCCGCGCTCGCGAACTGCGGGAAGGTCGCCGCCGGCAGGTTGTCCGAGGTGACGCTGAAGGAGCCGGCCGCGTCCAGCGGGTTGCCGGGCGCGGCGCCGAGGGTCCCGGAGGATCCGGCGAGCTTGCCGGCGCCCTGGAAGGCGGTGGCGTTCGGCAGGGTCGTACGGGTGTAGGCGCCCAGGTAGTACTGGCTGAAGTCGTTGGACAGCGTGCCGCCGCCCAGGTCGACGCTGCCGCCGGCCCGCTCGCCCGCCTCGATCAGCTTGCCGCCCTCGTTGAGGAAGGCGCGCAGCTGGAGCTGGGTGGCGTTGCCCGGGACGGTCGCGCCCGTGTAGTGCACGACCGACTTGAAGTGGTCCAGCACGCCGAGCGCGTCGGGCGCGCCCTGGGTGCCGACGTTCCAGACGATCGCCTGACGGCCGGCCGCCTTGAGCGCGTCGACGTACGTCTGCGCCTGTGTGGCGGTCGCGCCCTCCTCGGCGACCACGAGCACGTCCGCGCGGGGCCGCTGCGCGACCGTGTAGGTGAAGTGCGTACTGGAGGTGGACTTCCCGCGCTTGTCCCGGCCGGTGAACCAGACCTCGACCTTGTCGCCCGGCCTGGCGTCCTCGACCTTGGCCCGGTACTCGTCGAAGTAGAGGTTGTCCTCGCCGCCGTAGGTCTCACCGCCCTTCCAGGCCCTGAGGTCCCGGTCGTGGGTACGGCCGCCGTTGACGCGGTACTTGAGCTCCTTGTCGCGCACGGACCTGCGAACGGTGACGGAGACCTCCTGGTCGGCGCCGCGTGCGTAGGACGTGGTGAACGGCTTCGGGGTGAAGTCGGCGGCCTTGAGGCCGAGCGAGGACTTCGGCTGGTCCGGCTTGGCGGCGGACTCGGCGACGGAGAGCGCGAAGGGGATGTTCTTCTGGAACTCCTGCTGGATCAGCTTCTCGTCGTCCGGGAAGTTGAACACCGACTGGCAGTCGGCCGCATTCCACTGGTCGTTCGGGTCGAGGTCCGAGGCGGTCTGGCAGGTCGACATCTCGGGGGTGAACATGGCCAGGCCGTTGACGTTCGACGCATGGCCGTCCGCCTCGCCGTTGGTGGTGTACAGCTCCGAGGAGACCTGCGGACGGTAGCCCGGGATCGCCGAGTTGTCCGGGGTGCCGGCGAGTGCCTTGTACATGATGTCGTCGGGCGTGTCGGTGGCCACCTGCCAGCCGACCCCGTAGAGGAGGAGTTCGGCGGCGGAGTGGTAGTTGATGCCGTAGGTGAAGCCGATGCGCTTCTCGAAGGTGTCCAGCGCCTTGGTCTCGGGCTCGGAGCCCGGGGCCGTGCCGCGGTAGGTCTCACTGGTGGGGTTGGGTGACGAACCCTCGTTGTCGTAGCCCCACTTGTAGGAGAAGTTGCGGTTCAGGTCGACGCCGTCACCGACGCCGATGACGCCGTCGCCGTTGTTGTCGTGCAGGTTCTTGCGCCACAGCCGGTTGTCGGCACTCTGGAACGTGTAGTCGTAGCCGTCGGGGTTGGCCGACAGGACGAACCACAGCTCGGTGGAGTCGACGATCTTCTTCAGCCGCTTGTCGGTCTTGTAGCCGTCCACGTAGTAGTGGAGCAGCCGCCGGGTCATCTCCGGCGTGATCCACTCGCGCGCGTGCTGGTTGGACATGTAGAGGACGGAGGGCTTGGCGCCGTCCTTGGACTTCTTCGCGTCCTTGGTCAGCTTGAGCGCGAGGATGTCCTGGCCGTTCACGGTCCTGCCGATGGAGACGACCTTGGTGAGCGAGGGGTTGGCCCGGGCCGTGGCGAGGAGTTCCTCCTTGAGCCCGCCGCTGCCGCTGTACGGCCGGAACACGCCCTCGGCGGCCTTCTCGACCCGTGCCTCGGCCTTGGCGGTCAGGGTGTGCTCGGTGAGCTCGACGCCCTTCTTCTCGAGCTTCTCCGCCTCCTGGTCGGTGAGGTAGACCTCGACGGTCGCGGTGCCCTTCGCGGGCACCTGCTCGCTCAGTTCGTGGCCGTCCTGGCCGGCCGCCAGCAGCAAGGGTACCTGCGCGCTGGTCACCTCGGCCCGGAAGACCTTGACTTCGTTCGGATCAGGAGAAGCGGCGCTCTCCGCGGCCTGGGCGACGGGCACGAGGCCCGCGCCGCCGAGGAGGAGTGCGCCAACAGCGAGGATCGGTCTCGCTCTACGTCTCATGAGCCCCCCTTGCGGTGGTCCGCCACAGCGGCGAACAGATGCCAGGCTCATGACACTTCATGATCCAGTCAAGGGCGCCTCACGAATGCGCAAACGCCGGTGCCTTCACTCAAGTGGGTGATGGCACCGGCGTGCTGAAGGTCTGTCAGCCGACGAGGTTGTCGGCCATCTCCTCGGTGATGCTGGACTCCGTGCCCGGGATGCCCAGGTCGGAGGCGCGCTTGTCGGCCATCGCGAGGAGCCGTCGGATACGGCCGGCCACGGCGTCCTTGGTCAGCGGCGGGTCGGCGAGCGCGCCGAGCTCCTCCAGGGAGGCCTGCTTGTGGTCCATCCGTAGCCGCCCCGCGGCGGCGAGGTGCTCGGGCACGTCGTCGGCGAGGATCTCCAGGGCCCGCTGGACCCGCGCCCCCGCGGCGACGGCCGCGCGCGCCGAGCGGCGCAGGTTGGCGTCGTCGAAGTTGGCGAGCCGGTTGGCCGTGGCCCGCACCTCGCGCCGCATCCGGCGCTCCTCCCAGGCGAGCACCGACTCGTGGGCGCCGAGGCGGGTGAGCAGCGCACCGATCGCGTCGCCGTCGCGGACGACGACCCGGTCGACCCCGCGGACCTCACGGGCCTTGGCGGCGATCGAGAGCCGGCGGGCGGCGCCGACCAGCGCGAGCGCGGCCTCCGGACCCGGGCAGGTCACCTCCAGGGAGGAGGAGCGGCCGGGCTCGGTGAGCGAGCCGTGCGCCAGGAAGGCCCCTCGCCAGGCGGCCTCGGCGTCACAGGTGGCGCCGGAGACGACCTGCGGGGGCAGCCCCCGGATCGGCCGGCCGCGGCCGTCGACCAGGCCGGTCTGCCGGGCCAGTTGGTCACCGCCGGCGACCACCCGCACGACGTACCGCGAGCCGCGGCGCAGTCCGCCCGGGGCCATCACGATCAGCTCCGAGCTGTGGCCGAAGATCTCCAGGATGTCCCGCTTGAGCCGCCGGGCCGCCATCGCGGTGTCCAGCTCGGCCTCGATCACAATGCGCCCGCTCACCAGGTGGAGGCCGCCGGCGAACCGCAGGATGGCGGAGACCTCCGCCTTTCTGCAGCAGGTACGGGTGACGGGGAGCCGGGAGATCTCGTCCTTCACCGCTGCCGTCATCGCCATGGGCCGATCCTTCCATGCATCCGAAAAATACGGTCGTACGCGGCGGCCAACAGCTCCGGGTCATGCCTCGGGGTTCCGTCGGGCCGGGCCACCGGGGCCAGCTCGACCGCGGCGCCGAACCGCTCGGCGGCATCGGTCAGGGAGTCGCGGTCGGGCACGGCGGCCTGGTCGGCCAGCACCACGTCCAGGGCGAGTTTAGGGGCGTGTCGTCCCAAAACCTCCAAATGACGCTGCGGGGAGAAGCCATCGGTTTCTCCCGGCTGCGGTGCGAGGTTCAGGGAGAGTACCCGGCGCGCCTTCGTCTGGGTGAGCGCGTCCAGCAGTTCGGGCACGAGCAGGTGCGGGATGACCGAGGAGAACCACGAGCCGGGGCCGAGGACCACCCAGTCCGCGTCCCGGACCGCCTCCACCGCCTCGGGCACCGCCGGCGGGTCGTGCGGCACGACGTGCACCGACTGCACCTCGCCCGGGGTCAGGGCCACCGTCGCCTGCCCCCGTACGGTCTCCACGTCCTCGGGCCGCTCCGGATCGTGTCCCTTGACCAGGGCCTGGAGCTCCAGGGGCACCGCGGACATGGGCAGCACCCGGCCATGGGCGCCCAGCAGCCTGCCGACCAGGTCGAGCGCCTGGACATGGTCGCCGAGCTGCTCCCACAGGGCGACGATCAGCAGGTTGCCGACCGCGTGTTCGTGCAGGT
Source organism: Streptomyces sp. 351MFTsu5.1 (assembly GCF_000383655.1). Classification (NCBI taxonomy): domain Bacteria; kingdom Bacillati; phylum Actinomycetota; class Actinomycetes; order Kitasatosporales; family Streptomycetaceae; genus Streptomyces; species Streptomyces sp. 351MFTsu5.1. The sequence continues at coordinate 348,503 of NZ_KB911783.1, read as the reverse complement.
CGCCCTTGGACTGGAAGCGGTGCTGGATGACCCGGGCCCAGGTCTGGCCCCAGTCGTCGTCGCCGCACAGCGCGGCCAGCGCCTTGCGCAGGTCGCCGGGGGGCAGCACGCCCAGCTCGTCGCGCAGCCGTCCGCTGGAGCCGCCGTCGTCGGCCACGGTGACGACGGCGGTGAGGTCGCCGGTGATCCGGCGCAGGGCGGCGAGCGAGGCGGACAGGCCCATGCCCCCACCGAGCGCCACCACCTTGGGCTGGGTACCGCGCCGCCGGGGCCGCGCGCCGCGGGTCTCGACGGGCCGGGACGCCCGGCCTTCGGGGACCGCCCGTCGCAGCCTGCTCAGCCGCGGAGTGCGTGCGGTCATTCCCGTCCCATGTCCCGGTGCACGACCACCGTCTCCACGCCTTCGGCCGCGAGACGCGCGGCGAGCTTCTCCGAGGTGGCGACCGAACGGTGCTTGCCGCCGGTGCAGCCGATGGCGATCGTCACGTACCGCTTGCCCTCACGGCGGTAGCCGGCCGCGATCAGGCGCAGCAGCTCGGCGTAGCGGTCGAGGAACTCCTTGGCGCCGGGCTGGTTGAAGACGTACGCCGACACCTCCTCGTTCAGGCCGGTGAAGGGCCGCAGCTCCGGGACCCAGTGCGGGTTGGGCAGGAACCGCATGTCCGCGACCAGGTCGGCGTCGACCGGGAGGCCGTACTTGAAGCCGAACGACATGACGGTGGCCCGCAGCTCGGGCTCCTCCTCGCCGGCGAACTGGGCGTCCATCTTGGCGCGCAGCTCGTGGACGTTCAGGCTGGAGGTGTCGATGACCAGGTCGGCGTCGCCGCGCAGCTCGCGCAGGAGCTCGCGCTCGGCGTCGATGCCGTCGACGATGCGGCCGTCGCCCTGGAGGGGGTGCGGGCGGCGCACGGACTCGAAGCGGCGCACCAGGGCCTCGTCGGAGGACTCCAGGAAGACGATCCGGCGGGTGACGTGCTTGGACTCCAGGTCGGCGAGGGACTCGCGGAGATTGTCGAAGAAGCGCCGGCCGCGGACGTCGACGACCACCGCGATCCGGGCGACGTTGCCCTGGGAGCGGGCGCCGAGCTCCACCATGGTGGGGATCAGCGCGGGCGGGAGGTTGTCGACGACGAACCAGCCGAGGTCCTCCAGACACTTCGCGGCGGTGGAGCGGCCGGCGCCGGACATGCCGGAGATGATCACCAGCTCGGGGATGGCGGCCTCCGGGACTCCGGAAGTGTCGTGGGGTGCGCCCGTGCTCACCTGGGTGTCGTCTCCGCTCTGGTGCTGTGGTTCTTCGTGCTCGTTCACATTCATGTCTCCTGCCCCCGTCGTTCGTCCGGGGCGCCCGCCGACACGGGATCCCCACCGGAACCCGTGGTACCGGGTTCCTCCTCTTCCATGATCTCTCCAGTCGCCGTGTTGACGGCGGGCGCGGCCGGGGCCGCCTGGGCGAGGGCCACGGCGATCGTCTCGGCCGTCTTGCGGCCTATGCCGGGGACCTCGCAGATCTGGTCGATGGTGGCGGATCGTAGTTTCTTCAAGGACCCGAAATGTTTCAGCAGGGCCTGCTTGCGTGTGTCCCCGAGGCCGGGGACGTCGTCGAGCGGGCTCGACCGGAAGCGCTGGGCCCGCTTGGTGCGCTGGTAGGTGATGGCGAAGCGGTGGGCCTCGTCACGCACCCGCTGGAGAAGGTACAGGCCTTCACTGGTGCGGGGCAGCACGATCGGGTCCTCCTCGTCGGGCAGCCACACCTCCTCCAGACGCTTGGCGAGGCCGCAGACGGCGATGTCGTCGATACCGAGCTCGTCCAGAGCCCGCTTCGCCGCGGCGACCTGGGGCCGGCCGCCGTCGACCACGACGAGCTGGGGCGGGTAGGCGAACTTCTTGGGGCGGCCTTCCTCGTCCTTGAGGTCGGCCACTCCGTTCGCGCCGTCCTCCGAGGTGTCGTCCACCCACTCGCCGGTCTTCTCCTTCTCGGCGAGGTAGCGGCGGAACCGGCGGGAGATCACCTCGTGCATGGACCGCACGTCGTCCTGGCCCGCGAATCCCTTGATCTGGAAGCGGCGGTACTCGCTCTTGCGCTGGAGACCGTCCTCGAAGACGACCATGGACGCAACCACGTCGTCGCCCTGGAGGTGGGAGATGTCGTAGCACTCGATCCGCAGCGGGGCGCTGTCCAGGTCGAGGGCTTCGGCGATCTCCTCCAGGGCACGCGAGCGCGTGGTGAGGTCGGAGGCGCGCTTGGTCTTGTGGAGGACGAGCGCCTGCTGGGCGTTGCGCTGCACGGTCTCCATCAGGGCCTTCTTGTCGCCGCGCTGCGGGATGCGCAGCGAGACGCCCGACCCGCGGCGCTCGGCGAGCCACTCCTGGACCGGCTCCACCGGCTCGGGCAGGGCGGGGACCAGGACCTCCTTGGGGACCGCGTCGCCCTTCTCCTCGCCGTAGAGCTGCTGGAGGGCGTGTTCGACGAGGGCGCCGGTGGTGATCTCCTCGACCTTGTCGGTGACCCAGCCGCGCTGTCCGCGTACGCGTCCGCCGCGGACGTGGAAGATCTGGACGGCCGCTTCCAGCTCGTCCTCGGCGACCGCGATCAGGTCGGCGTCGGTGGCGTCGGCGAGGACGACCGCGCTCTTCTCCATGGCCTTCTTCAGGGCCCCGATGTCGTCGCGCAGGCGGGCCGCCCGCTCGTACTCCATCTCCTCGGCCGCGTCCGCCATCTGCTGCTCCAGGCGGCGGATGTAGGTGCCGGTGCGGCCGGCCATGAAGTCGCAGAAGTCCTCGGCGAGGTCGCGGTGTTCCTCGGCCGAGACGCGGCCCACGCAGGGCGCCGAGCACTTGCCGATGTAGCCGAGGAGACAGGGGCGTCCGGTACGGGCGGCGTTCTTGAAGACGCCGGCCGAGCAGGTACGGACGGGGAAGACACGCAGCAGGAGGTCGACGGTGTCGCGGATCGCCCACGCGTGCCCGTACGGGCCGAAGTACCTGACACCCTTGCGTTTCTGGCCGCGCATCACCTGCACGCGCGGGTACTCCTCGTTCATCGTCACCGCGAGGTACGGGTAGCTCTTGTCGTCGCGGTACTTGACGTTGAACCGGGGGTCGAACTCCTTGATCCAGGAGTACTCCAGCTGAAGCGCCTCGACCTCCGTGGACACCACCGTCCACTCCACGGACGCGGCGGTGGTCACCATGGTGCGGGTGCGGGGGTGCAGGCTCGCCAGGTCCTGGAAGTAGTTCGCCAGGCGCTGGCGCAGGCTCTTCGCCTTTCCGACGTAGATCACCCGGCGGTGCTCGTCGCGGAACCTGTACACCCCGGGGGTGTCCGGGATCTCCCCTGGTTTGGGGCGGTAGCTGGAGGGGTCGGCCATGTCTCACACCCTACTGGCGAGGGCCGACAGTCCGACGAGCCTGTGGACAACGACGAGCCTGCGGACAACCCCGGCCTTCCGCTCAGCGCTGGACGCTCCAGGGACGTCCTCGTCGAGGTGGGTGGCATGGCCATGCTCCGTGGTGGTCATGAGCGCAAGCGCACGTCCTCCGGAGCTGTCCAGCCAGGTCTCCGCGATGCGGCCGGCCCTCTCATGCCTACCTCTCACCCCTGGCCCCGGACGGTGACGGCGAGGCCCCTGGTGACTGGGCGGAGGGCCCGCCGGCCGGCCGGACACGGGCCGTCGGCCACCCGGAACCGGCCGTCAACCGGCCGGGAGTGCACGGTCGTTGGGCGGCGGGTGTTGTCGGGACCAAGCCAACACGCTTCAATGCGGGGGAACTCGGGACCGGGAAGAGCGGCGTACGGATGTGAAGCCTCCCCCGGCACAGCCCCCGACGGCCCCGGCAACACACCCTCTCGAACGGCCTGACCAGCCGCCCGGACCTGTACAGAAAGGCCCCTGCATGCCGCACGCCACACAGCACGCGGACGTCGCGACCGTCGTCGACGCGGAACTGGACACGGCCCTGCGAGGCGGCCCCTTCCATGTCGCACTGCGCGCCGCGATCGCCGCCCGGGGGCTTCCGCTCCAGCGCGTCCAGCACCATCTGTCGCGCCACGGGGTCAAGGTCGGTGTGACCAGCCTGAGTTACTGGCAGCAGGGCGCCCGGCGCCCACAGCGCCCCGAGTCGCTACGGGCCGTCCGCGCACTGGAGGAGATCCTCCAGCTGCCGGAGGAGTCGCTGATCCGGCTGCTCGCCGAGTACGACGACCGGCCGGCCGCCGAGCGTTCCGCGACCCGTTCCTACCGCTCCCTCCTCGCAGCCTCGGACGTGCTCGGACAGCTGCTGGACGAGCTGGACTCGCCGCACGACGGCGGGCTGCACACCCTCGGCCATCACGAGCGGATCGACATAGGGCCCCGTCGCGAGCTGCGCGGCCTCGAGTCGCACCACATCGTGCGGGCCCACCGCGAGGGCGTCGACCGCTTCATGGCCGTCCACCACGGCGACCCGGGATGCGCGCCGGAGCGCATGACCGTGCACGCTCTGGAGAACTGCCGTACCGGGCGGGTGCGCCGGCACCACGAGACCGGGGTGCTGGTGGCCGAGCTGCTCCTGGACGCCCGGCTGCGGGCGGGTGACACCTTCCTGTTCCGCTACCGCGTCGAGGACGGCACGGGCGGGGTCTCGCGCGAGTACGTCCGCGGCTTCGGCTCGCCCGGCGGCCAGTACGCGCTCCAGGTCCGGTTCGACGAGAACGCGCTGCCGGTGCGCTGCCACCGCTTCGCCCAGCACTCCCCCGCGGCGCCCCGCAGCGGCCGCCAGGAACTGGCGCTCACCGGCCGGCACCACTCGGTCCACCTCGTCGAGCCGCGGGTGCGGGCGGGGGTCGTGGGGATCGGCTGGGACTGGGAGTAGGAGCCCCGTCGAACTCCGCCGAGCTCCGTCCTTGGGCCGGTTACCTGACGTAAACGCTTGCGCAAGCGTTTACGTGCGCCGCTGGATGGGATACCTTCCCGGCCGTGGGGCCCCGTCCGGGAGGCCCCGATCCGGGAAGCCGCCTGTCCGGGAGGGGCTCGATGCCGACCATGGCCGACGTGGCACGCACTGCGGGCGTGTCGGTGGCGACCGTCTCGCACGTCCTCAACGGCACCCGGCCGGTCCTCCCCCACACCCGGCAGGCCGTGCTCGACGCGGTGGACGAGCTCGGGTACACCCCCAACACCCTGGCCCGCTCCCTGGTGACCGCCCGCACCCGCTCCATCGGGCTCGCGGTCTCGGCGATCAGCAACCCGTACTTCACGGAGATCCTCCAGGGCGTCGAGGCGGGCGCCCTCGAACACGGCTACAGCCTGCTCATCGCCGATCCCCACGACGATCCCGAGCACGAGCGCAAGGTCGTCCAGCTGCTCCACGAACGGCGCGTGGACGGCATGATCGTCGCGCCCTCCGCGGACCCTCGCGAACTCGTCGCCTACCTCACACGGCACGAGGTCCCGACGGTGTTCCTGGACCGGGTGGTGGAGGGACCGGGCGGGGTCGACGGGCCGAGGGATGCCGGCGCCGGCACTGAAAGGCGGGAGACTCCCTCGGGCGGCCCTCGGCGCTTCGACCAGGTGTGCGCCGAGAGCGCCCGGCCGATGGCCGAACTGGTCACCCATCTCGCCGGACTCGGCCACCGCCGCATCGGACTGGTGGCCGGCCTGGAGGGGCTCAGCACCACCGCCGAACGGATCGCCGGGTACCGGCAGGGCCTCACCGCCTCCGGCCTGCCCTACGACCCCCACCTGATCGTCCACGGCGACTCCGAGTCGGCCGGAGCGGAAGTGGCCACCGCCGCCCTGCTCGCCCTCGCGACGCCGCCCACCGCCCTGGTCACCGCCAACAACACGATGACCATCGGCACCCTGCGCACCCTGCGCGAACGCGGCCTCGCGATACCGGACGACCTCGCCCTGTGCTGTTTCGACGACTTCGCCTGGGCGGACCTGTTCGCCCCCCGCCTCACCGCGATCGCCCAGCCCAGCAGGGAGATCGGCGCCGAAGCGGTCCGCCTGCTCCTGGACCGGCTCGCCGCCCCGGACCGCCCCACCCGTACCCTGCGTCTGCCCTGCGCCTTCGTGCACCGCACGTCGTGCGGCTGCGCGGAGACCGGGGAGTACGGCCGCCCTGCGCCACGCTCTCAGTCCTCGCAGTCGAAAGGAACCGTCTCGTGATCGTCGTCGCCGGTGAGGCCCTGATCGATCTGGTACCGCAGGGCAGGGGCGCCCTCGCGAGTCTCAAGCCGGCGCTCGGCGGCGGCCCCTACAACACCGCCGTGGCCCTCGGCCGGCTCGGCTCCCCCACGGCGTTCTGCTCCCGCGTCTCGCTCGACGCGTTCGGCGAGGCCCTGCTCGACGGGCTGCGGGAGGCGGGGGTGGACGTGTCCGCCGTCCAGCGCGGGACCGAACCCACCACACTCGCCGTCGCCTCGATAGACGACGGCGGCTCGGCCGCCTACTCCTTCTACGTCGACGGCACCGCCGACCGCCTGTTCACGGCCCCCGCCGCACTCCCCTCCGGCACCCGCGCGGTGTCCTTCGGCACCTGCTCGCTCGTCCTGGAACCGGGAGCGAGCGCCTACGAGGAGCTGCTGCGGGCCGCCGCCGCGCAGGGCGTGTTCACCGCGCTCGACCCGAACATCCGGGCCGGGCTGATCCCCGACGCGGACGCCTACCGGGCCCGGTTCAAGAGCTGGCTGCCGTCGGTGTCCCTGCTCAAGCTCTCCGAGGAGGACGCGCTGTGGCTCGGCGGCACCCCCCAGGAATGGCTGGCCGCGGGCCCCTCGGCGGTGGTGATCACCCACGGTGGTGACGGACTGAGCGTGTTCACCCGGGACGGGTCGGCGCTTCCGGTGCCGGGCGAGAAGGTCGACGTCGTGGACACGATCGGCGCCGGCGACACCGTGAACGCGGCCCTGCTGCACGGCCTGGCAGCCCTCGACGCCCTCTCTCCGACGGCGCTCGCCGCACTGCGCGTCGAGGACTGGACCCGGCTGCTGCGCTTCGCGGCCCGCGCGGCCGCGGTCACCTGCTCACGAGCGGGCGCGGAGCCGCCGTACGCCTCCGAGGTGGGCGCGCTGTAGACGGCAAGGGCGGCGCCCCGCGGGGAGTTCCCGCGGGGCGCCGCCCTTTGTGTGTCTGCCCCGGCCGGGCCGGGTCGGGCCCCGGCCGTGCCGCCTGCGGCTGTCCGGCGACTCAGGCCTTGCGGGCCCGGGTCGCCTTCTTCGCGGGGGCGGCCTTCTTCGCCGGGGCGTCCTTCTTGGCGGCTGCCTCGCCGGCCGTCGCCGTCTTCTTCGCCGCCGCCTTCTTGGCCGCTGTCGTGCTGGCCGTCGCCGTCCTCTTGGCCGTGGACGCGGTGGCGACCGTCTTCTTCGCCGCGGTCGCCTTCCTGGCCGGTGCCTTGCGCGGGGCCTTCACCGCGGCCCCGTCGCTGATCCGGTCGGCGCCCAGGATCTCCCTCAGGAACTTGCCGGTGTGGCTGGCCGGTACGCCGGCGACCTCCTCCGGGGTGCCCTCGGCGACGACCAGACCGCCGCCCGCGCCGCCCTCGGGGCCCATGTCGACGATCCAGTCGGCCGTCTTGATCACGTCGAGGTTGTGCTCGATGACGATGACGGTGTTGCCCTTGTCGACCAGGCCGGACAGGACCTTCAGCAGCTTGCTGATGTCCTCGAAGTGCAGACCGGTGGTCGGCTCGTCCAGGACGTAGACCGTACGGCCGGTGGAGCGCTTCTGGAGCTCGCTGGCGAGCTTCACGCGCTGCGCCTCGCCGCCGGACAGGGTGGTCGCGGCCTGGCCGAGGCGGACGTAGCCGAGACCGACGTCCTTGAGGGTGTTGAGGTGGCGGGCGATCGCCGGGACGGCGTCGAAGAAGTCCGTGGCCTCCTCGATCGGCATGTTCAGGACGTCGGCGATGGACTTGCCCTTGTAGTGGACCTCCAGGGTCTCCCGGTTGTACCGGGCGCCGTGGCAGACCTCGCACGGGACGTAGACGTCCGGGAGGAAGTTCATCTCGATCTTGATGGTGCCGTCGCCCGCGCAGTTCTCGCAGCGGCCGCCCTTGACGTTGAAGGAGAAGCGGCCGGGCATGTAGCCGCGGACCTTCGCCTCGGTGGTCTCGGCGAACAGCTTGCGGACGTGGTCGAAGACGCCGGTGTACGTCGCCGGGTTGGACCGCGGGGTGCGGCCGATGGGCGACTGGTCGACGTGCACGACCTTGTCGACGAGGTCGTCGCCGTCCACGCGCGTGTGCCGGCCCGGGACGCTCCTGGCGCCGTTGAGCTCGCGCGCCAGGTGGGTGTACAGGATGTCGTTGACCAGGGTCGACTTGCCGGAGCCCGAGACACCGGTGACCGCGGTGAACACGCCCAGCGGGAAGGACACGTCGATGTCCTGGAGGTTGTTCTCGCGGGCCCCGTGCACGGTGAGCTGCCGGGACGGGTCGAGGGGCCGGCGGATGTCGGGCAGCGGGATGGCCTTCCTGCCCGACAGGTACTGGCCGGTCTCCGACTCGGTGTTGGCCAGGAGCTCCTTCAGGGAGCCACTGTGCACGACCTTGCCGCCGTGCTCGCCGGCGCCGGGGCCGATGTCGACGATCCAGTCGGCGACCTTGATCGTGTCCTCGTCGTGCTCCACGACGATGAGCGTGTTGCCCATGTCCCGCAGCCGGACCAGGGTCTCGATCAGCCGGTGGTTGTCGCGCTGGTGCAGACCGATGGACGGCTCGTCCAGGACGTACAGGACGCCGACGAGCCCGGAGCCGATCTGGGTGGCCAGGCGGATGCGCTGGGCCTCGCCGCCGGACAGGGTGCCGGCCGCGCGGTTGAGCGAGAGGTAGTCCAGGCCGACGTCGACCAGGAACTTCAGCCGTTCGTTGACCTCCTTGAGAACCCGCTCGGCGATCTTCTTGTCGCGCGCGCTGAGCTTCAGCTCGCCCAGGAAGTCCGCGCAGTCGCTGATGGACATGCCGGAGACCTCGGCGATCGACTTGCCCATGACGGTGACCGCGAGGACGAGCGGCTTGAGGCGGGTGCCCTCACAGGTGGGGCAGGGCACCTCGCGCATGTAGCCCTCGAAGCGCTCGCGGCTGGCGTCGCTCTCGGACTCGCTGTGCCGGCGCTTGACGAAGGGGACGGCCCCCTCGAAGGGGGTCGTGTAGACCCGCTCGCGGCCGTACCGGTTGCGGTAGCGGACCTCGATCTGCGTCTTGTGGCCGTGGAGCAGGGCCTTCTTGGCGCGCTGGGGCAGGCCCGCGAAGGGGATGTCGGTCCGGAATCCGAGGGCGTCCGCGAGGGCGCCGATGAGCCGGCCGAAGTAGTCCTTGGTGTGGCCGTGCGACCAGGGGTGGATCGCGCCCTCGTCGAGGGACTTGTCCTCGTCGGGGACGATCAGCTCCGGGTCGACCTCCATGCGGGTGCCGATGCCCGTGCACTCCGGGCAGGCGCCGAAGGGCGAGTTGAAGGAGAAGGAGCGGGGCTCCAGTTCCTCGAAGGACAGGTCGTCGTACGGGCAGTACAGGTGCTCCGAGAACATGCGCTCGCGCTCGGGGTCGTCCTCGGGGAGGTCGACGAAGTCGAGCACGACCATGCCGCCGGACAGACCGAGGGCGGTCTCCACGGAGTCGGTGAGGCGGCGCTTGGCGGAGTCCTTCACCGTGAGACGGTCGACGACCACCTCGATGGTGTGCTTCTCCTGCTTCTTCAGCGTGGGCGGGTTGGAGAGCTGGACGGTCTCGCCGTCCACCCGCGCCCGGCTGTAACCCTTGGTCTGGAGGTCGGCGAAGAGGTCGACGAACTCGCCCTTGCGCTCCCGCACCAGCGGCGAGAGCACCTGGAAGCGGCTGCCCTCGGGCAGCTCCAGGACCCGGTCGACGATGGCCTGCGGCGACTGGCGCGAGATGGGGCGGCCGCACTCGGGGCAGTGCGGCTTGCCGATGCGCGCGAAGAGCAGACGCAGGTAGTCGTAGACCTCGGTGATGGTGCCGACCGTCGAGCGCGGGTTGCGCGAGGTCGACTTCTGGTCGATGGAGACCGCGGGCGACAGGCCCTCGATGAAGTCGACGTCGGGCTTGTCCATCTGCCCGAGGAACTGGCGGGCGTACGAGGAGAGCGACTCCACGTAGCGCCGCTGCCCCTCGGCGAAGATGGTGTCGAAGGCCAGCGAGGACTTGCCCGACCCCGACAGGCCCGTGAAGACGATGAGCGAGTCGCGGGGCAGGTCGAGCGAGACGTTCTTCAGGTTGTGCTCGCGCGCGCCACGGACGATGAGACGGTCGGCCACGCCGGTCCGCACCTTTCTTGGCTTGAGAGGAGTGACAGGGGCGGGGCCCCCGTGCTTTCTCAGACTAGGGGGAGCCACTGACAACGCCGGTCGGATTCCCGGATGGGGAACAACAATCCCCGGCCTTCCAGCATGCCCGACGCCGCTTCCGACCATATAGCACGTGCATTCGATTTACGGCACAGCTTCACCACCTTCACCCAAAGGTGTGGTGAGACTAGGGTCAGCACCATGACTGATCACGCTCATGACCTGGAGTCTGTACGTGGTGCGACCGAGCGGCTGCTGACCGCAGCCGCCAAGATGGACAACGCGGCCGTGACGCAGTCGTCACGGCTTCCGGGCTGGAGCCGCGGCCATGTCCTCGCCCACCTCTCCCGCAACGCCGACGCCCTCGTGAACGTGCTGCGCGGACAGCCCATGTACTCCTCGGCCGAGGCGCGCGACGCCGACATCGAGCGCGACGCCCCCCGGCCCCTCGACACCCAGCTCGCCGACCTGCGCGACAGCGCCGCCCGCTTCCAGGAGGCGGGGGCGGAGCCCGCGGACTGGTCGCGCACGGTCGAGCTGCGCAACGGGGTCACCGACGCGGCGGCCCGGGTGCCGTTCCGGAGGTGGGCCGAGGTAGAGCTGCACCACGTGGACCTGGGGATCGGGTACGAGCTGGAGGACCTGCCCGAGGAGTTCACGGAACGGGAGATCGTGTTCCTCACCGAGCGCTTCTCCGGCCACCCCGACGTGCCGGCCACAAGCCTGGTGGACGGCACGCACGCGTGGAGCACCGGTCGCGCCGACGACGCACCGGGGGTCAGCGTCGAGGGCGCCGCCGCCGACCTCCTGGGCTGGCTCGCCGGCCGCCGCGACGGCTCCGCGCTGACGGTTCACGGCGGCCCCCTCCCGCTGCTGCCCCCGCTATAGGCTGGCCGCCATGACGTACAGCGGACAGGTGACGGTCGGCGGGCCCGCCGACGTGCACGAGCTCAAGGACCTGATGATCACCAAGATCGCGGTCGGCCCGATGAACAACAACGCCTATCTGCTGCGCTGCCGGGCCACCGACGAGCAGCTCCTGATCGACGCCGCCAACGAGGCGGACACCCTGCTCGGCACCATCGGCGCCGACGGCATCGCGTCCGTCGTCACCACCCACCAGCACGGCGACCACTGGCAGGCGCTCGCGGAGGTCGTCGCGGCCACGCACGCGCGTACGTACGCCGGGCGGGCCGACGCCGAGGGCATCCCCGTCCCCACCGACGTCCCGGTGGACGACGGGGACGTCATCCGGGTGGGGCGCGTGGAACTCACCGCGCGCCACCTGGTCGGGCACACACCGGGCTCGATCGCCCTCGTCTACGACGACCCGCACGGGCACCCGCACGTGTTCACCGGGGACTGCCTCTTCCCCGGTGGTGTGGGCAACACCCGCAAGGACCCCGATGCGTTCGCCCGTCTGATCCACGACGTCGAGACGAAGATCTTCGACGTGCTGCCGGACGAGACCTGGGTGTACCCGGGCCACGGCCACGACACGACACTGGGCGCGGAGCGGCCGCAGCTGCCGGAGTGGCACGCGCGGGGGTGGTGAAACCCGCCTGGTGGCACGCACGGGGTGGTGAACGCCGGGGCGCGCAAAGGAGGTTGCGCGCGCCCCGTGTGAACTCTTCGCACACGCCGATGCCACACACGCGCTCCCGGCACAGGTGGTTGCGCAGTCAACTGGGGGCAGCCCCGCACAGGATGACGGCTCCTGCGCGGTAAGGGCCGCCGGTCTTTCGATCCCCGCCCTCGGCCGGCGGCCCAGGCAAGCCGTCCGAAAACTGTTCACAAGAACGCAACACCCGTTCCCAATATGCGGACAATTGCCGGTGTGACCTCGACAAACGGGACAGTGGACTGTCACTCTCCCGCCATGCACCCTGCCCCTCGCGCCCTGCGCCGCGCCGTCGCCGCGGCATCCATAGCCCTGCTCGCCACCGCCGTCGGCTGCGCCCCGCAGCCCGAGGACGACGCGAGCGCCAAGGCCTCGGCGCCGACCGGCAACGCCTGCGCCAAGGGCAAGCTGGCCACGAAGACCTCCGGCAAGCTGACGGTCGCGACCGACGAGCCCGCGTACGAGCCGTGGTTCAAGGACGACAAGCCCGCGAACGGCAAGGGCTTCGAGTCGGCCGTCGCCTACGCCGTGGCGAAGCAGCTCGGTTACGACAAGAGCGCCGTCGTCTGGCAGAGCGTTCCCTTCAACAAGGCCTTCGCGCCCGGGGAGAAGACCTTCGACTTCGACATCAACCAGGTGTCGATCAGCGCCGAGCGCAAGAAGGCCGTGGACTTCTCGTCCGGCTACTACGACGTGCGCCAGGCGGTCATCGCGCTCAAGGGGTCCAAGGCCGCCAAGGCGAAGAGCATCGCGGACCTGAAGGGCCTCAAGCTGGGCGCCCAGGTCGGCACGACGAGCCTGAACTACATCCAGGACGTGGTGAAGCCGACGCAGGAGGCCGCCGCGTACGCCAAGAACGACCAGGCGAAGTCCGCGCTGGAGAACAAGCAGGTGGACGCCATCGTCGTCGACCTGCCCACCGCCTTCTACATCACCGCGGCCGAGGTGACGGACGGCACCATCGTCGGGCAGTTCGAGAACCAGGGCGGCACGCCCGAGCAGTTCGGGCTCGTGCTCGACAAGGGCAGCTCCCTCACCTCCTGCGTGACGGCCGCCGTGGACGCGCTCCGCAAGGACGGCACGCTCGCCGAGCTGGAGCAGCAGTGGCTGTCGGACGCCGTCGACGCCCCGGTCCTCAAGTGACGCTCACGAAGGACGAGACCGGCGAGGAAAGCGGGGGCGACTCCTACACGCCGTCGCAGCGGCGGATCGAGCGGGATGCGTTCAAGCGTGCCCGCTCCCGCCGTGCGACGGCGATCGCCGCGGTCTCGACCCTGGTCACCGCCGTCGTCCTCTACCTGGTTGTCGTCAACGCGCCGGGCTGGCCGCGCACCAAGGAGACGTTCTTCAACGGGCAGTACGCGCGCGAGGCGTTCCCGAAGGTCCTCGAAGGGCTGTGGCTGAACGTCCGGCTGCTGTTCATCTGCGGCGCGGCCGTCCTGGTCCTCGGCATGCTCATCGCCATCGCCCGCACCCTGCGGGGCCCGGTGTTCTTCCCGCTGCGCTTCCTGGCCGCCGCCTACACGGACTTCTTCCGCGGACTCCCGCTCATCATCAACCTGATGATCGTCGTCCTGGGCGTCCCGGCGCTGCGGCTCCAGGGCGTGACGGTCGACCCGGTGTGGCTGGGCGGTACGGCACTCACGCTGACCTACTCGGCGTACGTGGCCGAGGTGTTCCGCGCGGGCATCGAGTCCGTGCACCCCTCGCAGCGCGCCGCGGCCCGCTCGCTCGGCCTGTCCAACCGGCAGGCGCTGCGGTACGTGGTGCTGCCGCAGGCGGTGCGCCGCCAGGTGCCGCCGCTGCTGAACGACCTGGTGTCCCTCCAGAAGGACACCGGCCTGGTGTCGATCGGCGGCGCCATCGACGCCGTACGGGCCGCCGACATCATCGTCGGACGCAGCCTCAACTACACGCCGTACATCGTCGCGGGCCTGGTGTTCGTGGCGCTGACCATCCCGATGACCCGCTTCACGGACTGGGTGACGGCACGGATGGACCGACGGCGGGCACAGGGAGGGATCGCATGAGCGCCACGGACGCGCCGGTGCTGCGGATGGAGTCCGTCCGCAAGGCCTTCGGCGACTCGGTCGTGCTGCGGGACGTCGACCTGGAGGTCGCACCGCACACGGTGACCGCCCTGATCGGCGCCTCCGGTTCGGGCAAGTCGACCCTGCTGCGCTGCGCCAACCTCCTGGAGGAGATCGACGACGGCGCGATCTGGCTGGACGGTGAGGAGATCACCGACCCGCGGGCCGACCAGGACGCGGTACGGCGCCGTATCGGCGTGGTGTTCCAGGCGTACAACCTCTTCCCGCACATGACCGTGCTGGAGAACATCACCCTGGCCCCGCGGCGGGTGCACGGCGTGGCCCGCGCGGAGGCCGAGGGGCACGCCAGGGAGCTGCTGGAGCGGCTCGGGCTCGGCGGGAAAGCGGACGAGTACCCGGACCGGCTCAGCGGCGGTCAGCAGCAGCGGGTGGCGATCGTGCGGGCGTTGGCGGTACGGCCCCGACTGCTGCTCCTCGACGAGATCACCGCGGCGCTCGACCCCGAGCTGGTCGGCGAGGTCCTGAACGTGGTCCGCGACCTCAAGGGCGAGGGCATGACCATGGTGCTGGCCACCCACGAGATGGGCTTCGCGCGAGAGGTCGCCGACCAGGTTTGTTTTCTGGACTCGGGGGTCGTCCACGAGCGCGGCACCGCCGAACAGATCTTCGGCGAACCTCAGCAGGAGCGCACACAGCGCTTCCTGCGGCGGATCGTGGAGGCGGGGCGGCTGTAGGCGTGTGTAATAGGCGCCCGCAATGGCAGGCGCCTATTACAGCTCTACGCCTCGGCCCGGGTCTGCCCCGCCAGCGCGGCGACCCGCTCCACGCCGAAGACATACCCCTGCACGCCGCACCCCGCGATGACCCCGTCCGCGCGCAGCGAGACGTAGGAGTGGTGCCGGAAAGCCTCGCGCCGGTGGATGTTGGAGATGTGCACCTCCAGCACCGGCATCCCGTCACAGGTGTTGAGCGCGTCCAGGATCGCGACCGAGGTGTGCGAGTAGGCGCCGGGGTTGATGACGATCCCGCAGTGGTTCAGGCGTGCCTCGTGGATCCAGTCGACCAGTTCGCCCTCGTGGTTGGACTGCCGGAAGTCGACCGTGCCGCCGTGCGCGGCCGCCGCCTTGACGCACAGGGCCTCGACGTCGGCCAGCGTCTCCTTGCCGTAGATCTCCGGCTGCCGCTGCCCCAGCAGGTTCAGGTTGGGGCCGTTGAGGATCATGATCGGGGCGTTGGCCAGGGTGCGGGGCACGGTTCCTCCGGTGCGGGTGGGCTGCTCGTCCCCGGTTTATCACGGTGCGCCGCGCGCGGTGCCGCCCGTACCCTCCCGGCATGACCACGCCCTCGTACCCCTCCAAGCCCGTACCCGGCGACCGCATCGCCGTCGTCTCCCCCGGCGCCGGCCTCCCCGGGCTCTTCCCGCGCCCCTTCGAACTCGGGCTGGAGCGACTGCGCAAGGAGTACGGGCTGGAGCCGGTGGAGTATCCGACGACCCGCAGGATGGGCTCCACGCCGCAGGAGCGCGCCGCCGACCTGCACGCTGCCTTCGCCGACCCGGACGTCAAGGCGGTCATGGCGTCCATCGGCGGTGACGACCAGATCACCGTACTGCCGTTCCTGGACCAGGAGTTGATCCGGGCGAACCCGAAGCCGTTCTTCGGGATGAGCGACAACACGAACCTGCTCGCGTACCTGTACGGCACCGGCATCGTCGGCTATCACGGCGCGACCGTGATGACCGCGCTCGGCCGTCCGGTGGCCATGGACCCGCTGACCGCCGGCTCCCTGCGGGCGGCCCTGTTCACCTCCGGCCCGTACGAACTCACCGCCGCGGCACGCTGGAACGACGTCAACCGCGACTGGGCCGACCCCGCCACCTTCGACGCGGAACCCGAGACCCGCCCCGGCAACGGCTGGGCCTGGGTGAACGCCGACCGTGCGGTGGAGGGCCGTGCCTGGGGCGGCTGCCTGGAGATCATCGGCTGGCTGCTGATGGCCGACCGCGAGATCGCGCACGATCTCGAGGAGTACGACGGCGGCGTGCTGCTCCTGGAGACCTCCGAGGAGATGCCGAGCGACCTCGAGGTCTTCCGCACGTTGCGCAACATGGGCGAACGCGGGCTGCTGCAACGCTTCTCGGCCCTGCTGATGGGCCGCCCCAAGACCTGGTCCTTCGAGCGCCCCAACAGCCCCGAGGAGGCGGATCGTTACGCCGCCGACCAGCGGGAGGCCGTCCTGCGAGCCATGCGCACATATGCCCCCAACACCACCATCGTCTTCGACGTGGACTTCGGCCACACCGATCCCCAGCTGGTCATCCCCTACGGCGGCCTCGTCCGCGTCGACGGTCCCGCCCGGCGCATCACGGTCACCTACTGATGACGCTCGACGGGTTGACGCGGGCTCAGGGTCCTACGGGTTGATCGCCAGCTCCAGATAGGCCGCGAACAGCACCAGGTGGACGCCGCCCTGGAGCGGGGTGGCCCGGCCCGGGACCACGGTCAGGGAGCTCACCACCACGGTCAGGGCCAGCAGCACCATGTGGGTGGCGCCGAGGCCGAGGACGAGCGGCCCGGAGAGCCAGACGGACGCCAGGGCGACCGCGGGGATGGTCAGGCCGATGCTGGCCATGGCGGAGCCGAGGGCGAGGTTGAGGCTGGTCTGCACCCGGTCCCGGCGGGCGGAGCGCAGGGCCGCGATGGTCTCGGGGAGCAGCACCAGCAGGGCGATGATCACACCGACGACGGCGTGCGGGAGGCCCGCCTTGGCGACTCCGGACTCGATGGTCGGCGAGACGCCCTTGGCCAGGCCCACCACGCCGATCAGGGCCAGCCCCAGCAGACCCAGGCTGATCAGCGCGGTACGGGCGGTGGGGACCTCGGCGTGGTCGTCGCCCGTGATCAGCTCGCCCTGGCGGGTGATCGGGAGGAAGTAGTCACGGTGCCGTACGGTCTGGGTCGCCACGAACAGGCCGTACAGCACCAGCGAGGACAGCGCGGCGAAGGTCAGCTGCGTGGTGGAGAACTCCGGGCCCGGCTTGCTGGTCGTGAAGGTCGGCAGGACCAGGCTGAGGGTGGCCAGGGTGGCGACCGTGGCGAGGGCGGCGCCGGTGCCCTCGGGGTTGAAGACCGCGGTGCCGTGGCGCAGTGAGGCCACCAGGAGGCTGATGCCGACGATGCCGTTGCAGGTGATCATCACGGCCGCGAACACGGTGTCCCTGGCCAGGGTGGAACTCTTGTCGCCGCCGTCGGCCATCAGGGTGACGATCAGGGCGACCTCGATGATGGTGACGGCGACGGCGAGAACCAGCGAGCCGAAGGGTTCACCGACCCGGTGGGCCACCACCTCGGCGTGGTGCACGGCGGCCAGCACGGCTCCCGCGAGCACCAGGGTCACGAGCGCCACGACCACACCGGGCAGATCGCGACCCCAGGTGAACACCAGCAGGACGCCGGCGAGCACCGGCACGACGGACGTCCAGCTCGTGATGAGCGGCCTGAACCGAGCGATCATGAAGAGATCGTCCCAGAGGCGAACCGGGCATGCACTACTTGAGGTTGAACTATCGGTGTTGAACCGTCTTGGTGTTGAACCGGTTGAGCCCGCACTACTTGAGGTCGCCCGATTCCAGGACGTCGCAGTTGGTGTACACGCGCTCGCCGAAGCTCAGCGCGCCCAGCTGCTCCGCCAGTTTGCTCGTCTCGGGGTCGTCGCTGTTGCGCATGGCCTCGTCGTACGACTCGAACTCGATGACCGCCAGGTAGTGGTTGGGCTTGTCGCGGTCCTTCAGGAGCATGCGGTGGGTGGGGCCGCCCGTCCGGCCCTCGTTGCGCTGCCCCGCCTCCTCCATCAGCTGCTGCATCTCTTCCAGGCGCTCGGTCGCGAAGCCGATGATCTGCACGAACTTCATGGGGTCTCCAGCCGGCCACGGCGTCCCCGGGCCGGGGTACGCGCTCCTGAACCAAACAAGCACCGGGAGCGGTGACCGGCAATTCGCCGTGCACCGCTCCCGGTGGTGGTTCTTCCTACGCCGACCGCGGTCAGGCCTCGATGCTGTCCTTCGGAGCGCCTTCGCCCTCCGCCTGCGCCGCCTCGGCCGCCGCCTGCTTCTTGGAGGCACGGAGGCTGGTGAGCGTGGTCACGATCAGGACCGAGCAGATCACGCCGAGGGAGACCGGAATGCTGATCTCGGGGACGTGGACCCCGGACTCGTGCAGGGCGTGCAGCACCAGCTTGACGCCGATGAAGCCGAGGATGATCGACAGGCCGTAGCTGAGGTGGACCAGCTTCTTCAGCAGGCCGCCGATGAGGAAGTACAGCTGGCGCAGACCCATCAGGGCGAACGCGTTCGCCGTGAAGACGATGTACGGGTCCTGGGTCAGGCCGAAGATCGCGGGGATCGAGTCGAGCGCGAAGAGGACGTCGGTGGTGCCGATGGCGAGCATCACGACCAGCATCGGGGTCATGACCCGCTTGCCGTTCTCCTCGATCCACAGCTTGGTGCCGTGGTAGCGGTCGGCGACACCGAACCGGCGCTCAGCGGCCTTGAGCAGCTTGTTCTCCTCGAACTCCTCGTCCTCCTCGTCGGCGCGGGCCTCCTCGATGAGCTTCCAGGCGGTCCAGATGAGGAAGGCGCCGAAGATGTAGAACACCCAGGCGAAGCTGGCGAGGATCGCGGCGCCCGCGGCGATGAAGATCGCGCGCAGCACCAGGGCTATGAGGACACCGACGAGCAGGACCCGCTGCTGGTACTGCGAGGGCACCGCGAACTTCGCCATGATCAGGACGAAGACGAAGAGGTTGTCCACGCTCAGGGACTTCTCGGTGATGAAGCCCGCGAAGAACTCTCCGCCGGCCTGGCCACCGCCGAAGACCAGCAGTCCGAGGCCGAAGAGTCCGGCCAGGGCGATCCAGACGACGGTCCAGATGCCCGCTTCCTTGATGGACACGTCGTGCGGCTTGCGGCCGATGAAGAAGTCGACCGCGATGAGGGCGGCGAGGCCCACAACGGTCAGGACCCACAGGGTCACGGAAACGTCCACAGTTCCTCCGGCAATACGTAACGGCAAGTAACCAGCGTCGTCGCGCTGCCGGAGGTCTCTTCCACCCACGGTGGGCCGACGCCCCGGGATCAGGCCTGATCCGTATTGACGGGTACGCCGCAGTCGACAGGGAGTACTCCCCTCCGTGCCGTCTACCGTACCCCAATCACCAAAGAAAGGTAAAGCGATTGGCAAAATAAAAGTCAAGTAAGCAGGTCACGATGGCTTTACGAGTACTTGGTGCGGGCGGCTGCGACCTGGGTCAGGACCTGCTCGAGCACCTGGCTGCCGGGCGGGACCAGGGTGGGCTCGTAGGTCCAGGCGTGCCCGACCCAGGGGTCGGCGAGATGGTCGTCGGGCACCGGGGTCAGGCGCATCAGCGAGCGCCACAGGGGGTCCAGGAGGGGGCCGTAGGCGGAGGCCTCCTCACGGTCCGCGACCATCATCAGGTGGACGCCGACGGACGGGCCCTCGTCCGCGAGGTAGCGCAGCTGGGTCACCGCCCGGTCGTCGAAGCCGTGCGGGAAGTCGTTGACGATCAGGAGCTGCTCGGAGGCGTCCACTCCGGGCGGGAGGGAGTCGGCCGCACCACCGCGGATCGCCATCTGGACCAGGTCGACGCGCTGGGTCAGCCGCGCGAGGAGCTCGGCGACGCCCGCGGCGCCGACGGCGGGCGGAGCGGCGAGCACCCCGGCCCGCGCCAGCGGCGCGAGCGCCTGGGCACCGGAGCCGGCCGGATCGATGACGTGCAGGGTGAAGTCACCGGCGGGGTGCACGGCGATCAGCCGGGCCGCGAGCGCCACGGCCGTGTCCATGGCCAGGCGGTGCAGCTCGTGGGCATCGAGGAACGAGCCGTCCAGCGATCCGGCGGCCCCGCTGTCGATCCACAGACCGCGCTCCAGCGGCAGCCGGACCAGCATCGGGATGCGCAGCTCGGCGCACTCGGGCAGATGCAGATCGCCCAGCCGCACGGCCATGGGGACCTCGAAGGGCACCCGGTAGCCGTGCCAGACCGGGTTGTCCCAGCGGGCGTACGCGGGCGGCAGGGCGGGCTCGACCACCTCGGACTCGGCCATGAGCTGGTCCAGATCGCGGTCGTACACCGCGCGGGCCTGTTCGACGAGCTGGGCCTGCTTGGCGCGGGCCGCCTCCCGTGCGGCATCGCCCTGTCCGCCGATCCGGCTGCGGGGGTCGGCGAGGGCGGCGTCGAGTTCCTTCTCCATCCGCGAGTCGGCGAAGTCCACGGCGCTGCGGTAGGCCGCCGTGGAGCGGGCCAGGTCCTCGAACATGCCCCACACCTGGTTGTAGAGCCGCTCGTCCATGGACCACCCGGTCGCGTCCCCGGCGACGGGTGGCGCGGGCTGCCCCGGCTGGGCGGGGGGCGCGGTGGGCGGGGGCGGCGGTGGGGCGGCGTTCTGGCGCCGCGGGTGGCTGTAGTCGATCGGGCCGCCGACGGTGGGCGCGGACGGCTGGGCAGCGGAGGCGTCCACGGTGGGCGCGGGTGGCTGGGCGGCGGAGGCGTCCGAGGCTCCCTGGCCGCCGTATCCGGACTGCGGCCCGCCGACCGCGGGGGCCTGGTCGTAGGGGGAGCCGGGCTGGGGCGTTCCGGGGGCCGGGCTGCCGTGCGGCGGCAGCGGCTGGGACCCGCCGGAGGCCGGACCGCCGTGGGGCGGTACGGGTTGCGTTGGGGTGCCGGGGGGCTGGGTGCCGTACGGCGACAGCGGCGGCTGCGGCGATACGGCGCCGGGGGCGCCCTGGGCCGCGGTCGAGCCCTGTTCCGGGCCCGGGGCCGGTGTGGCCGTCTGCCGGGGACGGCCGGCATCGGCCGTGAGGGGCGGGGGCATCGGCACCGCGCGGGCCAGGCTCCGAGCCACCGCCTCATGGATGCCGCTCGCGATCTGATGTGCCTGGGGAAGGCCCTGGTCGCCGAGGAGTTCGGCAAGTCCGCCCGCGTAGCCCTGGCCCACCGCGCGCACCTTCCAGGCGCCCTGTCGGCGGTAGAGCTCCAGCGCGACGACCGCCGACTCGGCGTCCAGGCCGACGATGGTGTAGCTGACGAGCTCGATACCGTCCAGGCCGGTGACCGCGACGAACGGGGCGGCTGCGGCACCGAAGTTCGCGGGGCCGCCCGCCGCGGGCAGGGCGAGCAGCACATGGACCCGGTGGACGGCCTCCGGCACGGCACCCAGGTCGACCGCAAGCCGGTGGTCGGCGGCCGCCTGCCGGGAGACCTCCAGACCCGGCAGGGTGGGTGCGCCGGGATGGACCACCCCTTCGGCGCCGGGCACCCTGCCCTGCTCGTCGCCGAGCGTGGCCGCGGCCACCACCGGCGTGCCGGCCGCGATCCGGATCTCGAGACGGGCCTGAGAAAGCGGGTGGTTCTGCCCCCGCACCAGCTCGGCCGTCATCGCCCTGCCCCCCTGTGTTCGTGGTGTCGGTCGGGTGCCGCTCGGCGGCCGTCTACAGGTGCGGCAGGATCGCCGGCATCAGGTCCTGGAAGGTGCGGCCGTTGGCGGGGGTGCCGAGGGCCGTCATCGTCCAGGCCGGGCCCGTCCGGTGCACCTTCGCCATGATCTGGGCGGTGTAGGAGCCGCCGCCGGCGAGGGTGTAGCGGGCCAGTTCCTGGCCGTTGGTCTCGTCGACCAGACGGCAGAACGCGTTCTGCACCTCCTGGAAGGTCTGCCCCGTGAAGGAGTTCACGGTGAAGACGATCTGGTCGATGTGCACCGGGACGCGGGCCAGGTCGACGAGGATCGACTCGTCGTCCCCGCCCTGGCCGGCGCCGCCGACGAGGTTGTCACCGGTGTGCTTGACCGAGCCGTCGTCGCTCACCAGGTGGCGGAAGAAGACGACGTCGACGGGCTGCTTGTCCGCAAACAGGACGGCGGAGGCGTCGAGGTCGACCTCCCGGGTGCGCGAGCCGAACAGGCCGCGGCGGGGAGCCGCCTGCCAGCCGAGGCCCATGCGCACCGCGGTCAGGCTGCCTCCGTCGTTCTTCTGCAGGCTGATGGCCTGACCCTTGGTCATGTTGACGGTCACGCGCCGAACCCCTCTCACTGTCCCCTGTTGCCGCGGCGCCCGCGGTTGCCCAGCACCCTACGCAGGGCCCCGGCCGGTGACGCACCCCGGAGCGCACTTTGTGTCGGTCTTGCAACACTGTGCGATGAGGTCAGGCCAGGCCCGCCTCCTTCATCTGCCGAAGCTCCTTCTTCATCTCGGAGACCTCGTCCCGCAGCCGGGCGGCGATCTCGAACTGGAGGTCGGCGGCGGCCGCACGCATACGGGCCGTCATCTCCTCGATCTGCTCGGTGAGTTCGGCCGCCGGACGGTCGGTCGGGACGGTCTCCTTGGCGGCCTTGCCCTTGCCGGCCTTGGCGCCCTTGGTGCCCGCCGCCTTGCCGCCGAGGGCCGGCACCGGTGCCTTGGCTCCCTTGCCGTCCTTGCCCTGGCGGTAACCGGAGCCGAGCAGCTGCTCGGTGTCCACGTCCTCGCGGGCGATCTGGGCGACGATGTCGTTGATCTTCTTGCGGAGCGGCTGGGGGTCGATGCCCCGCTCCTGGTTGTACGCGACCTGCTTCTCCCGGCGGCGGTTGGTCTCGTCGATGGCCTTCTCCATCGCCGGGGTGATCTTGTCGGCGTACATGTGGACCTGGCCGGAGACATTGCGCGCCGCGCGGCCGATGGTCTGGATCAGGGAGGTGCCGGAGCGCAGGAAGCCCTCCTTGTCGGCGTCGAGGATCGCGACCAGGGAGACCTCCGGCAGGTCGAGCCCCTCCCGGAGGAGGTTGATGCCGACCAGGACGTCGAACTCGCCGGAGCGCAGCTCGCGCAGCAGCTCCACCCGGCGCAGGGTGTCGACGTCGCTGTGCAGATAGCGGACCTGGATGCCGAGTTCGAGGAAGTAGTCGGTGAGGTCCTCGGCCATCTTCTTGGTGAGTGTGGTGACCAGGACCCGCTCGTCCTTCTCGGTGCGGGTGCGGATCTCGTGCACCAGGTCGTCGATCTGGCCCTCGGTGGGCTTGACGACGACCTCCGGGTCGACGAGGCCGGTCGGGCGGATGATCTGCTCGACGACGCCGTCCCCGCGCGAGAGCTCGTACTTGCCGGGGGTCGCCGAGAGGTAGACGGTCTGGCCGATGCGCTCGGTGAACTCCTCCCACTTCAGGGGACGGTTGTCCAGGGCCGAGGGGAGACGGAAGCCGTGGTCGACGAGGGTGCGCTTGCGGGAGGCGTCGCCCTCGTACATGGCGCCGATCTGGGGCACGGTCACATGCGACTCGTCGATGACGAGAAGGAAGTCGTCCGGGAAGTAGTCGAGCAGGGTGTTCGGCGGGGAGCCGGGCAGGCGGCCGTCGAAGTGCATCGAGTAGTTCTCCACGCCGGAGCAGGAGCCGATCTGGCGGAGCATCTCCAGGTCGTAGGTGGTGCGCATCCGCAGGCGCTGGGCCTCCAGGAGCTTGCCCTGCTTCTCCAGCTCGGCGAGGCGCTCCCCGAGCTCCTTCTCGATGTCGTTGACGGCCCGCTCCATGCGCTCGGGGCCGGCGACGTAGTGGGAGGCCGGGAAGACGTACAGCTGCTCGTCGTCGCTGATGATCTCGCCGGTGAGCGGGTGGAGGGTGGACAGGGCCTCGATCTCGTCGCCGAACATCTCGATGCGGACGGCGAGCTCCTCGTAGACCGGGAAGATCTCGATGGTGTCGCCGCGGACGCGGAAGGTGCCGCGGGTGAAGGCGAGGTCGTTGCGCGTGTACTGGATGTCGACGAAGCGGCGCAGCAGCTGGTCGCGGTCGACTTCGTCGCCGACCCGGAGGGGGACCATGCGGTCCACGTACTCCTGGGGGGTGCCGAGGCCGTAGATGCAGGAGACGGAGGCGACCACGACGACGTCCCTGCGGGTGAGCAGTGAGTTGGTCGCGGAGTGGCGCAGGCGCTCGACCTCCTCGTTGATCGAGGAGTCCTTCTCGATGTAGGTGTCCGACTGCGGGACGTAGGCCTCGGGCTGGTAGTAGTCGTAGTACGAGACGAAGTACTCGACCGCGTTGTTCGGCAGCAGCTCCCGGAACTCGTTGGCCAGCTGGGCGGCCAGGGTCTTGTTCGGGGCCATCACGAGGGTGGGGCGCTGGAGCTTCTCGATCATCCACGCCGTGGTGGCGGACTTTCCGGTACCGGTCGCGCCGAGCAGGACGACGTCCTTCTCACCTGCCTCGATGCGCCGGGCCAGGTCGGCGATGGCCGCCGGCTGGTCGCCGCTGGGCTGGTAGGGGCTGACGACCTCGAAAGGCGCCACCGTACGTTCGATGTGGGAAACGGGCCGCATGAAGTCAACCGTACGACTCCCCACTGACAACGCGGCCGGATCAGGGGTTTCGGTGGGTGGGGGACGGTTCCGGGGCAGCGGGTCGGGGTGGTGGCTGAGGTGGGCTACGGGTCCGGGTGGCGCTGAGGCGGGGCCGGGCGGCTGGGAGATTCGGGCCGGCTTCGAATGGCGGCTGGAGCTGCCGGAAGTGGTGGCGCGGCGGTAGCGGACGTGGTGGGCGGCATTCGCGGGGGGGGGCGCGGTAGCTGGAGCGGTGGGGGCACACCCCTGGGTGGCCCGGAGCTGCGGGCCAGGCCCGGTAGGGGCTGGAAACTGCGGGCAGTGCTGCCGACGGCAGCCGGCGCGGTGGGGCGGCACTCGCGGATGGGGCTGGAGCTGTGGCTCAGCGGTTCAGGGAGCGGGATTCGCGGCGCGGCACCCTCGGCGGGGCGGAGTGACGGGCGGGGGGGAACCAGCCGGCGGGCCGGGACGCCGAACAGCGCTCATCCGGTACGACAACGCCGTCGGCTTCGCCTGCCCGGCGCGAGCGACCCCACCGGAGCGGTGCCCCCCCGGTTCGAGGCGGCGGCCGGAGCTGCGGGGTAGCGGTCGTGCGTGGCTCTCAGCTGGTGTCAGCGGTTCTGGGGCGTTCGGGATTCGTGGTGCGGTGTCTCTCGGCGGGGGTGGAGCGGGGAGCGGCGGGCGGGTGGGTGGTGGACCAGCTCTCGGGCCGGTACGCCGGGCTTGTTCTCGGCGGGCGACCACACGGGCTTGCCCATGACCATCAGCGGATCGAACATCACGACGACGCCCGCGAGCAGCAGGAAGGCGAGCGGGCCGATCATCATGGGCGCCAGCAGGGAGGCCGGGGAGTCACCCGCGACCGGGGCATCGGTGTGGTGCACATGCACGCTGAGAGCGGCCATGCCGGTGTAGTGCATGCCCGTGACCGCGAGGCCCATGACGAGGCTCGCGCCCACGCTCCACAGGAAGCCCCTCACCTGACCGGCGGCCCACAGGGCGGCCGTCGCGGCGACGACGGCTATGACCACCGAGACGGCCACCGTGGCCGTGTTGTACTCCAGCTGCCCGTTCAGCCGCATGCCCGCCATGCCCAGGTAGTGCATGGACGCGATGCCGAGGCCGGTGATGGCGCCGCCGGTCATCAGAGCCGTTCCCCTCGCCCCCCGGTAGCCGACGATGAAGACGCCGACACCCACCATCACGATGGCCACGCCGAGGCTGGCGAAGGTGATCGCCCGGTCGTAGTGGATCGGCGCCTCCCGGACCTGGAAGCCCATCATCGCCACGAAGTGCATGGTCCAGATGCCGGAGCCGATCGCCGCCGAGCCGAGGGCCAGCCAGCCGGGGCGCCAGGACCGTCTGACGAGCATGGATCTGGTGGTGCAACGCAGGCCGAGGGCCCCGCCGAGGCAGGCCATGAGGTAAGCCACCAGCGGTGTGACGAGTCCATAGCTGAATCCGTCGACCGTGCCTTGCATGCGCGGCAACCCTCCCGCCCTCTTACGTCCTGGAATTTCCTGAAATGCACCCCTTCCCAATACCGTCCGGGCGGTCGGGGTCGTGGCAGAGAGTATGACCCCCACCGGAATGGTCGAACGACTTTCCGGCAAAGAAACACGCCCTTGCCCCAGTTGTGCGGCACCGGTGAGCGGAGTCGGGAGGGTCCTGTCGGGGATGTGTCCATTCTGTACCCCGTTGCCGCTGACGCGGTGCTGTCACAGTTGTGCTGTACGTGATGCTCGACGCGAGGAGTACGTATGCACGCGCGCGCAGCGACCACCTTGAGCACCGCGCTCCTGGGGACCGCCGCCCTCCTGCTTCCCGCAACCGACGTGCGTGCCGTCGAGGACGGCACACCGCCCGAGGTCATCGCCCACCGGGGCGCCTCCGCCCACGCCCCCGAGAACACCCTGGCCGCCGTGGACAGGGCTGCCGCGCTCGGCGCCGTCTGGGTCGAGAACGACGTCCAGCGCACCAGGGACGGCGCACTCGTCGTCCTCCACGACGACAGCCTGCGGCGCACCACCGATGTCGAGGAGGTCTTCCCCGACCGGGCCCCCTGGAAGGTGAAGGACTTCACCGCCGCCGAGATCCGCCGACTGGACGCGGGCAGCTGGTTCGGCGCCTCCTACGCGGGCGCGCGCGTGCCGACGCTCGGGCAGTACCTGCACCGAGTCGATCTTCACCATCAGAAGCTGCTTCTCGAACTCAAGAACCCGGAGCTGTACCCGGGCATCGAACAGCAGACGCTCAAGCTCCTGAGCAACGAGGGGTGGTTCGACCGGTGGCACGAGAACCGGCTGGTGGTGCAGAGCTTCAGCGTGGCCGCCCTGCGGACCGTCCACGACCTCAAGCCCGGGGTGAAGACCGGCTATCTCGGGAAGCCCGCGGTCGCGGACCTGCCCGCTTACGCGGACTTCACCGACCAGATCAACCCGTCGTCCACCGCCCTCTCCACGGCCTACGTCGCCGCGGTGCACGCCTTCACGGGTCCGCACGGCAGGCCGCTGGAGGTCTCCACCTGGACGGTGAACACGGCGGAAGCGGCCCGGCGGGTCGCCGGGTACGGCGTCGACGGCATCATCACCAACAAACCCGGCGTGGTGCGGGACGCACTGGCCGGCTAGGAGACCGTTCTCGCTGGTCACGGGGCATTGTCAGTGGCGGCCCGTACGGTGGGGCGCATGAACAGCCATGCGCAGGACGAGCAGCGAGTCGTGTGGACCGTCGTCGGTACCGGCATCGGCCCACTGCTCCTGGCCGCCACCGACGAGGGTCTGGTCAACGTGGTCTTCCACGCCACCGACGCGGTGCGCGACAGGGCGCTGGAGCGGCTGGCGTCCCGGCTGGGCACCGAGCCCGTCGAGGCACCCGGCTCCCCGCTGCTGGCCGAGGCGATACGCCAGGTCGAGGCGTACTTCGCGGGCGAGCGGCAGGCCTTCGAGCTGCCCCTGGACTGGTCGCTGATCTCGGGCTTCAACCGCCAGGTGCTGCGCGAACTGGCCTCCGGTGTGGCCTACGGCCAGGTCGTCGGGTACGGCGATCTGGCCGGGCGGGTCGGTCAGCCCGGTGCCGCGCAGGCCGTCGGGGTGGCCATGGGCTCCAATCCGCTGCCGGTCGTCGTGCCCTGCCACCGTGTGGTCGAGAGCGACGGCGGCATCGGCGGGTTCGGCGGCGGACTGGAGACGAAGCGGAAGCTGCTCGCACTGGAGGGCGTACTGCCGGAGCCGCTTTTCTGACGCCGTCTCGCGTCCGGCCTGAGGGCTTGCCGTCAGTCGTAGTGGCGTGCTTCGAAGACGTTCCCGTCCGGGTCGCGGAAGTAGAAGCTGCGCCTGGCCGGTCCGCGGGCGCCGAAGGAGTCGTGGGAGAACCCCGAGACGGGCACGGACCGTTCCTCCAGACGGGCGCGGAGTGTCTCGAAATCGTCGGCGGGCAGGGCCAGGCACACATGATTGACGGGGTGTCCGGCGCTCTCCGCGGCCCCCGGGACCATGTTCATGCGCTCCGCCGCGGCCAGCGGCATGAGGTCGAAGACGGTCTCGTCGTTGAGCCGTACGGAGGGGAAGGGTGCCGCCCCCGCGGCGTAGTCGGTGATCCTCACGGGTTCCATGCCCAGCGTCTTCTCGTAGAAGCGGGCCGACGCCACCGGGTCGCGCACCCAGAGGACGACATGGTCGAGACGTGCCGAGTTGTCCGTCATGCACCCAGGCTGGTGTCGTCCGCCACGGCCCGCAAGGGTTTGACCGGACGTGCCGCTCGCCAGAGATGAGGGAAGACCGACCGACAGGAGGCAGGCCGTGGTGCTGGTGTTGTCCGAAGAGGTGCGCGAGGCGATCGACGCGCGTCGACCCGTGGTGGCCCTGGAGTCCACGATCATCGCGCACGGGCTGCCGCGTCCGCGCAATCTCCAGGTGGCGCTGGAGCTGGAGGATGTCGTACGGCAGGAGGGAGCCGTACCGGCGACGATCGCGGTACTGGACGGGCGGCCTCATGTCGGCCTGGACAAGGAGCAGTTGGAGCGGGTTGCCAACGAGGACGGGATCCGCAAGCTGGGCCACCGCGATCTGCCGCTCGCGCTGGCCACCGGGGCGAGCGGTGCGACCACGGTGTCCGCGACGGCACAGCTGGCGGCGCTGGCCGGGGTGCGGGTGTTCGCGACGGGCGGCCTCGGCGGGGTGCACCGGCAGTGGACCGTCACCCAGGACGAGTCGGCCGACCTCGGACTGCTGGCGCGCACGCGGATCACCGTGGTGTGCGCGGGGGTGAAGTCGATCCTGGACGTGCCGGCGACCCTCCAGCGGCTGGAGACCCTGGGCGTCGCGGTGGCCGGCTACGGCACGGACCGCTTCCCGGGCTTCTACCTGTCCGACTCCGGACACCCCGTGGAGTGGACGCTGGACACCCCGGACCAGGTGGCGGAGGTGATGCGGGCCCAGGACGCGCTCGACGGGCCCGACTCCTCGCTGATCGTCGCCAATCCCGTGCCGGAGGCGCAGCAGCTGGATCCCTCGCTGCACGCGCGTGTGCTCGCGGAGGCGCTGCACGCGTGCGAGCAGGCCGGCGTCACGGGCCAGGGCGTCACCCCGTTCCTGCTGGACTACCTGGTGCGCCACACCGACGGCGCCTCCCTGAGCGCCAACCTGGCGGCGGTGCGCGGCAATGTGCGGCTGGCGGGGCGGATCGCGGCGGCCTGGGCCGGGGCGTGACGACGGACGGGCCCGGGTCCGCCACGGCCGGCCCGGGCGGCGCCCTTCTGGTCGTCGGTGACGTCATCACGGATGTCGTGGCCCGGCACCGGGGGCCGCTCGCCGCCGGTACGGACACGGCCGCCGCGATCCGTACGGTGCCGGGCGGGGCAGGGGCCAACGTGGCCTGCTGGGCCGCCTACCGGGGCGGTGCGGAGGTGCGGCTGCTCGGGCGGGTGGGCGCGGAGGCGGTCGCGTGGCACGAGCGGGAGCTGACCGCGTGCGGAGTGCGTCCGCGGCTCGTCGTCGACCCCGAGGCGCCCACCGGAACCGTGATCTGCCTGGTGGACGCGGGTGAGGGCGCCGAGCGCACGCTCCTGACGGATAGCGGGGCGTCGCTGCGGCTGGGGCCGGACGACTGGTCGGAGGCCCTGCTCGACGGTGTGGGGCGGCTGCACCTGTCGGGCTATCTGCTGTTCTCGGAGTCGAGCCGCGCCCTGGTGGCGGTGGCCCTGGAGTCGGCACGCGCGCGTGGTGTGCCGGTGAGCCTGGATCCGGCGTCGGCGGGCTTCCTGAAGGGGCTGGGCGTGGACCGCTTCCTCTCCCTGATCGAGGGGGTGGACGTCCTGCTGCCGAGCCGGGACGAGGCGTGTCTGCTCACCGGGCTGCCCGACGCGGCGGACGCGGCGGCCGAGCTGAGCCGCCAGGTGCCGCTGGTGGTCGCCAAGCAGGGGGCCGAGGGCGCGCTGATCGCCCGGTCCGGCGCCGTGTACGCCCACGTGCCCGCGGTGTCCGCGACCCCGCGGGACACCACAGGGGCGGGGGACGCGTTCACGGGAACGTTCCTCGCGGCTCTGCTGACCGGTGCCGGGCCCGAGGAAGCGGCGGCGCAGGGGTGCCGGGCGGGGGCGCTGGCGGTGGAGCGCGTCGGCGGGCGACCACCGGGGACGGGCTGACGCCGGCGGTCACGGGACCGCCTTCGGCGGGCCGGCACCGGGGAGCTCATTTCCGACCACCGCCCCCTGCGGCCGTCACCCCCTATGCCTTGCGTCCCCACGCCGAGATCAGCGGGGCCGTGGCCAGATCCATCGTCCCGGTGGCCACGTTCGCGAGGTGCTGGTCGATGTCCTCGTCCGTGGCCAGTCCCGCCGTGACGAGTTGGCCGCGGATCTGGCGGATCGTGGCGGACTCCAGGGCCGCGCAGGCCGGTGAGGCGAGCGGGAAGTACGCGTCGGCGGTCACCTGACGCAGACCGGCCTCGCGGAGCAGCCGCGGGAGGGTGCGGCCGTAGGAGAGATCGGCGCCGCGGTCGGCGAGCAACGAGCGGAAGCCCTGCCGCAGCCGGTTCGCCAACTGCTGCTCGGGGCCGTACTCGTCGGGGCAGGTCAGGGGCTGGAGAGCGGGGTCGGCGTCCTCCAGCAGGAGCCGCCCGCCGGGGCGCAGGGCCTTGATCATGGACTGCAACGCCCGTGCGCGGTCGGGTACATGGACGAGGACGAGCCGGGCGTGCACCAGGTCGAAGCCGTCCCCCGGGGGTTCCTCGGCGCTCACGTCGTGGACGCGGACGTCGACGGGCGGGCGGGCCGCCGGGGCGAGCCGGGTGGTGTCGATGTCCGTCGCGACGACCTTGCCGGTCGGGCCGACCTTCTTCGCCAGCCAGGACACCACGGAGGTGCCGCCGGCGCCGACCTCCCAGCAGCGCCAGCCGGGCCCGATGCCGAATCCTTCGAGGTGCCGGAAGGTCGTGGGGTCGAAGAGGGTCGCGAAGGCGTCGAAGCGCTCCGCCGCCTCCGCCTGCCGGTTGTCGAGGAGATACCCGTCGGTTCGTGTCATGCGGAGATGATCCCAGTTGCCGGGCTTGTCCGGAACGGACGACGCGTTCGCCACGACGAGATGACGACGCCGGTTCGGTTGTCCACAGGCGGGAACCAACCGGAATGTGCCCTTTCCACAGGCTCACCCGCGGCTTACGTGGGACTGGCACACTGGCTCGCCAGGACGCAGCAACGCGTCGAACGGGGAGATCCACGCAAGGAGATCCAGATGTCCATGGCAGGGAATCTGCGCAAGGTCACGGGCCTCGGCAGGGTCGGCGGTCTGCGGAAGGTGGCCCGGCTGGCCCGGCGGCGCCCGCGCGTCGACCTGAGCCACCACGCCCGTTCCCCGCTGGGCACCTCGGTCGTCAACTGCGTGACGTACAAGGAGGGGGCGCGGATCCCCGTCGACGGTGATCTGGTGGACACCGTGGAGCGGGTGCGCGACAGCCGTGACGGCTTCGTCTGGCTCGGTCTGCACGAGCCGTCGGACCACGAGTTCGAGGGCATCGCCGACCTCTTCGACCTGCACCCGCTGGCCGTCGAGGACGCGGTCGAGGCCCATCAGCGGCCGAAGGTGGAGCGCTACGGCGAGACACTGTTCGCGGTGTTCAAGACGGTCTGCTACGTGGAGCACGAGGAGCTCACGGCGACGAGCGAGGTGGTCAACACCGGCGAGATCATGGTGTTCGTCGGCGAGGACTTCGTGATCACGGTGCGGCACGGCAGCCATGGATCGCTGGGTCCGCTGCGCGAGGAGCTGGAGGCCGACCCCGCGCAACTCGCCAAGGGACCGGCCGCGGTGCTGCACGCCATCGCGGACCATGTGGTCGACGACTACCTGAGCGTCACCGACGCCGTGCAGTCGGACATCGACCTGGTCGAGACGGCGGTGTTCTCGGAGAGCGGCGCCCGGGTCGACCCGGGCCGCATCTACCAGCTCAAGCGTGAACTGCTGGAGCTGAAGCGGGCGGTGGCGCCGCTCGGCCGTCCCCTCGAGGAGTTGTCGACCCGGCCGATCCAGGTCATCGCCCCGGAGATACAGGCGTACTTCCGCGATGTCTCCGACCATCTGCTGCGGGCCAAGGAGCAGATCGCCGCCTTCGACGAGCTGCTCAACTCGATCCTCCAGGCGCACCTGGCGCAGGTGACGGTCGCACAGAACGAGGACATGCGGAAGATCACCGCGTGGGCCGCGGTGATCGCCGTTCCGACGATGGTCTGCGGGGTGTACGGGATGAACTTCGAGCACATGCCGGAGCTGCACTGGAAGTTCGGTTATCCGCTCGTCATGGGCGTGATAGCCGCCGCCTGCGGGGTGCTCTACCGCGGCTTCCGGCGCAACGGCTGGCTGTGAGGGGGACCGTCCTCGCGGCCGGTCAGTGGGTGGTGGCGGAGGGGGCGTAGACGCTTCCGGCCCAGTCGGCGATCTGCTCGTCCGTCAGGTGCCGGGCCAGGTCGGCCTCGCTGATCATGCCGACCAGGCGCTTGTTCTCGATCACGGGGAGCCTGCGGATCCGGTGCTCGCGCATCTCGTGGAGGACGTCGCCGACATCGGCGCTCGCGTCGATCCAGCGCGGGGTGCCCTGGGCCATCTCGCCCGCGGTGACGCGGGCCGGGTCGTGGCCGACGGCCACACAGCCGATGACGATGTCGCGGTCGGTGAGGATGCCGCACAGCCGCTCGTTCTCGTCGCTGATGGGCAGGGCTCCGACGCCGAGTTCACGCATCAGCTGGGCGGCGCGGTCGAGGGTCTCGTGGGCCGGGATCCACTGTGCACCCCGGTGCATGATGTCTCCGGCGGTGGTCATGGGTACCTCCCGGTGCCGGACGGCCGACGCGGCGCGGACGGCACCGCAAGTCCCGGCGCCCTACATTCTCCCGGCGCCACCGGGGGCTCGCACCCGGAACCCGGTGGCAAGGGAGCCTCGGAGGAGGATCAGCCGCTCCACGCCGGGTGGCGGGGGTCGTCGGCACGGACGAGGACGTCCGCGGTGCCGGCCGGGTCGGTCTCCTCGGCGTAGCGCTCGTAGGCGGGCAGGGTCCAGTGGTTGGACTCGGGGGTACGGCGGCGGAGGGCGCCCGTGGAGAGGAGGACGTGGACGGACAGGTCGAAGGGGAACCAGTGGCGCAGCAGGAGGGGGCCGTGGAACAACAGGACTCCGCCGGGCGGGAGTTGGACGTAGGGGCTACGGGTGGCTCGGTCGGTGACGGGGTCCCAGAGGTCGGGCAGGACGCGTCCGTCTCCGCCGGGTTCGAGGGGGCCGAAGACCTCGCGCCAGAGGGCCGCGGTGTCGAACCAGCCGTTGTAGTAGGCCTCCAGATCGTGGTGGCCGTATTCCAGACGGAGCGAGGCGGGGCGCAGAAAGCCATGCATGCCGACGACGAGCGAGGGGCGACCGCGTATGCGCAGGGCCTCGCCGATCCGTTCGGCGAGCTCTCCCGGTCGGGCCGCGGGGGCGCCGTCGAGCGCGACGCGGGGCCAGGGGCTGCCGTCGGCCGGCTTCAGGTCGAGGAGCCGGTCGGCCAGTTGGTCGCCGAGCCGTTCCCAGGTGATCGCTTCGAGTCGCACCTGGCCATGATGCGTCAACCGGCGGTGTCGGTCCTGGCGGTGGAAGGGGAATGAACTCGTCATGGCAAGCCCCTCAAGCCCCGCAAGCCCCGCTCCTCCCCCGGCCCGTGGTGGTCCTCTGGTCGTCCAGCCGCTGCGGAGACGGCACTGCGCGGAGTGCCGGAGAGGGCCGCTGGCGCTGCTCGTCATGGAGAGTGGGGCGCCCCGCTGCCTCGACTGCGCCGACCTCGGGCATCTGGTCTTCCTGCCGCGCGGGGACACGGCGCTCACGCGGCGGTCGCGGGAGGAGAGTGCGCTGTGGGCGGTGGTGGTGCGCTTCAACCGGCGAAAGGGGCGGTACGAGCGACAGGGGGTTCTCGTCGAGGAGGCCGGGCTGGCGCGGGCCGAGGAGCGGTGTCTCGCGGACGCGGAGGCACGGCGGCGGCGTCGGGCGCGGGACTCACGGCGGCGGGCGGTGGAGGACGTGCGGTTCACGGAGGCGTTCGCCGCGGAGATTCGGCGGCTGTTTCCCGGGTGCCCGGACGAGCGGGCCGCGGCCATCGCCTCGCACGCGTCGGCGCGGGGCAGCGGGCGGGTGGGGAGGAGTGCGGCGGGGCGGGCGTTGTCGGAGGGTGCGGTGGTGTCGGCGGTGGTGGCCTCCGTACGGCATGTGGATACGCCGTACGACGCGTTGTTGATGAGCGGGGTGGCGCGGCACGAGGCCCGGCGGCGGATCGCAGGGGGTGTGGAGGCGGTACTGAGGGGATGGCGGGCAGAGGTGCGGGAAGCGGCGGGCTGAAGCCGGACCTTGAGGGAACCGGCCGACCACGGCAAGCGGACACCGATCACGTGACGGCCGCCATGCGACGACAGGCCATGGTTGGTGAGGTGGGCGCGGGATTGACTGGTGGGGACGAGTGGTGCCGGGTGCGGGGCCCGGCCCGAGGTGGGAGCTGGTGTGGTGATGATCGATGGGCCTTACTTCTGGCTGGTGGTGCTGGGCGTGCTCGGGACCGGACTGGTGGCCGGGGTGTTCTGCGCGTTCTCGACCTTCGTGATGCGGGCTCTCGCCGCGTTGCCGCCCGCGCAGGGCGTCGCCGCGATGAACTCGATCAACGTGAACGCGGTGCGGCCGCCGTTCATGGCCGTGTTCGCGGGCTCCGCGGTGCTGTGCGCGGTGATCGCGGTGGTGACGTTCGTGCTGTGGCCGGACGAGGGGACCGCGGAGCTGCTGGTGGGCAGCGCGCTCTATCTGTTCGGCTCCTTCGGGCTGACGATCGTGGCGAACGTGCCCCGCAACGACGCCCTGCTGAAGCTGGACCCCGGCACCACGGAGGCGTCGACGTACTGGCCGACATACCTAAGGGAGTGGACGATGTGGAACCACGTCCGCGCGATCGCCTCGGGCGCGGCGGCGGTGGCGTACGTACTGGCCCTCACCTGAGGGGCGCGGGGAGGTCGGGAAAAGCACTGTCCCGGCACCCCGGCGGCACTCTGCGCAGGGGGCCGAGGAGTCGTATCGTGGCCGGAAGGAGTTCCGCAAGCGTGCCGCCCGATGACGCACGGCCGCGTCGGACGCGTCGGCGTCACCAGCGCGAGCAAGGAAGACGGCCATGGCCGATCCCAAGGGATTCATGAGCACGCCTCGCCGGGACTGGCCTCGCAGGCCGGTGGAGGAGCGGGTTCGGGACTGGGACGAGGTGTACGTCCCCGGGGCACTGCTGCCCATCATCAGCAAGCAGGCGGACCGCTGCATGGACTGCGGGATCCCGTTCTGCCACGACGCCTGTCCGCTGGGCAATCTCATCCCGGAGTGGAACGACCTCGTCTCCCGGGAGGACTGGCGGCAGGCCGCGGACCGGCTGCACGCGACGAACAACTTCCCCGAGTTCACCGGGCGGTTGTGCTCGGCGCCGTGCGAGGCGGGGTGTGTGCTCGCCATCAACCAGCCGGCGGTCACCATCAAGAACGTCGAGGTGGCCGTGGCGGACCGGGCCTGGGAGTCCGGGTTCGCGCCGCCGCGGCCGCCGGACCGGCTGTCCGGGCGGACCGTCGCGGTGATCGGGTCGGGCCCGACCGGACTCGCGGCGGCCCAGCAGTTGACCCGGGCGGGGCACACGGTCGCCGTCTACGAGAAGGACGACCGGCTGGGCGGCCTGATGCGGTACGGCATCCCGGAGTTCAAGATGGAGAAGCACCATCTGGAGCGGCGGATCGAGCAGATGCGGGCCGAGGGGACGAAGTTCCGTACGTCCACGGCGGTCGGGCGGGATGTGGGGGCCGCGGAACTCAGGGCGCGGTACGACGCGTTGGTGATCGCGACGGGGGCCACGGCATGGCGTGAACTGGACGTGCCGGGGCGGGAGTTGGCCGGGGTGTGGCAGGCCATGGAGTATCTGCCGGCGGCGAACCGGGTGTGCGAGGGGGATCTGGAGGTCTCCCCGCTGTCGGCGGCCGGGAAGCATGTCGTCATCGTGGGCGGGGGTGACACGGGGGCGGACTGTCTGGGCACGGCGGTGCGTGAAGGGGCCGCTTCCGTGACCCAGTTGGACATCTACGGGCAGCCGGAGGGTGTGCGGGACGAGGATGCCGAACCCTGGCCCACGTACCCGAGGATCTACCGGCTGTCGGCCGCGCACGAGGAGGCCGGGGAGTTGGGGACCGCGCCCGCGGCCGACGCGGACGCGCGGTTGTTCGCCGCGTCGACGCTGCGTTTCGAGGGGGACGCCGAGGGGCGGGTGCGGTCGCTGCATCTCGTCGGAGTGGATGCGGCCCGCAGGCCCGTGGAGGGGACGGGGCGGACGCTTCCGGCCGACCTCGTGCTCCTCGCGCTCGGGTTCTCCGGACCGGACCGGGGCGACGGGCTGGTGGAGCAGCTGGGGTTGGAGCTGGAGCCGCGGGGGACGATCGCACGCGACGGGGAGTTCCGTACGAACGCGGCGGGGGTGTTCGCCGCGGGGGACGCGGCCCGGGGACAGTCGTTGATCGTGTGGGCGATCGCGGAGGGGCGGGCAGTCGCGGCGGCGGTCGACCGGTACCTGACGGGGAGCTCACGGCTCCCGGCGCCGATCGGGCCGTACGACCGCCCCATGACCGTCTAGGGACGGGGACATCAGGTCCAAGGACAGGGACATCCGGTCGCCAGGGGGGGACATCCGGGGACAGGGCGCTCAGACCCGCTCGTCGGTCCCCGCGACCTTCGCTGTCGACAGCGCCACCCGGTTCCACGTGTTGATCGCGAAGATCAGGGACAGGACGCGGGCCAGTTCCTGGTCGTCGAAGTGGGCCGCCGCGCGGGCGTAGACCTCGTCGGGGACTCCTGCGTCGGCCACCAGCGTGACCGCCTCGGTGAGGGCCAGGGCCGCCTGTTCCCGCTCGGTGAAGAAGTGCCGGGCTTCCCGCCAGACCGGGACCATGTGGAGGCGGTCCTCGGTCTCGCCGGCCTTGCGGGCGTCGTTGGTGTGCATGTGCAGGCAGTACGCGCAGCGGTTGAGGTGGGAGGCGCGGATCTGGATCAGTTCGACGAGGGCGGGGTCGAGTCCCTCGCGGGCGGCCGCGTCGAAGCCGATCAGCGCGCGGAACACCTTGGGTGCCGCCTTCGCGAAGTTCAGTCGGACCGTACCGGTCACGT
This sequence comes from Streptomyces sp. 351MFTsu5.1, assembly GCF_000383655.1. Classification (NCBI taxonomy): domain Bacteria; kingdom Bacillati; phylum Actinomycetota; class Actinomycetes; order Kitasatosporales; family Streptomycetaceae; genus Streptomyces; species Streptomyces sp. 351MFTsu5.1. Next base: position 311,502 of record NZ_KB911783.1, on the reverse strand, counting down.
GCGTGTTCGTCGTCGTCATGTGACCAACCTATGGGCCGGAAAGACCGGCTGTAGGGTGCATTTCCATGGCGAAATCATGGGTCAATTCCGAGGAGCGGACCGGCGGCTCCGACCTGCATCTGGAGCTCTCCGGTCCGGGGAGCAAGCGGGCCGCGCTGGCCCGTGCGCTGCGGGACGCCGTACGCAGCGGCCGCCTCGCCCCCGGCACCCGGCTGCCGCCCTACCGCTCGCTCGCCGCCGACCTGGGCGTCGCCCGCAACACGGTCGCCGACGCCTACGCCGAACTCGTCGCCGAGGGCTGGCTCACCGCCCGCCAGGGCTCCGGGACCCGCGTGGCCGAACAGACCCGGCCGCCCCACACCGCCGTACGCCCGAAGAGGCCCACGCCGAACGCGACCCGAGCCCCGGACCGACAGCCGCCTGCACGTCCCCACCCAAGCCCAAGCCCAAGCCCACACCCGCCCCCACGCCCAGCCGCGCGCGTCCACGACCTCCGCCAAGGCACCCCCGATGTCTCCGCCTTCCCCCGGGCCGCCTGGCTCGCCTCCTACCGCCGGGCTCTCCAGCAGGCGCCCAACGAGGTCTTCGGGCCCGGTGACCCGGCCGGGCGCCCCGAGCTGAGGGTGGCCCTCGCCGAATACCTCGCACGCGCGCGTGGCGTACGGACCGAGCCGGACCGGATCGTCGTCTGCTCCGGCTTCGCACACGCCCTGCGGCTACTGTTCGGGGGAGGCGCAGGCCCCGAGAAGGGCAGAGCCTCAGGCACTGGCAGACAGGTCCTGCGCGGCCCCCTCGCCGTGGAGGCGTACGGACTGCCCTTCCACCGCGAGCTGCTGGCCGCCGAGGGCGTACGCACCGTGCCGCTCCCCATCGACGAACACGGCGCCCGGGTCGACCGGCTCAGGCGCGAGCGCGCGGTCCTGCTCACGCCCGCGCACCAGTTCCCCACCGGCGGCCCGCTGCACCCCGAGCGGCGGGCGGCGGTGGTCGACTGGGCACGCGCGCGGGGCGGGGTGGTGCTGGAGGACGACTACGACGGGGAGTTCCGCTACGACCGCAAACCCGTCGGCGCCCTCCAGAGCCTCGACCCCGAGCGGGTGATCCTCATCGGTTCGGTCAGCAAGAGCCTGTCGCCCGCGGTGCGGCTGGGATGGATGGTGCTGCCCGAGCGGTACGTCGGTGCCGTGCTCGCGGCCAAGGGCGAACGGGAGGCCTGGGCGAGCGTCCTCGACCAGCTGGCCCTCGCCGACCTCATCGTCTCCGGGTCCTACGACCGTCATGTGCGGCGGATGCGGCAGCGGTACCGTGCCCGCCGGGACCGGCTCGTCGCCGCCCTGGCCGAACAGGCGCCGCACATCGGGGTCAGCGGGGTCGCGGCGGGCCTGCACGCGGTGCTCCGGCTGCCGCCCGGCACCGAGCGGTCCGCCGTGAAGGCCGCGACCTGGCAGGGCGTGGCGCTGGACGGACTCGCGGAGTTCCGCCACCCCGATGCGACGGACGGACCGGACGCGACGGACGGACCGGCCGGGCCCGGCGGACCGGACCCGGACATGCCGGCCCGTGACGGCCTGGTCGTGGGATACGCGACCCCGTCCGAGCACGCGTACGCGGCGGCCCTGGAGGCTCTGTGCGGAGCACTTCCGCCGGCAGACGCCCGCCCGGTGCCGCCACAGCACCCCAACCCGTCAGTGATTACCGAGCAATTGAACAAGAGAGCATGAGCAAAGGAACATGCAGCAATGGAGCAACGGAACAAGTGAACAACGACGTCAGGAGAGCAGGAAGTCGGCCACCCCCGCCTTGGCCCCCTCGATGAAGGCGGTCATCTCGTCGGTGGTGTAGATCAGCGCGGGTCCGTCCGGGTCGGTGGACTGGCGGACGGCGATACGGCCGTCGGCGAGCTTCATCGCCTCCAGGCAGTTGCCGCCGTTGCCGCCGCTCCACGGCTTGTGCCAGCCCTCGCTCCCCAGCTCCCTCGCGGGCATGCCGTTGTAGACGGAGTGACGCGGCGTGATGCGGTTCATTCACAACTCCTTGCGGAGGTCCCGGAGGAACTCCTTCGTGCGATGTGCTGTAGCGGCCTGCGCCGCCATGCGGTCCATGACCTCGAGGTGGGTCGCCACCTCCACGCGCGCGTCCAGATAGACCGCGCCGGTCAGGTACTCGCTGTAGACCATGTCCGGAAGTTCGGGCACGGCGAATCGGAAGAGCACGAAGGGCCCGTACGTCCCGGGGTGCGGCCCGTTGGCGAACGGGGCGACCTGGAGCGTCACGTTGGGCAGCTTCGTTGCCTCGAGCAGTTTGTCGATCTGGGCACGCATCACCTCCGGGCCGCCGACAGGGCGGCGCAGCACGGTCTCGTCCATGACGACCCACAGCCGGGGCGCGTCGGGACGGGTGAGCAGTCCTTGGCGTTCCATGCGCAGGGCGACATGGCGCTCGATGTCCTCGGGGCTGGTCTGGCCGATGGCACCGGAGCGCAGCACGCCACGCGCGTAGTCCTCGGTCTGGAGCAGGCCGGGCACGAAGTGCGGTTCGTACTCGCGGATGAGCGCGGCCGCGCCCTCCAGGCTGACGTGCATGGAGAACCAGCCGGGCAGCACGTCGTGGAAGCGCTGCCACCAGCCGGGGCGGTTGGCGTCCTCGGCGAGCTGGACGAAGTCCTCGGCCTCCTGGTCGGAGACGCCGTAGGCCTTCAGCAGCAGCTGGAGGTAGGGGATCTTGAGGCCGACCTCGGCCATCTCCATCCGGCGGACGGTGGCGGGGGCGACGCGGAGGATGCGGGCGGCCTCCTCGCGCTTGAGCCCGGCGCGTTCCCGCAGGTCCAGCAGGCGCCGGCCGAGGACGACCTGGCCGACCGTCGGCGCGGACCGCGGTTCGCTCACGCTCCACCTCCACGAAGTCCCGTATTGAAGTCAACTGAAGTCGAGCCATCTGCATGCTGACAGCCCAGCGGCGCCATTCGAAGACCTAATCGAAAATCTGTACGGATACAACCATCGGTACGAATACCGGTACGTACGGATCTCCGGTGATCCCAACTGGCGCCGCTCAAGATGCTGTTGCGAGCAGTGTGCCATGGCCTCCCACCACGTCACACAGCACTCTGCATTTTTCAGAGTGACACTTGCCAAGTGTTCACGACGGGGCGATAGTGGCAAGCGTGATTCCGTCCCCGCCCTTAGGAACAGACGCTGCCGAAGGCCGCCCCCAGGGTCTCGGAGCCGCCGGGAGAGCGGGGCCCGACAGGGCTGCCGCCCGGCGCCGGTTCCGTTTCGAGCTGGCCGCGCACCCGGGGTCCCCCGCGCAGGCCAGACGCCTGACGAGGGCCAGGCTGAACCACTGGTCGGTCTGCGAGGACACCTGCGACTCGGCGGCCCTGGTGGTCTCCGAACTCGTCACCAACGCGATCGTGCACACCGCGAGCAGCCGTGTGGTCTGCGAGCTGCACGACAACGACGACCTGGTGCGGATAGCCGTACGCGACGAGGGCTGTGCGCCGGGTGAACCCCGCCCGTCGCCGCAGCGCGGCGACGAGGAGCACGGGAGGGGACTGCTCCTGGTCGACTCCCTCTGCCACGCGTGGGGCGCCCATGAACACGGCCCCGGGCTGCTGGTCTGGGCGGAGCTGCCGCGCAAGGCGGACCAGCCCCGCGCGGACACCGGCCCGCGCAACGACCTGGGCTGGGGTGCCCGGCCCAAGCCGGTCCCCTCCGGGGGCTCCGGCCAGGGGGACGAGGCCGAGGAGCATCACCGGGCCGAGCCCGAGGGACACGCGCGCGATCACGGCACAGGGGGCCCGGGCGCATGGGCGTGAGCAGCGGGTCCGGCGGCCCGGTGCTGACCCTGGACTCGCTGGTCCGCCTTCGCCGCGGGCTGCGGGCGCCCGGCACCCCCTTCCGGCTCGCCGTGCCGCAGGGCATGACGGTGCCGCTGGGCTGCGACGCGGTGGGGATGCCGGCCCTGCTGGGGCAGCAGCTGGTGCCCCGGCTTCCGCGCGTCGGGTGCGTGTACGCCGATGACACGCACTGGTGGTGGCTCGTGCCCGCCGACTCCGACTACGCCCTCGAATGGCCCGCGCCCGCCCAGTACGCCACCGGGGCGGTTGTTCCGGACGCCCCGGTGGTGCCGTCTCTCGTGCATCGGCCCGAGGGGACGCTGCCCTACACGCCGCCCATACCGTTGTACCTGGCGTTGTGCCGCCTGACCGGGACGACGCCGAGCTGGTCCCGGCCGGTCAGCTCCGCGGGTTGACTCCGTCGGCTGAGCAGGATTTCGGGTGCGGCCAAGTGGGGGCTGGTCGCGCCCACGCGGCGGAGCCGCAGATTGACACCGCCCCGCGCCCCTGGGTGGGATGTCCTGCCCGGCGCCACAAGGCGTGCGCCCGCTTACTCGTCTCGCTTTCCTCTGCGCCCTGCCCCGATACCGTCCGTCCCGCCATAGTGACCCCCGTCCAGCGATCGGGGGAGGTCTGTGGTGGGAAAACGGCGTGGCTCCGGGCAACCCGGTGTCTCCGAGTCCGAGCGGCTGCTGTTCGGCGGGCCGCTGCGGTACGACATGGGGTGGAACTCGCACTCCGACGCGTTCCTGGAGCTGGGGTTCCGGTCCATGGTCGTCCGGTTGCCGGTGCTGTTGTCGGCGAGTCTCCGGCTGGCCTGGCAGGCGGACCGGCAGGCCGCGCGGACCGTGCTGGCCGCCGAGGTGGGCCGCGGTCTGACACAGGCCGTGAGTCTGCTGGCCGTCAACAGTGTGCTGGGCCGGCTGATCGGCGGGGGTTCGCTGGAGGACCGGCTGCGGGGGGCCGCGCCCGCCCTGGTCACCATGGGTGCCGTGATGCTGGTCGGGGCACTGCTGCGGGCCGCGTCGACGTACGCCACCGGACGGCTCGAACCCAAGGTCGAACGGGTGGCGACCGAGCGGTATCTGGAGCGGGCGGCGGCCGTGGAACTGGCCGCGATCGAGGACCACGCCTTCCACAAGCTGCTGGACACCGCGCAGTACGGCGCTAGCTCGGCCCGCCGGATGATCCCGTGCGCCACCCGGGTGGTCAACGCGGTGATCTCGATGATCGCGGCGGCGGGCGTCCTGACCGTGCTGCATCCGGCGCTGCTGCCGCTGCTGGTCACGATGACGATCCCGAGCGCGTGGAGCGCGCTGACCATCGCGCGCAGGCGGTACGAGTGGTACCACGCCTGGGTGCAGCACGTCCGGGCGAGCCGGCTGCTCGGCGCCCTGCTCATCGAGCCCGAGGCGGCGCCGGAGATCCGGGTGCACGGGGTGGGCCCGTTCCTGCTGCGGCACTTCCGGTCGATGGCGGAGACGGCGGAGGCGGAGCAGGCCCGGCTGGCCCGGCTCGCCGCCCGCACCGGACTGATCGCGGCGTCCTGGACGGGCCTCGCCACCGCGGCGACGTACGCGACGCTGGGCGGGCTGCTGCTGGCGGGCGCCATGGCCCTGTCCGTGGCGGGTACGGCGGTGATCGCGATCCGCACCGGCTCGCAGAGCCTGGAGACGCTGGTCATGGAGGTGAACTCACTGCACGAGGACGCGCTGTTCGTCGGCGATCTCCAGCGGCTGTACCGGGAGGCGGCCGAGCGGGCGATCCCGGTGGGCGGGATCGCGCTGCCGGACGACCCGCGCGAGATCCGCTTCGAGAACGTCTCCTTCACCTACCCGGGTGACGCGACCCGCCCCGCCCTCGACGACGTGACGCTCACCCTGCCGCTCGGCAAGATCGTCGCGCTGGTCGGCGAGAACGGCTCGGGCAAGACCACGCTGGTGAAACTGCTGGCCGGCCTGTACGCCCCCGACCGGGGCCGGATCCTGTGGGACGACGTGGACGCGGCGCGGGCGGACCGGCGGCTGCTCGCCGAGCGGGTCGCGATGGTCGCCCAGGACTTCAAGCGGTGGCCGTTCACCGCCCGCGTCAATGTGGCCGTCGGCCGTTCCTCGGTGCCGCTCACGGACGAGCGGGTGGCCGGCGCGGTCGCGGAGGCCGGGGCCGGGGACGTGCTGGAGGATCTGCCGCGCGGCCTGGACACCCTGCTGGCCCGCAACTTCAGCGGCGGGCACGAGCTGTCCGGCGGACAGTGGCAGCGGCTCGGGATCGCCCGGGCCGCCTACCGCAGCGGCCACATCCTGATCGTGGACGAGCCGACGGCCGCTCTGGACGCACGCGCCGAGCTGGAGGTCTTCGAGAAGATCCGCGCCCTCGCCGGCACCGGTCAGACGGTCGTCCTGATCACCCACCGGCTGGCGTCCGTACGACACGCGGACCTGGTGCACGTACTGGAGCAGGGCCGGCTGGTGGAGTCGGGCACGCCCGACGAGCTTCTGGCCTCCGGTGGTGTCTACGCGGAGCTGTACTCGCTCCAGGCCGAGCAGTTCACGGCAAAGGTGCCCGCCGAGGAGGCGGGCTGACCTCATGCGACGGCGTCGGCCGCCCCTCCACTGCGGACGATCACCAGGAACATGTCGGACGCGAGGTCCATGACGACCTCCGCCGGCTGTCCCTCGAGACGCCTCGCCTGCGCGAACTCCTCCGCGGGCCACGATCCTCGCGGCCCACCGGCGGGAAAGCGTTCGAGCACTGTTCGCCCGTTCACCATCCTGCACCTCCAGAAAGCGTGGCGCTCACCCGTGGAGCGCTTGTAGGAGTTAACGCCTTCCGGAGCCGGATCGCCTCGCTGCGTTGCCGTACTGAGACGTAGCTGACACGCGTCCAGCGCGAAGTGTGAGAGTCCGGTTACTCAACGGTCACTTTCGCTACCTTCCGTGTCAGAAGTCGTACTCGTCGTGATACCTGATGCGCACAGCGCCGGCGGGCGCACCGAGAGCGGAAGCCCGGCCCACGGGCTCCTCCCATTCCTCCTGCCGTCCGAGCACGGTGAGGTCGAGGAGGCTGGTGGTCGAACCGAGCCCGTCGAGACCGCGCTCATAGGTCGAGTAGGTGTGGAAGACCCGGCCCCCGTCCCTGAGGAAGCAGCTGATCCCGGACCGCTCGGTCTGCTCCCCGTCGGCCTCCAGGGTGACCTCGAAGTCGTGGTTGAAGCGGTCGCCGTACGACGAGTACCAGGGCACGGTCCAGCCCATCCGCGCCTTGAACGGCAGGATCTTCGGGTACGGCGCTCTCGACACGGCGGCGAACGTCGTTCCCCGTGCCTTCAGATGGGCCGGATGCCCGATCTGGTCCAGGAAGGCGGAGCAGCCGCGGCACCCGGCGTCCCATTCGGGCGCGAACATGAAGTGGTGGACGACCAGCTGGTCGCGCCCCTCGAAGAGGTCGAGCAGGGTGGCCTTGCCGTCGCCGCCCTCGAAGACGTACTCCTCCTCGATCTCGACCATGGGCAGCCGGCGCCGCTCGGCGTTGAGCGCGTCCCTCGCGCGCGTGGCCGCCTTCTCCCTGACCAGCAACTCCGCGCGGGCAGCGCGCCATTCCTCTCGCGAGGCGATCTCCGGAAGCGCCATGGGGTCCCTCCTGTGCGACGGTCCGTCGGGAGGGGTGACCGAGGGGACGGGCGGAACTCATCGCTGCCACGCGAAATCCCTCGCGGGAAATCCCCTCGGCACGACAGGTACGACCATCGCGGCGTCCTCCTCGAACCCGGTCCGCTCTTGATCGTCGTGCACGAGGACGGTGCGTCCGGTGATGATGAGATCAGCGGGTGCACCGGCGGTCGGGCCGACGGCGGAAGGGTCGGGAGAGCCGGCGCGAGAGCCGGTCATCACGCCGACGTACGGCGTGATGGGCGCGGTGCGTGAGCCGAACCGCGCATCCCGTCAGGGCTCTGTCGCGGCCCGTGCGGACGGGGCACGCTGGCGTCAGGCAGGGCCTGGCCGCACACCTGACGCCATTTCACGGCAGGGACCGACCGGACGGCCCGTCGACCACACCTCTTCATGCGGACCGGCTTCTGAAGGGAGCCCGGCATGCTTCTCGGCACCTGGAACCTGGAGAACCTGTACCGACCCGGCGGCCCCTTCGGTCCCCGGGACAAGGCGGCCTACGACGCGAAGCTCGCCGCCCTCGCCGCCACCATCACCGGCCTCGACCCGACGCTGCTGGCCGTCCAGGAGGTCGGCGAGCCGGAGGCCCTGCAAGACCTGGTCGATCTGCTCGGCAGCGGCTGGACCGTCGCGACCTCACAGCACCCGGACGGCCGGGGCATCCGGGTCGGCGTGATCTCCCGCAACGCCTTCGAGGTGCTGGCCGACACCACCGTGTTCCCGCCGAAGCTGCGGCCGGTCCAGGCCGACGACGAGGGCGCGACGGTGGCGGGGTCGGGCCGCGGTTTCCTGGCGGTGGAGATGGAGACGGACCGCGGGCCGCTGCGGGTGGCGGTGCACACCTCAAGTCGAAGCTGCTGTCGTACCCGGGTGGCCGCTTCCAGCCGCGCGACGAGGGCGAGCGGGCCCGCTTCGGGGCATACGCCCTGTACCGCCGTGCGGCGGAGGCGACGGCCCTGAGGGCGCTGGCCGACGAACTGCTGGACGGCGACGGACGCGAGCGGAACGTGATGGTGCTCGGCGACCTGAACGACGAGGTGCAGGCCGCGACCACCCAGATCCTGCTCGGCCCGCCCGGCTCCGAGATCGGCACCTCCGGCTACAAGATGCCCGACAAGGGCGACGCGGGCCGCCTGTGGGACACCGCCCCGCTGATCCCCGCCGAGGAACGCTTCTCCCGTGTCAACGCCGGCCGCCGCGAGCTGATCGACCACATCCTGTGCGACCACCACCTGATACACCGGGTCCGGCAGGCGGGCACGGGTCTGCCGCACGAGGGTGCGATGCGGCTGCCGTCGGTCGGCGCGGATCCGGCGGCGCGGCGGGACGCGACGGCGTCGGACCACGCACCGGTGTGGGTGCGCCTGTGACGCGGTACGGTCGCGACGAAGCGCCGTGGGATGCGTGAACTCCTAACCGGCTAGGGGGAGTTCGGAGCATCGCAGACCCACCAGCCCGTGTCCCCCGTCAAGTCGCCCGAGTTCGTCGAGGAGTTCGGTGAGCCGGTCCAGGTCCCCGGCGGTGAGCCGTCCGGAGTCGTCGAGGTGGACGGCGCACGCGGTGGTCGTGTCGACGAGCCGCTCGAGCACGGCGGCGATCTCCTCGGCGCCCTCCGAGTGCCGGGCGAGCGCGGGGAGTTCGGCGGCGGCGAGGGCGATGGCGGTACGGGCCTCGGCGAGCGCGCGATAGGCCTCACGGCGGAGGGTCCAGCGCAGGGGTCGGGGGTCGTCGGCGGCGGTGCCTTCGATGCGGGCGTCCCGTACGGCGGGCAGGGAGTTCCGGAGCACGGGCCGCTGGGTCCGCCGTAGCACTCGACGCTCGCCCCGCGGCAGGACGGGGCGTTCGGCGCCCCGCACGACAGTCCCCTCTGCTTCCCGCAGGACAGTCCCGTCTGCCTCCCGGAGGACAGTCCCCTCGGCCTCCCGCAGGACATGCGCGAGATAGGCCTCGGCCGCCCCGCCCGCCGCCGCCAGCCGGGCCCGCACTCCCCCGCCGCGCTGCCCCGGCATCGGCAGGTGCCCCACGATCAGCACGATCGCGCAGGCGAGCAGGGTCTCGGTGATCCGGCCGAGGGATGCCTGCGGTTCGCCGCCGACCATCACGAGCGCCAGGACGAGCACCGTGACGACGGCGGTCTGCGCGGCGAAGTGCCGGGTGGCCACCGGGATGAGCGCCCCGCTGACGGCGACGAGCGCGACGAGCCCCTCGGGCCGCGGCAGCACGAGCGCGAACCCGGCGAAGAGCAGCGCCCCGAGGACGGTTCCGGCGGCCCGGCACAGCACCCGGGAGGCGAGCGGTCCGAGGTCGGGCTTGACGAGGAAGACGGTGGTGGCGGGCAGCCAGTACCAGTGCGCGTGCTCCCCGTACCAACGGGAGTGGTGCAGGGCCTGGGCGACGGCGACGCTCGCCCCGAAGCAGAGGGCGACCCGCAGCCCGTACTCCCGCCCGCCGGCCCCGAGGACGGACCGCAGCACGCCCCGGGCGGTGCGCCTGCGGGTGTGCAGATCGCCGCCGCGCCCCCGGTCGAAGGCCTCGGCGGCCCGCAGCAGCGCGTCGTCGAGCGCCCGCAGCGCGGGGGCCGACCGGGTGGGCGCGGGCAGCGGTCCGGTGTGCGTGTTCTCCCGTACGGCGACGGCGAGCCGCCGGGGCCCGGCGCAGGCCCGCTCTGGCACCGCCTCCCCGGCCCAGGCGAGCGCGGTGGCGGCTTCGGCGAGGGGCAGCGCGGCGGCGTACTGGGCGTGCAGCCGCCGCTCGGCGGAGGAGCTGGCGTACCGCCGCAGCCGGGGACCGGTGAGGGCGTCCTGGGCGTGATCGAGGGCGGCGGTGAGGGCGACGCGTCGGTCACTGGCCCGCTCGGTGCCGACGGCGTCGAGGAGTCCGGCGACGGCGTCGTAGACGGCGGCCACGGCCTCCCGTTCCCCGTCGAACCGGAAGTCCCCGGCGAGCGCGCCGGGAGTGGGCAGCGCGAGCCGCAGCCCGAGCAGCCAGCAGGCCCCGCCGAGATAGGCGAGGGCCCGCAGCCACCCTTCCTCCGGCAACGGCATGCCCGCCCCGATCGCCGATGTGACGAGCAGCTGGGTCCCGGCCCCGGAGGCCACGGGCCCGACGGCACTGACACCGCCGGCGACCAGTCCGACGAGGGTGAGCAGAGCGGTGAGGGCGGCGGCTCCCAGGTGGTCCCCCGCATACGTCCCGAGGGTCATTCCGGCCGCCCCCGCAAGAGCCGGCGTCCCGATCCGCTGCACGGACGCCCGCCGGCTCCCGGGCCGGTCGTTGATCCCGGCCAGCATGGCGGCGATGGCGGCGACGACACCGAGCGAGGTGCGGTCGGCGAGCACCCCGGCGCACAACAGCGGTCCCGCGGACAGGGCCCCCCGCACCACGGCGCTCCAGGGGATCGGTCCCCGCTGGGCGCGGAGAGCGTGGGCGAGCCAGGGCGGTAGGTGCATCCGTACGGCGGGGCGTGACACGGGGCTCCTGTCGTCGAGGGAGGCGGGGGTGTGCCTTCGGGCGACGGTGGCCGGGCGCTGAGCGGTGTCCTCCACGGTAAGGCGCGTTCTTGGAGGGTTCGGGCCGCTTGTGTTACCCGCGTGTGACGATGCATGCACAAGCCACGTTCTTTATGAACACAACGCGGTTCCGCGAGCCGGCAGCGGCTCTACGACCGCTCAGCCCACCCGGTCGAACAGCGCCCGTGCCTCCGTGACCGCGCGGACGGCCGACCCGGGTGCCGACGACAGGGACTCGACGATTCCGTCCGTCTCCCGCAACCCGGCCCGCTCCAGCAGCCGCTTCTCGTTCGTCACCCACTCCCCCCGGGCCGCGAGTACGGAGTGCCCCATCTGGGCGGCGGCCGTGGCGAGGGCACCCGCGGTCTCGGCGAGGCGGCCCGCCGGGGCGTGGTTGGCCTCGGCGTAGGCGAGGGTGAGGTGGGCGGTGTCGCGCCAGCGGGCGGCGGCCGAGGCGCGGAGCTTCTCCGGATAGGCCGCCGGGCGGGGGAGGTCTCCCCGCAGGACCTGGTTGACGGCGAGTTCGGCCACGATCAGGTGGGTGGGGATCCCCGCGAGGTGGAAGAGCAACGGCTCCACCCGGAAGCGGCCCTCCTCGGCCTGCGCCAACTCCCTTTCCACCACGTCGAGATCGCGGTAGTGGACGTCGACCCGACGCCCGTCGACCGTCAGCCAGGCACCCCCGTTGAACACGCCGCCGCCCCACCCGCCGACCTCGGACACCTCGCCCTGCCAGCCGACCGCGCGCAGATCCGCGGGGTCGAAGGCGCCCCGGTAGTAGATCGCGAGGTCCCAGTCGCTGTCCGGCCGCGCGGTGCCCTGGGCCCGCGAGCCCCCGAGGGCCACGGGAGGTCAGCACGGTCGGAGCTACAGGGGCCGAGGGTGGCGTTCCACGGGATTTCAGGCTGCCGTGGGGGCCGTTGTCAGCGGGGCGCGTTATGAATGAAGTCGTCACTCAGTGTCACGACGACGGGGGGAACCAGCGATGCCGACGGACGAGCGGGATCGGGACCAGCGGAACCAGAACGAGTGGGACCAGGACGAGTGGGATCAGGACCAGCGGGCGCGGCGCACGCATCTGTCCGCCGCGGGTCTGCGGGCCCGGGGCTGGACGGCGGGGATGATCCGCCGGCTGCTCGGCGAGCCCGATCTGCGGCGGGCCAACCCGTACTTCCGTACGGCCCCTCCGACCCGCCTCTACAGCGTCGAGCGGGTCGAGGCGGTGGAGCGGAGCGAGGAGTTCAGGGCTGTCTCGGCGGTGGCCGTGCGGCGGTCCGGCGCGGTACGGGAAGCGGCGCTGCGGAGGCGTCGGGCGGTGGACCGGCTCCGGTCGGGCCCGGAAATTCAGGTGCGGTCCCCTCCCCCCGGCCCCGATGATCGAAAGGTTGCCCGCCGTTCGTCACAGGAGCCCCCGTGATCCAGCGCGTCACCGCCCCGGCCCTCTTCCCGCCGCCCACGTACTCGCACGCCTCCGTCGTCGAGGCCGGCACGAAGCTCGCGTTTCTCGCCGGGTCCGTTCCGCTGGACGGCCGGGGGAATCTCGTCGGCGAGGGGGATCCCGCGCGGCAGGCCGAGCAGGTGATCGCGAATCTCGGGGAGCAACTGCGCTCCGTCGGCAGTGGCTTGGAGCATGTGCTGGCCACCGACGTGTACGTGGTGAGCAGCGAGCCCGCGGTGCTGTCCACCGTGTGGGAGGTCGTCGAGGCGTCCGGGCTGAGCAGCGGTCCGCACTCGTCGACGCTGATCGGGGTCGCCTGCCTCGGGTACACCGGACAGCTGGTGGAGATCACGGCCACGGCGGTCGTCCCGGACCCGGAGGGGACGGCGCGGTGAGCGGGGTCGTCATCCGCCGGGCCACCGCCGCCGACGCCTCGGCCACGGCCGACGTGTATCTGCGTTCCTTCACCGCCGCGTTGCCGACGGTCGTCCGGCCCAGGTCCGACGACGAGGTGCGCGCGTACATACGGGACGTGGTGGTTCCCGGGCGCGAGACGTGGGTGGCCGACGCGGAGGGACGGGTCGTGGGGCTCATGGTCCTCGCCGAGGGCCTGCTGTCCCAGCTGTATCTCGACCCGGACTGGCGGGGACGCGGCATCGGTGACCGGTTCGTCGCGCTCGCCAAGGAGCGGTCGCCGCAGGGCCTGAGCCTGTGGACGTTCCAGGTCAACAAGCCCGCCCACCGCTTCTACGAACGCCACGGCTTCGTCGAGGCCGAACGCACCGACGGCAGCGGCAACGAGGAACGGGAGCCGGATGTGCGGTACGTCTGGCAGCCCTGACGCTCACCGACCGACCGACGACCGCGGGTGTCACCCCGTGCTGCCGCCGCCCGGCAACCGAAGAGGCGGCCGCGGGTGTCATCCCGCGCTCGGCGGTCCCCAGGCCCGCTTCTTGGGCACGGGCCGCGCGTAGCCTCCCACCCGGCTGGTGGTGAGCCCCAGTCCCACCAGCGACTCCGCCAGCTTCACCGCCGCCCCCACCCCGTCGACGACGGGAAGCCCGAGCTTCTCCCCCACGGCCCGCTGCAACCCGGTCATCCCGGCGCATCCCAGCACCAGGACGTCCGCGCCCGCCTCCCGTACCCGCTCGGCGGCCGCGAGGAAGGCGGCCTCGGTGCGTTCCGCGTCCCCCAGGTCGAGCACCCCCAGGCCGGTCCCGACGACGGCGGCGCAGTTGCGCCCCACTCCCGCCAGCTCCAGGCTGTCCTCGATCTGTCCGCAGGAGCGCTCCAGCGTGGTCACCACGCCGTAGCGGCGGCCGAGCAGACAGGCCAGATGGGCGGCGGCCTCGGTGATGTCGACGACCGGCACGTCCACCAACTCCCGGACGCCCTCGCGTCCGTGCTCACCGAACCCGGCCATGACGACGGCGTCGTAGGAAGGACCCTCGTAGGTGCGCAGCAGGTCGATGACCGCAGCCGCGGAGAGATAGCTGTCGAGCCAGCCCTCCGCGGACTCGGGCCCCCACCGCGGGGTGAGCCCGAGCACGGTGGTGCCCGGGCCTGCGGCGGCCCGGGCACCTCGTACGATCTCCTCGGTCATCTCCTGCGTGGTGTTGCAGTTGGTGACGACGATCCGCACGTTTATCAGACCTCCACGGCCTCGGGGACCGCAGGAGCGGCTCGCTCGGTGCGGCACAGCAGCGCGTACAGGCCGGCCGCGAGGGCCGTACCGATGAACCAGGAGTACGGGGCCACGTCGCTGAAGGTCTTCACCAGGGCGAGGACCCCGGCGACGGCGGCCGCCGGCAGGAACGCCCACAGAGCCTTGGGGTTGACGCCCTTGCGGTAGTAGTAGCGGGAGCCGGGCTCGGCCTTGAACAGCTCGTCGACGTCGACGCGGCCCTTCTTGACCCAGTAGTAGTCGATCATGATCACGCCGAACAGCGGGCCGAGGAAGGCGCCGAGGCCGCCGAGGAAGTAGTTGACGACGGTCGGGTTGGAGAAGAGGTTCCACGGGGTCACGACGAGGGCGGCCACCGTGCTGATCATGCCGCCGACCTTGAAGGTGATCTTCTGCGGCCAGACGTTGGCGAGGTCGTACGCCGGTGAGACGAAGTTGGCGACGATGTTGACGCCCATGGTGGCGACGGCGAAGGTGAGCGCACCCAGCACCATCACCCAGGTGTTGCCGACCTTGGCGACCAGTTCGGCCGGGTCGGTGATGGCCTGGCCCCAGACCTCCAGCGAGCCCGCGGTGACGATCACGGAGACGACCACGAAGGCCGTGGAATTGATGGGCAGGCCCCAGAAGTTGCCGCGGCGGACGGTCTTGTAGTCCGGCGCGAAGCGGGAGAAGTCGCAGAAGTTGAGCATCAGGGTGCCGTAGGTGGCGAGGATCAGGCCGATCGCGCCGAACCACTGCCGCCACTGCTCGCCGACCGACACCGGGTGCGGGGTGGTGGTGAGCGAGATGCTCCAGCCGGCCTTGGCCAGGACCCAGATCGCGAGGGCGATCATGACCAGCCAGATCGCCGGGCCGCAGAAGTCCTGGAACTTGCGGACCGACTCCATGCCCTGGCTGATGATCACCGCCTGGATGAGCCAGAGGGAGACGAAGGAGACCCAGCCGAGCGCGTCGAGGCCGAGGAAGGAGCTGTGGGTCCAGGACTCCAGTCCCGGCCAGGCGGCCAGCAGCATCACGTTGACCGCGACGGAGGCGAGGTAGGTCTGGATGCCGTACCACATGATGGCGATCACGGCCCGGATCAGGGCTGGGATGTTGGCGCCCCAGACACCGAAGCTGATGCGGCTGACCACGGGGAACGGCACGCCGTGGCGCTGGCCGATCTTCCCCATCCAGTTCATGCCGACGTAGATGAGCACGAAGCCGACGAGCAGGGACGTGAAGACCTGCCAGACGTTCATGCCGAGGACCAGCAGACCGGCGGCGAAGGTGTAGTTGCCCAGGTTGTGGACATCGGACATCCACATGGCGAAGAGGTCGAAGACCTTCCAGTTGCGCTTGCCCGCGGGCGCGAGGTCTTCGTTGGTGAGCCGGGGATCGGGGACGAACGCTGGTGCGCCGGTGGCTTCGGCGCTGTCGGCGAGGGACACGGGGCCTCCAAGGACGGGGGACAGGAGGATGGCGGCCGCCTGGCATCCAGTTTTGGTATACCAAACTGCCGACATGGTCCCTCCGTCAAGAGTTCCGACCGATGTCGCGTTCGTTAAGGCTCCGTAAAACAGGACAGGCCCCTAACACGGCTCCGGCGGTCAACGACGGCACCGGCGTCGGCGAAGATGGCTCCATGAGCTCCACGACGAACACCGAGCCCCTCGGCGCCGTCCGCGAACGTGTCCTGGCCACCCTGCGACAGGAGATCATCGCGGGCGGACTGCGCCCGGGCGACCGACTGGTGGAGCGGGAGCTCGCCGACCGCTTCGGCGTCTCCCGGGTGCCGGTCCGGGAGGCGATCCGCGCCCTGGTCGCCGAGGGCTTCGTCCACTTCGAGACCCCGCGCCGCACGGTCGTACGGCGACTGACCCCGAACGACGTCAGGGAACTCTTCGAGCTGCGCGAGGCACTGGAGGTCTGCGCCGCCGGTCTGGCCGCGGCCCGGGCGACCCCCGAGGACCTCGCCGAGGTCGAGCGGCTCCTGGACCTGGCCGCGACCGCGACCGCGGCGGGGGACGCCGAGGCCATCACCGACATCAACAGCCGCCTGCACGACAGCATCGTGGCCATGGCCCGCAACAGCCTGCTGGTGGAGGCGCTGGAACCGGTCGCCGGGCGGCTGCGCTGGATGACCCGCAGAAACGAGGAGTGGCCCCAACTCCTCGTCGAACACCGCGAGTTGTACGAGGCCATCGCCTCGGGCGACCCCGACCGGGCCCGCGCGCACGCCCTCGCGCACGTACGCACCAACTACGAGTCGACGGTACGGCAGTTGTTCGGGGACGCGGGCGAGCCGGTCCAGCGGCCTCAGCCGCGCGCGTAGGTGTCCGTCGCCCGCACCAGCGCCTCGACCGCTCCGGGGGCCCCGGGGCTGTGCCCCGCCTCGTCGATCACCGTCAACTCGCTGCCGGGCCAGGCGTGATGGAGCCGCCAGACAGTGCCGAGGAGGTTGCCGAAGTCGAGGCTGCCCTGGACGAGGGTGCCGGGGATGTCCTTCAACCGGGGCGCGTCACGCAGGACGACGCCGTCCTCACCGAGGAAGTGGCCGTTGCCCCAGTAGTGGGTGACGGTACGGGCGAACCCCGCGCGGAACACCGGGTCCTCGAACCGCTCGACCGACCCTGGCGGGGCGGGAATGGTCGCCGTCTCCCAGTCCGTCCAGGCCCGCGCCGCCCGCGCGCGGACCTCCGCGTCGGGCGACTCCAGCAACCGGTTGTACGCGGCGGCCAGGTTCCCGTCCCGTTCGGCGACGGGCAACTCGCCGACGAACCGTTCGAAGGCCTCGGGGAAGATCTTCCCCACTCCCCTGGTGAGCAGGGCGACTTCGGCGTCGGACCCGGTCGCGATCCCCGTCAGCACGATCTCCGTCACGGCCTCCGGGTGCGTCTGCGCGTACCGCAGCCCCAGCACCGAACCGAACGACAGCCCCCACACCAGCCACCGCTCGATCCCCAGGTGCCGCCGCAGCCGCTCCAGGTCCGCGACGAGATGCGGGATCGTGTTGACACTCATGTCGGTGTCGTACGCGCTCGCGTGCGGCCGCGACCGCCCGGCGCCCCGCTGGTCGAGCAGCACGATCCGGTAGGCGGCGGGGTCGAACAGCCGCCGCGCCCACGGCGTGCACCCGGACCCCGGCCCGCCGTGCAGCACCACGGCCGGCCTGCCGTCCGGGTTCCCACAGGTCTCCCAGTACACGTGGTTGCCGTCGCCGACGTCGAGCATGCCGTGGTCGTACGGTTCGATCTCCGGGTAGAGAGGCATCCGGCGACCCTAACCGTCGTACGGCGGCCTCGTCGCCTCGATTTCGGCGGTACGGCCCCGCAGTCCCGCCGCCGCGGCCGCCGTGCGCAGGACGTCCCGCAGCATCTCGGGTGTGAGCTTGCCGGTGAAGGTGTTGCGCTGGCTGACGTGGAAGCAGCCGAAGAGTTCGAGGCCGTCGAGCGGGACGCGTGCCCCGTGGCCGAAGGCAGGCCGTGGGCGGGGCACGCTCCAGCCGGCCGCCGTGAACGCGGGCAGCGCCGCCTGCCAGCCGAAGGCCCCGAGCACGACGACGGACCGCAGCGTCGGCCGCAACAGGTTCAGCTCCTGGACCAGCCAGGGCCGGCAGATGTCGCGCTCCCCGGGGGTCGGCTTGTTGGCGGGCGGGGCGCAATGCACCGGCGAGGTGACCCGCACACCGTGCAGCTCCAGACCGTCGTCGGCGGTCACTGCCGTCGGCTGCGAGGCCAGCCCGATGTCGTACAGCGCCTGGTACAGCACGTCCCCGGAGCGGTCACCGGTGAACATCCGTCCCGTGCGGTTCCCGCCGTGCGCGGCCGGAGCGAGCCCGACGATCAGCATCCGCGCGTCCGCGGGACCGAACCCGGGCACCGGCCGCCCCCAGTACGTCCAGTCGGCGAACGCGGCCCGCTTGGTCCGGGCCACCTCCTCCCGCCACTCGACCAGCCGGGGACAGGCCCGGCAGTCCGCGATCCGGCGGTCGAGCTCGGCAAGGGCGTCCACCACTCCACCGTACGGGCAGGAAAAGCCCGCCGGGGTACCCGGCCCCGGGTACTAAGGTCGGAGCCATGGCTGTGGAACGTACGGACGACGACGAGACCGGGGCCGTGGCTCCGAAGGCCGTGACCCCCGAGGCCGAGGCCTCCGAGGCACCGGACCCGAAGGTCGCCGCCGCCGTCGCCGCCGCGGAGGCGGCCGGGCCCCAGCACGGCGAGACCGTGCGCACCGACAGCTGGATCTGGTCCGTACGGCTGGTCAAGACCCGTTCCGCGGGAGCCACCGCCTGCCGGGGCGGGCATGTGCATGTGAACGGTGAGCGCGTGAAGCCCGCCCACTCGCTGCGCGTCGGCGACGAGGTGCGGGTCCGGCAGGAGGGCCGGGAACGGATCGTGGTCGTCAAGCGGCTCATCCGCAAGCGGGTGGGCGCCCCCGTGGCCGTCCAGTGCTACGTCGACAACTCTCCCCCGCCGCCGCCCCGCGAGGCCTTCGCCCCGGCCGGCCTGCGCGACCGCGGCGCGGGCCGCCCCACCAAGCGCGACCGCCGGGAACTGGAACGGCTGCGCGGTCTCGCGGAGGGCGACCGCCGGCGCCGCTTCGCCGGACCGGGCGGCCGGAGCGGGACCGACACCCCGAGCGGCTCCGACGATCCGGCCGACGTCGGCGACCCGGCCGGCTTCGACGATCCGGCCGGCTTCGACGACCGGGGCGGGACGGAGCGGGGCGGCAGGCCTGACCGAGCCGGCAGGTCCGACAGGTCGGTCAGGGCACGTCGTTCGGACAAGGGCGGTGGCTCCAACAGGTCAGGGCGCCCGGACTGACCCGGACGCCCTGACCCACTGACCGGCCCGCGGCGGCCACAGCGACCGCTGCGACCGCTGCGAGGCCTGCCGCTCCTCACACCGCCCTTCGTCGCAGCAGCCGCAGCAGCCGCAGCAGGTCCGCGGTGTGCCGGCGGCGGGCCCAGGCGATCAGGGCGAGCGGGATCATGAGGATGAGCGGGGTCGCCGCGTTCTCCCCGTCGAAGCAGGTGAGCTGGACGACGAACGCGCCGACCATCAGCCCGCTCAGCGCCACGGCCGCCACCGACTGGAGGACCGGGATCAACAGGGCGATCCCACCGGCCAGTTCGAGCGCGCCGATGGTGTACATGCCCGCGCTGCCCCAACCCATCCGGTCGAAGCTCTCGACGGCCGCGGGGAGCGCGATCAGCTTGGGCAGCGCGCTCGCGACGACGTAGAACAGGGCGAGTACGACCTGGAGGACGCGCAGGGCGATTCGGGCCCGGCGGCCGCGGGCGGTCGGGGACTCGGCGATGACACGGGGGCCGGCGACGGAGGACGAGGCGGCGGTGACGGGGGCGGTGGTCTCGGACATCGGGGTCTCCTGGCGGAAGCGGTGAAGCGGGGAAGCGGTCCGTGGTGCTGTCGGGGAGGTAGACCAGCACCCGCAGGGAAATTCATCGCCCTTCCGCAGCCGGCTTTCCGCTACAGGGGAAACCAGCCGTGTCCGATGTACCAGTGCTCTCCGGACCGCAGATGATCACCGATCGCCCGCTCCAGGACCGTCCGCCGGGGCAGGCTCTCCACCGCCAGCTCCGGGTCCCCGAAGACGAACTGCACCGGCTCGGTGTCCTCCGGTTCCGCGTCCTCGGGGGCCAGCCGGAACCGTTCCTGGAACCGGACGATGTTGGAGTCGGCGGGCAGGTACCGCTTCAACTGCGGGTCGAGCAGCCAGGAATGGCACAGCGCGGCCCGGTGCGGCTCGTCCGGGAAGTGCCGACCGAAGAACTCCCCGGCGAGTGCGAGCGACCGGTCGCAGGACCGGGGTGACAGGGGACCGAGGAACTCCGGGATGTGCAGGCTCAGACAGGGCGTTCCGGCGGGGATGTCCAGTCCGGCCTCCCCGAGCGTCCGCCGGTTCCACGGCCCGTACTCGGTCCGCTCGAACTGGAGCCGCCCCAGCTGGTACAGCTCGCCGCGGAAGTGCCGGGTCAGCCAGCGAGGCGACTGCACGCCCGGCCTGCCGTACCGCCTGCGGTGCACGGCCATGTTCCGCCCGAGGTCGGCGAGGGTGCGCCGGGAGACGTCGGCCGGGACGCCGCGCGAGCGGTGGTAGGCCCGCGTGTGGGGCAACGCCGCGACGAACACGTAGACGGGGAAGCAGCGTTGGAGGGCGCCGGCCGGCCAGTCGAGCTCGGGCAGGGTGACCGGTTCGCCGAGCTCGCCCATGTCCCGGACGAGTTCGTCGACGGAGTGTTCCAGGAACCGCCGCAGCTCGGGGTCGTCCATGACCCGTCGGCCGATCCGCACCAGCTCGCCCACGTCCTCATGGGCCACGGCGAGTTCCACCAGCACCTCGGCCAGTTCGTCGGCATCCGGAAGCACGCGGCGACCTCCTGCTCGGCCCTTTGCTCTACGTCCGTTCCGAAGAGTACGTTGCAAAGGAGGAGCGATGATCCCGATGCGTACGGGCAGTGAGCCGACGACAGCACGCAGTGCGCTGCGGGCGAGGTTCTGGCTGACCGTGTGGGGGCTGGTCTGGACGATCGCCGGCACGGTCGCGTTCGCGCTGGCGGGACGTCCCGGGTGGGCCGTCGCCTGCGGTGCCCTGTGGCTGGTGATCACCGTCGATCTCACCCTGATCCTCCGGCACATCCGCCAGGGCCCGCACTACCAGCCGGGCCCCGACATCCCGCCGTACCGGCCGCCGGAGAACCGGCGCAGGTAGGCCCTGCCAGAGAGTCGCAGGAGAGCCGACCCAGGCAGGCCCTGCCAGGGACCCGGCCCGGGCGGGCCCCTAGGACTCGAAGCGCGCCGCCTTCAGGAACTCCGGGTTCGGATCGAGCGCGGCGGCCAGCCGGAAGTGCCGCCTGGCCTGGTCCGGCCGCCCCTGCCGCTCGTAGGTGCGCGCGAGCGCGAAGTGGGCGAAGGCGTTGTCCGGCTCGCGCTCCAGGACGATGGTGAACTCCAGTTCGGCGGGACGCAGTTGCGCGGCGGCGAAGAAGGCTCGCGCACGCAGCAGCCGGGCCGCTGTGTTCTCCGGGTGGGCGGCGATGACGGAGTCGAGCAGCTTCACCGCGCCGCGCGGGTCCCGCGCGGAGAGCAACTGCTCAGCAGCACGGAAGTCGATGACATGCGTCTCCGGAGTACGTCCGGTCGAACCGCTGGTCTCGGGCACGGCACAGTCCTTCCCTCACTGGGAGGGTTCAACGCCCGGACAGGGCCACGCTATTCCTGGGACCCCTGTGACGCGCGCGCCCGCCGCACGAGATCACCCCATACGTCCTGGACGCGTCGCCGCAGGTCGTCGAGGGGGACGTCGTTGTCGATGACGATGTCCGCGATCTCCAGGCGCTGCTCGCGCGTCGCCTGGGCGGCCATCCGCGCGCGGGCGTCCTGCTCGGTCATGCCGCGCAGTCTCACGAGCCGGTCGAGCTGGGTCTCGGGGCTCGCGTCGACGACGACCACGAGGTCGTAGAGCGGGGCGAGGGAGTTCTCCGCGAGGAGGGGCACGTCGTGGACGACGACGGCGTCCTCGGCGGCGGCCGACTCCAGTTCTCGGGACCGGGTGCCGACGAGGGGGTGCACGATCGAGTTCAGCACGGCGAGCCGGTCGGGGTCGGCGAAGACGATGGAGCCGAGCTTCGGCCGGTCCAGGCTGCCGTCCTCGGCGAGCACCTCCTCGCCGAAGGCCTCCACGACGGCCGCGAGGCCGGGGGTGCCCGGCGCCACGACCTCGCGTGCGATGCGGTCCGCGTCGATCAGGACGGCGCCGTGCTCCACGAGCAGCCTTGACACCTCGCTCTTGCCGGCGCCGATACCGCCGGTCAGGCCCACCTTCAGCATGACCGGAAGCCTAGACGCTCGCCGCCGCGCGTCAGCTGTCGCCTTCCCGTTCCGCCAGGAAGCGCTCGAACTCCAGCCCGATCTCGTCGGCGGAGGGGATGTCGACCGGTTCGGCGAGCATGTTGCCCCGGGTCTCCGCGCCGGCCGCCGCGTCGTACTGGTGCTCAAGTCCGTGGACCAGGGCCACGAGGTCCTCGTCGCCCTCCTGGATCTGGCGGTCGATCTCGGTCTGGGTGCGGTGGGCGTCGGTGCGCAGGGCGTGGGCGATGCCGGGCAGGACCATGCCGGTGGCGGCCGTGATGGCCTCAAGGACGGTCAGGGCGGCGTCCGGGTACGGCGAGCGCGCGATGTAGTGCGGCACGTGGGCGGCGACGCCCAGGACGTCATGGCCGGCCTCCATGAGCCGGTACTCGACGAGGGCCTCGGCGCTGCCGGGCACCTGCGCCTCCTCGAAGGGGCTGCGGTGGCCGGGGACGAGGTCGTGCCGGTTGCCGTGCGGGGTGAGGCCGACGGGCCGGGTGTGCGGGACGCCCATGGGGATGCCGTGGAAGTTCACGGACAGCCGTACGCCGAGCCGCTCCACGATCTGCTGGACGGCGGCGGCGAAACGCTCCCACTCGACGTCCGGCTCCGGGCCGGACAACAGTAGGAAGGGCGCCCCGGTGGCGTCCTGGACGAGCCGCACGTCGATCGTGGGCTCCTCGTAGGCCGTCCAGCGGTCCCGCTTGAAGGTGAGCAGCGGGCGGCGGGCGCGGTAGTCCACGAGCCGGTCGTGGTCGAACCGGGCCACCACCTGGTTCGGCAGCGTGTCGAGCAGCCGGTCGACGATCTGGTCGCCGGTCTCACCCGCGTCGATGTATCCGTCGAAGTGGTAGAGCATGACCAGGCCGGCCGACTCCTGGGCGAGCGCCATGTCGACGACTGCCAGGCCCTTGGGCTCCCATGCGTACAAACCCTGCGGATCAAGCACAGTGACCGCTCCTCCTCGTGTTCGTACACATCAACACGCCCTGGAACAGCGGCATTCCCACCCAGGTGTTCAAATACGCGCCCCTTCAGGGGCGCGGGGCTGTATCGATTTGCGGCTCCGCCGCGCGGGCGCGACCAGCCCCCACCGGCCGTCGGACAAAAAAACTGAGGGACCGCACCCCGAAAGGTACGGCCCCTCAGTCAAGAGCTACTGCTCAGTGGGCGTCAGCTCTGCCCACCCGCCAGCTTCTCCCGCAGCGCGGCAAGCGCCTCGTCGGAAGCCAGCGCACCGGAGGTGTCCGCACCCTCGGAGGAGTACGAGCCACCACCCGCGGCCGGAGCCGCACCCGCGGCGTCGCCACCCTCGGCAGCGGCGGCAGCGTCGGCCTCGCGGCTCTTGATGACCTGCTGCTGGTGCTGCTCGAAGCGGGACTGCGCCTCGGCGTACTGGTTCTCCCACACCTCGCGCTGGGATTCGAAGCCCTCGAGCCAGTCGTTGGTCTCGGGGTCGAAGCCCTCGGGGTAGATGTAGTTGCCCTGGTCGTCGTAGGACGCGGCCATGCCGTACAGGGTCGGGTCGAACTCGACCGAGGCCGGGTCGGCACCGAAGGACTCGTTGGCCTGCTTCAGCGAGAGGCTGATGCGGCGGCGCTCGAGGTCGATGTCGATGACCTTGACGAAGATCTCGTCGTTGACCTGGACGACCTGCTCCGGGATCTCCACGTGGCGCTCGGCCAGCTCGGAGATGTGGACCAGACCCTCGATGCCCTCGTCCACGCGGACGAACGCACCGAACGGAACCAGCTTCGTGACCTTGCCGGGCACGACCTGACCGATCTGGTGCGTGCGGGCGAACTGCTGCCACGGGTCTTCCTGGGTCGCCTTCAGCGACAGGGAGACACGCTCGCGGTCCATGTCGACGTCGAGGACCTCGACGGTGACTTCCTGGCCGACCTCGACAACCTCGGAGGGGTGGTCGATGTGCTTCCAGGAGAGCTCGGAGACGTGGACCAGACCGTCGACGCCACCCAGGTCCACGAAGGCACCGAAGTTGACGATCGAGGAGACCACACCGGAGCGGACCTGACCCTTCTGGAGGGTCGTGAGGAACGTCTGGCGGACCTCGGACTGGGTCTGCTCCAGCCAGGCACGGCGGGACAGGACCACGTTGTTGCGGTTCTTGTCCAGCTCGATGATCTTGGCCTCGAGCTCCTTGCCCACGTAGGGCTGGAGGTCACGGACGCGGCGCATCTCGACCAGGGAGGCCGGGAGGAAGCCACGGAGGCCGATGTCGAGGATGAGACCACCCTTGACGACCTCGATGACGGTACCGGTGACGATGCCGTCCTCTTCCTTGATCTTCTCGATGGTGCCCCAGGCGCGCTCGTACTGGGCGCGCTTCTTCGAGAGGATCAGGCGGCCTTCCTTGTCCTCCTTCTGGAGAACAAGGGCTTCGATCTCGTCACCGACGGCGACGACCTCGTTGGGGTCGACGTCGTGCTTGATCGAGAGCTCGCGGCTCGGGATGACACCTTCGGTCTTGTAACCGATGTCGAGGAGAACCTCGTCCCGGTCAACCTTGACGATGACGCCGTCGACGATGTCGCCATCGTTGAAGTACTTGATCGTCTCGTCGATAGCGGCGAGGAAGGCTTCCTCGTTACCGATGTCGTTGACCGCAACCTGCGGGGTGGTGGCGGTGGTCTCGGTGCTGCTCGTCATGTGGGAAAGGGCTCCGGTACGGACATTGAAGTCGTAGGTACTGCTACGCCGGGAGCCCGTGTCGCTCTGAAGAAGCCGGACAGCCAAGGAAGCGCCCCACCGGAATCCGGTGATGGCGCCTCGACAACCGAGGGGACATACGACAGATGCGAGCGCAGCCTGCTACGTCTGAGGTGCGCAGGCCCGCAGCGCAACTTGTAGCATACGGGGGCAGCCGGACAGGGTCAATGCGCGAAGGCGCACACCCGGGGCGGATCGCCGCATACCCGGCACAAAACCTGTCTCACGAGGCCACGCGCGCGTGACGGCGCCCCATTGATGACGGCCGCCGGCCGACAGGTTGGACGGAAGAGTACGACGAGGGAGCCGATCATCCAAGGGCCCGCATCACATCAGCAGGACACCGCGCCGGACGCCGGGGCGGACACCGAACCCGAGGCCACCCGCCGCGACGCCGACGTCACCGAGAGCGCCCGCGCGAACCGCGGCTGGTGGGACCGCAACGCGGACGAGTACCAGGTGGAGCACGGCACCTTCCTCGGCGACGACCGGTTCGTCTGGGGTCCCGAGGGACTGGACGAGGTGGAGGCCGAGCTGCTGGGCCCGGCCGAGGACCTGAAGGGGAAGGACGTCCTGGAGATCGGCGCGGGCGCCGCCCAGTGCGCGCGCTGGCTGGCCGCGCAGGGCGCCCGCCCGGTCGCCCTGGACATCTCCCACCGCCAGCTCCAGCACGCCCTGCGCATCGGTGCGGCCTTCCCCCTGGTGTGCGCCGACGCGGGCGCCCTGCCCTTCGCGGACGGCTCCTTCGACCTGGCGTGCTCGGCGTACGGCGCGCTGCCGTTCGTCGCCGACCCGGTGCTGGTCCTGAAGGAGGTGCGCCGGGTCCTGCGTCCGGGCGGCCGCTTCGTCTTCTCGGTGACCCACCCGATCCGCTGGGCCTTCCCGGACGAGCCGGGCCCCGAGGGCCTGTCGGTCTCCGCCTCCTACTTCGACCGCACGCCCTACGTCGAGCAGGACGAGAACGGCGACGCGGTGTACGTCGAGCACCACCGCACCATCGGCGACCGGGTCCGTGACGTGGTCGCCGGCGGTTTCCGCCTGGTCGACCTCGTCGAGCCGGAGTGGCCGGCCTGGAACACCTCGGAGTGGGGCGGCTGGTCCCCGCTGCGCGGCAACCTGATCCCGGGCTCGGCGATCTTCGTGTGCGAACGGGACTGACGCGCGGGCAGGGCGCCGGGGCGGTCGTACGACACTAGGGGCGTGATCCGTTACGACGCCCTGGACGCCCTTCCCGTACGCGGTGCCCTGCCCGCGCTGGGCGACGCCCTGGAGGAACACGGCACGGCGGTCCTGGTGGCGCCGCCGGGCACCGGCAAGACGACCCTCGTCCCGCTGGCCCTGGCAGGTCTGCCGGCCGCCGGCGCGCCCGCCCGGAGGGTCGTGGTGGCCGAACCGCGCCGGATCGCGGCCCGGGCGGCAGCCCGGCGGATGGCGTGGCTGCTGGGCGAGGAGGTCGGCGCGAGCGTGGGTTTCACGGTGCGCGGCGAGCGGGCGGTCGGGCGGCACACGCGCGTGGAGGTCGTCACCACGGGCGTGCTGCTCCAGCGGCTCCAGCGCGACCAGGAGCTGGCGGGCGTCGACGTGGTGGTCCTCGACGAGTGCCACGAACGGCACCTGGACGCGGACACCGCGGCGGCCTTCCTGTGGGACGTACGGCAGACCCTGCGCCCGGAGCTGCGGCTGCTGGCCGCGTCCGCGACGACCGACGCGCAGGGCTGGGCCCGGCTGCTGGGCGACGCTCCCGTGGTCGAGGCGGCGGGTGTCTCACATCCGGTGGAGGTCGTCTGGGCGCCCCCGGCCCGTCCGGTGCGGCCGCCGCACGGCATGCGGGTCGATCCCGCGCTGCTCACCCATGTGGCGTCGGTGGTGCGGCGGGCCCTGGCCGAGCGGGACGGGGACGTGCTGTGCTTCCTGCCCGGCGTGGGCGAGATCGCGCGCGTGGCGGGGCAGTTGGGCGGACTCGGTGACGTGGAGGTGCTCCAGGTGCACGGCCGGGCACCGGCCGCCGTGCAGGACGCGGTGCTGGCGGGCGGGGAGCGGCGCCGGGTGGTCCTCGCGACCTCGGTGGCCGAGTCGTCCCTGACGGTGCCCGGGGTGCGGGTGGTCGTGGACGCGGGGCTCGCGCGGGAGCCGCGGGTCGACCACGCGCGCGGGCTGAGCGCGCTGGCGACCGTGCGGGCCTCGCAGGCCGCCGGGCGACAGCGGGCGGGCCGGGCCGGGCGGGAGGCGCCGGGTGCGGTGTACCGGTGCTGGGCGGAGGCCGAGGACGCCCGGTTGCCGCGTTTCCCGGCTCCGGAGATCAAGGTGGCCGACCTGACGGCGTTCGCGCTCCAGGCGGCCTGCTGGGGCGATCCCGACGCGTGCGGGCTCGCACTGCTGGATCCGCCCCCGGTCGGGGCGATGGCGGCGGCCAGGGAGGTGCTGACGGCCGTGGGCGCGGTGGACTCCGGGGGCCGGGCGACCGACCGGGGCGCGCGGCTGGCCCGGCTGGGCCTGCATCCGCGGCTGGGCCGGGCGCTGCTGGACACCTCGGGGGCCGGCGCCGAGGTGGTCGCGCTGCTGTCGGAGGAGCCGCCGCGGGAGTACGGGGACGACCTCGCCGACGCCCTGCGGACCGCCCGGCGTGGCGGGGACGCGTACGCGGGACGGTGGCGGACGGAGGTGCGGCGGCTGCGGGCCGCGGTGCCGGAGTCCGACGGTGGGCGGGCCGGGCAGACCGGTCTCGTGGCCGCCCTGGCGTTCCCGGAGCGGGTCGCACGGGCTGACGGCGGCTCCTATCTGATGGCGTCCGGCACCCGCGCCGAGCTCTCCGAGGCATCTCCCCTGCGGGGCGCCCCGTGGATCGCCGTCGCCGTGGCGGACCGACCCGTCGGCAGGGGGCACGCGCGCGTACAGCTCGCCGCCGTGATCGACGAGGACACGGCCCGGTCGGCGGCAGCCTCCCTGCACTCCGAGCGGCAGGAGGTGCACTGGGCGGACGGGGACGTCGTGGCGCGGCGGGTGGAGCGGCTCGGGGCGATCGAGCTCGCGGCACGGCCCCTCAGGAACGCCGACCCCGTCCTCGTACGCGAGGCGCTTCTCGAAGGGCTGCGCGAGGACGGTCTGCGACTGCTGCGCTGGACGTCCGATGCCGACGTGCTGCGGCAGCGGCTCGCGTTCCTCCACCACCACCTCGGGGAGCCGTGGCCCGACGTCCGTGACGAGGCCCTGCACGCGCGCGTGGACGAGTGGCTGGAGCCGGAGCTGAGCCGCGCCCGACGACGGGCCGACCTGGCGCGCCTCGATGCCGGCGCGGCGCTCCAGAGGCTCCTGCCGTGGGCCTCCGGCGAGGCCGGGCGGCTCGACGAGCTGGCGCCCGAGCGGATCGCCGTACCGAGCGGGTCCAGGATCCGGATCGACTACGCCAACCCCGAACAGCCGGTCCTCGCCGTGAAGTTGCAGGAGATGTTCGGGCTCCAGGCCTCACCGGAGGTCGCCGGGGTGCCACTCCTCGTCCATCTCCTCTCCCCCGCCGGGCGGCCCGCCGCCGTCACGGCCGACCTCGCCTCCTTCTGGAAGGACGGCTACAAGGGCGTACGGGCGGAGCTGCGCGGCCGTTATCCGAAGCATCCGTGGCCCGAGGACCCCGCGGCCGCGGAGCCGACGCGGTACACGAACGCGCGGCTCAGGCGGTGACCGGTTCCGGTTCCCGGACCTTCGCCGGGTGCGGGCGGCGGCTGCGGGCCTCCAGCCACAGGGCGAGGAGCAGGAGGAGCACGCCCAGGGTCGCGAAGCCCCAGGGGAGGTAGGAGGTCATCAGGAGGACGAGCAGGCGGTTGGACTTGACCAGGTCGACGGTGTGCTCGATGTAGTCCTCGCGCATCTTCACGTGCCCGGCGAAGGCGGTGACCTTCTCACGGCCGCCGAGGAGGGTGCCGCCGCGCAGCTCCTCCTTGTGGATCTCCTCGCCGTAGACGGGGGCGCCGGTGAGCGGTTCGACCCAGAACCTGCGGACCGTGGTGTACCAGCGGGTGGTTCCGGTCTTGGCGACGGTCTCGGGGGTGATGCCCTTGACCGGCATGGTCTTGGGGAAGGGCACCTGGGTCCACGGGACGGTCTGCTCGAAGTAGTAGACGGGCACGCCGCGGAAGGTCCGGGTGCCCTCGTAGTGGATGGGGTTGGTGGTGCGGGTCTGCGCGTCGAAGTACTCGTAGTCCCGCTTCTCCGTCAGGAAGGGCCACTTGAACTCGATGCCGGTGCGCTTGACGGGGTCGCCGTCGACCATCTCGCCGGGGGCGTGGACGGGGGCCTGGCTGTGGGCGTCGAAGATGTAGCGCTCGGGGATCTCGGAGACCATCCTGCCGTCGGGGCCCTGGACGTAGGACAGCCCGTCCCAGACGACGACGTCCCTGCCTGCCGTCTTCTCGATCTTCTCGGAGGCCGCCACATCGCCCTTGAGGGTCTGCACGATGGTGACCTTCGGGACCTTCTTCGCGGTCATCGTGCCGTAGTCGAGGAGGGTGGCGTCCTTGGCCTCGAGGACCATGTCCTGGTACTGGTTCGCGGGGATCTTGGCCAGGCGCGGGAAGGCGTACCAGCGCAGCAGCGGGGACAGCGCCGCGAAGAACACGGCGAGGGCGAGCAGGACCAGGCTGGTCTTGCGGCGCATCTCGGCCTCCCGGGCAGGCGGTTACGGGTGGGCGGGCACGGTCGTCAGCAGGGGCTTGGGGGAGGTCGGGCCCGTCTGCTGCCCCATCGCGGTGATCGCGAGGACCAGCGCGAACGCTAGGACGAGGCCGGTCGTGGCGGCGATCAGGGCGCGCATGTCGGCCTCCCCGCGGACGGAAACTGATACATCGTCAGGTCCGGCACCGTAGCAACGCCCGGGCGAGATGAGAACAGGTCGTACACGGCCGGAGGGCGCCCTGTCCGCCGTAGCGGAAAGGACGCCCTCCGGGGGTGGGTCGGGTGCCGGTTACGAACTCGCGCTCGGGCTCGGGCTCGGCGCGGGGCTCGTGGAGGCGTCCGTGCTGGGCGCCGCCACGGTCAGGGTCACGTCGAGGGTGGCGCCGCCCGCGGTGGTGACGCGGAGCAGGAAGGTGCCGGTGGTGTCGTCGGAGTAGAGCTGCGGCAGCTTCAGCAGGCCGTCCGCGTCCGTCGTCAGACCCGTCAGGGTGCGGACGGTCTTGCCGTCGGCGTCCTTGAAGTAGGGGCCCTTGTCGTTCTCGGTGGCGTCGTCGGCCGTCTTGATCAGGGTGGCGGTGACGGCGACCTTGTCGGCGACGGCCTTCTTGTAGGTGGCCTTGAGCTGGACCGCGTCGGCGAACTCACCGTTCGGGGCGCAGGTCAGGGCGGTGGTCGTGGTGCGGACCAGGGTGTCGGCGACGCGCTGGGTGACGGT
Organism: Streptomyces sp. 351MFTsu5.1; assembly: GCF_000383655.1. Taxonomy (NCBI): domain Bacteria; kingdom Bacillati; phylum Actinomycetota; class Actinomycetes; order Kitasatosporales; family Streptomycetaceae; genus Streptomyces; species Streptomyces sp. 351MFTsu5.1. Next base: position 281,396 of record NZ_KB911783.1, on the reverse strand, counting down.
GGCCGTGTAGTCGGGGGCGGTGACCGTACGGCCGATGAGGGTCGTGCGGACCGTGAAGGTCCCGGTGGTGTCGCCCGCCTGGAGCGCGGGCGCGGTGGCCACGCCGGAGGAACCGGTGAGCGCGGTGGCGACCTTCTCGCCGCCCGCGAAGGTGGCGTCGGTGTCGCCGACGATCGTGAAGCGGATCCGCACCTTGGGAACGCCCATGCCGGCGGCGTTCTCGGCCCTGGTGCTGATCTTGTCGGCGAACGCGTCGCCGGCCATGGCGGTGAGCTTGGCGGTGCCCGAGTCCTCCAGGTGGTCCACCGACTCGGTGGGCGTGACGGGAGTCGTCGGCGGCGGCGTGCTGGGGCCGCCCGAGGGGGGCGGGGTGGTCGAGGGCGGGGCCGGGGGTGTGGGCTTCGGCTTCGTCGAGCCGTTGCCGGGCCGGCTCGGCTCGCTGGTGCCGGGAGCGGAGGTCGAGGGCGCCGAGGGGGTGGAGCCGCCGGTGCTGCCGTCGCTGCGGCTGCCCGGGACGGTGCCGGTGCCGTCGGGGATCTCGTGGGTGCCCTTGCGGTAGTACTCCAGCCACGACAGGACCGTGTTCAGGTAGTGCCGCGAGGGGTTGTAGCTGAGGATCGCGTCTTCCAGGCCGGCGCCGGTCGCCAGGTCCCAGTTGTTGCGGCACAGGTAGTGGCCCGCGGCGAGGGCGGCGTCGTAGATGTTGTTCGGGTCCTTCACCCCGTCGGCGTTGCCGTCGCGGCCGGCCCACGCCCAGGTGGACGGGATGAACTGCATGGGGCCGACGGCCGAGTCGTAGGCGCTGTTGCCGTCGTAGACCCCGTGGTCGGTGTCCTTGATGAGCGCGAAGCCGTTGCCGTCGAGCTGCGGGCCGAGGATCTTGGAGGTCGTGGTGCCTTCGGCGTCGACGCGGCCGCCGCGCGCCTGACCCGACTCGACCTGGCCGATGGCGGCGAGCAGCTGCCAGGGCAGGTTGCAGCCGGGCTTGGACGCCCGGAGTTCCGCCTCGGCCTTCTTGTAGGCGTCGAGGAGGGTCGCGGGTATGCCGGCCTCGCTCTCGACCGGGGAGAGGGAGGGAGTGCTGCCGTCGGTCGGCGCGGGGCTCGGGGTGTTCAGCGGCGGCAGGTCCGTGTAGTACGGCGAGTTGCCGGTCGCGCCGCTCCCGGCGACCGGGTCGGGAGAGACCTCGGCGGCACCGGCGGTGGTCGTTCTGCCGTTGTCGTCGGCCGTGACCCCGGGGGCCTGGGAGGCGGACAGTGCCGCGACCGCGAGTGCTGCCACGGCGGTGGTCGTCGCCCCTTTGGCCAGCCTCCTGCCGAATTGCGCCGCCATAAAGTGAACCCCTCCCGTGGACGCCGAACGTCCGTCTCCGTCTTTCGCTCTCGTCCCGTTCTGACGGTCGAACCACCCTGGAGGTTGCCCCTGTGACGCGCGGCAATTCCCGAGGCGCACCTCCGACCGAGCTTCCCAGCGCGGCAACCCGTGCGACCCTACGACAACTTCCTTTCCACGAACACCGGTTCGTGCCCGATATTCACCGGTTGGCCATGTTCGATCGCCGCGGGACCGCGTCGCCCATACTGGACGGCGACGATCACCCGACCCGCCGTCCGGTCAACGCCCTTCGCGAGGAGCCCTGTTGCCGTTCACCCTGAGCCACGCGGCGGCGGCGCTGCCCGCGCTGCGCCCCGACGGCACCGGCCGGGCCGGACTGGTTCCGGCCGTTCTGGTGGCCGGAACCTTCTCGCCCGACATGACCTACTTCGCGGCAAGTGCCCTTTCCGCCGCGATGGAGTTCGGCACCGTGACGCACTCCCTCCCGGGCGTCCTCACCGTCGATGTCCTCATCGCCTGGGCCCTGGTGGGCCTCTGGCTGCTCCTGCGCGAGCCCCTGGTGGCCCTGCTGCCCCGCGGCCGCCAGTCCGCGCCGGCGGCCCTGCTGCGCTGCGGAACCCCCCGCGCACGGCTGAGCCCGGCCCTGGCCGCCCGCTGGTACGCCTCCGCCGCGCTGGGCGCCCTCACCCACGTCGTGTGGGACGCGTTCACCCACCACGACCGCTGGGGCCTGCGACTCCTCCCGGTCCTGGACCGGACCGTGGCCGGATCCCCCCTGTACTGGTACCTCCAGTACGGCAGTTCGGCGGTGGCGGCACTCGTCGTCACCGTGTTCTGCGTACGGGCCCTGCGCCGCGCACCCGTTCTTGCCGACCCCGCGGGTGTCCCGGCCCTCTCCTCCCGGGACCGGTGGTGGGCGTTGGCCGTGATCGGGGGCTGCGTGACGGCGGGCGCGCTCCAGCGGGCCGTGCGGTGGTGGGCGTACTGGGGCGCCGTCGCGAAACCCTGGGATCTGATCCCCACCCTGTGCTTCGGAATCGGCGCCGGGCTGGTGCCGGGGGTCCTGCTCTATGCCCTGGCCGTCAGGCTGTGGCGCCCGGCTCCGGCACCGGGTGCTCCGCGGGCGGCCGACGTCCCGGTCCCCCGCTGACGGCCCCTTCCGACGCGACGAACACCGTCATGGTGGGCATCGGGCGGGACCTGGGGAACAGGGTGAGCACGAGCGCCAGATAACTGAGCACCAGCTCCCCCCGCCGAAGCGCTGCGCAGGCCCCGCGCAGACGTGCGGTGAGCCCCTGGGGAATCCGAGCGGTACTCGCACCGACCGAGTGAGCCGGCACCGGGCCCCGCAGGGAGAACACCCTCTGCTCGGCGCACACCTGCGCGGGGGCCGTCCGGCGGTGGAGCATGCGTATACCCATGAGCGCATTTTGGTTGGGGGCCGGGTTCGGGGGCGCGGGTTCTACGTCCAGCCGAGTGACGCCCACTAGGGCGCCGGGTTCGGTTGTCTGGCGGGTGCGGGTGCGTTGTGGCTGGTCGCGCAGTTCCCCGCGCCCCCGCTGCGCTGGGCTTGAGCCGGGCGCCTATGGGGGTGCCGGGTTCGGTTATCGGGCGGGTGCGGGTGCGTTGTGGCTGGTCGCGCAGTTCCCCGCGCCCCTGGGTGGGTGCAGTGGACGCACGACACGACGGACTGTTCGCCGCGTACGGCGTGAAGGGGACGGGGTGGGGGGTGTCCGCCCGCAGCAGCCGGCGTCCGTTACAGGGCTCCTTTTAAGCGACCGAGCCGCCGGACCGAGGACGGATACCCCCCACCCCGGCACCGACCCACCCACCACACCGAACGCGCTACACAAGCCCCCACCGGACAGCAAAGGGCCGCCGCAGGCATTCAGGGGCGCGGGGAACTGCGCAAAAACGCCTGCCCCCACCCACCCCGCAGACAAAATCGGCCAACCGCCGGAGGCTAGTGCGCTGCGGACTCCCAGTCCGCCCCATCCCCCACCGAAACCCCCAACGGCACCCGCAACCGCACCGCGTCCCCCATCTCCCGCCGCACGATCGCCTCCGCGGCCTCCCGCTCTCCCGGAGCCACCTCCAGGACGATTTCGTCGTGGACCTGGAGCAGCATCCGGGAGCCGAGCCCCGCTTCCCGCAGCGCCTCGTCCACCTTGAGCATCGCGATCTTCACGATGTCCGCCGCCGTGCCCTGGATCGGCGCGTTCAGGGCCATCCGCTCGGCCGCCTCACGCCGCTGGCGGTTGTCGCTGTTGAGGTCGGGGAGGTACCGCCGCCGCCCGAACAGCGTCGCTGTGTACCCCGTGGCCCGCGCCTCGTCGACCGCCCGCCGCAGGTAGTCCCGCACCCCGCCGAACCGCTCGAAGTACGCGTCCATCAGCGCCCGCGCCTCACCCGCCTCGATGTTCAGCTGCTGCGAGAGCCCGAACGCCGACAGCCCGTACGCCAGCCCGTACGACATCGCCTTGATCTTGCGCCGCATCTCCGCGTCGACCGCGCCCGGCTCGACGCCGAACACCTGCGACGCGGCCGTGGTGTGCAGGTCCTCGCCCGACGTGAACGCCTCGATGAGCCCCTCGTCCTCGGAGAGGTGCGCCATCACGCGCAGCTCGATCTGGCTGTAGTCCGCGGTCATGAGGGACTCGAAGCCCTCCCCCACCACGAACCCGCGCCGGATCGCCCGCCCCTCGTCCGTGCGGACCGGGATGTTCTGGAGGTTCGGGTCCGTGGACGACAGCCGGCCCGTCGCCGCGACGGTCTGGTTGAACGTCGTGTGGATCCGGCCGTCCGCCGCGATCGTCTTGATCAGGCCCTCCACGGTCACCCGCAGCTTGGCCTGCTCCCGGTGCCGGAGCATGATCACCGGGAGTTCGTTGTCCGTCTGGGTCGCCAGCCATGCCAGCGCGTCGGCGTCCGTAGTGTAGCCGGTCTTGGTCTTCTTCGTCTTCGGGAGGCCCAGCTCCCCGAAGAGCACTTCCTGGAGCTGCTTGGGCGAGCCGAGGTTGAACTCGTGTCCCGCCGCCGCGTGCGCCTCCTTCACGGCCTGCTGGACCGCCCCGGCGAACATCTGCTCCATGGCTTCCAGGTGGGCCCGGTCGGCGGCGATGCCGTGCCGCTCCATGCGGGCCAGCAGCGCGGAGGTGGGCAGCTCCATGTCCCGCAGCAGGTCCGCCGCGCCGACCTCCTCCAGGCGGCCCTCGAAGGCGGCACCCAGGTCGAGCACGGCCCGCGCCTGGACCATCAGCGCCTCGGCCTCGGCCCCGTCGTCCGCGCCGAAGGCCAGCTGTCCGTCGGCCGTCGCGGCGGGCGCCAGCTCGCGCCCCAGGTACTCCAGGGACAGCGCGTCCAGGTCGAAGGACCGGCGTCCGGGCTTGACGAGGTAGGCGGCCAGCGCGGTGTCCATGCCGACCCCGGCGACGGACCAGCCGTGCTCGGCGAAGACCCGCATGGCGCCCTTGGCGTTGTGCAGGACCTTGGGCCGGTCGGCGTCGGCGAGCCAGGCGGTCCAGGCCCGCTCGTCGGCCTCGTCCAGCTCGGCGGGGTCGAACCAGGCGGCGGCCCCGCCGACCGCGGCGAGCGCGACCTCGGCGACGGAACCGGTGCCGAGGGCCCAGGTGTCGACGGTGGCGAGCCCCAGGGCCTGCTGTGCGCCGTGCTCGGCGAGCCAGCCGGCCAGCTCGCCGGTGCCGAGCACGGTGCCGTCCACCTCGACGCCCGGCGCGGCGGCAGGTGCGCCCTCGGCCTCCTCCGCGCCCGGGTCGACGGCCAGCAGGCGCTCGCGCAGGGACGGGTTCCTGATCTCCAGGGTGTCCAGGATCATCGCGAGGGTCTTGCGGTCGTACGGCAGGCGCTCCAGGTCGGTGACGGCCTTCGGCAGCTCGACGGTGCGCACCATCTCGGTGAGGCGGCGGTTGAGCTTGACGGCCTCCAGGTGGTCGCGGAGGTTCTGTCCGGCCTTGCCCTTGACCTCCTCGACCCGCTCGACGAGCTCCGCGAACGAACCGAACTGGTTGATCCACTTGGCCGCGGTCTTCTCGCCGACGCCGGGGATGCCGGGGAGGTTGTCGGACGGGTCGCCGCGCAGGGCCGCGAAGTCGGGGTACTGGGCGGGCGTCAACCCGTACTTCTCGAAGACCTTCTCCGGAGTGAACCGGGTCAGCTCGGAGACGCCCTTCGTCGGGTAGAGGACGGTGGTGTGCTCGGAGACCAGCTGGAAGGAGTCGCGGTCGCCGGTGACGATCAGCACCTCGAAGCCCTCGGCCTCGGCCTGGGTCGCGAGGGTGGCGATGACGTCGTCCGCCTCGAAGCCGTCGACCGCGAACCGCGAGACGTGCATGGCGTCGAGCAGCTCGCCGATCAGCTCGACCTGGCCCTTGAACTCGTCCGGGGTCTTGGAGCGGTTGGCCTTGTACTCCGTGAACTCCTCGGAGCGCCAGGTCTTCCTGGACACGTCGAAGGCCACCGCGAAGTGGGTGGGCGCCTCGTCACGCAGGGTGTTGGCCAGCATCGACGCGAAACCGTAGATCGCGTTCGTCGGCTGGCCGGTCGCGGTGGTGAAGTTCTCCGCGGGCAGCGCGAAGAACGCGCGATAGGCCAGCGAGTGCCCGTCCATGAGCATCAGACGCGGGCGGCTGCCGCCGGGGCTGTTGTCGGTCTTCTTCGCTGCTGTCTCTGCCACGCCCCCGATCCTGCCACGCGCCACTGACAGTCGGCTGCCACGGTGAGCCCGGCACCGCCGGGACCGCCCTGCGAGGGCCGGTCGGCGTCCGCGGCCGAGGGGAGGGGACCGGCGGACACGGATACGGCCGCCGAGGGAAACGCCGTCCTCTCCCACCGGTGGAGACAGACGCGTCCGGGGCCGCCGGACAGCACAGGCCCCGCCCACGTTCCGCCCCCGGCCCAGGGGTGATCGTTGTCACCGCCCCGTGGGAGGATCAGGAACGTACTCGCACGTGTAGGCGAAGGAGAGTGCGCGATGGCATCGAAGCCGCCGAAGGCCGACCCCGTTCAGGACGCTCCGCACGTCGCGGAGCCGAAGCACGCGGCCGCCGGGCTTCCCGCCATCGGTCACACCCTGCGGATCGCCCAGCAGCAGATGGGCGTCAAGCGGACCGCGCTGACGCTGCTGCGGGTCAACCAGAAGGACGGCTTCGACTGCCCGGGCTGCGCCTGGCCGGAGCCCGACCACCGGCACGCGGCGGAGTTCTGCGAGAACGGCGCGAAGGCGGTCGCCGAGGAAGCCACCCTGCGCCGGGTCACCCCCGAGTTCTTCGCCGCGCACCCCGTCGCCGACCTGGCGAACCGCAGCGGCTACTGGCTCGGCCAGCAGGGCCGGCTCACCCGCCCCATGTACGTCCCCGAGGGCGGCACGCACTACGAACCGGTCTCCTGGGAGCGCGCGTTCGACATCGTCGCCGAGGAGATCGCCGCCCTCGGCTCCCCCGACGAGGCGGTCTTCTACACCTCGGGCCGCACCAGCAACGAGGCCGCGTTCCTCTACCAGCTCTTCGCGCGCGAGCTCGGCACCAACAACCTGCCGGACTGCTCCAACATGTGCCACGAGTCGTCCGGTTCGGCGCTCAGCGAGACCATCGGCATCGGCAAGGGCAGCGTCCTGCTGGAGGACCTCTACCAGGCCGACCTGATCGTCGTGGCCGGCCAGAACCCGGGCACCAACCACCCCCGCATGCTCTCCGCCCTGGAGAAGGCCAAGGCGAACGGCGCGAGGATCATCAGCGTCAATCCGCTGCCCGAGGCCGGCCTGGAGCGCTTCAAGAACCCGCAGACCCCGCAGGGCATGCTCAAGGGCGCCTCGCTCACCGACCTCTTCCTCCAGATCCGCATCGGCGGCGACCAGGCCCTGTTCCGCCTCCTCAACAAGCTGATCCTGGAGACCGAGGGTGCCGTGGACGAGGCGTTCGTCCGCGAACACACCCACGGCTACGAGGAGTTCGCCGAGGCCGCCCGTGCCGCCGACTGGGACGAGACGCTCACCGCGACCGGCCTCACGCGCGCGGAGATCGAGGAAGCCCTCGCCATGGTCCTCGCCTCCGAGCGGACCATCGTGTGCTGGGCCATGGGCCTCACCCAGCACAAGCACTCCGTGCCGACCATCCGCGAGGTCGTCAACTTCCTTCTCCTGCGCGGCAACATCGGCCGCCCCGGCGCCGGCGTCTGCCCGGTCCGCGGCCACTCCAACGTCCAGGGCGACCGCACCATGGGCATCTTCGAGCGGCCCGCGCCCGCCTTCCTGGACGCCCTGGAGAAGGAGTTCGGCTTCGCCCCGCCGCGCGAGCACGGCTTCGACGTGGTCCGCGCCATCCGCGCCCTGCGCGACGGCGAGGCCAAGGTGTTCTTCGCGATGGGCGGCAACTTCGTCTCCGCCTCCCCCGACACCGAGGTCACCGAGGCCGCCATGCGGCGCGCCCGGCTGACCGTGCACGTGTCGACCAAGCTCAACCGCTCGCACGTGGTCACGGGCGCGCGTGCCCTGATCCTGCCCACCCTGGGTCGCACGGAGCGCGACGTCCAGGGCAGCGGCGAGCAGTTCGTGACCGTCGAGGACTCCATGGGCATGGTGCACGCCTCCCGGGGCCGCCTGGAGCCGGCCGGCGGACAGCTGCTGTCCGAGCCCGCCATCGTGGCCCGGCTGGCCCGCCGGGTTCTCGGCGAGAACAGCGCCACGCCCTGGGAGGAGTTCGAGAAGGACTACGCCACCATCCGCGACCGCATCGCCCGCGTGATCCCCGGCTTCGAGGACTTCAACGCGCGCGTGGCCCGCCCCGGCGGCTTCACCCTGCCGCACGCCCCGCGCGACGAGCGGCGCTTCCCCACCGCCACCGGCAAGGCCAACTTCACCGCCGCGCCCGTGGAGCACCCCGAGCTGCCCGAGGGGCGGCTGCTGCTCCAGACACTGCGCTCGCACGACCAGTACAACACCACGATCTACGGCCTCGACGACCGCTACCGGGGCATCAGGAACGGCCGCCGGGTGGTCCTGGTCAACCCCGAGGACGCGCGCGGGCTCGGGCTCACCGACGGGTCGTACGTCGATCTCGTCAGCGAGTGGAAGGACGGGGTGGAGCGGCGGGCCCCCGGATTCCGGGTCGTGCACTATCCGACGGCCCGGGGCTGCGCGGCCGCGTACTACCCCGAGACCAACGTCCTGGTGCCGCTGGACGCGACCGCCGACACCAGCAACACCCCGGCCAGCAAGTCCGTCGTCGTACGTCTGGAACAATCGACGACCGACTGAGCGTTTGCTCAGCCGTAGGCAGCCGTACCGCACACGATGAACGGAGCCCGGGCCCATGGGTGAGCAGCAGCACGTCACGTTCCCGCAGGAGGTCATCGACGAGTACGCCGCCCTCGGCGTGGACCTCGTCGCGATGTTCTCCGCCGGGCACCTGGGCACCCGCATGGGCGTCGAGATCATCGAGGCCTCCGCCGACCGGGTCGTCGGCACCATGCCCGTCGAGGGCAACACCCAGCCGTACGGACTCCTGCACGGCGGCGCCTCCGCGGTCCTCGCCGAGACCCTCGGATCGGTCGGCTCCATGCTGCACGCCGGCAGCTCCAAGATCGCGGTCGGCGTGGACCTGAACTGCACCCACCACCGCGGGGCCCGCTCCGGCCTGGTCACCGGCGTGGCCACGCCGCTGCACCGGGGGCGCTCCACCGCCACGTACGAGATCGTGATCAGCGACGAGGAAGGCCGGCGCGTCTGCAGCGCCCGCCTGACCTGCATGCTGCGCGACGCCCCCACCCGCTAGCGCCGGCCCGGCGGATCAGGCCGACACCGGGTGACGGCGCCTTACCCGCGCACGCCACACGCCGGCCACGCGGCTCGATCCGCCGAGGGGCCCCCGGCCGCGGGCACACCGGGATCGGGCAGAGTCCGGGTGACGGTGCCTCGCCCACGCACGGTCCGCCGCACGGGCCCCCGGCCGCGCACACCGGGATCAGCCCGACTCCCGGAGACACCGGCTCGCCCCCGCACACCACACCCTGGGCCACGCGCCTCGGTCTGCCGACGGGCCCCGACCACGCGCCCCGGCCCGCCGCACAAGGCCCGGCACCCGCGGCTCCCCCGCCACGCCGCCGCACAGGCCCCGGCCGCGCACACCAGGCTCAAGCCGACTCCCGATGACGCCGACTCACCGCCCGCACACCCCACCCCGACCACGCCCCGCCCCGGCCCGGCCCGGCCCGCCGTACAAGGCACCGCACCGCAGCTTCTCCGCCGTACAGGCCCCCCGCCCCGCGCACGCCGTCTGGGCACCACCCCCCGGTTCCCCTACCGTTTCCCCATGAGGTCGGCCCCGTGACCGGTATCGGCCCCGTCGAGCCGGTCGACTCGCCGGACGCGGGGGAGAGCCAGGACGTCATCGGTGCCGACGGGCCCCGGGCGGTGGATCGCTGGAGCGCGTGGTGGGGCGGGCTGACGCCACGCGCCCGCAGGGTCCTCGCCGTCACCGCGGCCGCCCTGCTCGCGGCCGGCGTCCTCCTCCCCCGCACCCTCAGCGAGGCCTCTCCTCCCGAGCCGCCCGCCACCCCCATGCCCTGGCCCGCCAACGTCACCGCCTGGCGCTACCTCGGACCCGCCGGACTCCCCGAGACCGACGCCACCCGGCCCACCAGCGGACGCTTCCGCTTCGCCGTCGACGTGACCGCCGGCCCGCCCGTCACCCTCCAGGTCACCGGCGCCGCCTTCCCCGGCCTCACCGCCCACGCCCTGCCCCACGCCTTCACCGTGCCCGCCGGCACGACACGCCGGGTCACCGTGGAGATAGCGGTTTCCGACTGTTCCGGCCTGCCCCGTAATGCCGACCTACCATTTCTTGACGTAACGCTCCGTAACGCGCGCGCAATACAACACCACAGCTTCATCTTCGGCCGGGCCTACTCCGAGGACCTTTTCGAGCTCCTCCGCGGCGCCTGCATCCCGACATCGCCGCCCCGAGCCCCACGGCCAAGCGGAAGTGCAGGTTCTCAAAATGCGGACTGAGGGGAAATTCCGCCAAACCGGCTGAGAGGCCCCCTCGCGGAAGCCCACCATCCACCACGTCATAACAAGAAAGTCACAAGCCAGTGCACAGCGATGCCGCTGCCTGCAAACCGGGCTTAGAGTCACGGCCAGTCACCGCTCCATCGGGAGTTCGGTAAAGCGCGGGTACCAGCCGCACCCACGAGGGCGCGGGTGCCTGCGGAAAGGAATGATTGTGCGACGTTCCATGGTGATCCTGACCTCCGTCATGGCGACGGGGGCTCTCACACTCACCGCCTGCGGCTCCCGAGACGACAAGGGCGGCAACAGTGACAGCGGGGGTGGCACCACCCTCACCATCGGCGTGGACGCCCCGCTCTCCGGCGAGAACTCCACCACCGGTCTCGGTATCCAGTACGGCGCCCAGATCGCCGTCGACGACGCCAACAAGAACAAGCTCGTCCCCGGCGTCACCTTCAAGCTGAAGGCCTTCGACGACAAGGCGCAGCCGGCCACCGGCCAGTCCAACGCCACCGCCATCACCGGCGACAAGACGGCCGTCGGCGCCGTCGGCCCGCTGAACTCCGGTGTCGCCCAGTCGATGCAGCAGGTGTTCGCCTCGGCCAACATGGTCGAGATCTCCCCGTCGAACACCAACCCCGCCCTGACCCAGGGCAAGGACTGGCAGACGGCGAAGAAGCGTCCCTACAAGACGTACTTCCGCACCGCCACCACCGACGAGCTCCAGGGCAGCTTCGCCGCCGACTACGCGTACAACGGCCTCAAGAAGAAGAAGGTCTTCGTCGTCGACGACAAGCAGACCTACGGCGCCGGCCTCGCCAAGATCTTCAACGAGAAGTTCAAGGGGCTCGGCGGCACCGTGGTCGGCACCGACCACGTCAACACCGGCGACAAGGACTTCGGCTCCCTCGTCACCAAGGTCAAGAGCTCCGGCGCCGACCTGCTCTACTACGGCGGCCAGTACGACGAGTCCTCGCTGATCACCAAGCAGCTCAAGGACGGCGGAGTCAAGATCCCGCTCTTCGGCGGCGACGGCATGTTCGCCTCCACCTACATCGAGACCGCGGGCGCCGCCTCCGAGGGCGACCTCGCCACCGCCGTCGGCGTCCCCGCCGACACCCTGCCCGCCGCCAAGTCGTTCATCGAGACGTACAAGTCCAAGGGCTACAAGGGTGACTACGGCGCCTACGGCGCGTACTCCTACGACGCCACCACCGCCATCATCAAGGCCGTGAAGGCCGCCGTCGACGCCAACGACGGCAAGGTCCCCACCGACATCAACGCCCTGCGCTCCTCCGTCGTCGACAACGTCCAGAAGTCCGACTTCGAAGGCATCTCCGGCAAGGTCTCCTTCGACCAGTACGGTGACACCACCAACAAGCAGCTCACCGTCTACCAGGTCACCAAGGGTGCGTGGAAGGCCGTGAAGACCGGCACCGCCAGCTAGTCCCGGCCTCTCAAAGGCAACAGCACCACCTCACCACGGGCCGCGCGGAAGGGGACCCCGACCGCGCGGCCCTTGCCACACCCCACCCCCTGCACACCACCAGTGCACACGACCACCAGCGACAATGGAGGCCACGCGGTGAACACCCTGCCGCAGCAGCTGGCCAACGGGCTGCTTCTAGGCTCGATGTACGGGCTCATCGCCATCGGCTACACGATGGTGTACGGCATCGTCCAGCTCATCAACTTCGCGCACGGCGAGATCTTCATGACCGGGGCCTTCGGCGCCTTCACGGTCTACTTCTACATCCTCCCCGACGGCGTCTCGATGGCCGTCGCCGTCCCCCTGATGCTGATCGGCGGCGGCATCGTCGCCGTCCTCATCGCGGTCGGAGCGGAACGGTTCGCCTACCGGCCCCTGCGCGGAGCACCACGGCTCGCACCGCTCATCACCGCGATCGGCCTCTCCCTGGCCCTCCAGGAAGTCGTCCGCAACTTCTACCCCGGCGCCGACCGCGCCATCGCCTTCCCCGGCCTCGACGCCACCCACGAGATCGGCTCCGTCACCATCAAGGACGCCGACATCTTCCTCATCGTCGCCGCCATCATCTGCATGTCCTCGCTCGCCTTCTTCGTCCGCAAGTCCCGCACCGGCCGCGCCATGCAGGCCACCGCGCAGGACCCGGACACCGCACAGCTCATGGGCATCGACACCAACCGCATCATCGTGATCGCCTTCGCCATCGGCGGCTTCTTCGCCGCCGTCGCCGCCCTCGCCTACGGTCTCAAGTACGGCAACATCGACTACCGCATGGGCTTCCTGATGGGCCTCAAGGCCTTCACCGCGGCCGTCCTCGGCGGCATCGGCAACATCTACGGCGCCATGCTCGGCGGACTCGTCCTCGGCGTCGCCGAGACCCTCGCCTCCGCCTACATCGACGGCATCCCCGGCATGGACAAGCTCGGCGGCCAGAGCTGGGCCAACGTCTGGGCCTTCGCCCTCCTCATCATCGTCCTCCTCGTCAGGCCACAAGGCCTGCTCGGCGAACGCGTCGCGGACAGGGCGTGACCACCATGACCGACACCACCACCCGCGCCCTGATCCCGCTGCCCCTCGCGGCAGCCCGCGCGCTCATCCTCGGCGGCGGCATCGCCACCATCGTCTCCGCCTTCCTCGCCTGGACCTGGACCAGCGAGTTCCCCGGCGACCTCACCATCAGCGGCTACCCGGGCGGCCTCCAGTGGCTGACCCTCATCGCCGGCGCCCTCACCACCGTCTTCGCGCTCTCCGCGTACGGCGTCCCGGGCCTGGGCTGGCTCATCCCCGCCCGCAACAACGCCCCCCTCGTGCTCACCGCCATCGGCGGCTTCGGCGTCACCTGGTACACGATCATCTCGATCGCCGCCGAACTCGGCGGACTCGCCAACCTCGAGCCGGGCGGCTGGGTCGCGGCCATCGCCTCCCTCCTCCCCGTCATCGGCGCGTTCGCCCTCCCCGAGCCGCACACCGAGAGCACCAAGGACAACCTCAAGGCCTACATCGCCAAGCCCGACCACATCCCCGCCCCCGCTCCCCTCAGCCCCTGGCTGGAGCGCGCGGTGATCACGGTTGGCACGATCATCGGCCTGGCCGTCTTCACCTACGGCATCGACACCGAGTACGGCGAGCTCTTCGTCGGCTTCCTCATCGTCGTCGTCTTCGCCGTCTGGGCCCTGCACGCCGCAGGCCTCATGGACCGCTTCTCCCGGATCGTCGCCCACAACCGCAGCTTCACGCTCGCCATGGGCTTCGCCGCCGCGATCGCGTTCCCCTTCACCCAGACCGACGACCACTACGCCAACATCGGCGTCAACATCCTGATCTTCGGCACCGTCGCCCTCGGCCTCAACATCGTCGTCGGCCTCGCCGGACTCCTCGACCTCGGATACGTCGCCTTCCTCGGCGTCGGCGCCTACACCGCCGCCCTCGTCTCCGGCTCCGAGTTCTCCCGCTTCTCCGGCGTCCACTTCCCCTTCTGGGCCGCCGCACTCGCGGGTGCCGCCGCATCGCTGATCTTCGGCGTCCTCATCGGCGCCCCCACCCTGCGCCTGCGCGGCGACTACCTCGCCATCGTCACCCTCGGCTTCGGAGAGATCTTCCGCATCGCCGTCAACAACATGGACGGCGAATCGGGCCCCGACATCACCAACGGCCCGAACGGCATCCCGTCCATCCCGGACCTCAACTTCTTCGGGTTCAACCTCGGCGAAGCCCACGACATCGCCGGCTTCACCATCGGCCGCTTCGCCAACTACTACCTGCTGATGGTGCTGATCATGGCCCTCGTGGTCCTGGTCTACACCCGCGCCGCCGACTCCCGCATCGGCCGCTCCTGGATCGCCATCCGCGAGGACGAGACCGCCGCCACCGCCATGGGCATCAACGGCTTCCGCGTCAAGCTCATCGCCTTCGCCCTCGGCGCCGCCCTCGCCGGCCTCGCCGGCACCGTCAGCGCCCACGTCACCTACAGCGTCGTCCCGACGCCGTACCAGTTCGCGGGCTCGACACCCCCCAACTCGGCCTTCCTCCTGGCCGCCGTCGTCCTCGGCGGCATGGGCACGGTCGCAGGCCCCATCCTCGGCGCGGCACTGCTCTACCTGCTCCCCGAGAAGCTCGTCTTCCTCCAGGACAAGTCGCTGCTGGCCTTCGGCATCGCCCTCATCCTGCTGATGCGCTTCCGCCCCGAAGGCATCATCGCCAACCGCCGCCGCCAGCTCGAATTCCACGAGACCGGCCAACTCGACGTACCAGACACCACCACACTCTCCGGCGAACCGGCCGCCGTCACCAAGGCGGGGGCGTGAGCACCATGACCACCGAGACCACACCCGTACTCGAAGCACGCAACGTCACCATGCGCTTCGGCGGCCTCACCGCCGTCCGCTCGGTCGACTTCACCGTCAACGCAGGCGAGATCGTCGGACTCATCGGCCCCAACGGCGCCGGCAAGACCACCTTCTTCAACTGCCTCACCGGCCTCTACGTCCCCACGGAAGGCACGGTCTCCTACCAGGGCACCGTCCTCCCGCCCAAGCCCCACCTGGTGACCAAGGCCGGCATCGCCCGCACCTTCCAGAACATCCGCCTCTTCGCCAACATGACGGTCCTCGAGAACGTCCTCGTCGGCCGCCACACCCGCACCAAGGAAGGCCTCTGGTCCGCCCTCCTGCGCGGCCCCGGCTTCAAGAAGGCGGAGAAGGCCAGCGAAGAACGCGCCATGGAACTCCTGGAGTTCATCGGCCTCGAGGCCAAGCGCGACCACCTCGCCCGCAACCTCCCCTACGGCGAACAGCGCAAGCTCGAGATCGCCCGCGCCCTGGCCTCCGAGCCCGGCCTGCTGCTGCTCGACGAGCCCACCGCCGGCATGAACCCCCAGGAGACGCGGGCGACCGAAGAGCTGGTCTTCGCCATCCGCGACAAGGGCATCGCCGTCCTCCTCATCGAGCACGACATGCGCTTCGTCTTCAACCTCTCCGACCGCGTCGCCGTCCTCGTCCAGGGCGAGAAGCTCGTCGAAGGCACCTCCGAGGTCGTCCAGGCCGACGAGCGCGTCATCGCCGCCTACCTCGGCGAACCCTTCGAGGGCGACCCCGGCGCAGCCGAAGCGGCCGAAGCCGACGCCGCAGAGGACGTCTCCGACGCGCCGAGCACCACCAGCACCAAGGGAGAAGCCCAGTGACCGCACTCCTCGAAGTCGAGGACCTCCGGGTCTCCTACGGCAAGATCGAAGCCGTCAAAGGCATCTCCTTCAGCGTCGAAGCCGGCCAGGTCGTCACCCTCATCGGCACCAACGGCGCCGGCAAGACGACGACACTGCGGACCCTCTCGGGCCTCCTGAAGCCGACCTCCGGAAAGATCACGTTCGACGGAAAGCCCCTCAGCGGCATCCCGGCCCACAAGATCGTCTCCTTCGGCCTCGCCCACTCCCCCGAAGGCCGGCACATCTTCCCCCGCCTCACCATCTTCGAGAACCTCCAGCTCGGAGCGTTCCTGAGGAAGGACAAGGAAGGGATCGAGAAGGACATACAGCGCGCCTACGACCTCTTCCCGATCCTGGGAGAGCGCCGCAACCAGGCCGCAGGCACCCTCTCCGGCGGCGAGCAGCAGATGCTGGCCATGGGCCGCGCGCTCATGTCCCAGCCCAAGCTGCTGATGCTCGACGAGCCCTCCATGGGTCTCTCGCCGATCATGATGCAGAAGATCATGGCGACGATCGTCGAACTCAAGTCCCAGGGCACGACCATCCTGCTGGTCGAGCAGAACGCCCAGGCCGCCCTCTCCCTGGCCGACCAGGGACACGTCATGGAGGTCGGCAACATCGTCCTCTCCGGCACCGGCCAGGACCTCCTGCACGACGAGTCGGTCCGCAAGGCGTACCTCGGCGAGGACTGACCCTTCCTTCGTTGTACGACTGAGGCCCGCGCCCCCTGCTGGGGACGCGGGCCTCGGTCTTGTGGCGTACGGGGCTCAGCCCTTGTTGGCCTTCTTCTCATCGGCGTCCAGAATGACCGCCTCCGCGACCTGCTGCATCGACATCCGCCGGTCCATCGACGTCTTCTGGATCCACCGGAACGCGGCGGGCTCCGTCAGGCCGTACGACGTCTGAAGAATCGACTTCGCCCGGTCCACGAGCTTGCGCGTCTCCAGACGCTGGGTGAGGTCCGCGACCTCGTTCTCCAGCTCCTTCAGCTCCGTGAACCGGGAGACCGCCATCTCGATCGCCGGCACGACATCGCTCTTGCTGAAGGGCTTCACCAGGTACGCCATGGCACCGGCGTCCCGCGCCCGCTCCACGAGGTCGCGCTGCGAGAAGGCGGTGAGCATCAGGACGGGGGCGATACGCTCCTCGGCGATCTTCTCGGCGGCGGAGATGCCGTCGAGCTTCGGCATCTTCACGTCGAGGATGACGAGGTCCGGCTTGTGCTCACGGGCGAGCTCGACGGCCTGCTCACCGTCACCGGCCTCGCCGACGACGCTGTAGCCCTCTTCCTCCAGCATCTCTTTGAGGTCAAGGCGGATCAGGGCCTCGTCCTCGGCGATGACGACACGGGTCGTCAGCGGAGGCACGTGCGACTTGTCGTCGTCGGGCGCGTCTACGGGCTGGGGCGACTCGGGGGCGGTCACGGGGGCTCCTTGTTACGGGCCGGGCAGGTACTGCTGCTTGTGCAGCCTACCTAGAGGCGGGGAGCTGCGGTGACCCGGTATGCTTCCGGACAGCGCCCCAACCCGCCCGGTTGGAGGAACTGGTCAGACTCGCGGCACTCAAAATGCCGTGCCCTTTGGGCATGTGGGTTCGAATCCCACACCGGGCACTTTTCCCAGAAAGCGGATGCTCACGTTCTCGTGAACATCCGCTTTTTGCTGGGTGCAGTCGCGCTTCGTTACCCAGAGTGGTCACATGATCCAGCACGGCACTGATGTACGACACCGAGCCATCGCTTTACTTCGCTCAGGCGTGCGCAACGCAGATGTGGCCCGACAACTCAACGTCCCAGTGGGAACGATCGGCAAATGGCTACACCTGGATCGGGCGCGGCGCGGCGAATGCCCGGGAAGGCAGCCTCCCAAGTGCCCGCGGTGCGACGGTCGTCCTCTCGACACGGCCGCATACGCCTACCTGCTCGGCCTCTATCTTGGTGACGGCTGCATCAGCGGCCTTCGGCGAGGGGTGCACTGCCTTCGGATCGCGTGCGCCGATGCCTGGCCCGGCTTGATCGACGCCTGCGAAGAGGCCATGCGCATAGTGAACCCCGGCAACACGGTGTTCTGCGTCCAACGCCAGGGCTGCCAATACGTCACCTGCTACAGCAAGCACTGGCCGTGCATGTTCCCCCAGCACGGCGCCGGCAAGAAGCACGAGCGCGTCATCGTTCTCGAACCCTGGCAGCAGGCCATCGTCGACGCGCACCCCTGGGAGTTCGTCCGCGGCCTCATCCACTCCGACGGATGCCGCGTCACCAACTGGGCCACCCGGGTCGTAGCCGGTGAGCGGAAGCGCTACGAATATCCCCGGTACTTCTTCACCAACCTGTCCGGCGACATCATCCGGCTCTTCACCGACACCCTCGACAAGGTGGGCGTCGACTGGAAGCAGGCGAACAGCCGCAACATCCCCATCGCCCGCAAAGCCTCCGTAGCCCTCCTGGACACCCACGTAGGCCCCAAGCACTGACCAACCCCCTACTTGGGACTGTCGTCCTCCCCGATGTGGTGCACCCGGACCAGGTTCGTCGACCCGGACACCCCGGGCGGGGAGCCGGCCGTGATCACGACCACGTCGCCCTTTTCGCAGCGCCCGTACCGCAGCAACAGCTCGTCCACCTGGTCGACCATCGCGTCCGTGGAGTCGACCTGCGGGCCCAGGTACGTCTCCACACCCCACGTCAGGCTGAGTTGCGACCGAGTCGCAGGCTCCGGGGTGAAGGCCAGCAGAGGGATCGGGGACCGGTACCGGGACAGCCGACGGACCGTGTCGCCGGACTGGGTGAAGGCCACCAGGAACTTCGCGCCGAGGAAGTCGCCCATCTCCGCCGCCGCCCGGGCGACAGCCCCTCCCTGGGTGCGGGGCTTGTTCCGTTCCGTCAGCGGCGGGAGGCCCTTCTCGAGGATGTCCTCCTCCGCGGCCTCGACGATCTTGGCCATCGTCCGGACGGTCTCGATCGCGTGCTTGCCCACGCTCGTCTCACCGGACAGCATCACCGCGTCCGTGCCGTCGATGACCGCGTTGGCGACATCGGACGCCTCCGCGCGCGTCGGACGAGAGTTCTCGATCATCGAGTCGAGCATCTGCGTCGCGACGATCACCGGCTTGGCGTTGCGCTTGGCCAGTTTGATCGCGCGCTTCTGGACGATCGGCACCTGCTCCAGCGGCATCTCCACGCCGAGGTCGCCGCGCGCCACCATGATCCCGTCGAAGGCGGCGACGATGTCCTCGATGGCGTCCACAGCGTGCGGCTTCTCGACCTTGGCGATCACCGGGACCCGACGCCCAGCCGCGTCCATGATCCGGTGGACGTCCTCGACGTCGCGGCCGGAGCGGACGAAGGACAGGGCGATCACGTCGAAGCCCATGCGCAGCGCCCAGCGCAGGTCTTCCTCGTCCTTCTCCGACAGCGCCGGGACCGAGACCGCGACGCCCGGAAGGTTCAGTCCCTTGTGGTCGGAGATCATGCCGCCCTCGATCACCCGGGTGTGGACGCGGGGGCCCTCCACCGAGGTGACTTCCAGGCAGACCTTGCCGTCGTCGACGAGGATGCGCTCGCCCACGGAGACATCCGAGGCGAGTCCGGCGTACGTCGTCCCGCAGGACCGCTGGTCGCCTTCCGCGCCCTCTTCCACCGTGATGGTGAAGGTGTCCCCGCGTTCAAGGAGTACGGGTCCTTCGGTGAAGTGGCCGAGGCGGATCTTCGGGCCCTGAAGGTCGGCGAGGAGGCCGACGCTGCGGCCGGTCTCGTCGGAGGCCTTGCGGACGCGGTGGTACCGCTCCTCGTGCTCGGCGTAACTGCCGTGGCTGAGGTTGAAGCGGGCTACGTCCATTCCGGCGTCTACCAGGTCTTTGATCTGGTCGTAGGAGTCGGTGGCGGGGCCCAGGGTGCAGACGATTTTTGCTCGGCGCATGTTTCGACATTAGGCCTTACCGGCGGGTAGGGAGTTGGCCGCACATGACGACTCAACAACCTCCGGGTGAAGCCCTCTTGACAAGTGTTGAAGTGTGCGGGGCCCCGCTCCGATGAGCATCGCAGGAGCAAATGCGGCGACTTTTTACAGCGTCGGCGGCGCCATCGTGAACCGGGCGTTGACGTGTGCGTAGACGTGCTGGCGCTGGGGTTCGAGGTCGAGCGGGGCGGCCGCGGTGTCGGCCGCGGACTCGTAGGCCATGGAGCGGGCGCGGCTCGCCTTGCCCACGAAGCGGGGTTCGGGGTCCTCGGCGCCGATGTCGGCGAGTTCGAGGAGGGAGGCCAGGGACGTGTCCAGCGCCTCGGCGTACTCCTTGGCACGCTGGACGGCTTCCCGGACTGCCTGTTGCCGTGCCTGCCGGTAGACGGGTGAGTCGCGGCGCAGGGCCCACCATGGTCCGTCGACCCTCGTCAACTCCTGGTCGGCCAACCGGGTCGTCAGTTCACCGAGGGCCGTGAAGTCGGTGAGTTCCGCGGTGATGGTGACGCGGCCGTGGTAGGCGTGGACGCGTTCACCGCGGCCGTGTTCCTTGAGTTCGGGGGTGACGGAGAAGGAGCCGGTCTCGAGGTGTTCGACGGCGTCGCCGTAGGACTTGAGGAGGTCCAGGACGGTGGTGTTGCGGCGGGTGAGGTCGTCGAGGGCGGTGCGGCGGTCCTTGCCGCGGGAGGCGACGGTGACGCCGATGCGGGCGATCTCGGGGTCGACTTCGAGGTGGGCTTCGCCGCGGACGGCGATGCGGGGTGCGTCGGGTGTGCCGTAGGGAACGGTCATAACGACTCACTGTGTCAGTTTTCGTGCGGCGAGTCACCAGATCGAAACCTGTGGGGTCTGTTGCAGTTCAGCATGAGCGGGTCAGAATCTACGCGCGTTGTTGACCTTTCCCCGAGGAGATCAAGAGATGGCCTTGAACCGCAGGAAGTTCCTGGAGAAGTCCGCCGTGACGGGAGCGGGGGTCGCGCTGGCGGGTGGCGTGGGAGCTCCTGCCGCGCAGGCCGCGGACAGCGGGAGGAAGCCGGTGAAGCGGTACTCGCTCACGGTCATGGGCACCACCGACCTGCATGGTCATGTCTTCAACTGGGACTACTTCAAGGACGCGGAGTACAAGGACGCGGCGGGCAACGCGCAGGGTCTGTCGCGGATCTCGACGCTGGTGAACCAGGTCCGCAAGGAGAAGGGCCGCTGCAACACGCTGCTTCTGGACGCGGGCGACACGATCCAGGGCACGCCGCTGACGTACTACTACGCGAAGGTCGACCCGATCACCGCGAAGGGTGGTCCGGTCCATCCGATGGCCGCGGCGATGAACGCCATCGGGTACGACGCGGTGGCGCTGGGCAACCACGAGTTCAACTACGGCATCGAGACGCTGCGGAAGTTCGAGGAGCAGTGCGACTTCCCGCTGCTCGGCGCCAACGCGCTGGACGCGAAGACGCTGAAGCCCGCTTTCCCGCCGTACTTCATCAAGACGTTCCACGTGAAGGGTGCGCCGCCGGTGAAGGTGGCGGTGCTGGGGCTGACGAACCCGGGTATCGCGATCTGGGACAAGGCGTACGTGCAGGGGAAGTTGGTGTTCCCGGGGCTTGAGGAGCAGGCGGCGAAGTGGGTGCCGAAGCTGCGGTCGATGGGCGCGGACGTGGTGGTGGTGTCGGCGCACTCGGGTTCGTCGGGGACGTCGTCCTACGGTGACCAGCTGCCGTACGTGGAGAACTCGGCGGCGCTGGTGGCGCAGCAGGTGCCGGGGATCGACGCGATCCTGGTGGGGCACGCGCACGTGGAGATCCCGGAGCTGAAGGTCGTCAACGCGAAGACCGGGAAGACGGTGGTGCTGTCGGAGCCGCTCGCGTACGCGGAGCGGCTGTCGCTGTTCGACTTCGAGCTGGTCTTTGAGAAGGGCCGCTGGTCGGTCGAGTCGGTGTCGTCGAAGGTGCTCAACTCGAACTCGGTGGCGGACGATCCGAAGATCACCAAGCTGCTGAAGGACGACCACGACGTGGTCGTGAAGTACGTCAACCAGGTGGTGGGGACGGCGACGGCCACGCTGACGACGGTCGAGGCGCGGTACAAGGACGCCCCGATCATCGACCTGATCACGAAGGTGCAGGAGGACGTGGTCAGGGCGGCGCTGGCGTCGACGGAGTACGCGTCGCTGCCGGTGATCGCGCAGGCTTCGCCGTTCTCCCGCACGTCGGAGATCCCGGCGGGCGCCGTGACGATCCGGGACCTGTCGAGCCTGTACGTGTACGACAACACGCTGGTCGCGAAGCTGCTGACGGGTGCGCAGATCCGGGCGTACCTGGAGTACTCGGCGGAGTACTTCGTGCGGACGGCGGCGGGTGCGCCGGTGGACGTGGAGAAGCTGACGAACGCGAACAACCGTCCGGACTACAACTACGACTACGTGTCGGGGCTGTCGTACGACATCGACATCGCGCAGGCGGCGGGTTCGCGGATCAAGAACCTGACCTGGAACGGTGCCACTCTGGACGACGCGCAGAAGTTCGTGTTCGCGGTGAACAACTACCGGGCCAACGGCGGCGGGGCGTTCCCGCACGTGGCCTCCGCCACCGAGCTGTGGTCGGAGTCGACGGAGATCCGTACCCGGATCGCGGAGTGGGTGACCGCGAAGGGTGTGCTGGACCCGAAGGACTTCGCGTCGGTGGACTGGAAGCTCACGCGGGACGGTACGCCGGTGTTCTAGGGGTGCGTGCCGGCGATGTGCTGCGTATGCCGTCGCCGGCGTTCACCGTCCTTCGACCAGGGGTGTCAGTGCGGGGGCCTGGCGGGCCGGTGGGATCAGGGGCCGCTGTTCGAGGCCGAAGGTGGTGAAGGCGGTGCGGGCGGGCAGGGGGTAGGGGTTCTTGCCGGTGACGGTGTTGAGGATGGTGGCGCTGCGCCAGGCGGCGAGGCCGAGGTCGGGGGCGCCGACGCCGTGGGTGTGGCGTTCGGCGTTCTGGACGTGGACGTGGCAGTCGGCGCCGGTGACGGAGGGGTCGAGGACGAGTCTGAACTGTTCGTCGACGCGGGGGCGTTCGCGGCTGTCGCGGCGCAGGTAGGGGTCGAGTCCGGCGAGGATGCGGTCGAGGGGGCGTTCGCGGTAGCCGGTGGCGAGGACGACGGCGTCGGTGGTGAGCCGGGAGCGGCTGCCCTGCTGGATGTGTTCGAGGTGGAGTTCGATCTTCGTGGTGGCGATGCGTCCGGCGGTGCGGACGCGGACGCCGGGGGTGAGGACGGCGTCGGGCCAGCCGCCGTGCAGGGTGCGGTGGTAGAGCTCGTCGTGGATGGCGGCGATGGTGTCGGCGCCGATGCCGCGGTGGAGCTGCCACTGGGTGGTGCCGAGGCGGTCGCGGACGCTCTCGGACAGGGCGTGGAAGTAGCGGGTGTGGTCGGGGGTGAAGTGTTCGAGGCCGAGCTTGGAGTACTCCATGGGCGCGAACGCTTCGGTACGGCCGAGCCAGTGCAGTCGTTCGCGGCCGGTGGGGCGGTTGCGGAGCAGGTCGAGGAAGACCTCGGCGCCGGACTGTCCTGAGCCGACGACGGTGACGTGGTCGGCGGCGAGGAGGCTCTGGCGGTGGTCGAGGTAGTCGGCGGCGTGGATGACGGGTACGCCGGGGATCTCGACGAGGGGCTTGAGCGGTTCCGGCACGTAGGGCTCGGTGCCGATGCCGACGACGATGTTCTTGGTGTACGTGCGGCCGAGGGCCTCGGCTTCGCCGTCGCTGTCGAGCTGGGTGAAGTCGACTTCGAAGACGTCGCGTTCGGGGTTGAAGCGGACGGCGTCGACCTGGTGGCGGAAGTGCAGGCCGGGGAGGTTCTCGGCGACCCAGCGGCAGTAGGCGTCGTACTCGGCGCGCTGGATGTGGAAGCGCTCGGCGAAGTAGAAGGGGAACAGGCGCTCGCGGGCCTTGAGGTAGTTGAGGAAGGTCCAGTCGCTGGCGGGGTCGACGAGGGTCACCAGGTCGGCGAGGAAGGGGACCTGGACGGTGGCGCCGTCGATCAGGAGTCCGGGGTGCCAGTGGAAGGCGGGGCGCTGTTCGTAGAAGACGGCGTCGAGGGTGGTGAGGGGCTGGGCGAGGGCGGCGAGGGAGAGGTTGCAGGGGCCGATGCCGATGCCGACGAGGTCGCGGGGTGCGTCGGGCTCGTGGTGTGGGGGGTGGGGGTTCATCGGGGGGTGGTTCCTTCCACGAGGTGCAGGAGTGCGGCGAGATGGGCCGGCTGGGTGGTGGGGTTGAGGAGGGTGGCCTTGAGCCAGAGCCGGTTCGCCGCGCGGGCGCGGCCGAGGACGGCGCGGCCGTCGGTGAGGAGTTGTCGGCGTACGGCCGCTACGGCGTCGTCGGTGGCGTCTGCGGGTCGGAACAGGACCGTGCTGATGGTGGGCGGTTCGTGGAGTTCGAACCCGGGGTGCCGGTCGACGAGTGCCGCGAACTCCTGTGCTGTGGAGCAGACTTGGTCGACGAGTGCGCCGAGTCCTTCGCGGCCGAGGGTCTTCAGGGTGACGGCGATCTTGAGGATGTCGGGGCGGCGGGTGGTGCGCAGGGACCGGCCGAGGAGGTCGGGGAGGCCGGCTTCGGTGTCGTCGTCGGCGTTGAGGTAGTCGGCGCGGTGGTTGAGGGCGGCGAGGTCGCTGCCGCTGCGGACGGCGAGGAGTCCGGCGGCGACCGGCTGCCAGCCGAGTTTGTGCAGGTCGAGGGTGACGGTGTCCGCGGCGCTGAGGCCGGTGAGCTTGGCTCGGTGGTGGGGGCTGAAGAGGAGGCCGCCGCCGTAGGCCGCGTCTACGTGCAGGCGGGCGCCGTGTTGTGCGCACAGGTGCGCGATCTCGGGTAGCGGATCGATGTGGCCGGTGTCCGTCGTGCCTGCGGTGGCCGCGACAACGAGCGGGCCCTGGAGAGTGGTGAGGGCGGTTTCCAGGGCTGTGGGATCGAGGGTGGGGAGAGTGACGGGTTGGGGCATCCCCAGCAGCCAGGCCGCGCGGGGGAGGGAGTGGTGGGCGCTTTCGGCGCAGACCAGTCGGACGCCCGAGCCATGTGTCTCTCTGGCCAGGAGGAGGGCGAGTTGGTTGGATTCCGTGCCACCGGTTGTGATCACAGCGTCGGGCCGGTGGGGGCTGGTCGCGCCCCGCGGCGGAGCCGCAGATCGATACAGCCCCGCGCCCCTGGGTGTCTCGGCGTAGACCTCGTTTGCCAGTGCACGTGTCACCAGGGCCTCGAGCTCCGATGCCGCCGGAGCCTGGTCCCAGGAGTCCATGGACGGATTGAGCACGGAGGCGGCCAGATCTGCCGCTGCGGCGACCGCGAGAGGCGGGCAGTGGAGGTGGGCCGTGCAGAAAGGGTCCGCCGGGTCTGCGGAACCCTCCGCCAGGGCTCGCACCAGGAGCGGTAGGGCATCCTGCTCGCCCTCGTCCGGCAGTACGTCACCCACCGCGTCCCGCACCCGGGCCGAAACCGCCTCAGGCCCCCCGGCCGGCAGTGGCCCACCCCTCAGACGTAGCCCCTCCCCCAGCGCGTCCAGAACCGTGTCGAGCTGTGGGCGCAGCACATCGGCGCTCTCGGGGCCCGAGGCCAGTGGCGGGGTGCTCATCGTCGACCTCCGGGAGCGCTGGGGGCTTCCAGCTTGGACGGCGCCGGCTGGGCGCGCCCGGAGAGTTCAACGATCCTGACCCGAAAGGGGGTACTGCCGTACGGGGAAAGTCCGCTCTAGGCCTGCCTCACCCGCAACGCGCGTCCCAGGTCGTCGAGTTGGTCGGTGAGCTTGCGGCGCAGGGCGGGGATGGGGTCGGCGTCGCGCAGACAGGTCTCGCCGAGGCGGAGGGTGTCCTCGTCGATGGCGTAGTCGGGGAAGGCCCAGCGGCCCACGGCGTCGGCGATGGCGGGGCCGCGGCGGGCGGCGAGGGCGACGGCGTCGTCGTAGTAGCGGGGCACGTACTGCCGTACGAGATCGGCCTGTTCGGGTTGCCAGAAGCCCTGGGCGGTGGCGGTGAAGAGGTAGTTGGAGAGGTCGTCGCGGGTGAACATGGCGTCCCAGGCGGCTGCCTTGGCCTCCTCGGAGGGGAGGGCGGCGCGGCAGCGGGCGGCGCCTTCCTGGCCGGTGGCGGAGGGGTCGCGGGCGAGCTCGGCGGCGATGGCGGCCTCGTCGGTGGCGCCGAGGACGGCGAGGCGGGCGAGGACGCGCCAGCGCAGTTCGGGGTCGAGTTCGGGTCCGCCGGGGACGGTGCCGTCGGCGAGCCAGGCGGCGATGGTGTCGGGGTGGGCGGCGACGTTGATGCAGTGGCGTACGGCGATCAGGCGCAGGCCGGGGTTGTCGCCGTCCTCGGTGCGGCGGATGAGGTCGCGACACAGGGCGGTGAGGAGGGACAGGGCGGCGGGGCGTTCCTCGGGGGTGATGTAGCGGTCGGCGACGTAGGTGGCGGCGAAGGCGAGGACGCCCTGGACGAGGGCGAGGTCGGTTTCGTGCGGGAGGTGGGCGCGGGCGGCCTCCAGGTAGGCGGAGGGCGGGAGTTCACCGTCGCGGACGGCGTCGCGCAGGGCGTTCCAGACGACGGCGCGGGTCAGCGGTGAGGGGAGTCCGGAGAGGCACTCGGTGACCGTGGTGAAGGACTGGGGGTCGAAGCGGATCTTGGCGTAGGTCAGGTCGCCGTCGTTGAGGAGCAGGAGGGCGGGGCGCTTGCCGATGGGGAGGGGTTCGCTCTGCGGGACGTCGAGGTCGAGGCGGTCGCGCAGGACGAGGTGGCGGCCCTCGTCGGTGACGTCCTGGTCGTAGAGGCCGACCGCGATGCGGTGCGGGCGGCTGCCCTTGTGCTCGACCTGGAGGGTGTACGTGGCTTCCTCGCCGCGGGTGACGACGGGCCTGAGGGTGTCGACGCCGGTGGTGCGCAGCCAGGCGTCGGCCCAGGCGTGGACGTCGCGTTCGGTGGCGGAGGCGAGGGAGTCGATGAAGTCGGCGAGGGTGGCGTTGCCGAACTTGTGCCGGGCGAAGTGGGTGTTGATGCCGGCGAGGAAGTCCTTCTCGCCGAGCCAGTGCACGAGCTGGCGCAGGGCGGAGGCGCCCTTGGCGTAGGAGATGCCGTCGAAGTTGAGCATGGCCGAGGCGGTGTCCTCGACGGCTTCGGGGGCGACGGGGTGAGTGGAGGGGCGCTGGTCGGCGTCGTAGCCCCAGCCCTTGCGCATGACGCCGAAGTCGACCCAGGTGTCGGTGAAGCGGGTGGCTTCGGTGAGGGTCTGGTAGCCCATGTACTCGGCGAAGGACTCGTTGAGCCAGATGTCGTCCCACCAGCGCAGGGTGACGAGGTCGCCGAACCACATGTGGGCCATCTCGTGGGCGATGACCATGGCGCGGGTCTGGCGCTCGGTGTCGGTGACGGCGGAGCGGTAGACGAACTCGTCGCGGAAGGTGACGAGTCCGGGGTTCTCCATGGCGCCGGCGTTGAACTCGGGGACGAACGCCTGGTCGTAGGAGTCGAAGGGGTAGGGCTCCTCGAACTTCTCGTGGTAGCGGTCGTAGCACTGCCGGGTGATCTCGAAGATCTCGTCGGCGTCCGGGTCGAGGTAGGGGGCGAGGGAGCGGCGGCAGTGGATGCCGAAGGGCAGGCCGCGGTGTTCGGTGCGTACGGAGTGCCAGGGGCCGGCGGCGACGGCGACGAGGTAGGTGGAGATCAGGGGGGTGGGGGCGGCGTGCCAGCGGCCTTCGCCGAGGTGTTCGGTGATGCCGTTGGCGAGGACGCTCCAGCTTTCGGGGGCGGTGACCGTGAGGTCGAAGACGGCCTTGAGGTCGGGCTGGTCGAAGGCGGCGAAGACGCGCTGGACGTCCTCCATGAACAGCTGGGTGTAGACGTACGACTCGCCGTCGCTGGGGTCCGTGAAGCGGTGCATGCCCTCGCCGGTGCGGGAGTAGCGCATGACGGCGTCGATCCGCAGTTCGTGCTCGCCGGCGGTCAGGCCCGTGAGGGGCAGCCGGTTGCCGTCGAGGGTCTCCGGATCGAGGGGGCGGCCGTCGAGGGTCGCCTCTCGCAGTTCGGCCGGCTTGAGCTCGACGAAGGTGTCCGCCTCCGCGCGCGCGGTGAACCTGACGACGGTCCGGGACGTGAAGGTCTCGTCGCCGGTGGTGAGGTCGAGCGCGATGGTGTAGCGGTGAACGTCGAGGAGCTTGGCACGGGTCTGCGCTTCGTCGCGCGTCAGTACGGACATGCAGGACATGCTGCCTGATGGCAGGGCCAACTCACAGAGGCGGATCGGTACACGCCTTATGTCCGGTCCTGTTCGAGCTCCTCGGTGTGCGCCCCCTGTCCGCGCTGGATGGGGACGCGGGCGTCGGGGTGGGGCAGGGCGGGGCGGGGCGTGGTGGGCGCGGCCTGGTTCTCGCCGTGGCCCTCGCCGTGCTCCTCGCCGTGGCCTTTGACGAGGGCGCGCAGTTCGCGGACCTCGTGTTCGAGGGCGAGGTGGCGGCGGTGGGCGTCGAAGAGGTAGCGGACCTTGGTGCGCAGGGCCCAGGGGTCGATGGGCTTCATCACGAGGTCGGCGACACCGAGGGCGAAGGCGGCGGAGGTGAGTTCGTGGTCGGGGCCGAAGCCGGTGAGCAGGATGACCGGTATGTGCTGGGTCTGTTCCAGGCGGCGCATGTAGCGGACCACGTCGAGGCCGCTGACGCCGGGCATCCGCACGTCGAGGAGCAGGAGGCCGACCTGGCCCCGGAGCACCTGCTTGAGGGCCTCGTCACCGCTGGTGGCGCGGCCGAGCCGGTAGCCCAGCGGGGCCAGGGCGCTCTCCAGGGCGTAGAGCGTGTCCTCGTGGTCGTCGACGATGAGGATCCTGGCATCCGACGGCATGGCCCGACGTCCCTCCCTCGCGGACGATCCAGCCTACGCCCGAGTGCTGACGGGGAGTGCTCGCAGGCTGACAAGGAGTGCACGGGGCAGCATGCCGTGTGTGTCCCGCGGGGTCAATCGGCCGTGGTGGTGGTGCCGTTGACGGCGTCCTCGGCGATGCGCTCGTGGTGCCGGATGACCTCGGCGATGATGAAGTTGAGGAACTTCTCCGCGAAGGCCGGGTCGAGTTTGGCGTTCTCGGCGAGGGTGCGGAGGCGTTCGATCTGGCGTGCCTCGCGGGCCGGGTCGGCGGGGGGCAGCTGGTGGCGGGCCTTGAGGTGGCCGACCTGCTGGGTCGCCTTGAACCGCTCGGCGAGCATGTGCACTACGGCCGCGTCGATGTTGTCGATGCTGTCCCGCAGCCGCGCGAGCTCCTCACGGACGGCGGGGTCGACGGCACCGTTTCCGGTGTTGCTGGTGGTCATGGTCGACAACCCTACGGGGAGGGGGTCGGGGCAATGATCGCCGGACCGGCAACTGGGCCGGGACTCGGCAGACGGCCGCGGCTACCGGCTCTGGCGTCAGGCGGCCCGCCTGGCCGAAGCGCAGCGCGCCCTCCGGAGTCCGCTCTGAACCGGCCCCGTGGACTCAGCCCCTCCGGAACCGCACCGGCCGGGAACACCAGGTCAGCTCTTGGTGAGGGCTCGCCCCTCAGGGGCCCAGCCCCCGAAGGAGCACCCCGGCCCGCGGGCCCATACCCATGCCCATGCCCATGCCCCTCCTGGAGACCGCCCCGTCAGAGCTCCCGCCCCCCTCAGACCCGAGGCAGATCCCCCGGATCCGGGACCTGGTTGCTCCAGCCTCCGGGGACCGTTCGGGCCTCCTGGGCCCGGAAGCGGACGGGGGGCATGCCCACGCGGCGGGTGAAGAGGCGGGAGAAGTAGGCGGGGTCGTCGTAGCCGACGCGGCGGGCGACGGCGGCGACGGGGAGTTCCGTCGCGGCGAGGAGTTCCTTGGCGCGGTCGAGGCGGATGCCGAGGAGGTAGTCCTTGGGGCTGCACCCCGCGCCCCGGCGCACCGCGGTGCGCAGTTCGGCCAGGGTCATGCCGTGCCGGCCCGCGTGGTCGGCGACGGACATCGGCTTGAAGGCGTCGCGGGCGAGGGCCTTGAGGACGGGGTCGCCGTCGGGGGCGAGGTCGGCGCGGGCGCGGCGCAGCGCGACCAGCAGTTCGTGGACCGCGGCGCCCGTCTCCACCTCCAGGAGCGGGTTGTCGCGACGGGCGGCGCGCACGATCCGGGCGATCACCGCGCGGGGACCGGCGGCGTCGGACAGCTCCACCACGGGACGGTCCGGTTCGATGTACCCGAGGTCGGTGTACGTCGTCGTGGCGGGCCCGGTGAAGCCGACGAACCCCTCGTCCCAGCCGGTCCCGGGGTCCGGCGCGTAGTGGTGCGGGACGCCCGGCGTGAGCCACAGGAGCGCGGGCGCGGTGACCGCCCGGCGCCGCCCGTCGGGGGTCTCGTACCACCCGGTGCCGCTGCTGATGACGACGGCGACATGGCTGTCGAGGGTGCGGGGGCCGACGGTGGGCAGCGGGCCGTGCTGGAGGCCGACGCCGAGGCAGACGAGGCCGAGCCGGTGGTGGACGGGGCTGGGGGTGAGGAACCGCATCCAGGTGTGGTACATCGCCGCGCCTCCCACGCATCCCTTCGGCTGGACGACCGCCGCCCCGGTTCGAGGACCGCCGCTCCGGTTCGACGACCGCCGCTCCGGTTCGACGACCGCCGCTTCGGTCCAAGCAGCGCCGATCTTTGTCCATGGACGTGGTCGCCGCCACTCATGAAGGTGGAGCCTATGAGCGAGTTCTCGACAGGTGAAACCGATTTCCTGCTGGACGGACGGCCGGTGCGGCTGCTGTCCGGCGCGCTGCACTACTTCCGGGTCCACGAGGCACAGTGGGGGCACCGGCTGGCGATGCTGCGGGCGATGGGCCTCAACTGCGTGGAGACGTACGTGCCGTGGAACCTCCACGAGCCGCGTCCCGGCGACTTCCGGGACGTGGCGGCGCTGGGCCGGTTCCTGGACGCGGCCCGGGAGGCCGGGCTGTGGGCGATCGTCCGTCCCGGCCCCTACATCTGCGCGGAGTGGGAGAACGGCGGCCTGCCGCACTGGCTGCAAGGCCGTGCGCGCACGAGCGACGGGGTGTACCTGGGGCAGGTGGAGCGCTGGTTCCGGCGGCTGCTGCCGCAGGTCGTGGAGCGGCAGGTCGACCGGGGCGGCCCGGTGCTGATGGTGCAGGTGGAGAACGAGTACGGCAGCTACGGCTCGGACACCGGCTACCTGCGCCGGCTGGCGGAGCTGCTGCGCGCGGTGGGCGTGACCGTCCCCCTGTTCACCTCGGACGGCCCCGAGGACCACATGCTCACCGGCGGTTCGCTCCCCGGTGTCCTCGCCACGGTCAACTTCGGCTCCGGCGCCCGCGCGGCCTTCGAGACGCTGCGCCGGTACCGCCCGGACGGCCCGCTGATGTGCATGGAGTTCTGGTGCGGCTGGTTCGACCACTGGGGCGGCGAGCACGTGGTCCGGGATGCCGGGGAGGCAGCCGCGGCGCTGCGGGAGATCCTGGAGTGCGGTGCCTCGGTGAACCTGTACATGGCGCACGGCGGCACGAACTTCGCCGGCTGGTCGGGCGCCAACCGGGGCGGGGGCGCGCTGCACGAGGGCCCGCTGGAGCCGGACGTGACGTCGTACGACTACGACGCGCCGATCGACGAGTACGGCCGCCCCACGGAGAAGTTCCGGCGGTTCAGGGAGGTCCTCGCCGAGTACGGCCCGGTGGCCGAACTCCCGCCCGCACCGACCGTGCTGGGGCGGCCCGACGAGGTGCTCCTGTCCGGCTGGGCCGCCCTGTCCGCCGTACTGGAGGCGCGTGGCGGGCCGCCCGTCGAGGGTCCCGTGCCGCCGGCCTTCGAGGAGCTGGACGTGGACCGGGGGCTGGTGCGGTACGAGGTGGACGTGCCGGGGCCGCGGCAGCCGTACCCGCTGATCGCACGCGGCCTCAGGGACCTCGCGGTGGTGTACGTCGACGGGGAGCGGGCCGGGGTGCTCACCGAGGACGACGTGCAGCTCAAGGAGCCGGTCGCCGGGCCCGCGCGGGTGGAGCTGTGGGTGGAGTCGCTGGGCCGGGTCAACTACGGGCCGAGGAGCGGGGAGGCCAAGGGGATCACGGGAGGTCTGCTGCACGAGCGGCAGTTCCTGCACGGGGTGCGGGCGACGGGGCTGCGGCTGGACGCACTGGACTCGGTGGCGGGGCTCTCCTTCGGAGAGGTCCCCGGCAACGGCTCTCCCGGCCTGTACCGGGGTGTGCTGAGCGTGCGCGGCGCCGGGGACGCGGTGCTGGAGCTGCCGGGCTGGACCCGGGGCTTCGTCTGGGTGAACGGCTTCGATCTGGGCCGGTACTGGTCGGTGGGCCCGCAGCGGTCGCTGTACGTGCCCGGTCCGGTGCTGCGGGAGGGCGGCAACGACGTGTGGGTGCTCGAGCTGGAGGCAGCCCCGGCCGACGGGCCCGTACTGCGTCTGCGTGCCCCGGATCCGGTCCCCCTGGATCCGCGCCCGACCTCGTAGAGTGGAATCGGGTTCAGGCGTCTTGGGGGTACGGGCGTGGCGAACGACGGACCGGTCCAGCACGGCTACCCGCACCTGGAGACGGTGCGGGCGGCGATCACCGCGCTCTACAAGCGGCTCTCCTACGACACCGTGCAGACGTTCGCGACGAGCGTGGCGCCGGTGGACGTGGCGTTCTGCGACACCGACGACCTCTATCTGGGCGCCCAGCGGGTGGCGCGGGAGCTGGTGCGGCACTACCGGCTCCCGGACGCGCGGTTCGTCGTGAGCTTCCGGGAGATGACCCACGCGGCGAACGTCGAACTCACCGCGGGGCCCGAGTACTTCGTCGAACTCAACGACCGGTTCCGCACCCACCGGCGGGACATCGGGGCGGCGCTGGCCCACGAGGTCATGCACGTGTACCTGCACCGGCTGGACCTGTCCTTCCCCGGGGTGCGCGAGAACGAGATCCTCACGGACACGGCGACGACGTATCTGGGGGCGGGGTGGCTGCTGCTGGACGCGTACCGGGAGGACGCGGCCTCGTCCCAGAAGCTGGGCTATCTGACGCCGGAGGAGTTCGGGTACGTCCTGGCGAAGCGGTCCCTGGTGTTCGGTGAGGACCCGTCGGTGTGGTTCACCAGTCCGCAGGCGTACACGGCGTACGGGAAGGGCCTGGCGCTGGCCCGCGAGGACGAGCAGCAGCCCCCGCTGACGGCGGCGGGCTGGGCGGGCCGTCGCCGGTACGCCCGCGACCGCCGGCACGGCGGCCCCGGACCGGGCACAGGCCCAGGCACCCGTTACGCCTTCACTCCGGACGGGGCGGGCAGCCTGCGTGTGTCGTTCCCCTGCCCCACCTGCCACCAGCGGATCCGGGTGCCGGTACGGGGGCGGGTACGGGCCCGGTGCGCGCTGTGCCGGACGGTGCTGGAGTGCGACACGTAAACCCCCACGGGCTCCGGCCTACCTCCGTACGATCCCCGCCGCTCGCGCCGCCTCCAGCCACTGCGGGAACTCGCCCACGAGTCGGTCGTACAACTCGCCGTCGGGGACCGTGCGAGGGTTCTCGCCCGCGGGGAAGAAGCCGGCGTTGTCCACCGCCCGCCGGTCCGGCACGGGAAGCTCGTCGAGCCTGCGGAGGAAGTCGAACTGCTTGCTGTCCGGGTCGCCGAAGCCGACGAACTGCCAGAACAGGGGCAGCTTCGCCGCCTTGCACAGGTACCGTTCCGCGGCGAGTTTGTTGATCGGGCC
Source organism: Streptomyces sp. 351MFTsu5.1 (assembly GCF_000383655.1). Lineage (NCBI taxonomy): Bacteria > Bacillati > Actinomycetota > Actinomycetes > Kitasatosporales > Streptomycetaceae > Streptomyces > Streptomyces sp. 351MFTsu5.1. The sequence continues at coordinate 248,224 of NZ_KB911783.1, read as the reverse complement.
GCCGTCGGTCTGGAAGACGACGAGGGCGGGGTCGGTGCTGCCGCTGTCGAGGTAGTGGTCGATGACGGCGTCCATGGCCAGGTGGTAGCTGGTCCTGCCCATGTGCCCGAGGCCGGCCACGATCTGGTCGATGCGCCCCTGGTGACCGGCGAGTTCGATGTCCGTCTCGGCGTCGATGTCGGTGGAGAAGAACACCACGGGCACCCGGCCGTCGTCGTCGAGGTGCGCGGACAGCCCGAGGACCCGGTCGGCGAGCGCCTGCACACTGCCGTCCTGGTAGTACGGCCGCATGGAGCCCGAGTAGTCGACCACGAGGTAGACCGCGGCCCGCAGTCCGCCCAGTCCGTGCTTCACCAGGGACACCCCGGCGCTCTTGTACAGGTCGACCAGCGCGGGCGCCGTCTCCTCCACCTTGCTGAGACTGATCGCGACCATGACCCCTCCGCTCTCCGCAGCCACCGGCGTTCGATATTTTGTTCGCCGCCGTCCCCACCGGCTCAATGATCACCCCTGTCACTCCGAGGAGCCGGACGTGGAACCCGAATCCACCCTCACCACCTGCTATCGCCACCCGAAGGTGGAGTCCCACGTCCGCTGCACCCGCTGCGACCGGTTCATCTGCCCGGACTGCATGCGGGAGGCGGCCGTCGGCCACCAGTGCCCGGAGTGCGTGCGGGAGGGAGCCCGGTCGGTACGCCAGGCGCGCACCGCGTTCGGCGGGCGGATCACGGCCGTACCGCTGGTGACGTACGTCCTGATCGCACTCAACGTGCTCGCCTATGTCGGCGAGTTGGTGCGCCCGGCGATCGTGGACCGGTTCGAGATGCTCGGGGCCGGCCTCGCGGGCCCGGACGGCGGCCACTACCTGTGGCAGGCCTCCTACCCCGCCGAACTCCACGTCGAGGGTGTCGTCGACGGCGAGTGGTACCGGCTGCTGACCGGCGCGTTCCTGCATCTGCCGCCCACCGGGGGCACGTTCGGGATCCTGCACATCGTGATGAACATGGTCTCGCTGTGGAACATCGGCCGCGTGGTCGAGGCCCAGCTGGGCCGCGTCCGCTACCTCGCCCTGTATCTGCTCTCGGCGCTCGGCGGCTCGGTCCTCGTCCTGCTGATCGCGCCCTACGACCCCACGCTGGGCGCGTCCGGCGCGATCTTCGGGCTGGGTGCCGCGTACTGGGTGATGGCCCGCCGGCTCGGCGCCGACATGGCCCAGGTCAACCGGTTCATGGCGGGGCTGCTGCTGTGGCTGGTGATCTCGGCGGCCATGACGTCCTGGGAGGGCCACCTGGGCGGTCTGCTCACCGGTGGCGCCGTCACCCTCGCCTACGCGTACGCTCCCCGGGACGGCCGTCGCGCCCTCGTGCAGGCGGGAGCCTGCGCCGTGCTGCTGGTGCTGCTCGTGGTGTGCGCCTGGGCGAAGGTCGCCGAGCTGACGGGAGCCCGGTGAGACCGGCCAGGATGCTGCTGTTCGCCGCCGTCCCCCTGCTCGCCACGGCGTCGGTGTACGTCCTCGCGCCCGGGGACACCGACGCGAGCGGAGCGGGGCCCGACCTCTCGGCCGCCTACCGGGCGCAGGCGGCCGAGGAGACCGAGGACGCGCAGGGCGCCAAGGAGTGGGCGGAGCAGGCGGGGAGTTCGGCGGGCTACCGGGTCCTCGGCTCCGTCCCGCCGGGCCTCGCGGCGCCGGCCCGGAAGGACCTCGCCCAGCAGTTGGTGGCCAGCGCCGAGAACTCCACCCTCGACTGGCGCAGCGCCTACGCCTACATCGAGGACATCGGCGACGGACAGGGCTACACGGCCGGCATCATCGGCTTCTGCACCGGCACCGAGGACCTGCTCGCCCTGGTCGAGGGCTACACGAAGGCCCACCCGGACAACGGGCTCGCCCGGTACCTGCCCGCCCTGCGTGCGGTCGACGGCACGGACTCCCACGAGGGTCTGGACCCGGGCTTCCCGGCAGCCTGGAAGGCGGAGGCCGAGGTGCCCGCGTTCCGCGCGGCGCAGGACGCGGCCCGCGACCGGGTGTACTTCGACCCGGCCGTCCGCCTCGCCAAGCTCGACGGGCTCGGCGCGCTGGGCCAGTTCGTCTACTACGACGCCATGGTCTTCCACGGCCCCGGCACCGACCCCACCAGCTTCTACGGCCTGCGCGAAGCGGCCCTCGAAAAGGCCGCGAGCCCGACCGGGGGCGGCTCCGAGAAGACGTACCTGGACGTCTTCCTGGACCTCCGCGAGGACGCCATGCGCACCAGGCACCCGGGCATCGACACCACCCGCGTCGACACCGCGCAACGGCGCTTCCTGCACGACGGGAACCTGGGGCTGCGGACACCTCTGGAGTGGCAGGTGTACGGGGAGACGTTCAAGGTGCCGTAGCAGGACGTACGACCGGGACATGCGACAGCGCCCGCCTCGGTCCGGTCGGGGACGTGAGGCGGGCGCCATCAGTGTTCCGTACGCCTTTGTACGGGACGTCTATGCGGGTGTGATCACACCATCAGCGAGCGGTCCGTCGGCCGGATCGGCGCCGGCAGCTCGCTCGCGCCGGTCAGGAACCGGTCGCAGCCGCGGGCGGCCGAGCGGCCCTCCGCGATCGCCCACACGATGAGGGACTGGCCGCGGCCGGCGTCACCGGCGACGAACACACCCGGCACGTTGGTCGCGAAGTCGGCGTCGCGGGCGATGTTGCCGCGCTCGTCGAGCTCCAGGCCGAACTGCTCGACCAGGCCGTTCTCCCGGTCGGTGCCGGTGAAGCCCATCGCGAGGGTGACCAGCTGGGCCGGGATCTTGCGCTCGGTGCCCGGCTTGGAGGTCAGCTTGCCGTCGACGAACTCGACCTCGCTGAGGTGCAGCCACTGGACGTTGCCGTCCTCGTCGCCCTCGAAGTGGGTGGTGGAGACGGAGTAGACCCGCTCGCCGCCCTCCTCGTGCGCGGAGGTGACCTTGTACAGCATGGGGAAGGTCGGCCAGGGCTGGTTCGGGTTCCGCTCCTCGCCCGGCCGGGGCATGATCTCCAGCTGCGTCACCGAGGCCGCGCCCTGGCGGTGGGCGGTGCCCACGCAGTCGGCGCCGGTGTCGCCGCCGCCGATCACGACGACGTGCTTGCCCTCGGCGGAGATCGGGGAGGTGACGTAGTCGCCCTCCTGGACCTTGTTCGCCAGCGGCAGGTACTCCATGGCCTGGTAGACGCCCTTGAGCTCGCGGCCCGGCACCGGCAGGTCGCGCGCGGTGGTGGCACCGGCGGCGATCACGACGGCGTCGTACCGCTTCTTCAGGTCGGTCGCCTTGAGGTCGCGGCCGATCTCGATGCCGGTGCGGAAGCGGGTGCCCTCCGCGCGCATCTGCTCGATACGGCGGTTGATGTGCCGCTTCTCCATCTTGAACTCCGGGATGCCGTACCGGAGGAGGCCTCCGACGCGGTCCGCGCGCTCGTAGACGGCGACGGTGTGCCCGGCCCGCGTGAGCTGCTGGGCGGCGGCGAGACCCGCCGGGCCCGACCCGATCACGGCGACGGTCTTGCCGGACAGGCGCTCGGGGGCCTGCGGCTTGACGTCACCGGTGTCCCACGCCTTGTCGATGATCGAGACCTCGACGTTCTTGATGGTGACCGGCGGCTGGTTGATGCCGAGCACACACGCCGCCTCGCAGGGAGCCGGGCACAACCGCCCGGTGAACTCCGGGAAGTTGTTCGTCGCGTGCAGGCGCTCGGACGCCTCGGTCCAGTCCTCGCGGTAGGCGTAGTCGTTCCACTCGGGGATGAGGTTCCCGAGCGGACAGCCGTTGTGGCAGAACGGGATGCCGCAGTCCATGCAGCGGGACGCCTGCTTCGAGATGATCGGGAGCAGCGAGCCCGGGACGTAGACCTCGTTCCAGTCCTTCAGGCGGACGTCGACGGGGCGGGACTTGGCGACCTCGCGCCCGTGGTTCAGGAAGCCCTTCGGGTCAGCCATTGATCGCCGCCTCCATCATCTTCTCGGTGATCTCGGACTCGGAGAGTCCCGCCTGCTCGGCGGCGTCCTTGGCGGCGAGCACTGCCTTGTACGTGCTGGGGATGATCTTGCTGAAGCGGTCCACTGCGGTGTCCCACTCGGCCAGGATCTTCTCGGCGACCGTGGAGCCGGTCTCCTCCTGGTGGCGGCGCACCACGTCGTGCAGCCACTGCTTGTCGGTGTCGTCCAGGGCCTCGACCGCGTCGACGTTGCCCACGTTGACGTTGTCGCGGTCCAGGTCGATGACGTAGGCGATGCCGCCGGACATGCCGGCCGCGAAGTTGCGTCCCGTCGGGCCGAGGACTACCGCGTGACCGCCGGTCATGTACTCGCAGCCGTGGTCGCCCACGCCCTCCGAGACCACCAGGGCGCCGGAGTTGCGGACGCAGAAGCGCTCACCGGTACGGCCGCGCAGGAACAGCTCGCCGCCGGTCGCGCCGTAGGCGATGGTGTTGCCCGCGATCGTCGAGTACTCGGCGAGGTGGTCGGCGCCCCGGTCGGGACGGACGATCACGCGGCCACCGGAGAGGCCCTTGCCGACGTAGTCGTTGGCGTCGCCCTCCAGGCGCAGCGTGACACCGCGCGGCAGGAAGGCACCGAAGGACTGACCGGCCGAGCCGGTGAAGGTGATGTCGACGGTGTCGTCGGGCAGGCCCGCGCCGCCGAACTTCTTCGTCACCTCGTGGCCGAGCATGGTGCCGACCGTGCGGTTGATGTTGCGGATCGCGACCTGGGCGCGCACCGGCTGGGCGTCGGTGGCCGAGTCGGCGGCGAGCGCGTCGGCGGCGAGCTTGATGAGCTCGTTGTCGAGCGCCTTCTCCAGGCCGTGGTCCTGCTCGATGACCTGGTGCAGTGCGGCACCCTCGGGCAGTTCGGGCACGTAGAAGAGCGGGGCCAGGTCCAGGCCCTGCGCCTTCCAGTGGTTGACGGCCCGCTCGACGTCGAGCGTCTCGGCGTGGCCGACGGCCTCCTCGATGGAGCGGAAGCCCAGCTCGGCGAGGATCTCGCGGACCTCCTCGGCGATGAACTTGAAGAAGTTCACGACGTACTCGGCCTTGCCGGAGAACCGGTCGCGCAGCACCGGGTTCTGGGTGGCGATGCCGACCGGGCAGGTGTCCAGGTGGCAGACGCGCATCATGACGCAGCCGGAGACGACGAGCGGCGCGGTCGCGAAACCGAACTCCTCGGCGCCGAGCAGCGCGGCGATGACGACGTCACGGCCGGTCTTGAGCTGGCCGTCGGTCTGGACGACGATCCGGTCCCGCAGGCCGTTGAGCAGCAGGGTCTGCTGGGTCTCGGCGAGACCGAGCTCCCAGGGACCGCCCGCGTGCTTCAGCGAGGTCAGCGGGGAGGCACCCGTGCCACCGTCGTGACCCGAGATGAGCACGACGTCCGCGTGCGCCTTCGACACACCGGCCGCGACCGTGCCGACACCGACCTCCGAGACCAGCTTCACGTGAATCCGCGCCTGCGGGTTCGCGTTCTTCAGGTCGTGGATCAGCTGGGCGAGGTCCTCGATGGAGTAGATGTCGTGGTGCGGCGGCGGGGAGATCAGACCGACACCCGGGGTGGAGTGCCGGGTCTTGGCGACCCACGGGTAGACCTTGTGGCCGGGCAGCTGGCCGCCCTCGCCGGGCTTGGCGCCCTGGGCCATCTTGATCTGGATGTCGTCCGCGTTGACCAGGTACTCGGAGGTCACACCGAAGCGGCCGGAGGCGACCTGCTTGATGGCGGACCGGCGGGCCGGGTCGTAGAGACGGTCCGGGTCCTCGCCGCCCTCACCGGTGTTGGACTTGCCGCCCAGCTGGTTCATGGCGATGGCGAGGGTCTCGTGCGCCTCCTTGGAGATGGAGCCGTACGACATGGCGCCGGTGGAGAAGCGCTTGACGATCTCGGAGACGGGCTCGACCTCGTCGACGGGGATCGACGGGCGGTCCGACTTGAAGCCGAACAGGCCGCGCAGCGTCATGAGCCGCTCGGACTGCTCGTTCACGCGGTCCGTGTACTTCTTGAAGATGTCGTAGCGGTTCGCACGCGTCGAGTGCTGGAGGCGGAAGACCGTCTCCGGGTCGAACAGGTGCGGCTCGCCCTCGCGGCGCCACTGGTACTCGCCGCCTATCTCCAGCGCGCGGTGCGCGGGAGCGATGCCCGAGGCGGGGTACGCCTTGGCGTGCCGGGCGGCGACCTCCTTGGCGATGACGTCGATGCCGACGCCGCCGATCTTGGAGGCGGTCCCGCTGAAGTACTTGGCGACGAAGCCCTCTTCGAGACCGACGGCCTCGAAGACCTGGGCGCCGCGGTAGGAGGCGACGGTGGAGATGCCCATCTTCGACATGACCTTGAGGACACCCTTGCCGAGGGCGTAGATCAGGTTCCGGATGGCCTTCTCGGCCTCGATGTCGGAGAGGAAGGTGCCGGCGCGGACCAGGTCCTCGACCGACTCCATCGCCAGGTACGGGTTCACGGCCGCGGCGCCGAAGCCGATCAGCAGCGCGACGTGGTGGACCTCGCGGACGTCACCGGCCTCGACCAGCAGGCCCACTTCGGTGCGCTGCTTGGTGCGGATGAGGTGGTGGTGGACGGCCGCGGTGAGCAGCAGCGACGGGATCGGCGCGTGCTCGGCGTCGGAGTGGCGGTCCGAGAGGACGATCAGGCGGGCGCCGTTCTCGATGGCCGCGTCGGCCTCGGCGCAGATCTCCTCGATGCGGGCGGCGAGGGCGTCGCCGCCGCCGGAGACCCGGTACAGGCCGGACAGGGTCGCGGCCTTGAAGCCGGGCATGTCGCCGTCGGCGTTGATGTGGATGAGCTTGGCCAGCTCGTCGTTGTCGATCACCGGGAAGGGCAGGGTGACCGTACGGCAGGACGCGGCGCTCGGCTCAAGCAGGTTGCCCTGCGGGCCCAGCGAGGAGCGCAGGGAGGTGACCAGCTCTTCGCGGATCGCGTCCAGCGGCGGGTTGGTGACCTGTGCGAACAGCTGGGTGAAGTAGTCGAAGAGCAGCCGCGGGCGCGAGGACAGCGCGGCGATGGGCGAGTCGGTGCCCATGGAGCCGATCGGCTCGGCACCGGCCTTGGCCATCGGCGCGAGGATGACGCGCAGCTCCTCCTCGGTGTAGCCGAAGGTCTGCTGGCGGCGGGTGACCGAGGCGTGGGTGTGCACGATGTGCTCGCGCTCGGGCAGGTCGGAGAGCTCGATCTCCCCGGCCTCCAGCCACTCGGCGTACGGCTGCTCGGCGGCGAGGCCGGCCTTGATCTCGTCGTCCTCGATGATGCGGTGCTCGACGGTGTCGACGAGGAACATGCGGCCCGGCTGGAGACGGCCCTTGCGGACCACCTTGGCGGGGTCGATGTCGAGGACGCCGACCTCGGAGCCGAGGACGACGAGGCCGTCGTCGGTGACCCAGTAGCGGCCGGGGCGAAGGCCGTTGCGGTCGAGGACCGCGCCGACCTGCTTGCCGTCGGTGAAGGTGACACAGGCCGGGCCGTCCCAGGGCTCCATCATCGTGGAGTGGAACTCGTAGAACGCGCGGCGGGCGGGCTCCATGGAGTCGTGGTTCTCCCACGCCTCCGGGATCATCATCAGCACGGAGTGCGGCAGCGAACGGCCGCCCAGGTGCAGCAGTTCGAGGACCTCGTCGAAGGACGCCGAGTCGGAGGCGTCCGGCGTACAGATCGGGAAGACGCGCTCGAGGGCGTTCTGGTCCCCGAAGAGGTCCGAGACGAGCTGGGACTCGCGGGCCGCCATCCAGTTGCGGTTGCCCTTGACGGTGTTGATCTCACCGTTGTGCGCGACGAACCGGTACGGGTGCGCGAGGGGCCACGACGGGAAGGTGTTCGTGGAGAACCGGGAGTGCACGAGCGCGATCGCGGAGGCGAAGCGGCGGTCGGACAGGTCCGGGAAGAAGGGCTCCAGCTGGCCGGTGGTCAGCATGCCCTTGTAGACGATGGTCCGCGCGGACAGCGACGGGAAGTACACGTCGACCTCGCGCTCGGCGCGCTTGCGCAGCACGAAGGCCTTGCGGTCGAGGTCGATGCCCACGGCGGAACCGTCGGTCACGAAGACCTGGCGGAAGACGGGCATCGTCGAGCGGGCGGTGGCGCCGAGCAGCTCGGGGGCGACGGGAACCTCACGCCACCCCAGGACGGTCAGGCCCTCTTCCCCGGCGATCGTCTCGATCTTCGAGACGGCCTCCTGGGTGCCCTCCTCGGGCAGGAAGGCGATACCGACGGCGTACGAGCCGGCGGCGGGCAGTTCGAAGCCGGCGACCTCGCGGAGGAAGGCGTCCGGAACCTGGGACAGGATGCCCGCGCCGTCACCCGAGTCGGGCTCGGAGCCGGTGGCACCGCGGTGCTCCAGGTTGCGCAGAACCGTGAGCGCCTGCTCGACCAGCGCATGGCTCGCCTCGCCGGTGAGGGTGGCCACGAAACCGACGCCACAGGCGTCCTTCTCGTTGCGGGGGTCGTACATACCCTGCGCAGCAGGGCGAGCATCCATGAACGACCACTTCTGGCCATTCGTGGAGTGCTGGGACGGCTGGCGCGGCGTACGCATCGGCTCTCCCGTCGTCGTCAACTGGCATATGCAGATTGCCGAGGGACGACGTTGGCCCTCTGCGTGAGTGCAAAATTTCGTGCAGGTTACATGATGGAGCGATTCTCGGGAACTGGATATGTCGTTCCAACATGCGGACGCCACGTGAGGGCGAGGGGGTGTCGCACACGTGGCTTGAAGTAGGTGGTTCCGGGCCGGACTGATCGGTCAGATCCATGTCCATCGGTCCGGGGGCGGAGGGGGCGTCGTCGCCCACCCCGCGAGTGCGCCGCAAGCGTCATTGCCCGCAGCGCTTACGGCTCATGCCCAGTGGTTAAGCATTCGAAACCAGCGAGTAACGGCTACTTATGCGGTCCCACGCATAAATAGCGGCCCGCCTATCCTACGGCCGTTCCGATCAGGATGCCCAGGGCGTACGTCACACCGGCCGCCGCGCCTCCCAGGGCGAGCTGCCGCAGTCCGCTGTACCACCAGCTCCGCGCGGTCACCCTGGCCACCACGGCACCGCACGCGAAGAGCCCGAACAGGGCGAGCAGCACGGCGGGCCAGAGCGCGGTCGCGCCGAGCAGATACGGCAGCACGGGGAGCAGGGCGCCCAGCGCGAAGGAGCCGAAGGAGGAGACCGCGGCCACCGTCGGCGAGGGCAGGTCCCCGGGGTCGATGCCGAGCTCCTCGCGGGCGTGGATCTCCAGGGCCTGCTCGGGGTCCTTGGACAGCTGCCGGGCGACCTCGCGCGCCAGCTCCGGCTCGACACCCCGCCCCTCGTACAGGGCGGCGAGCTCGGCCTCCTCGTCCTGCGGGTGCTTGCGCAGTTCGCGCCGCTCCACGTCCAGTTCGGCCTCGACCAGCTCACGCTGGGAGGCGACGGAGGTGTACTCGCCGGCCGCCATCGAGAAGGCACCGGCAGCGAGCCCCGCAAGTCCGGTCAGCACGATGGTGTGCCGGCCGACGGCCCCACCGGCGACACCGGTCATCAGGGCGAGGTTGGAGACCAGTCCGTCCATGGCCCCGAACACGGCGGGCCGGAGCCAGCCGCCGTTGACGTCCCGGTGCGTGTGGTTGTCGCGGTGCGCCTCGTGCAGCGGCGCCTCGATGTCGATGATGGCCATTCGGTCCCCCCAGGGAAGCTAAGCCAAAGCTAAGTTTGGACAGGTTCTAATTCTCAACAACACTCACAGTACGTCGGGGCATTCCCGTCCGCCAGCAAGGAAAGGCTGGGCTAACCTGCGGTTTTACCGTCGAGCGCTCATTCGATAGCAGGCCTGCACAGATGTCGACCGGGTGACGTTGGGGCCGAGGAGGCTCCGGTCAACCGCCGATGGTGGGACACATCCGCAAAAGGTGTCTCTGTGGAAAGGCCCGCGTATGACATCGATCGCCTCGCGTATGACATCGGTTGCCTGCGCCCCCTCGGCCCCGGTGCCGCAGAACACCGCCGAACTCCGCGAGCGGGCCCGCGGCGCCCTGCTCGGCCTGGCGGTCGGGGACGCCCTCGGGGCCCCCGCCGAGAACCTGAAGCCGTCGGAGATCCGAGCCCGCTGGGGCCGTATCGAGGGCTTCGTGGCCGAGACCCCCTGCGGCACGGACGACACCGAGTACACGATCTTCTCGGGCCTGCTGCTGGCCCGCCACGGCTCCGCTCTGACCCCCGCCCATGTGGAGGCGGCCTGGCACGAGTGGATCGCGGACCGCGACGAGGGCCCGTTCCGGGGCGCCGGTTTCAGCGAGCGGGGCACCCTGGAGAACCTCCGCCGGGGCCTCGCGGCCCCCATCTCGGCCCAGCACCGGCACGCCTGGAGCGACGGCCTCGCCATGCGCGCGGCCCCCTTCGGCGTCTTCGCGGCGGGCCGCCCCGCGGAGGCGGCCCGGCTGGTGGCGATCGACGGCTCGGTGAGCCACGACGGCGAGGGCATCTACGGCGGCCAGGCGGTCGCGGCGGGAGTGGCCGCGGCGATGGCAGGCGCCCCGACGATCGCCGTGGTCGCCTCCGCGCTGGCGGTGATCCCGGACGACAGCTGGACGGCGAGGTCGCTGAGGCGGGCGGTGGCGGTGGCCCACCGGGGCGAGAAGGCGGTCCGCTCCGCGGTGGTGATCGGCGGCTACCCCTGGACCGACCTGGCCCCGGAGGCGGTCGCCCTCGCCTTCGGCGCGTACGCGGCGGCCGACGGCGACTTCCGCGAGGCGGTCCTGACGGCGGTGAACATGGGAAGGGACGCGGACACGACGGCGGCGGTCGCGGGAGCGCTGGCCGGCGCGACGCGAGGGATCTCGGCGATCCCACCCCTGTGGGCCACGGCGATCGGCCCGGCGCGAGGCAGCTGCCTGCCGTCGATGGCGGGCCGGCATGTGCTGGACGTGGCGGAGTCGCTGGTGGCAGGCACGGGGGCGGAGGCGCTGACATGACCCCACCGGCCCCCTGGGACGAGCCGACAACACTGACAGCGCCCCTGAACACCCCGGCGGAAGCACCCATGACCGCACCCGCGGCCGCCGACGGCGGGACCGCCCCACAGGGGCCACCCGCACCCGACCACGAAAGCGAAACGGGTGGTGCGAGTGGGAGCACACAGGCCGAAGGCGAAGCCGAGGCCGCTCAAAGGGTCACCGGCCTCCTCCTGGGCCTCGCCGCAGGCGACGCCGCCGGCTGGCCCTCCGCCCGCCACCGAGCCACCCGCCTCCCCGACTGGACCCGCCGCCTCACCCGCGAACTCGACACCTTCGCCGAACAGAACGCCACCACCACCCTCCCGGTCCCCATTGCCCTCAACCAACCCCCCGAGCCGCTCCGCCTCGGCCCCTCCGACGACGCCGAATGGGCGGCCCTCACCGCGGAGGCCCTCCTCAGGGCGGCCGATGACACCGCCCTCGGCGACCTGCCCCGCGACCGCCGTACCAGAACCGCGATCGACCTGACCTGGAACGCCCTCGCCGACGAGGTGGCCGCCGCGACCAACAGGGCGCAGGAGATCGAGTCCGCCGAGATCCCCCTGCGCGCCCGCATCTCCGTACGCGCGGGCCTCGGCAACCTCGCCACCGGGCTGCGCCCACCCGCCACCGGCCACGACAACCCGCACTACTTCGACGACGCGGCCTGTGTGAGGGCCTGCGTCCTCGCCGTCGCCCACCCCGGCGCCCCCCGACTCGCCGCCGACCTGGCCGAGTTCGACGCCCGCTACACCCAGGACGGCGACGGAGTCCACGGCGCCCGCGCGATGGCCGCCGCCCTGTCGCTCGCCCTGACCGGCGCCCCAGTCGACACCTGCGTACGAGCCGCGCTCGCCGAACTCCCCGAGGGCACCGAGATCGCCCGCAACGCCCACCACGCCCTGGACCTGGCCCGCTCCGTCGACAGCGCCTTCGCCCTGATCCCCGCCCTGGAACACGACATCGTCGACCACGTCTACAGCTACGGCATCGCCGCCGCCGAGACGGTCCCCGTGGCCCTCGCCCTGGCCACCGCCGCCCGGGGCCGGATCGCCGAGGCGGTTCCCGCGGCGGCCTGTCTGTCCCGGGTGGCGGACTCCGCCCCGGCCCTGGTCGGCGCCCTGACCGGCGCCCTGGGCGGCAGCGGGTCGATCCCCGCCGGCTGGCAGGCCGCCTGCCGCAGGCTCTCCGGCTGCACCCTCCCCGGTCTCACCGGCACGGACCTCGTGGAACTCGCCGGACTCCTGGAAGCCGCACAACCGCCCCTCCCAGGAGGATGATTCCGGGCATGACGCCCAAAAACCAAGAAAGCAGTCTTGAGGAACGGATCGCCGGAGCCCTCGTGGGCGCGGCGGTGGGCGACGCCCTCGGCGGCCCCGTCGAGGGCTACTCCCCCGACCAGATCCTCGAGCGCCACGCCGGCCGCGTCCACGGCATCGTCGGCCCCTGGAACGGCGACGACTGGCGCACCGCCCGCCCCATCGCGCCGTACCACAAGGGCGACGGCCACGTCACCGACGACACCTTGATGACCCACGCCCTGATCAGGGTCTACGAGCGGGTCGGCGACCACCTGGACGCGTACGCGATCGCCGGTCACCTGGTCCCCGACCTGATGACGACCCCGCGCTGGATCCCCGAACTGGAGGCGGAGGCCCTCCCCCTGCACCGCCTCTTCCTCGCAGAGAAGTGGCTGGTCACCCGCCTCCACTACGGCCATGTCGACCCCCGCGAGGCGGGCGTGGGCAACATCGTCAACTGCGGTGCGGCGATGTACATGGCCCCGGTGGGCCTGGTCAACGCGGCGAACCCGGCCGCCGCCTACGCCGAGGCCCTGGATGTCGCGGGCGCCCACCAGTCGTCGTACGGCCGCGAGGCGGCGGGGGTGTTCGCGGCGGCGGTGGCGGCGGCGAGCACACCCGGCGCGACCCCGGACTCGGTCGTCGCGGCCTGTCTGTCCCTCGCCAAGGACGGCACCCGCACCGCCGTCGAGAAGGTCTGCGAAGTGGCCTCCCGGTACACGGACTTCGAGTCGGTGCTACGGCCGCTGCGCGCGGCGGTGTCCCCCTATGACACCGTCGGCGACGACTACCGCGCCCCCTCCCTCGGCGCCCGCCGCCCCTCCCGCCTGCACGCGATCGAGGAACTGCCCGTCGCCCTGGGCATGGTGCTGGTGGCCGGCGGCGACTTCCGGCACGCGGTCCTCGGCGCGGTGAACTACGGCCGGGACTGCGACTCGATCGCCACGATGGCGGGCGCGGTGGCCGGAGCGCTGGGCAGCCCGGTCCCCGAGGAGTGGTCCAAGCAGGTCGCGGAGGCGAGCCGTCTGGACCTCTGGGAGCCGGCGCGGACCCTGACGACCGTCACCCGGCAGATCTTCGAACAGGACATGCGCCGCCGCAGGGCCCACGAGTCGGCCTTCACCGCGCTCGGAGGTCCGAGATGCTCCGACTGACCTGGGTCCAGCCGGAGGACCTGCTCGGCCACGAACTCCGGCAGGCCCGCCAGGACGGCCGGGAGCCGTCGGCGATCGCGGCCCGGTGGCGGGCGGCCGGCGGTGCCGAGGCGCCGGACCGGGCGGGCGCCTCGGCCGAACCCGCCTCCCGGTATCTGCGGCAGCTCGCGGAGGACCTCCTGGACGAACTGGCGGACCTGCCGAGCCGGTTGGCGGACGACGAACCCACCGACCTCGCGGGGATCAGGGCCCGCTGCCCGGCGTGGCCGTCGCCCGCCCCGGCCGCCCTCACCCGGTCCGCGCTGGAAGCGGCCTGGCTGGGCCGGGCCGTCGGCTGCCTCCTCGGCAAACCGGTGGAGAAGCTTCCCCTGCACGCCATCCGCGACCTCGCCCGCTCCACCGGCAACTGGCCCCTGAACACCTACTTCACCGCGAAGGGGGTCCCCGCGGAGCTGCTCGCCGCGCACCCCTGGAACCGCCGCTCGGCCCCCACCTCCCTCGCCGAGAACATCGACGGCATGCCCGAGGACGACGACCTCAACTACCCGCTGCTGAACCTGCTGTTGCTGCAACGCCACGGCCGCCGCTTCACCACCTCGGACGTGGCGCGGCTCTGGCTCGACGAACTTCCCGCGGGCCGCACCTTCACCGCGGAACGCCTCGCCTACCGCAACCTCCTCCAGGGCCTGGAACCCCCGCGGACGGCCCGGCACCGCAACCCCTTCCGCGAGTGGATCGGCGCCCTGATCCGCGCCGACGTCCACGGCTGGACCAACCCCGGCGACCCGGGCGCGGCCGCCGAACAGGCCCACCGGGACGCCACCCTCACCCACACCGCCAACGGCGTCTACGCGGCGATGTTCACGGCGGCGGTCATCGCGCAGGCCGCGGCGACCCCCGACATCCACGCCTGTCTGAGCACCGGTCTCACCGTGATCCCGCCGGCCTCCCGGCTGGCCGGGGCGATCACCCACGCGATCCGGCTGGCCCGGCGGCACGACGACTTCGACACGGTCGTCGACGAACTCCACGCCACCCACAGTGCACACCACTGGGTCCACGCGATCCCCAACACCGCTCTCATCGCCGCCGCCCTCACCCACGCGGACGGCGACTTCACCGGCTCCGTGGCCCGGGCGGTGGGCGGCGGCTGGGACACCGACTCCAACGGGGCCACGACCGGCGGCATCGCGGCCCTGCTGACCGGCGCCCCCGAGCGCCTGCCCGACCACTGGACCGCCCCGCTCAAGAACCGACTCGCCACCTCCGTCGCCGACTTCAACGGCGTCGGCTTCGACACCCTGGCCCACCTCACCCACCGGGAGGCTGCCCGCCCATGACCGACATCGTCCACCCGGAAGCCGCCCGCCCATGACCCACATCGCCGTGCTCGGCAGCACGAACATGGACCTGGTCGCCTACGTCGACAAGGCGCCCCGGCGCGGAGAGACCGTCACCGGCAGGGACTTCCGCACGATCCCCGGCGGCAAGGGCGCCAACCAGGCGATCGCCGCGGCCCGCGCCGGAGCCACCGTCTCGATGATCGGCGCGGTCGGCAACGACCCCTTCGGCCCCCGGCTGCGCTCCACCCTGGAGCACTCCGGCGTCACCACCGACCACCTGCGCACCGTCGACGGCCCCACCGGCACCGCGCACATCGTCGTGGACGACGAGGGCGGCAACGCGATCGTCGTCGTGCCCGGCGCCAACGGCACCGTCGACCACCTCGTCCCCGGCGACGAGGGTCTGATCGCCTCCGCCGACGCCCTGCTCCTCCAGCTGGAGATCCCCCTGGAAGCGGTCCTGGCCGGCGCCGAGACCGCCCGCGCCCACGGCGTCCGGACCATCCTGACACCCGCCCCGGCCCGGCCGCTGCCGCCCGAACTCCTCGACGCCACCGACCTGTTGGTCCCCAACGAGCACGAGGCCGCCACCCTGACCGGCATCGCCGACCCGTTCGCCGCGGGCGCCGCCCTCCTGGACCGGGTCCCCCGGGTGGTGATCACCCTCGGCGCGGCCGGCAGCCTCTACCTGACCCGGGACGCCGAACCCCTCGCGGTCCCCGCGCCCCGGGTCACCGCGGTGGACTCCACGGGCGCGGGCGACACCTTCGTCGGCACCCTCGCGGTCGCCCTCGGCGAGGAACGGCCGATCCGGGAGGCGATGGCCTGGGCCGCCACCGCGGCGGCCCTCTCCGTCCAGCGGGAGGGCGCGTCGGCGTCGATGCCCTACCGCTCCGAGATCGAGGCCGGGTACACGTCATGACCGAGACCCCCCTCACGGGCCTGCGCGTGCTCGACGCGGCCACCCTCTTCGCGGGCCCCCTCGCCGCCACCATGCTCGGCGACTTCGGCGCGGAGGTCGTCAAGATCGAGCACCCGACGAGGCCCGACCCCTCCCGCGGCCACGGCCCTTCCAAGGACGGCATCGGCCTGTGGTGGAAGCTGCTGGGCCGCAACAAACGCACCCTCACCCTCGACCTGTCCAGGCCGGGCGGCCGCACCACCTTCCTCAGGCTGGCCGCGACGGCGGACGTCGTCATCGAGAACTTCCGGCCCGGCACCCTGGAGAAGTGGGACCTCGGCTGGCCGGAGCTGTCCGCCGTCAACCCCCGTCTGGTCCTGGCCCGCGTCACCGCGTTCGGGCAGTTCGGCCCCTACTCCCGCCGCCCCGGCTTCGGCACCCTCGCCGAGGCGATGAGCGGCTTCGCGGCGATCACCGGCGAACCGGACGCGCCCCCGGTCCTGCCGCCCTTCGGCCTCGCCGACTCGATCGCGGGTCTGGCCACGGCGTACGCGGTGATGACGGCCCTCGCGGCCCGCGACCGCACCGGCGAGGGCCAGGTCGTCGACATGGCGATCATCGAGCCGATCCTGGCGGCCCTGGGACCCCAGCCGACCTGGTACGACCAGCTCGGTCACGTCCAGGAGCGCACCGGCAACCGTTCCGCCAACAACGCCCCGCGCAACACGTACCGCACCGCCGACGGCACCTGGGTCGCCGTCTCCACCTCGGCCCAGTCGATCGCGGAACGGGTGATGCACCTGGTCGGCCGCCCGGAGCTGATCGACGAGCCGTGGTTCGCGACGGGCGCGCAGCGGGCCGAACACGCCGACGTCCTCGACGCGGCGGTCGGCTCCTGGATCGCCGCACGCACCCGCACCGAGGTCCTCGCGGCCTTCGAGAAGGCGGAGGCGGCCATCGCCCCCGTCCAGGACATCCGGGACGTGATGGCCGACCCGCAGTACCAGGCCCTCGACACCGTCACCACCGTCGACGACCCCGAACTCGGCCCGCTGCGCATGCAGAACGTGCTGTTCCGGCTCTCCTCGACCCCCGGCGCGATCCGCTGGGCGGGTCGTCCGCACGGCGCGGACACCGACGAGATCCTCACCGAACTGGGCCTGACCGAGGCCGAGCTGACGGCCCTGCGCACGGAGGGCGCCCTGTGAGCCGGCACCCCCTGACCTGGCTCTACGTCCCCGGCGACCGCCCCCACGTCGTGGACAAGGCCCTGAACTGCGGCGCCGACGTCGTGGTGATCGACCTGGAGGACGCGGTCGGCCCCGACCGCAAGGCGTACGCCCGCGAGGCGACCGCGGAACGCCTCACCGACCCCCAGCCGACGCCCGTCCACGTCCGCGTGAACGCCGTCGACACCCCCCTCGCGGCAGCGGACCTGGCAGCCCTCGCCCACCTGCCGGGCCTGTCCGCCCTGCGCCTGCCCAAGGTCACCTCCCCGGCCCAGATCACCCGCGTCGCCGAGACGGCCCCCGCCGACAGGGGCGCCCCACCCCTCTACGCCCTCCTGGAATCGGCCCTGGGCGTCGAGCGGGCCTACGACATCGCCCTCGCCCACCCGGCCCTGCGGGGCCTCGCGCTCGGCGAGGCGGATCTCCGGGCCGATCTGGGCGTACAGCACGACGCGGGCCTGGACTGGTCCCGCTCCCGGGTGATCGTGGCGGCGAGGGCGGCAGCCCTGCCTCCGCCGTCCCAGTCGGTGCACCCCGACATCCGGGACCTGGAGGGCCTGGAGGCATCCTGCGCGCACGGCCGCGCCCTGGGCTTCCTGGGCCGGGCGGCCATCCACCCCCGCCAGCTCCCGGTCATCGAGCGGGCCTACCTGCCCACCCAGGAGGAGATCGAGCAGGCGGAGTCCGTCCTCGAGGCGGCACAGGTCCACCCGGGCGCGCAGGCCCTTGCGAACGGCACGTTCATCGACACGGCGGTGGCGGCCCAGGCCCATCGGACCCTGTCCCTGACCCGACGCCCCTGACCCGGCACCCTGCTCCCGACACACGAGAGGGCGCCCCGGGAATCCCGGGGCGCCCTCGTCGACGTACAGCCGGCCGTCAGGTCTTCTTCGCCGACTCGGCCTCGTCCTTGGTCTCGTCCTTGGCGTCGGCATCCTCGGAGTCGGCCTCGGCCTTCTCCGCATCCGCGGCCGTCCCGTCGGCGTCGGCCTTCCCGCTCTCCTCGGCCTCCTCCTCGGCGGCACCGGGCTCGACGACCTCCTCGCGCCCCGGCCGCTTCCGCGCCGACAGCACCATGTAGGTGACCGCGAGCAGGAACACGATGATCGCGGTCCAGACGTTGAGCCGCAGACCGAGGATGTGGTGCGCGTCGTCGATGCGCATGTACTCGATCCAGCCCCGCCCGGTGCAGTACGCGGCGACGTACAGCGCGAACGCCCGCCCATGGCCGAGCGTGAAGCGGCGGTCGGCCCAGATGACGAGCAGGGCGACACCGATGCACCACAGCGACTCGTAGAGGAACGTCGGGTGGTAGTAGCCCGGAACCCGGCCGTCCGTCGAGGACGTGATGTGCAGGGCCCACGGCAGGTCGGTCGGCTTGCCGTACAGCTCCTGGTTGAACCAGTTGCCCCAGCGGCCGATGGCCTGCGCGAGGGCGATACCGGGCGCGATGGCGTCGGCGTAGGCGGGCAGCGGGATGCCACGGCGGCGGCAGCCGATCCAGGCGCCGACCGCTCCGAGCGCGATCGCGCCCCAGATGCCGAGTCCGCCCTCCCAGACCTTGAAGGCGTCCACCCAGTCACGGCCCTCGCTGAAGTACAGCTCGTAGTCCGTGATCACGTGGTAGAGACGGCCGCCGAGGAGTCCGAACGGCACGGCCCAGACCGCGATGTCGGCCACCGTGCCGGCTCGCCCGCCCCGGGCGACCCAGCGCTTGTTGCCGAGCCATACGGCTACGAAGACGCCGATGATGATGCAGAACGCGTAGCCACGCAGCGGGATGGGACCGAGGTGGATCACCCCGCGCGACGGGCTGGGAATGTAGGCAAGTTCCATGGCAGGGTCGACGCTACCCTGCCGGGCCGGGCCCACGGCAGGCGGCCCGGCAACGGGTCCATAACAGGCCGACTTGAATTCCTTACCCCTTGGCGGCTTCCAGCACCTGCTGCTTCAGCTTCGCCGGCGTCATCGTCTGGTCCTGGTAGATGTTCTTGCCGTTCAGCAGCACGGTCGGCGTGCCGCTGAAGCCGCCGTTGCGGAACGCCGCCGCCGACTTCTCGACCCAGCTGTCGTGGGTGCCCTTCTCGACGCAGGTGCGGAACGCGGGGGTGTCCAGGCCGTCGACCTTCTGCGCCAGTTCGAGCAGTTTCGCGTTCTCGGCGTAGTCGTCGCTGGTCTCCTCCGGCTGGTTCTCGTAGAGCACGTCGTGGTAGCCGGGGAACTTCCCCACGTCCTGGGCGCAGGCCGCGGCGTTGGCCGCGGTGCGGGAGCCGGTGCCGCCCATGTTGCCGTCGATGATGGTCGCCAGGTGGTATTCGACCTTGAGCTTGCCGGACCCGGTGAGCTCGTGGATGGTCGGCCGGTACGCCGCCTCGAAGGCCTTGCAGGCCGGGCAGCGGAAGTCCTCCCAGACGACGAGCGTCGACTTGGCGCCCTCCTCGCCGACCGGGATGGCGAGGCTGTCCTGGCCGTTGGCCCCCGAGGGCGCCACGACCGGGCCCGAGGCGTCCTTGTCGTCCTTGCCGGAGTTCGCCGCGACCACGCCGATCACCGCCGCCAGGCCCAGGACGCACACCACGCTCGCGCCCACGATCAGCACCCGGCGCCGCTTCTCCGCGGACTTCTGCTTCGCGCGCTCCTCCGCCAGCCGCTCCCGGGCGGTGCGCTTTCCCTCACGGTTCTTCTCACTCACACCCGCAGAACGAACCGGGGAGGCGCACCGCGCCTCCCCGGCCCCAGGTCCACCCGTTCGAGTGACCGAACCGTGCCGTTCCGCCCGCTACGCCTGTCGGCGCACGCCCTTCGCCAGCTCGGCGGCGAGTTCGCGGACGCCCTCGATGCCGGCCTTGTCGTCGGGCGCGTCCAGCATCCGCTTCACGAAGGCCGAGCCGACGATCACCCCGTCGGCGAAGCCGGCCACCTCGGCGGCCTGCTTGGCGTCGGAGACGCCGAGCCCGACGCAGACGGGCAGGTCGCCGCCGGCCGCCCGGGTGCGCTCGACGAGGTCCTGGGCCTGAGCGCCCACCGACTCGCGGGTGCCGGTGACGCCCATCAGCGAGGCGGCGTAGACGAAGCCGCTGCCTGCCGCGGTGATCTCGGCGAGGCGCGCGTCCCTGCTGCTGGGCGCGACCACGAAGACCGTGGCGAGCCCGTGCTTCTCGGCGTGCTCCCGCCACAGCGCCGACTCCTGCACCGGCAGGTCGGGCAGGATGCAGCCCGCGCCCCCGGCGTGGGCGAGTTCGGCGGTGAAGCGCTCGACGCCGTAGCGGTCGATGGGGTTCCAGTACGTCATCACGAGCACCGGCTTCCCGGTGGCCTCGTGGGCCTCCTTGACCGTGCGCATGACGTCCGCGATCTTGACGCCGCCGCGCAGGGCGATGTCGTCGGCGGTCTGGATGACGGGACCGTCGAGGACGGGGTCGCTGTGCGGCAGACCGACCTCCACGATGTCCGCGCCGCCGTCGAAGACGGCCTTGATCGCCTCGATGCCCCCGTCCACGGTCGGGAACCCGGCCGGGAGGTAGGCGATGAGCGCGGAGCGGCCCTCGGCCCTGGCGGCGGCGAGGGTGTCCGACAGCAGTTGGATGTTCCCGCTCACTTGGCGTCCCCCTCGATCTCCGCGCCGGTGCCGGCCTCGTCCGCGGCGACGGCCGCGTCGGTGTCGTAGAGCCCGAAGTAGCGTGCGGCGGTGTCCATGTCCTTGTCGCCGCGCCCTGACAGGTTGACGACGATCAGCCCGTCCTTGCCGAGCTCCCGGCCGACCTCCAGGGCACCGGCCAGCGCGTGCGCGCTCTCGATGGCCGGGATGATGCCCTCGGTGCGGGACAGCAGGCGCAGTGCCTGCATGGCCGCGTCGTCGGTGACCGCGCGGTACTCACCGCGCCCGGAGTCCTTGAGGTAGGAGTGCTCGGGGCCGATGCCGGGGTAGTCCAGACCGGCCGAGATGGAGTACGGCTCGGTGATCTGGCCCTCCTCGTCCTGGAGGACGTAGGAGCGGGAGCCGTGCAGGATGCCGGGCTCGCCCGCGGTGAGGGTGGCCGCGTGCTCGCCGGTCTCCACACCGTGCCCGGCGGGCTCGCAGCCGATGAGGCGTACGGCGGTGTCGGGGATGAAGGCGTGGAAGAGGCCGATGGCGTTGGAGCCGCCGCCGACGCAGGCGATGGCGGCGTCGGGCAGTCGGCCGGCCCGCTCCAGGAGCTGGCGGCGGGCCTCGACGCCGATCACGCGGTGGAAGTCGCGGACCATGGCGGGGAAGGGGTGCGGTCCCGCGACGGTGCCGAACAGGTAGTGGGTGCGGTCGACGTTGGCGACCCAGTCACGGAAGGCCTCGTTGATCGCGTCCTTGAGGGTGCGCGATCCCGACTTCACGGCGATGACCTCGGCGCCGAGCATCCGCATCCGGGCCACGTTGAGGGCCTGGCGCTGGGTGTCGATCTCGCCCATGTAGATCGTGCACTCGAGCCCGAACAGCGCGCAGGCCGTCGCGGTCGCGACGCCGTGCTGGCCGGCGCCGGTCTCGGCGATCACGCGGGTCTTGCCCATGCGCTGGGTGAGCAGGGCCTGACCGAGCACGTTGTTGATCTTGTGGGAGCCGGTGTGGTTGAGGTCCTCCCGCTTGAGGAAGATCCTCGCGCCGCCCGCGTGCTCCGCGAAGCGCGGGACCTCGGTGAGGGAGCTGGGGCGGCCGGTGTAGTTCACCAGCAGGTCGTCGAGTTCGCGCGCGAACTCGGGGTCGTGCTTGGCCTTGTCGTACTCGACGGCGACCTCGTCCACGGCGGCGACGAGGGCCTCCGGGATGAACTTGCCGCCGAAGGCGCCGAAGTAGCCTTCGGGGCTCGGGACCTGACCCTCCGGGTCGGGGATGAAGAACTCGCTGGGCATGACTGAACCTCACGGTGAGTGCGTATGAAAGACACTGAGCGCCGTGGGGGCCAGGGATTGACTGATCGACTGCGGGCCGTCAGTGGCTGGTCGCGCAGTTCCCCGCGCCCCTCACGGGGCGCTGCCATCGCATGCCGTTCACCTGGCCGGGTTCGTCTCCGATGACGTACCTCACCCTGCGGCCGTGCACCCTTCGCGCGGGCGCGCGACAACCACGGGGGCGGCAGCCGCGCGCGAGGCGGGCGTACCTGTCCGTGGTCGTCGTCGTGAGCGTCATCGGGGCAAGCCTACCGAAAGATCATCCGCGCCCGTGGCGCAGAGCCGGGTGCTCCCCCGCCGCCACCAGGTCGGCGACCGCCGTCTTCGGGTCCTTGCCGGTCACCAGGGACTCGCCGACCAGGACCGCGTCGGCGCCGGCGTTGGCGTAGGCGATCAGGTCGTGGGGGCCGCGGACGCCGGACTCGGCGATCTTGACCAGGTTGGCCGGGATCTCGGGGGCGACGCGCTCGAAGGTGCCGCGGTCGACCTCGAGGGTCTTGAGGTTACGCGCGTTGACGCCGATGATCTTCGCTCCGGCGTCCACCGCGCGCTCGACCTCGTCCTCGTCGTGGACCTCGACGAGCGGGGTGAGCCCGATGGACTCGGCACGCTCGATCAGGGACTCCAGAGCGGGCTGCTCCAGGGCCGCGACGATGAGCAGCGCGAGGTCGGCGCCGTAGGCCCGGGCCTCCCACAGCTGGTACGAGGTGACGATGAAGTCCTTGCGCAGGACCGGGATGTCCACGCGCGCGCGGACGGCCTCCAGGTCGGCAAGCGAGCCGCCGAAGCGGCGCTGTTCGGTGAGGACGGAGATGACGGCCGCGCCGCCCGCCTCGTAGTCGGCGGCGAGCCCGGCCGGGTCGGCGATCGCGGCCAGCGCGCCCTTGGAGGGGCTGGAACGCTTGACCTCGCAGATGACCTTGACGCCGTCGCCGCGCAGGGCGGCCACGCCGTCCTTGGCGGCGGGAGCCTTCGCCGCGCGCTCCTTGAGCTCGTCGAGGCTGACGCGCGCCTGCCGTTCCGCGAGGTCGGCACGGACTCCGTCGATGATCTCGTCGAGCACACTCACGCGAGCGGCCCCCTTCCAGACGGTTGGCGGTTCCATCGACCGATGAAAACAGTGGTCACTGCGATGGTATCCGCAGGAGGGCGTAGGCCTCGCATCCGGTTGACGTCGTTCCCACTACCTGGACATTCACCCGTTGATCAAGGATGAAGCCAGCCACCGAACGGCAGGTTCCGGACAACGGTGAAGACCAGCGCCAATGTCCCCACGGTCCACAGCTGGACGGGCCCGAGGGCGAGCCGCAGCGGCCGTCCGCGCGCCGCGCGGACCACCCAGACGGTCCACAGCACGGCGAAGCCCAGATAGCCCACGACGGCCATCGCGTTGTCCTGGAGCGCGGCGAGGAAGTCGCCGTGGATGAAGGCGTGCGCGCTGCGCAGTCCGCCGCAGCCGGGGCAGTACAGGCCGGTGAACCGGTAGAGCGGGCAGACCGGGTAGTGGCCGGGCTGGTTGGGGTCGACGGTCCCCACGTACGCGAAGGCCCCGGCGACGGCCGTGAGGATCCCGGCCGGGACGGCCAGCCGCCCCAGGAGTCCTTCGGGGGGCAGCGCTCGCTGCGTGTCGGCGTTCACGTCCGGCATTGTCCCCCGTCCGCTCCTCGAACGCGCGAGGGGCGGCCCCGGCGGTTTCCGCCGGGCCGCCCCATCACGCGGTGCGTGTCAGCTCTTGGCGTCCGCCGTCTCGGCCTTGGTGGTGACGAGCGGCTTGTGGGCGTCCTTGGGCATGCCCATCCCCATCGCGCTCATGATCCAGCCGATGATCCCGCCGATGACCACGATCGCCATACCGGCCCAGAACCCCGCCGGCTGGGCCATCACCATGAAGACGCCCGCGACGCAGAAACCGATGAAGGCGATAGTGACACCGGTCCAGGCGGCCGGGGTGTGACCGTGGCTGCTGCCCGCCATTGCTTGCTCCTAGGTGCTGAAGTACGTGATGTCGGGCCCATTCTTCCGTACGCGGGGGCCCGGTGTGTTCGGGGGTCGCTTTGGTGCGACGCTACGCCCCCGTCGGATCCTCTCCCCTGTCAAGCGCCTTCCAGATGTCCTCGGGCCGGTCGGGATCGACGGCGACAGCCTTGCGACGTGCCCGAGGCGCCCCGTCCCGCTCGTACCGCCCCGACATCGCGGGCCACAACCGCCCGTACCGCAGCGCCAGCAACCCGGCGACGAGAATCAGCACGCCGCCCACCACGGCCACATAGGGCCAGGCGGTGTGGCTGAGCGCGGCGACCGTCGCCGAGGTGTCGCCGGAGGCCTTCGCCGCCTGCTCGTCCAGTGCGGAGGAGTCCCCCGCACCGATCAGCGCCGCCGTCACGATGCCGGCTCCGGAGAGCGCGAGCACCCCGGCGACCAGCAGCCGCCCCGCCTTGCGTACGGCGAAGACGGCGACGAGCGCGGCGAGGCCCACTATGGCGAGCGCGGCCGGGACACCGGTCACGTCGCTGCCCTTGGCGGTCAGCGGAAACGCGCCGCCGGCCACCGTCGCGGTGCCCTCCGACCATCGCTGACGGGTCGCGAGCAGCGCCACGGCCGCGCCGAGGGCACCGGCGAGCAGCGCTACGGCAAGACTGAGGCGGCCGGCCCTGGCGGGTCCTGCGGCTTCGGAACGGGGGTGAGGTACGGCAGTCACGTACCCCACTATCACCCGAACCCCGGGCGAACGGTTACCCGGGGTTCCGTGAGAATCGCCCTACTTGCCCAAGCGGTTCGCGGTGTGTACGGCTCTGAGGACCGCCGCCGCCTTGTTGCGGCACTCGGTGTCCTCGGCGACCGGGTCGGAGTCGGCGACGATTCCGGCGCCTGCCTGGACGTAGGCCGTGCCGTTCCTCAGCAGTGCCGTACGGATGGCGATCGCGGTGTCGGAGTCGCCCGCGAAGTCGAGGTAGCCGACGCAGCCGCCGTACAACCCCCGCCGGGACGGCTCGAGTTCGTCGATGATCTGCATCGCGCGGGGCTTCGGCGCGCCGGAGAGGGTGCCGGCCGGGAAGCAGGCCGTGAGGACGTCGAAGGCGGTGCGGCCCTCGGCGACCTTGCCGGTGACCGTGGAGACGATGTGCATGACGTGGGAGTACCGCTCGACGGACATGAAGTCGACGACCTCGACCGAACCGGGCTCGCAGACCCGGCCGAGGTCGTTGCGCCCGAGGTCGACGAGCATGAGGTGCTCGGCGCGCTCCTTGGGGTCGGCGAGCAGCTCGTCGGCGAGGGCCTGGTCCTCCTGCGGGGTGGCCCCGCGCCAGCGGGTGCCGGCGATGGGGTGGACCAGGGCGTGCCCGTCCTCGACCTTGACCAGGGCCTCGGGGGAGGAACCGACGACGTCGAAGCCGTCGAAGCGGAAGAGGTACATGTACGGCGACGGGTTCGTGGCCCTGAGGACCCGGTAGACGTCCAGCGCGCCGGCCGTGCACGGCGTCTCGAAGCGCTGGGAGGGGACGACCTGGAAGGCCTCGCCTGCCCGGATGCGCTCCTTGATGTCCTCGACGGCCGCCTGGAAGTCGGGGCCGCCCCACAGTGCGGTGTACTCGGGCAGCTCGGAGGGCGGCAGGACGGCCGGGGGCTGCGCGACCGCGCGGGTGAGGTCGGCCTCCATGGCGTCGAGGCGGGCCACGGCGTCGGCGTAGGCCTCGTCGACGCCGGTGTCGAGGTCGTTGTGGTTGATCGCGTTGGCGATCAGCAGGACCGAGCCCTCCCAGTGGTCCATGACGGCGAGGTCGCTGGTCAGGAGCATGGTGAGCTCGGGGAGCTTCAGGTCGTCGCGCTCGCCGGGGCCGATCTTCTCCAGGCGGCGGACGATGTCGTAGCCGAGGTAGCCGACCATGCCGCCGGTGAAGGGCGGCAGGCCCTCCTGGTGGGGGGTGTGCAGGGTCTCGATGGTGGCGCGCAGGGCGGCGAGCGGGTCGCCCTCGACGGGGACGCCGACGGGTGGGGTGCCGAGCCAGTGGGCCTGGCCGTCGCGGGCGGTGAGGGTGGCGGCGGAGCGGACGCCCACGAAGGAGTACCGGGACCAGGAGCGGCCGTTCTCCGCGGACTCCAGCAGGAAGGTGCCGGGGCGCTCGGCGGCGAGCTTGCGGTAGAGCGCGACGGGGGTGTCGCCGTCGGCGAGGAGCTTGCGCGTGACCGGGATGACGCGCCGGTCGGTGGCGAGCTTGCGGAAGGTCTCGAGGTCCATGGCGGCTGACCTTACTGATCCGAGGTGGCGGTACCGGAACCGGCGCCGTCCTTGAGGAGTACGTCGGCGTCGAAGCAGGTGCGTGCGCCGGTGTGGCAGGCGGCGCCGACCTGGTCCACCTTCACCAGCACGGTGTCGGCGTCGCAGTCCAGGGCGACGGACTTGACCCACTGGAAGTGGCCGGAGGTGTCGCCCTTGACCCAGTACTCGCGGCGGCTGCGTGACCAGTAGGTGCAGCGGCCGGTGGTCAGCGTGCGGTGCAGCGCCTCGTCGTCCATCCAGCCGAGCATGAGCACCTCACCGGTGTCGTACTGCTGGGCGATCGCGGGGACGAGCCCGTCGGCGCTGCGCTTGAGGCGCGCGGCGATCTCCGGGTCGAGACTGCTGCGGGGCGGGGGCGTGCTGGTCATGACTGCCATTGTGCCGCGCGCCACTGACAGTGACCGTGGGGTGTCCACTGTGCGGACCGGTGACGCGGTCGTAGGCTGACTGCATGTCGACTTTCGCCAAGCGTGAACGACTTCTCCTCGCCGACCTGTTGGAGGCCGAGGGCCCGGAGGCCCCCACTCTCTGCGACGGCTGGCTCACCCGCGATCTCGCGGCGCACGTGGTGGTGCGCGAGCGCCGCCCCGACGCGGCCGGGGGCCTGGTGATCAAGCAGCTCGCGTCCCGTCTGGACCGGGTGATGGCCGAGTTCTCCGAGAAGCCCTACGAGGAGCTGATCCAGCTCATCCGCACGGGCCCGCCGCGTTTCTCGCCGTTCCAGCTCAAGCAGGTCGACGAGCTGTCGAACACGGTCGAGTTCTACGTCCACACGGAGGACGTCCGCCGCGCCCGCCCCGACTGGACGCCCCGCGAGCTGGACCCGGTCTTCCAGGACACCCTGTGGTCCCGCCTGGAACGCACGGCCCGCCTCATGGGCCGCAGCGTCCCCACCGGCCTGGTGCTCCGCCGCCCGGACGGCCAGACAGCGGTGGCCCACCGCGGC
Organism: Streptomyces sp. 351MFTsu5.1; assembly: GCF_000383655.1. Taxonomy (NCBI): domain Bacteria; kingdom Bacillati; phylum Actinomycetota; class Actinomycetes; order Kitasatosporales; family Streptomycetaceae; genus Streptomyces; species Streptomyces sp. 351MFTsu5.1. The sequence goes on along the minus strand of NZ_KB911783.1, from coordinate 221,186 downwards.
ACCCCGGTGGTGACGGCCACCGGCGAGCCCTCCGAACTCCTCCTGTTCCTCTACGGCCGCCAGAGCGCAGCGAAGGTGGACCTGGAGGGCGACAAGGAAGCAATCGCCAAACTCCACGAGGCAAAGGAACTCGGAATCTGAGGGGGCGGGGCGGGCCAGGAGACCGGAAAGCCCCGGCCACCGAACCCGGCGACCGGGGCCGAAGCCGAGTCCGGTGTCACCTCACCGGGTGGCCCGCTTCCCTCAGCGTGTTCTTCACTTCTCCTATGCGCAGGTCGCCGAAGTGGAAGACCGAGGCTGCCAGGACCGCGTCCGCGCCCGCTTCGATGGCCGGGGGGAAGTGGTTCAGTCGGCCCGCGCCGCCGGAGGCGATCAGGGGGACCGTCACGTGCTTGCGGACGGCCTCGATCATCTCCAGGTCGTAGCCGTCCTTGGTGCCGTCCGCGTCCATCGAGTTGAGCAGGATCTCCCCGGCGCCCAGTTCGGCGGCCCGGTGCGCCCACTCGACGGCGTCGATGCCGGTGCCCTTGCGGCCGCCGTGGGTGGTCACCTCGAAGGAACCCGTCTCGGTGCGCCGCGCGTCCACCGACAGCACCAGCACCTGCCGGCCGAACCGCTCGGCGATCTCGCGGATCAGGTCGGGACGGGCGATGGCGGCGGTGTTCACGCCGACCTTGTCCGCGCCGGCCCGCAGCAGCTTGTCCACGTCCTCGGCCGTACGGACACCGCCGCCGACCGTGAGCGGAATGAAGACCTGCTCGGCGGTGCGGCGCACCACGTCGTACGTGGTCTCGCGGTTGCCCGAGGACGCGGTGATGTCCAGGAACGTCAGCTCGTCGGCGCCCTCGGCGTCGTACACCTTGGCCATCTCGACGGGGTCGCCCGCGTCGCGCAGGTTCTGGAAGTTGACGCCCTTGACGACCCTGCCGTTGTCCACGTCCAGGCAGGGGATCACTCGTACGGCGAGGGTCATGGCGCGCTCTCTCCTCGGAACGCCTCCACCTCGACCTCGACGACCAGGCTGGGGTCCACGAAGCCGGAGACGATGATCATGGATGCGGCGGGCCGGACGGCGTCGAACAGCTCCTTGTGAGCGCGTCCGACCTCCTCGACGTCCCGCGCGTGGGTGATGTACATGCGGGTCCGCACCACGTCGTCCCGGCCGAGCCCCAGCTCCTTCAGCGCCGCGAACGCGACGTTGAAGGCGTTGACGGTCTGCTCGTACGGGTCGCCCGCGACGATCTCGCCGTCGACCACCGAGGTGCAGCCGGAGACCAGCACCAGGCCGTTCGGCAGTTCCACGGCGCGGGAGTACCCGAAGGTCTCCTCCCAGGGCGCACCGGTCGCGACACGTCGCAGATCGCTCACTGAGCCACCGCCTCCAAAGCCTCTTCCAGGGTGAACGCCTTCGCGTACAGCGCCTTCCCGACGATGGAGCCCTCGACACCGAGGGGAACCAGTTCGGCGATGGCCCGCAGGTCGTCCAGCGAGGACACGCCACCGGAGGCCACCACGGGGCGGTCGGTCGCCGCGCAGACGTTGCGCAGCAGCTCCAGGTTGGGGCCCTGGAGGGTGCCGTCCTTGGCGATGTCGGTGACGACGTACCGGGCGCAGCCCTCCTTGTCGAGCCGCTCCAGCGCCTCGTAGAGGTCGCCGCCCTCACTGGTCCAGCCGCGGCCCTTGAGGGTCGTGCCGCGCACGTCGAGACCGACCGCGATCCTGTCGCCGTGCTCGGCGATGACCTTGGCGACCCACTCCGGGCTCTCCAGGGCGGCCGTGCCGAGGTTCACGCGGGTGCAGCCGGTGGCGAGCGCGGCGGCCAGGGAGGCGTCGTCGCGGATGCCGCCGGACAGCTCCACCTTGATGTCCATCGCCTCGGTGACCTGGCGGACCAGCTCCCGGTTGTCGCCGGTGCCGAAGGCCGCGTCCAGGTCGACCAGGTGCAGCCACTCGGCGCCCGACCGCTGCCAGGACAGCGCGGCCTCCAGCGGGGAGCCGTACGAGGTCTCCGTGCCGGACTCGCCGTGCACGAGACGGACGGCCTGGCCGTCACGGACGTCCACGGCGGGCAGGAGTTCGAGCCGTGAGAGCTTCGAAGGCATCAGAGGGTTCCGATCCAGTTGTTCAGCAGCTGCGCACCGGCGTCGCCGGACTTCTCGGGGTGGAACTGGGTGGCCCACAGGGCGCCGTTCTCCACGGCGGCCACGAAGGGCTTGCCGTGCGTCGACCAGGTGACCTTCGGCGCGGTCATCGACTTGTTGTGCGTCTCAAGGGACCAGTCGTGGACGGCGTAGGAGTGCACGAAGTAGAAGCGGGCGTCCGCGTCCAGGCCGGCGAACAGCTGGGAGTCGGCCGGCGCGTCGACGGTGTTCCAGCCCATGTGCGGCACGACGTCGGCCTGGAGCGGCTCGACCGAACCGGGCCACTCGTCGAGGCCCTCGGACTCCACGCCGTGCTCGATGCCGCGCGCGAAGAGGATCTGCATGCCGACGCAGATGCCCATGACGGGGCGCCCGCCGGACAGCCGGCGGTCGATGATCCAGTCGCCGCGCGCCTCGTGCAGGCCCTTGATGCAGGCGGCGAAGGCACCGACGCCCGGCACCAGCAGACCGTCGGCGTTCATGGCCTTGTCGTAGTCGCGGGTGATCTCGACCTCGGCCCCCGCGCGCGCGAGGGCCCGCTCGGCGGACCTCACGTTGCCGAAGCCGTAGTCGAAGACGACGACCTTCTTCGACGGGGAGGCGCTCAACTCCACACCTCCAGCCGCATGACGCCGGCGACCAGGCACATCCCGGCGGCGATGGAGAGCAGGACGATCAGGCTCCTGGGCATCTTCTGCTTGACGAAGGAGTAGATGCCGCCGGCCAGGAAGAGGCCGACGACGATCAGCAGGGTCGACAGGCCGTTCACAGCGCGCCCTTCGTGGAGGGGAGGATGCCGGCCGCGCGCGGGTCGCGCTCGGAGGCGTAGCGCAGGGCCCGGGCGAGCGCCTTGAACTGGCACTCCACGATGTGGTGCGCGTTGCGCCCGTACGGCACGTGCACGTGCAGCGCGATCTGGGCCTGCGCGACGAAGGACTCCAGGATGTGCCGGGTCATCGTGGTGTCGTACTCGCCGATCATCGGCGCCATCTTCTCGGGCTCGGTGTGCACGAGGTACGGGCGGCCGCTGAGGTCCACCGTCACCTGGGCGAGCGACTCGTCCAGCGGGACCGTGCAGTTGCCGAAGCGGTAGATGCCGACCTTGTCGCCGAGCGCCTGCTTGAAGGCGGCGCCGAGGGCGAGGGCGGTGTCCTCGATGGTGTGGTGCGAGTCGATGTGCAGATCGCCCTCGGTCTTCACGGTGAGGTCGAACAGACCGTGCCGGCCGAGCTGGTCGAGCATGTGGTCGTAGAAACCGACGCCTGTCGACACATCGACCTTTCCGCTGCCGTCGAGATCGATCTCGACGAGCACCGAGGTCTCCTTGGTCACTCGCTCCACGCGTCCCACGCGGCTCATGTGCTCTGCTCCTTCTTGACGTCACGGACCGCGTCGAGGAACGCGTCGTTCTCTTCGGGGGTTCCGGCGGACACCCGCAGCCACCCCGGAATGCCGTTGTCCCGGACCAGGACGCCCCGGTCGAGGATCTTCTGCCATGCGGCGTGCGAGCCGCCCTCGTCGTCGAAGCGCCCGAACTGCACGAAGTTCGCGTCCGACTCCACGACCTCGAACCCGAGCGCCCGCAGCTCGCTCACCAGCCGGTCCCGTTCGGCCTTGAGCTGCTCGACGTACTTCAGCAGCGTGTCGGTGTGCTCCAGGGCGGCCAGCGCGGTCGCCTGCGTGACGGCCGACAGGTGGTAGGGCAGCCGTACGAGCTGCACGGCGTCCACGACCGCCGGGTGCGCGGCGAGGTAGCCGAGCCGCAGCCCGGCGGCGCCGAACGCCTTCGACATGGTCCGCGAGACGACGAGATGCGGCCGCCCCTCGATGAGCGGCAGCAGCGAGTCGCCGTGGCTGAACTCGATGTACGCCTCGTCGACCACGACCATGGACGGCTTCGCCGCCTGGGCGGCCTCGTACAGGGCGAGGACCGTCTCGGGCGGGACGGAGTTGCCCGTCGGGTTGTTGGGGGTCGTGATGAAGACGACGTCGGGCCTGTGCTCGGCGATCGCCCGCACGGCCGCCTCGACGTCGATCGTGAAGTCAGCGTTGCGGGGACCCTGGATCCAGCCGGTGCCGGTGCCGCGCGAGATGAGCGCGTGCATCGAGTACGACGGCTCGAAGCCGATCGCCGTACGGCCGGGTCCGCCGAAGGTCTGGAGCAGCTGCTGGAGGACCTCGTTGGAGCCGTTGGCGGCCCACACGTTGGCCAGGCCCACCTCGTGCCCGGAGGTGTCGGTGAGGTACTCGGCGAGCCGTGTACGCAGTTCCACCGCGTCCCGGTCGGGGTAGCGGTTGAGGTCGCGGGCCGCCTCGCGGACGCGCTCGGCGATGCGCTCGACCAGCTCCTCGGGCAGTCGGTAGGGGTTCTCGTTGGTGTTCAGCCGTACGGGGACGTCCAGTTGGGGCGCGCCGTAGGGGGACTTGCCGCGCAGCTCGTCCCGTACGGGGAGATCGTCGATTCCGAAGCTCACTTGCTCGTCGGTACCTTCCAGTCGAACCGCGCCTTGATCGCCGCGCCGTGCGCGGGCAGGTCCTCCGCCTCCGCCAGCGTGACCACGTGCCGGGCGATGTCGGCCAGCGCGTCGCGCGTGTAGTCGACGATGTGGATGCCCCGCAGGAAGGACTGCACGGACAGTCCGGAGGAGTGGCAGGCGCAACCGCCGGTCGGGAGCACGTGGTTGGACCCGGCGGCGTAGTCGCCGAGGGACACCGGGGCCCATGGGCCGATGAAGATCGCGCCCGCGTTGCGCACCCGGTCGGCCACCGCGGCCGCGTCCGCGGTCTGGATCTCCAGGTGCTCGGCGCCGTAGGCGTTGACGACCCGGAGGCCCTCGTCGATGCCGTCGACCAGGACGATCGCGGACTGCCTGCCCTTCAGCGCGGGCACGATCCGGTCCTCGACGTGCCGGGTGGCCGCGACCTGCGGCTCCAGCTCCTTCTCCACCGCGTCCGCGAGTTCGACGGAGTCGGTGACGAGGACGGCGGCGGCCAGCGGGTCGTGCTCGGCCTGGCTGATCAGGTCCGAGGCCACGTGCACCGGGTCGGCGGTGGAGTCCGCGAGGACCGCGATCTCGGTCGGGCCGGCCTCGGCGTCGATGCCGATCTTGCCGGTGAAGTAGCGCTTGGCGGCGGCGACCCAGATGTTGCCGGGGCCGGTGACCATGTCGGCGGGCGGGCAGGACTCGGTACCGTACGCGAACATCGCGACGGCGGTGGCGCCACCGGCGGCGTAGACCTCGTCGACGCCGAGCAGCGCGCAGGCGGCGAGGATCGTGGGGTGCGGGAGGCCGTCGAACTCGGCCTGGGCCGGGGAGGCGAGGGCGATCGACGCGACGCCGGCCTCCTGGGCGGGCACCACGTTCATGATCACGGAGGACGGGTAGACGGAGCGGCCGCCCGGCGCGTACAGCCCGACCCGGTCGACCGGCACCCACTTCTCGGTCACGCTGCCGCCGGGCACGACCTGGGTCGTGTGGGTGGTCCGGCGCTGCTCGCGGTGGACGAGACGGGCGCGGCGGATGGACTCCTCCAGGGCCTCGCGCACGGCGGGGTCGAGCTCTTCGAGCGCCTTTTCGAGCGCCGCCACGGGCACCCGCACCCGCTCCAGGCGCACCCCGTCGAACTTCTCGGCGAAGTCGATCAGCGCCGCGTCGCCCCGATGATGCACGGCCTCGCAGATCGGACGCACCTTCTCCAGGGCGGCCGAGACGTCGAAGTCGGCTCGGGGCAGCAGGTCGCGCAGGGCGGGGCCCTCGGGGAGGGCGTCGCCGCGCAGATCGATTCGGGAGATCACTCGTCAATTCTCTCAGACCCGCATCAGGCCCTGTTCGCGCATTCCAATGGCTGATACGCAACCCGGAAGATCCCCTTCACGTCTAGCGTTCGAGGGGTTACTCACCGGGCATGAACGGTTGTACGAATCCCACGAACCGCAAGGAGCTGGAAGACCGTGACCGAGGGGGCCGGCATCCGGGGCATCCGCGACGGGGACCTGCCGGACGATCTGACCGCCGCCGAGGCCGGCATGTGGCAGGCCTTCCGCAACGGCACCGTGTACGACCTGAGCAGCGGCGACACCGTCGTCGACGATCCGCACGGCGGACATCCCTGGGGGCCCGAACGGACGGTGCGGGCGCGCATCATCTGCTGGCTGCTCCTGGACGGGCCGCCCGCGCTCGCGGGCCGGGTGGCGTCCCTCAAGCTCACCGGCGTGCAGGTCAGCGGCACCCTGGACCTGGCGGGCGGCACGATCGTGCCGTACCTGGAGATGAAGGGCTGCCGCTTCGAGCGGGAGATCCTGCTGCCCGAGGCCCGCTTCACCACCGCGCGGTTCGTGGACTGCTCGGTGCCGCGCCTGGAGGCGGCGCGGGTGCACACCGAGGGCGATCTGCATCTGCCGCGCTGCCGGTTCCACAACGGCGTACGGCTGACCGACGCGCAGATCGGCACCGATCTGCTGATGAACCAGGCGATCGTCTACCGCGACCGCAGCGGCCGTTCGATCGCCGCGGACGGCATGACCGTCGGCCAGGACCTCCAGGCCGAGCTCCTGGAGTCGCACGGCGAGCTGAGCCTGCGCAGCGCCACCATCGGTGTCTCGCTGAGCCTGCGCGGCGCCCGGCTGAACAACCCGTACACCCGGCTCGCGCTGAACGCCCCGCAGCTGACCGTCGAGCGCACCTTGTACCTGACCCCGGCGGGCGTCGGCGCGTCCATGCTGAGCGGGGCGACGCCCGCGCGCGGGACGCGGATCCAGCGCTTCGAGTGCCAGGGCGGGGTCCGCCTTGACGACGGGCGGTTCGGGGACGCGGTCGACCTGGAGCGGGCCCGGTTCACCTTCACCGACGAGCAGGAGCTGTCGCTGCGCCGGATCCAGGCCCCGGAGCTGCGCTTCCTCGGGGAGCGACCGCAGCGCGGCAAGGTGGTCCTGTCGGGGGCCCGGGTCGCCAACCTGGTGGACCGGGCGACCGCCTGGCCGGGGCCCGGCAACCTCCACATGGGCGGCTTCGTCTACGAGAACCTCGTGCCGCACGGCCCCTTCCCGCTGGCCGAGCGCCTGGACTGGGTGGCGGCGGCGACCGCCGAGTACAACCCGGAGCCGTACGAGAGGCTCGCCGCCGTGCTGCGGGCCGGGGGCGAGGACGAGGACGCGCGCGAGGTGCTGCTCGCCAAGCAGCGCCGGCGCCGGGAGACCCTGCCGCCCGCGGCCAAGTTCTGGGGCTATGTGCAGGACTGGACGGTCGCCTACGGCTACCGGCCGGGCCGGGCCGCCGTCTGGATGGCGGTGCTGTGGGCGGCGAGCTCGGTGGCGTTCGCACACGCGAGCCATCCCCCGCTCAAGGGCGGCGACCATCCGGCCTGGAATCCCGCCCTGTTCGCCCTGGACCTGCTGCTTCCGGTGATCGACCTGGGGCAGGTCGGCTTCTGGCAGCTGAGCGGCGGCTGGCAGTGGCTGGCGGCGGTGATGGTCCTCCTGGGCTGGATCCTGGCCACCACGGTCGCGGCCGGTGCGACCCGGCTGTTGCGGCGGAATTGAGGAGGTCCACGGTGCGTAACGTGAACGAGAGTCAGCTCTTTACCTCTCCTTGACCATCCGCCGTACAACTTTCCACGAGTTGCACGTGCGCACTGGCGCAACGCGGAACCGCGGTCTTTCAATGGTCGACACCATGGCTCTGCTGCCCCCCTTCCGCGCGTCGCGGATACCCCCCCACCTCACCGGCGGACTGATCGCCGACGACGAGGTACTGCTCGACGCGCCCGACGACCGGCTCGGACCCGCGCTGGTCGCCGCCGGACAGGGCTCGTACGAACGCGCGTCCGGGCTGCTCGCCGCGACCCGCCAGGACGCCGCCTGGGAGCTGCGCGACCGGTACGTCCGGCGGCTGGCCGCCTTCGCCCGCTCCCGCCCGGAGTGGTACGACACCTGGCGTGCCGAGGCCCCGCACAACGTGGACCAGCTGCTGCTGGGCGCCCAGCTCGCGGTGGACCGGGCCTGGGACTCACCGGCCCGTGCGGAGCTGCTGCGCGAGGTGAGCCCGCTGATCACGGCCGCCGCACGCGGCGAGGACCGCGACCCGGTGCCCTGGCGGCTCGCGCTGGACCACGCCCGGGGATCGCAGGCGGGCCCGACCTACTTCGGCGAGCTGTGGGCGGCCGCCGTGCGCCGCGCCCCGCTCCACTACGGCTGCCACGTGGCCGCCCTGCGCTATCTGGCCACCTCCTGGCGCGGCTCGCACCGGGAGTGCTTCGACTTCGCCGAGCGGGCCGCCCAGGACGCCCCGGCGGGCTCGCTCGTCCAGGCGCTGCCCGCGCGGGCCACGCTGGCCTGTCTGACCGAGGGCGCCGGCACCGCGGTGGCGCGCGAGCGGATGGACGCGGCGGCGGACCGGGCGATCGAACTGTCCGCCACGCTCGCGGCGGCCGACCCGTGGCCGGCCGAGATCCGCAACAAGCTGGTGTTCGTCCTGGTGCGCCTCGGCCGCTGGACGGACGCGCTGGACCAGCTGCGCATGATCGGCCCGTATGCCACCTCGTTCCCGTGGAGCAGGGAGTCCGAGGACCCGCTCGGCCGGTTCCTCGAGGTCCGTGAGGAGGTCCGTCGGCACGCCTTGATCCATCCACGGAGTGAGCACGGGGGACGTGTCCGCTCCGGAGGCCATTAGGCTTTGGCGCCGTGACCACCGTGCGGCTCCCGCTCTTCCCCCTGAACTCAGTGCTGTTCCCGGGGCTGGTGCTTCCTCTCAACGTCTTCGAGGAGCGCTATCGCGCCATGATGCGCGAACTGCTGAAGACGCCCGAGGAGGAGCCGCGCCGGTTCGCCGTCGTGGCGATCCGCGACGGCCACGAGGTGGCGGCCAGCGCACCGGGCATGCCGGACCCGACGGCCGTGCCCGAGCGTGGTCCCGCGTCCGGCTTCGGCGAGGACCCGATCAAGGCGTTCCACTCCACCGGCTGCGTGGCGGACGCGGCGACGGTACGGGAGCGTCCCGACGGCACGTTCGAGGTCCTGGCGACGGGCACGACCCGCGTCCGGCTGGTATCGGTCGACGCCTCGGGGCCGTATCTCACGGCCGAGCTGGAGGAACTGGAGGAGACGGCGGGCGACGAGTCGGGACCGCTGGCCGAAGGGGTGCTCAGGGCCTTCCGGCAGTACCAGAAGCGCCTGGCGGGGGCGCGGGAACGCTCCCTGTCGAGCGGTGCGGACCTGCCCGACGAGCCCTCGGTGCTGTCCTACCTGGTGGCGGCGGCGATGATGCTGGACACGCCCACGAAGCAGCGGCTGCTCCAGGCCCCCGACACCGCGTCCCGCCTCCGCGACGAACTGCGGATCCTGCGCGCGGAGACGGCGATCATCCGTAACCTTCCGTCGTTGCCCGCGTCGGAACTGACGCGCGGTCCGACGAGTCTGAACTGAGCCCGGGGAACCGCGAGATGCCGAAGAAGGCGAAGAAGCAGCAGCAGTCCGGAGGCACGCCCGCGACGGTGGCCCTGACCACCGCGGGAGTCTCCTTCACGGTCCACGCCTACGACCACGACCCCTCCCACCCGTCCTACGGCGAGGAGGCGGCCGAGGCGATGGGGGTCTCCCCCGACCGCGTCTTCAAGACACTGGTCGCGGACGTGGACGGCACCCTCACGGTGGCCGTGGTCCCGGTGGCGGGTTCCCTGGACCTGAAGGCACTGGCGACGGCGGTGTCCGGAAAGCGGGCCGCGATGGCCGACCCGACCCTCGCCGAACGCACCACGGGCTATGTCAGGGGCGGCATCTCCCCGCTAGGCCAGCGCAAGAAGCTCCCCACGGTCCTGGACGCCTCGGCCTCCGCCCACGCCACGATCTGCGTCTCGGCGGGCCGCAGGGGCCTGGAGGTCGAACTCTCCCCCACGGACCTCACCCACCTCACCGACGCCACCCTGGCCCCGATCGCCCGCGCCTGACCGCCCTTTTCAGGTACGGCGGCACTCCCCTACTGCACAGGCGTCCCGTACCCGCCGCCCTCCGGAGCCACCGCCCCGTACCCCGGCTCGGGGTCCCGAGGCCCGAACAGCGCCGTCAGCCCCAGATGCACGACCAGCCCCGCGAACGACCAGACCAGCAACGCCCCCTTCGCGCCCAACCGCAGCGGCGCGGAGAACGTCACCCCCTTGCCCACCGACTTCGCGTGCGCGAGCACGTCCGACGTGGGCCCCAGCCACATCCCCACCCGCCATGCGAGCAGCGACCCCAGCAGCCCGCCGACAGCCAGCCCCACCACCAACGGCACCCCGCCCCGCCGCCGCCAGAGGAACACGGCCAGCGCGCTCAGCAGGCCGAACGCGAGCGCCAGCAGCGTGAACGTTCCGTCCACCCCCACCGCCTGCTCGCCCTCGGTGTCCTTGAGATAGACGACCCAGCTCCCCCGCTCGTCGACGTCCCCCACGAGCGGCACGTGCGGAGCCAGCCACCACCACAGCACCCCGAGCAGCGCCCCGACGACCGCCACGCAGACCGTGATCACCGCGGCCTCCCGCAGCTCGGTCCTCATCCCGGGCCCGCCGTGCCCGTACCCGACGTCGGAAGGAGTCGCGTACCCGGCGTCAGGAGCCTGCCACGCGTCGTGCGAGGAGGGTTCGTGCGGCGGCGGAGGGGGAGTCAATGGTGCGGTCACCCTGACATCGTGCCAGGCCCGCCTGTGCGGCGCGTCACCGGACGGCCGCCCGACGGTAGGCCCAGGTGGCGACGGCCAGCGAGACCACGCCCACGCACCCGCACACCGCGAGGTCCCCGAGCACGAAGGCCCAGTCGGGATGCGGTCCGAAGGTCCGTGCGAAGGCCTCGACGCCGTAGGTCGACGGCAGCAGGTCCCGGGCGAACCGCACCACCTCCGGCATCCGGTCGGCGGGCAGCACCCCGAGCAGCAGCGCGGCGGACATCCCGAGCTGCCCCAGCAGCGTGGCCAGTTCCGGCCGGGGCGCGAGCAGCCCGAGGGCCGCCCCCAGCCCCGCCAGGGCCGCACCGGCCAGCGGGATCACCGCCACCAGCACCCACAGATGCGCCAGCGGCAGCCCGAACAGCACACACCCGAAGACGGCGGTCACCACGGTCCCGGGCACGGTGAAGGAGGCGTACGCGCCCGCGGCACCCAGCACCACGGCCGCGGGCGGCACCGGCAGGGTGGCGTAGTGGTCGAGCCCACCGCTCGCCCGCAGCTGCCCGAAGTACTGCGCGAGCAGGTTGAGCGCAACGAAGGCCACCACGAGCACCGAGGCACCCGCGACCACGGACTGCGCCTCGCCGCCGCCGTCCACGACCCCCCGCATCAGGATCATGATCCCGATGGACTGGAAGGTCGCCACGAACAGCAGCGGGATACGGGCGACCCGCGCACGGGACAGCTGCGCCCGGTACACGGCCGCCAGCGAGGGCCACAGCCGGGCGCGGGGCCCCAGCTCGGCGGCCCCGTCCCGGTCCGTCTCCTCGGCGGCCAGGGCGCCGCCGGACAGGATCCCGGCGGGTACGACACTCACGTGGCTCTGCTCCTCTTCGCTCCGGCGGTCGCCCTGAGACGTACGGATACGGCAGTCCGCGTACTCAACGTGCTCATGCCTTCACCAGCCCCTGCTGCGCGGCCCCGCCCAGCGCGAGGTACACGTCCTCCAGGCTGGGTGTGGCGAGCGTGAAGTCGTCCAGCGCGGCGAACGCGGCCCCTCCGGTGACGGTGGCGACGACCGCGCGGGCCTCCTCGGGGGCGAGCCGCAGGGTCCAGCGGCGTCCGGCGGCCACGGCCCGGTCCTGGAGGGCGGCGACCTCGGGGACGTGCAGCGGGGCCTCCGCGCGCCACACCAGGTCCACGCGGACCTCCCCGGCGACCTGTTCCTTGAGGCCGGAGGGCGTGTCGCAGGCGATCACACGGCCCTGGTCGAGGACGGCGACCCGGTCCAGGACGGTCTCCGCCTCGATGACGTTGTGGGTGACGAGCAGCACGGTGGTGCCGTGCTCGGCCCGCCGCCGGTCCACGGCGGACCACACCGCGCGGCGCGCCACGGGGTCCATCGCGGTGGTCGGCTCGTCGAGGACGAGCAGCGGCCGCTCCCCCACCAGCGCGGCCGCGAAGCACGCGAGCCGGCGCTGCCCGCCGGACAGCTTCTTCAGGGGCCGCCCGGCGATCGGCGTGAGCCCCAGCTCGTCGAGTACGGCGTCCCGCTCGGCCCGCGCCTGCCTGGCCTCCAGGCCCCGCAGCCGTCCGGTGGTCTCGGCGGCGAGGGAGACGGTCAGCTCGTCGAGGGCGCTGGACTCCTGGCCTAGGTAGGCGAGGATCCGTGAGGCCCGGTCGGGGTGGCGCACGATGTCGTGGCCGAGGATCTCGACACTGCCGCTGTCGGGCCGCATCAGCCCCGTGAGCTGCCGTACGAGGGTGGTCTTGCCGGCGCCGTTGGGCCCGAGCAGCCCGAAGATCTCACCGCGGCGGATGTCCAGTCGTACGTCGTCGGTGGCCCGTACCTCGGGTGTTCCCGGGGCCCCGCGCCGCCCGCGCACCGCGGGATAGGTCTTGGTCAGCCCGCGCACCGCGCACACGACATCACCACGGTGTCGAAGTGCCGGGGCAGCGCGCGTACTCACAAGGGACGAGACTACGGGGTCGGGAGCGCTCCGCCGTTCCCGGGGCGCCCCTCATACCGAAATACACCGCAAAACTCACTCACCGGCGGAGGCGTGTTCCGCGGCCGTCCGGGCGTCGATCTCCCGCCAGAACCCGGCCCGGATGGCGTAACGGTCGTGCTCGTCGATCTGGTCGTCCTTGTGCGCGAGCAGCCCGAACCGGGCCGCGTAGCGGAGCAGCTCGCCGTCGATCCGGTGCGGCACCCGCGGGTACATCCCGGACAGCCGCTGGAGGTGCGCCTGGTCGCCCAGCCGCTCCATCCACCGCCGGGCGAAGACCTGCCCGACCTCGAAGGGGTCCCCGCCGACCGTGGTGATGTCCTCCTCCCGGTCGGCCCACCGCTGCTCGGCGGAGGTCAGCTGGGCGAGGGTCGGCATGGACGCGACCTCGGGGGGCTCGGCGGCGGCTCCGGGCCGGTCCACCCAGCCCTTGTCGGAGGACCAGCGCAGGGTCGCGCTCGCGGGGTGCTGGGCGGGCTGGGTGCCGGGGGCCCGCAGCGCGGCGAGGTCCTTGGGGGTGGGCACCCCCTTGGGCGCGGGCACCCGATCCTGCGTGCCGTTCTCCGAAGGGGAGCCCGCCGGGGCGTGCTCGGTCTCCTCGTCGGTCCGCTCGGGGGCCCGGGAGAGAGCGGACTCGGGCAGCGGCGCCGAGAGGATCGCGGCGATCTCGGGGCGCGGCGCGGGCGGCGGCGCGCACACCCCGCCGAGGTCCTTCGCGCGGACGGCCTTGGTGATCCACGTGCGGTCGAGCACCCGCCGCTCGTCCGCCTCGGCGACCAGGTCCTCCGACTGGTTGTAGTCCCCGTCGGCGGCCTGCACGGCCCACAGGTGTACGGCGACCCCGTGCTCCTTGGCCGCCATCATGCCCGGCAGCAGGTCCCCGTCGCCGGTGACGAGGACGACGTCGGAGCAGGCGCGGTTGCGGGCCAGCTCGGTGAGTTCGGCGTGCATGGCGGCGTCCACGCCCTTCTGGGCCCAGCGTCCGTCGCTGCGGGTCAGGGCGCCGAGCCGGACGGTGACCCGGGGCATCACGCGCAGCCTGCGGTGCTCGGGCTGCGGGACGCGGTCGGGGGCGCCGTCGAACCAGTAGATGCGCAGCAGGGGCCGTTCCGTGTCGGACTCGGCCCGGTCGCGCAGCCCTTGGATCAGGGCGGCGTGATCGACGGTGATGCGGGATCGGGAGGGCTCCCCGGCAAGGAGACTGGCGGCGGCCCCCAGCAGATACCCGGCGTCCACCAGGACGATGCAGCGGTCCACGCTTTCCACCCTCTTTCCGGGAGGTTTGCTTCGGGCTTGCTTCGAGTCTGCCCGACCGCACGGGGGTTAACGGCCCGAACTCGATCTTCGGCGTGGCGTTTCGGGGCATCGCCGCGCGACATTCCCTGTCACACACGGTAATTATCCGAAATGCGTCTCTTGTCAGCCTATGTGAATCTGGTCCCGGCCCTGGCCCCTAGATCCCCCTCAGGAGGCAGATCCCCATGGCCAAGAACAAGAAGCAGAACCGCAAGCAGCCGCAGTCCGAGCGTGGCCCGCAGGCACCGCAGCACTCCACGATGGAGCCGCAGGGCGAGCAGCACGCCACGCAGGTGACTCCCGGCGATGTCGCCCGCAAGGGCCGGCAGAAAAGCTTCGGCCACAACTGACATGTGCATAAGGGGTTGTTGAGACCCGGATCCACCAAGGGCCGTTGAGGCCCGGGTACACGAAGGGGCGCACCCGATCGCGGGTGCGCCCCTTCGCACGGTCTCTCAGCCCGCCAGGCAGGACGGGCCCAGCAGCACCTTCAGATCGCCGAACAGCGCCGGATCCGGCTTGACGCGATGCCGGTCGAGCCGCAGGACCGTCGTCTTGCTCGGCCCCTGGAGCCTGATGCGGACCTCGCTCTCGCCCTTGTGGTGGCTGAGGATCTCCCCGAGCCTGCTGACCATCGGCGGGGTGACCTTCAGGGCCGGGATGGTGAGGATCACCGGCGCGTTGGTGCCCGCGTTGGACAGGTCCGGGACCTGGAGCTCCATGGCGACCAGCCGGGGCACGTCCTCCCGCTTGTCGAGGCGGCCCTTGACGAACACCACGGCGTCCTCGACGAGTTGGGTCGACACCAGCTGGTAGGTCGCCGGGAAGAACATGCACTCGATGGACCCGGCGAGGTCCTCGACGGTGGCGATGGCCCAGGCGTTGCCCTGCTTGGTCATCTTGCGCTGGAGGCCCGAGATGATGCCACCGATGGTGACGACCGCGCCGTCCGCGTGCTCACCGCCGGTGAGCTGGGCGATGCCCGCGTCGGCCTTGTCGGAGAGCACGTGCTCCAGACCGAAGAGCGGGTGGTCGGAGACGTAGAGACCGAGCATCTCCCGCTCCTGGGCGAGCAGATAGGTCTTGTCCCACTCGTCGGTGGTGAACTCCACGTCGAGTCCGAAGCCGGGCTCGCTGTTGTCCGCCTCGCCCATCCCGCCGAAGAGGTCGAACTGCCCCTCGGCTTCCTTGCGCTTGACCGCGACCACGTTGTCGATCATGGTGTCGAAGTGCGCGGTGAGGCCCTTGCGGGTGTGCCCCATGGTGTCGAACGCGCCCGCCTTGATCAGCGACTCGGTGGTGCGCTTGTTGCAGGCGACCGCCTCGACCTTGTCGAGGTAGTCGGGGAAGGAGGCGTACTTCCCCTTGGCCTTGCGGCTGCGGATGATCGACTCGACCACGTTGGTGCCGACGTTGCGCACCGCTTCGAGGCCGAAGAGGATCACGTCGTCGCCCTGGGCGGCGAAGTTGTGCTCGGACTCGTTGACGTTCGGCGGGAGCACCTTGATCTTCATGCGCCGGCACTCGTTGAGGTAGACGGCCGACTTGTCCTTGTCGTCCTTGACCGAGGTGAGCAGTGCGGCCATGTACTCGGCCGGGTAGTTGGCCTTGAGGTAGGCGGTCCAGTAGGAGACCAGTCCGTACGCGGCGGAGTGGGCCTTGTTGAAGGCGTAGCCGGCGAAGGGGACCAGGACGTCCCACAGGGCCTGGATGGCCTCGTCGCTGTAGCCGTTCTTCTGGGCGCCGGCCTGGAAGATGGTGAAGTTCTTGGCCAGTTCGTCGGGCTTCTTCTTGCCCATCACGCGGCGCAGGATGTCGGCCTCGCCGAGCGAGTACCCGGCGATGATCTGGGCGGCCTTCTGGACCTGCTCCTGGTAGACGATCAGGCCGTAGGTGACCGCGAGGACCTCCTCGAGCGGCTCCTCGAGCTCCTTGTGGATCGGGGTGATCTCCTGGCGGCCGTTCTTGCGCTCCGCGTAGTTGATGTGGGAGTTCATGCCCATCGGACCGGGCCGGTAGAGGGCCGAGACGGCGGAGATGTCCTCGAAGTTGTCGGGCTGCATCTGGCGGAGCAGCGAACGCATGGGGCCGCCGTCGAACTGGAAGACGCCGAGCGTGTCGCCGCGGCAGAGCAGTTCGAAGGTCTTGGGGTCGTCCAGCGGCAGGGCGAGCATCTCCAGGTCGATGCCCTTGTTGGCCTTCACCATCTTGATGGCGTCGTCCATGATCGTGAGGTTGCGCAGGCCCAGGAAGTCCATCTTCAGCAGGCCGAGCGACTCGCACTGCGGGTAGTCCCACTGCGTGATGGTCACGCCGTCGGTGTGCCGCACCCAGATCGGGGCGTGGTCCACGATGGGCTCGCTGGACATGATCACGCCGGCCGCGTGCACACCCATCTGCCGGACCAGGCCCTCGACGCCCTTGGCGGTGTCGATGACCTTCTTCACGTCCGGTTCGTTCTCGTACATCCCGCGGATCTCGCCGGCCTCGTTGTAGCGCGGGTGCGAGGGGTTGGTGATGCCGTCGAGGTCGATGCCCTTGCCGAGGACGTCGGCGGGCATGGCCTTGGTGAGCCGGTCGCCCATCGCGTACGGGTAGCCCAGCACGCGCGCGGAGTCCTTGATCGCGTTCTTGGCCTTGATCTTGCCGTAGGTGCCGATCATGGCGACCTTGTCGGCGCCGTACTTCTCCGTCACGTACCGGATCACCTCGACGCGCCGACGCTCGTCGAAGTCGATGTCGACATCGGGCATGGAGACGCGCTCGGGGTTGAGGAACCGCTCGAAGATCAGGCCGTGCGGGATCGGGTCGAGGTCGGTGATGCCCATGGCGTAGGCGACGATCGAGCCGGCCGCGGAGCCTCGGCCGGGGCCGACCGCGATGCCGTTGTTCTTGGCCCACATGATGAAGTCGGCCACCACGAGGAAGTAGCCGGGGAACCCCATCTGGATGATGACGTCCATCTCGTAGTCGGCCTGCTTCTGGCGGTCCTCGGGGACGCCGCCGGGGAAGCGGCGCTCCATGCCCCGGCGAACCTCCTCCTTGAACCAGGTGACCTCGGTGTAGCCGTCGGGGATGTCGAACTTCGGCATGAGGTTCTTGGCCTCGAACATGCCGGAGGTGTCGACCATCTCGGCGACCAGGAGGGTGTTGGCGCAGCCTTCCTGCCAGGCGTCCGAGGAGTCGACGGCGTACATCTCGTCCGTGGACTTCAGGTAGTAGCCGGTGCCGTCGAACTTGAAGCGGTCCGGGTCGGAGAGGTTCTTGCCGGTCTGGATGCACAGCAGGGCGTCGTGGGCGGTCGCCTCGTGCGCGTACGTGTAGTGCGAGTCGTTGGTGACCAGCGGGGGGATGCCGAGCTTCTTGCCGATCTCCAGGAGGCCGTCGCGGACCCGGTGCTCGATCTCGATGCCGTGGTCCATCAGCTCCAGGAAGTACCGGTCCTTGCCGAAGATGTCCTGGTAGTCGGCGGCCGCCTTCAGCGCCTCGTCGTACTGGCCGAGCCGCAGCCGGGTCTGGAGTTCGCCGGAGGGGCAGCCGGTGGAGGCGACGATCCCCTCGGACCACTGGGAGATCGTCTCCTTGTCCATCCGGGGCCACTTCTGGAGCCAGCCCTCGGCGTACGCGTCGGAGGAGAGCCTGAAGAGGTTGTGCAGGCCGGTCTTGTTCACGGCCCACATCGTCTTGTGGGTGTAACCACCCGAACCGGAGACGTCGTCCCGCTTCTGGTGCGGCTGGCCCCACTGGATCTTGCGCTTGTTGCGCCGGGACTCGGGGGCGACGTACGCCTCGATCCCGATGATCGGGGTGACCCCGGCCTTCTTCGCGGTGTGGAAGAAGTCGTACGCCCCGTGCAGGTTGCCGTGGTCGGACATGGCGATGTGGGTCATGCCCATCTCGTTGCACGCGTTGAACATGTCCTTGAGCCGCGCGGCACCGTCCAGCAGGGAGTACTGGGTGTGGACGTGCAGGTGCGTGAACGGCGGCTTTGACACGGCGTGGCCTCCATGGAAAACACTCGGCGACTGGCGGGCGGACAGTTCCGGGGACAGCTCGGAAGTCTATGCCTCGGCACTGACACTCAAGGGGCCGCCCCGCGTACCTTCACAACGAGGGTCGCGGGCACTTTCCCCCCGGCCCGCCCGTTGGACGGACGACAGAAACGCTGTCGTACACATGCACCAGGAGGCATTCCGCGATGTCGGTACCGCAGCTCAACGACGAGCACCGCGGCGAGGAGATCCTCGCCGTCTTCGACACCGCCTTCGGCGAGCTCCTGGCCGCCGACCCGGCCGCGTTCCGCGTGAAGTTCCGCAAGATGGCGGCCTCGGCGTTCGCGTTCTACCGCGGCACGGCGTGCCTCTTCTACCACGACCTGGACGCCGAGAAGCGGGGCGGCCCGTACCTGGACGAGCGCACCTCGCGCGTGTGGATCCACGGCGACCTGCACGCGGAGAACTTCGGCACGTACATGGACGCCAACGGCCGGCTGATCTTCAACGTCAACGACTTCGACGAGGCCTACGTCGGCCCCTTCACCTGGGACCTCAAGCGCTTCGCCGCCTCCGTGGCGCTGATCGGGTACGCCAAGGCGCTCGGCGACGACCAGATCAGCGAGCTGGTGCGGGTGTACGCGGGCGCGTACCGCGAGCGGATCCACGCGCTGGCCACCGGCGCCAAGAGCGACGAGGTCCCGCCGTTCACGCTGGACACCGCCGAGGGCCCGCTGCTGGGCGCGCTGCGCGAGGCCCGCGCGCTGACCCGGTTCGGGCTCCTGGAGTCGATGACGGAGATCCGTGACTTCGAGCGCCGGTTCGCCGAGGGCGGCGGCTCGGTCGAGCTGGACGCGGCCACCCGCTACAAGGTGCTGGCCGCGTTCGACGGCTATCTGGAGACCCTGCCGGAGGCCTCCCTGGACCGCCCGGACTCCTACCGCGTCAAGGACGTCGTCGGCCGCCGGGGCATCGGGATCGGCTCGGCCGGGCTGCCGTCGTACAACATCCTCCTGGAGGGCCACACCGACGCCCTGGAGAACGACGTCGTCATCTACATCAAGCAGGCCCAGACCCCGGCCGTCTCCCGGCACATCACCGACCCGGAGATCCGCGACTACTTCCAGCACGAGGGCCACCGCACGGTGATCTCCCAGCGCGCCCTCCAGCAGCACGCCGACCCGTGGCTGGGCTGGACCGAGCTGGGCGGCGCGGGCCAGCTGGTCGCCGAGATCTCGCCGTACGCCGTGGATCTGGACTGGAGCGACATCGACGACCCGGAGGAGATCGCGGCGGTCGTCGCCGACCTCGGCCGGGCGACCGCCACCATGCACGGCGCGGCGGACGACCAGTCCGGCGAGTCCCTGGTGCCCTTCTCGACGGAGCGGGCCATCGACGCGGCGATCGCCGCCGACGAGGACGGCTTCGCGGAGCTCCTGGTCGACTTCGCGCACAGCTACGGCGCACGCGCGCGTGCCGACCACCAGACCTTCGTCGACCTGTTCCGCAACGGCCGCATCCCCGGCCTGTGACCGGGGCCATACCACCGTCGATAACGATAGGGCCGCGCACAGGGACCCTTTAGGGGTCCCTTACAGGCCCGCGTGACACACTCTCCACGCTATGGACATATCCGGGACCCAGCTACGAGCGCTCCGCGCGGCGCTGTTCACGGCGCTCGTCGTGACGCTCAGCACCGCGTCGCACGTGCTGCTGTCCCGGGCTCCCCTGCCGTTGAACACGGTGGCGGCGGTCGGCGTCGCCGTGTTCGCGCTCGCCTACGCGCTGGCCGGCCGGGAGCGCGGCTTCGGGCGGATCGCCGCCGTGCTGATCCCGCTGGAGCTCGCCGCCGACACCGTCTTCACCACCGGCCAGCACGTCTGTTACGGCGCCGCGGGCGGCCCGGTCGCGGGTCCGCTGCGCTCGGTCGGCTGGGACGTGTTCTGCGGCGACGGCACCAGCGTCGGCTCGCCGCTGGCCCGGATGACCGGCACCGACACCGACCGGCTCGGCGGCCTGCTCGCCCACGCCGATCCGCAGACCGCGTGGCTGCTGCTCGCCGCCCACGTCTCGGTCGGCCTCCTCGCCGCCGCCTGGCTGCGCCGCGGTGAGCGGGCCCTGGCCCAGCTGCTGCGGGCCGTGGCCGCCACCACCTTCCGGCCGCTGCTGCTCGCGGCGGCCGCGCTGACCGTGCGTTCGGCTCCGGAGCCGGCCCGCCCGGCGCGCCCCGGCCGCCGTACGGCCGTCGCGCTCGACGAGCTTCTCGCGCACTCCCTGGGACGGCGTGGACCGCCGTGCCCGGTCGCTGCCGTCTGAGCCTCACCGCTCGCGCAGCACCCGAGCACCACCAGTCCCGACCCACGTATCCCCGCACACGACGTGTGCGCGTCCCCCTGATGGAGAACACCACCATGAGCAAGCGGAACAGCCAGCAGGCGAAGACCGCCGCCCGCGAGCGGCTGCGGCAGGAGCGCGAGCGCCAGGCCAAGCGCGACAAGATGAAGCGTCAGCTCATCGTCATCGGCTCCATAGTCGGCGTCCTGGCGATAGCCGGCGGCATCAGCTACGCGGTCGTCCAGGGCAACAAGCCCAGCTACTGGGAGGCGGCCAAGGACGACAAGCTCGTCAAGCCAGCTAACTCCACGGGCAGCAACGGCACCACGGTCGTCATCGGCAAGAGCACCGCCAAGAAGACCCTGGTGATGTACGAGGACCCGCGCTGTCCCGTCTGCGCGCAGTTCGAGCAGACCGTCGGCTCGACCGTCGACAAGGACGTCGAGGACGGCAAGTTCAAGATCCAGTACGTCGGCGCCACCTTCCTCGACGGCAACCTCGGCGGCGAGGGCTCCAAGAACGGTCTCAGCGCCCTCGGCGCCGCGCTGAACGTCAGCACCGACGCGTTCCTGAAGTACAAGACCGCGATGTACTCCACGAAGTGGCACCCGGAGGAGAGCGGCCCGGACAAGTTCAAGGACGACTCCTACCTGATCAAGATCGCGCAGACCGTCCCGGAGCTGAAGGACAACAAGACCTTCCAGGACGCCGTGAAGAACGGCACCTACGACAAGTGGGCCCTGGACATGTCCGACAAGTTCAACAAGGACGGCATCAGCGGCACGCCGACCCTGAAGATGGACGGCAAGACCCTGACCGGTCCCGACGGCAAGAGCGCCCCGATGACGGTCGCCGACTTCAACACCGCGCTCGACGCGGCGCTGAAGGGCTGAGTCCCGCACACTTCGGGAAAAGAGCGGGCGGACTTTAACGAGTTCGCCCGCTCTCGTTCATACCGATCAGTAACCTGATCGGCCGTGACTAGTAGACAGAGAACAGCCGACAGCAACTCCCTGTCCCCTCGCCGCCGTACGGTCGTCAAGGCCGCGGCGGCGACCGCTGTCCTGGCAGCCCCGCTCGCCGCCGCGATACCGGCCCGCGCCGCCGAGGCCCCGGCCTTCCTGCACGGCGTCGCCTCCGGCGACCCGCTCCCGGACGGCATCCTGCTGTGGACCCGGGTGACCCCGACCGCCGAGGCGGTCCCCGGCTCCGGGCTCGGCCCCGACACCGAGGTCGCCTGGACGGTGGCGAAGGACAAGGCCTTCACGAATGTGGTCGCCAAGGGTTCCGTGACCGCGACCGCCGCCTCCGACCACACCGTCAAGGCGGACGTGCGCGGTCTCGCCCCCGCGACCGACTACTGGTTCCGCTTCTCAGCCGGCGGCACCGACTCCCCGGCGGCGCGCACCCGCACCGCGCCGGCGGCGGACGCGGCCGTGCCGAACCTCCGCTTCGGCGTGGTCTCCTGCGCCAACTGGGAGGCCGGCTACTTCTCCTCGTACCGCCATCTCGCGGCCCGCGGCGACCTGGACGCCTGGCTGCACCTGGGCGACTACATCTACGAGTACGGCACCGGCGACTACGGCACCCGCGACACCGTCGTACGGCAGCACGCGCCGACCCACGAGATCCTCACCCTCGCCGACTACCGGATCCGGCACGGCAAGTACAAGACGGACCCGGACCTGAAGGCGCTGCACGCGGTCGCCCCGGTCGTCGCGATCTGGGACGACCACGAGTTCGCCAACGACGCCTGGTCGGGCGGGGCCGAGAACCACACCGAGGGCGCGGAGGGCGCCTGGACGGCCCGTCAGGCCGCCGCCAAGCAGGCCTACTTCGAGTGGATGCCGGTGCGCCCCGCGCTCGCCGGCACCACCTACCGCCGACTGCGCTTCGGCAAGCTCGCCGACCTCTCCCTGCTCGACCTGCGGTCCTTCCGCTCCCAGCAGGTCGCCGTGGGCAACGGCTCGGTCGACGACCCGGACCGTACGATCACCGGGCGCGCCCAGCTCGACTGGCTGAAGGCCGGCCTGAAGTCGAGCGACACCACCTGGCGGCTGGTCGGCAACTCCGTGATGATCTCGCCGTTCGCGATCGGCTCGCTCTCCGCCGACCTGCTGAGGCCGCTCGCCGAACTGCTCGGCCTGCCGAAGGAGGGCCTCGCCCTCAACACCGACCAGTGGGACGGCTACACCGACGACCGCCGCGAACTGCTGGCCCACCTGCGCTCCAACGCCATCCGCAACACCGTCTTCCTGACCGGCGACATCCACATGGCGTGGGCCAACGACGTACCCGTGGACGCCGGGACCTACCCGCTGTCGGCCTCGGCCGCCACCGAGTTCGTGGTGACCTCGGTGACCTCCGACAACCTCGACGACCTCGTGAAGGTCCCCGAGGGCACGGTCACCGCCCTCGCCGCGCCGGTCATCCAGCTCGCCAACCGGCACGTCCACTGGGTCGACACCGACCGC
Organism: Streptomyces sp. 351MFTsu5.1; assembly: GCF_000383655.1. Taxonomy (NCBI): domain Bacteria; kingdom Bacillati; phylum Actinomycetota; class Actinomycetes; order Kitasatosporales; family Streptomycetaceae; genus Streptomyces; species Streptomyces sp. 351MFTsu5.1. The sequence goes on along the minus strand of NZ_KB911783.1, from coordinate 198,307 downwards.
CACGGGTACGGCGTCCTCGACATCACCGCCGACCGGGCGCAGATGGACTACTACGTGCTGTCCGACAAGACGAACGCGAACGCGACCTCGTCCTGGGCGCGTTCGTACCGCACGCGGACCGGCACGCAGAAGGTCGAGCGGACGTACACCCCCGTCTAGAGCGTCTCCAGGAAGCCGAGGGCCACCCGCCAGGTGGCCTCGGCGGCCTCCTCGTCGTAGTCCGGCAGGTCGGGGTCGGTGTAGAGGTGACCGGCCCCGGCGTATCGGTAGACCTCGACGTCGGCGCCGGTGCGGCCCATCTGGAGGTACCAGGCGCTCAGCCAGTCGTCGGTCTCGAACGGGTCCGGCTCGGCCACGTGCAGCTGGACCGGCAGGTCGTCCGCGGTCGCGTTGGGCGCGATGTCCGAGGTGCCGTGCAGGAGCAGCAGGCCGCGGGCCCGCTCGTCGCCGAGGGCGAGGGTCTGCGCGATGGAGGCACCGAGCGAGAAACCGGCGTAGACGAGGCCGCGCTCGGAGTAGGGGGCGGCGGCCAGGACGGCTCGCTTGAGCAGTTCGTCCTTGCCGATCTCCTCGTTGAAGGCCATGCCCTCCTCGACCTTGTCGAACGTGCGTCCCTCGAAGAGGTCCGGCGTCCACACCTCGTGCCCGGCCTCCCGCAGCCGGTCGGCGGCCTGGCGGACGGCGGGCCTCAGTCCGTAGGTCGAGTGAAAGAGCATGATGTTCATGAGGCCATGGTGCCAGCCCGCCTCGGCAGTGCTGTCCCCCACATCGCGGCGGCCGTACCCACTTCGCGGCAGAAGTCACATGTTCATGCCCCGGCGGGGCCGGTTAGGTTCGGGGTCATGGAGAACGTACTCCGCCCACTGATCGTGGTCGGCGGCTCCGTGCTGCTCACCCTGCTGATCGGCTGGGCCACCGACCGACTGCTGCACAAGGCCGACGCCCGCCACAGCGAGACCCCCTTGTGGGGTCTGCTGCGCCGTGGCCGTATCCCCTACATGCTCGTGCTCTGCGCGGCCATGCTGAGAGGGTCGTACGACCAGGTGCGGACGCTGCAACGGCACGGCGCCGGCATCGGGCAGACGCTGACCCTGATCCTCATCGGGGCGACCGCCTGGCTGGTGATCCGGATCGCCGCCGCCGTCGTGGAGACGACCTACAGCCGCTACGCGCGCGCCCACCACGACGCAGCCCGGGTCCGCCGGGTGCGCACCCAGGTCACGCTGATCATGCGGGTGGTCGCCGCGACGGTGGGCGTGGTGGCGGTGGCCGCGATGCTGCTGACGTTCCCCGCGATGCGCGCGGCCGGCGCCTCGCTGCTGGCCTCCGCCGGAATCCTCGGCATCGTCGCCGGTGTGGCCGCCCAGTCCACGCTCAGCAACATGTTCGCCGGGCTCCAGATCGCCTTCGGCGACATGGTGCGCATAGGCGACACCGTGGTGGTGGACGGCGAGTGGGGCACCGTCGAGGAGATCACCCTGACCTTCCTGACGGTCCGCACCTGGGACGAGCGCCGGATCACCATGCCGGTGTCGTACTTCACCTCGAAGCCGTTCGAGAACTGGTCGCGCGGCACCCCGCAGATGACCGGCATCGTCTACTGGCACGTCGACCACACGGCCCCGGTGGAGCTGATGCGCGAGCGGCTGCGGGACATCCTGCGCGAGTGCCCGGCCTGGGACGGCCGCGACTACGGCCTCGCCGTCACCGACACCACCCCCAACACCATGCAGGTACGGGCCCTGGTGACCGCCAAGGACGCCGACGACATCTGGACGGTCCGTGTCACGGTCCGCGAACAGATGATCCGCTGGCTCACCGACCACCACCCGTACGCCCTCCCCCGGGTCAACACGGCGGACGCGACACTGGCACCGGGGTTCCACCGAGTGGACGGCAACACGAGGAACGGCGACAACCGAGCCTGGGAGGCACCACGAACGGGCCGCGGCTAGACGGTCCGTCGTGGTACCGGTGACCGGACTGGCTCAGGGGCGCGGGGCTGTATCGATGTGCGGCTCCGCCGCGTGGGCGCGACAAGCCACGACGCACCCGCACCCGCCGACGGCCGCGCAGCCCCCGTCACCTCCCGCGCTCAGCACCTCCATTGACCTGCACAACCTGAGAAGTCACATGCCCAGCCCCCACTGACGCCAGCCAGTGCAGCGTGGCGGCAACATCCCCAGGCGTCCCGGCCCGCCCGGTGGACGTGTCCCCGATGAGCCGCTCCCGCCGAGCGGGATCCATGGAGGCACCGAAGAACTCCGTGTCCTCGACATACCCCGGCGCCACCACGTTCGCCGTGATCCCCCGCGGCCCCAACTCCCGCGCCAGATCGTGCGCGTAGGGATGCAGCCCGGCCTTCGCCGCCCCGTACGCCCCGCTCCCGGACCCCCGGTACGCGGCGATGGAGCTGACGAACAGCACCCGCCCACCCGGCGAGGCGAGCCGCTCCTTCAACCCCTCGGTGAGCAACGCCGCGGTCAGCAGATTGAGCCGGAAGTTCACGGTCCAGTTGTGGGCGACGGCGTCGAGCGGATCGGAGACATCGGCGGCCGGTTCCAACTGCCCTGTCCCCCCGGCACTGTGGATCAGCACGTCCACGGTCCCCAGCTCACGCTGCACGAACCCGACGACCCCGCGCACCGCGTCGACGTCGGCGAGATCGGCGGCGTACGTCAACGCCCCCGGCACCGCAGCCTTCTCCAGCACCTCGGCGCGCCGCCCGAGCAGCAGCACCCGGTCCCCTTCCGCGGCGAACACCTGCGCCGCCGCGAGCCCGATCCCCGTACCGCCACCACTGATCACCACATTGCGAGCCATACCTGAACCCTACGAACACACCGCCCGTCGGCTCACCCCGATTTACGTGATCTTCGCGTCTGCGGTCACCGCAGACTGCGAACGTCCAGATGCCGCAACACCCGGTCCACGACCTCCGGGTCGGCCCCCGGCTCGCTCCGCGCCGCCAGCACCTCGTGCCGCGCGGCGCTCAGCATCTCCCCCTGGATCCGCCGCATCCGCTTGAGCCGCCGCCGCGCCTCACGGCGCTCCTCGTCCCCCATCTCGGGATGGATCCGCACACCGATCTCGAACGCCCGCCGCAGCATCTGCTCGGACAGTTCCTCCGGCAGCTCCTCGGCGTTCTCGATCTCCTTGAGCCGCCGCTTGGCGGCCTTCGCCGCCCGGACCGCCAGTGACTTCTCGAACTCCATCTCCCGCTCGGAGTCGGCCTTCACCCCCAGCCGTTTCACCAGCCACGGCAGGGTCAGGCCCTGGAGCACCAGGGTCGCCATGATCACCCCGAACGCGATGAAGATGATCTCGTCCCGGTCGGGGAACCCCGCCCCGGACTCGGTCTCCAGCGGAATGGCCAGGGCCAGCGCGACGGACGCCACGCCCCGCATCCCGGACCACCACATGATGACGGTCTCCCGCCACCCGACCGGGATCTCCTCCTCGTAGTCCCGCTTGGCGTGCATCCGTTTGGTGAGCGCGGTCGCCGGCAGCAGCCACGCGAGCCGTACGAACACGACCACGGCCACGATCACCCCGGCCCAGCCGAGCATCTCGGCCCAGCGCCCGGAGGCGGTCCTGATCGCGTTGTGCAGCTCCAGTCCGATGAGCCCGAAGGCCACCCCGGTGACGAGCGTGTCGACGATGTCCCAGAAGGTGTGGCCGGCGAGCCGGGTCATCACGTCGTCGGCGTCGGTGCCGTACTCGGCGAGGAACAGCGCGGTGGTCAGCACGGCGAGCACACCGGAGCCGTGCAGCTCCTCGGCGAGGACGTAGGAGGCGTACGGCACGAGGACCGTCAGCCCGATCTGGAGGGTCGCGTCGCCCAGCAGGTCCATCAGCTTGTTGGCGCCCCAGCCGAGCGCGAGCCCCACGGCGACGGCCACCACCGCCGAGAGCACCAGCTCGAGGGCGGCCTCGCCCGGGTGGAAGGAGCCGCTCACGGCGGCGGCGACGGCCACGTGGTACAGCACGATCGCCGTCACGTCGTTGAAGAGCCCCTCGCCCTCCAGGATGGACACCAGCCTGCGGGGCAGACCCAGTTGGCCCGCGACCGCGGTGGCGGCGACCGGGTCGGGCGGTGCGACGAGCGCGCCGAGCGCAACGGCGGCCGCGACCGGCAGCCCCGGCACGATGGTGTGGGCGACCGCGGCCACGGACAGGGTCGTGACGAAGACGAGGGCGACGGCCAGCAGGAAGATCGGCCGTTTGTTGGCCGTGAACTGCCGCCAGGAGGTGCGCCGGACGGCGGCGTAGAGCAGCGGCGGCAGCAGGATGGGCAGGATCAGCTCGGGCGGGATGTCGACGTTGGGCACGAAGTCCAGCACCGCGAGGACGATCCCGAGCAGCGTCATCAGCACGGGCGCCGGCAACCCGAACCGGTCCCCCACCGGGACGCTGATCAGAGCCCCCAGCAACAACACGAACAACAGGGCCAACTGATCCACGGTCAGAACTCCGGGCACCTCGACGAACCATCGGTCCCTTAAGTCTGCCCGCTCAACCCCGGGACCTGCCCGATCGCCGCCTGCGAGTACCGCCCGGACCCGGTCCGGAATCGGGCCCGGGATCCCGCCGAGCCGTCAGAGCACCCGCCGCATGGCCCGGTGGGGGATCCCCGCGTCCGGGAACTCCGGCCCGTACGCCACGTACCCCAGCCGCTCGTAGAACCCCAGCGCGTGGGTCTGCGCGTGCAGGTCCACCGCGGCCAGCCCACGCGCGCGTGCCGCGTCCTCGATGGCCCGGACCAGCGCGGCGCCCACCCCGAGGCTCCGCGCCGTCTGCGTCACCGCGAGCCGCCCCAGGGACCCCACCGAGGCGTCCCCGCCGGTCTTCGAGGCCGCGGCCTCGCCGAACAGCAGCCGCCCGGTCCCGAGCGGCGCACCGTCCTCCCGCACGGCCAGCACATGCAGCGCCACGGCGTCGTAGGCGTCGTACTCGATGTCCTCGGGCACGCCCTGCTCGCCGACGAAGACCTCCTTGCGGACCGTGAAGCAGGCCTCACGGTCGGCTGGGTCCTCGGCGACCCGTACCTCGTAGGCGGGCGTGCTCACCCGTAGGTCTCCTCGCGCACCAGGTCCAGCGCCTGCTGGAGGTCCTCGGGGTAGTCGCTCGCGAACTCGACCCACTCCCCGTCCCCGGGGTGCTCGAAGCCGAGCCGCACCGCGTGCAGCCACTGCCGGGTCAGCCGGAGCCGCTTGGCGAGCGTCGGGTCGGCGCCGTACGTCAGGTCGCCGACGCAGGGGTGGCGGTGGGCCGCCATGTGGACGCGGATCTGGTGGGTGCGCCCGGTCTCCAGCTTCACGTCGAGCAGGGAGGCCGCGCGGAACGCCTCGATGAGGTCGTAGTGCGTCACGGACGGCTTGCCCTCGGCGGTGACTGCCCACTTGTAGTCGTGCTGGGGGTGGCGGCCGATGGGCGCGTCGATGGTGCCGCTGGTCGGGTCCGGGTGGCCCTGGACGAGCGTGTGGTACCGCTTGTCGACCGTGCGCTCCTTGAACTGGCGCTTGAGCGAGGTGTACGCCCGCTCCGACTTGGCCACGACCATCAGCCCGGAGGTGCCCACGTCGAGCCGGTGCACGATGCCCTGGCGCTCCGCGGCGCCGGAGGTCGAGATCCGGTACCCGGCGGCGGCGAGCCCGCCGATCACGGTGGTCCCGGTCCAGCCCGGGGAGGGGTGCGCGGCCACGCCGACGGGCTTGACGATCACGACCACGTCGTCGTCGTCATGGACGATCTCCATGCCCTCGACCGGCTCGGCGACGATCTGCACCGGCGCGGGCGCCTGCGGCATCTCGACCTCGAGCCAGGCCCCGCCGTGCACCCGCTCGGACTTCCCGACCACCGACCCGTCGACCGTGACCTTCCCCGAGGCGGCGAGCTCGGCCGCCTTGGTGCGGGAGAAGCCGAACATGCGGGAGATGGCGGCGTCGACGCGCTCGCCCTCCAGTCCGTCGGGCACGGGCAGGGTACGGATCTCGGGAATCGTGCTCACCCGTCGAGTATGCCGGACCGCCCGGACCGCCCCGACCGGCCCTGTGGAAAACCGGAAGGCCGGGGCTGGGGCGGCGCTCAGCCCTTGTGGACGGTGCCGTCCGGGTCCAGCCCCTTGAAGGACAGCAGCACGATCAGGATGCCGCCGCACACGATCGCCGAGTCCGCGAGGTTGAAGACCGCGAAGTGCTTGGGCGCGATGAAGTCCACCACCGCCCCCTCGAACACGCCGGGCGAGCGGAACAGCCGGTCGGTGAGGTTGCCGAGGGCACCGCCCAGCAGCAGACCGAGCGCGATCGCCCAGGGCAGGCTGTAGAGCTTGCGGGCCAGCCGGGCGATGACCACGATGACGGCGGCCGCGATCACCGTGAAGATCACGGTGAAGGCCTCGCCGAAGCCGAAGGCCGCGCCCGCGTTGCGGATCGCCTCCAGCTTCAGCCAGTCACCGATGATCTCGATCGGCTCGTGGTGCTCCAGCTTGGCGACCACGATCATCTTGCTGATGAGGTCCAGGGCGTACGCGAAAGCGGCGACCGTGAACAGCACGGCGATGCGGCGCCTGCCCCGGGACCGCGCCTGCACGTCCTGCTCCGGCTCGGCCCCCGCCGCCTCTGGGGTATCCGGCGTACCGATGATGCGCTCCGCCTCTGCCACGTGAGTCCCTCGACCTAGGTACCTGACTGAGGACGAGGGTACGACACGCCCACAAGCACCCTCAGTACCGGCGTTCCTGCTTCTGCTTGCACTCCACGCACAGGGTCGCGCGCGGGAAGGCCTGCATGCGTGCCTTGCCGATGGGGTTGCCGCAGTTCTCGCACAGACCGTAGGTGCCGGCGTCGAGGCGTCCTAGGGCGCGCTCGGTCTGGGTGAGCATCTCGCGCGCGTTGGCCGCGAGGGCCATCTCGCTCTCCCGCGTGATGTTCTTCGTGCCGGTGTCGGCCTGGTCGTCGCCCGCGCCGTCACCGGAGTCCCGCATGAGCCCGACCAGGGACTCCTCGGAGGTGGTGATCTCGGTGCGCAGCCGCAGCACCTCGGCCGTCAGCTCCGCGCGGGCCTCCTCGACCTCCTCGGGCGTCCAGGGATCCTCGCCGGGGCGTACCGCGAGTTCGCCGGGTTCCGCCGCGGAGGCACGCGCGCCGGGTACGGCGTTCTTGTCCGCCGTGGCCGTGCCAGGAGTCTTCTTCGCAACCACCGTCGTGGCTCCCGTCTTCTTCGCGGCCTCGGCCGCGCCCGCCTTCTTGGCCGTGCTCTTCCTGGCCGCCCGCTTCTTGGGGGTGCCCTCCCCGGAGGTGCCCTGCGGAACACCGGCCTCCGTGGCGACCGTCCCCGTGACAGCGGTGTCCTTCGCGGCCGTCCTCTTCCCCGCGGCGGTGCTCTTCGCCGCGGCCTTCTTCGTGACCGCCTTCTTCTTCGCCTCCGAGGCCTTCTTCGCCTCCGAGGCCTTCTTCGTGACCGAGGCCTTCTTCGTGCCCGAAGTCCTCTTCGCGACCGCGGGCTCCTCGGCGGTCGCGGGCTGCCTGCCGACCGCCTTCTTGGAGACCGCGGCCTTCTTCGCGCCGGCGGCCTTCTTCGCGCTCGCTGCCTTCTTAGTGGCCGTGGATTTCTTCGAGGCCGCGGACGTCTTGGTGACCGAGGCCTTGCCGACGCCCTTGGTGGTCTCCTCCGGCCCCCCTACAGGCGCCTCCGCCGCCGTTCTCCCGCCCGATCTCCCGTCCTCCGCGGCCCCGCGCCCGCCGGAGGCCGCCGTGGCCTTCTTGGCACCGCCTGCCTTCCGGGGCACCGCCTTCCTGGCAGCCGCCCCGACCGCCTTGACGGCCTTGACCGCACTCCTGGCGGGCGCCCCCCGCGCACTCTTCTTCCCGCCTGTCTCCTTGGCCTCGCCGCCGGAGGCCCGGGCATCGGTGGACCGGCCCGACGCCGACTGCTGTACGGCGGTCTTCTTAGCCACCATGCCGCGGCCCCTTCACATATTGTGATCTTGCTCGCGAATCGTGCTGGGACGATAAATCGACTCGAGTCCCGCGGCAACGGGGCACGCCGCCCGATTCGCCCGCCCCCCGCGCGCGGAGCGGGAAGCATGCAAGCGTTGTGCCCAGCTCCCCGCCGGGTAATCCGCCGGAGCGGGCGTCCCGGAATGCGAACAGTCGTGCCGCTCCATTCGGGTCACTCCCCACCCCGCGGCGGCCTCGGCGCCCGGCCCCGGAAAACCGGTCGGTCACTGTCCTCGACGCGCCGTACACTGGGCGGAGCGAAAAGCGTGGATGGGGACGAGTAGCGGCGTACGCAGCCAGGAGCGACCCGGGGACGGTGGAAGCCCGGGGGCGAGCGCGACGCGAAGATCACCCCGGAGCCGCCGGAAGAAACCCCAGCAGGGGGCGTAGACCCGGCATCGCGACCCCAATGAGGGGGCTCACCGGCGCACACCCCGTGCCGGCGGGCCAAGGAGGGTGGTACCGCGGGAGCGCGCCGAGACCGGCGTACAGAAGAAGGCTCTCGTCCCTCCGGACGGAAGGCAGCACATCCGCCGGAGGAAGACTGATGACGCAGTACCGCCAGGTGCCCGCCCAGGTCGACCTGCCCGCGCTCGAGCACGCCGTGCTCGACTTCTGGCGCGAGCAGAAGATCTTCGCCAAGACCCTGGAGCAGTCCGAGGGCCGCCCCGAGTGGGTGTTCTACGAGGGCCCGCCCACCGCCAACGGCATGCCGGGCGCCCACCACATCGAGGCCCGCGTCTTCAAGGACGTCTTCCCCCGCTTCCGCACCATGCGCGGCTACCACGTGGCCCGCAAGGCCGGCTGGGACTGCCACGGCCTGCCGGTGGAGCTCGCGGTGGAGAAGGAGCTCGGCTTCACCGGCAAGAAGGACATCGAGGCGTACGGCATCGCCGAGTTCAACGCGAAGTGCCGCGAGTCGGTGACCCGCCACACCGACGCCTTCGAGGCGCTCACGACCCGCATGGGCTACTGGACCGACCTCCAGGACCCCTACCGCACGATGGACCCCGAGTACATCGAGTCGGTCTGGTGGTCGCTGAAGGAGATCTTCAACAAGGGCCTGCTGGTCCAGGACTACCGCGTGGCCCCCTGGTGCCCCCGTGACGAGACGGGCCTGTCGGACCACGAGCTGGCGCAGGGCTACGAGACGATCGTCGACCCTTCCGTGTACGTCCGTTTCCCGCTCACCTCCGGTCCGCTCGCCGGCGAGGCAGCGCTCCTGGTGTGGACGACGACCCCCTGGACCCTGGTGTCCAACACGGCGGTCGCCGCGCACCCGGAGGTCACCTACGTCGTCGCGACCGACGGCGAGGAGAAGCTCGTCGTCGCCGAGCCGCTGCTCGCCAAGGCGCTCGGAGAGGGCTGGGAGACCACCGGCCAGTCCTTCACCGGCGCCGAAATGGAGCGCTGGACGTATCAACGTCCGTTCGAGCTCGTGGAGTTCCCGGAGCCGGCCCACTACGTGGTCAACGCCGAGTACGTCACGACCGAGGACGGCACAGGTCTGGTCCACCAGTCCCCCGCGTTCGGTGAGGACGACCTCAAGGTCTGCCGCGCCTACGACCTGCCCGTCGTGAACCCCGTCCGCCGGGACGGCACCTTCGAGGAGAACGTCCCGCTGGTGGGCGGCGTCTTCTTCAAGAAGGCGGACGAACAGCTCACCGAGGACCTCCAGCAGCGCGGCCTCCTGTTCAAGCACATCCCGTACGAGCACAGCTACCCGCACTGCTGGCGCTGCCACACCGCGCTCCTCTACTACGCGCAGCCGTCCTGGTACATCCGCACCACCGCCGTCAAGGACCGTCTCCTCCAGGAGAACGAGAACACCAACTGGTTCCCGGAGACCGTCAAGCACGGCCGCTTCGGCGACTGGCTCCAGAACAACATCGACTGGGCGCTGTCCCGCAACCGCTACTGGGGCACCCCGCTGCCGATCTGGCGCTGCGAGGACGACCACCTCACCGTCGTCGGCTCCCGCGCGGAGCTCACCGAGCTGTCCGGCACGGACCAGTCCGACCTCGACCCGCACCGGCCGTACATCGACGCGGTCACCTTCGACTGCCCGCAGTGCCGGAAGACGGCCACGCGCGTGCCGGAGGTCATCGACGCCTGGTACGACTCGGGTTCGATGCCGTTCGCGCAGTGGGGCTACCCGTACAAGAACAAGGACCTGTTCGAGTCCCGCTACCCGGCGCAGTTCATCTCCGAGGCCATCGACCAGACACGCGGCTGGTTCTACACGCTGATGGCCGTCGGCACCCTGGTCTTCGACAAGTCGTCGTACGAGAACGTCGTCTGCCTCGGCCACATCCTCGCCGAGGACGGCCGCAAGATGTCCAAGCACCTGGGCAACACCCTGGAGCCGATCCCGCTGATGGACCGGCACGGCGCGGACGCGGTGCGCTGGTTCATGGCGGCCGGCGGTTCCCCGTGGGCGGCCCGCCGGGTGGGCCACGGCACCATCCAGGAGGTCGTCCGCAAGACGCTCCTGACGTACTGGAACACGGTCGCCTTCCAGGCCCTCTACGCCCGTACGTCGAACTGGGCGCCCAGCGCGGCGGACCCGGCCCCGGCCGACCGCCCGGTCCTGGACCGCTGGCTGCTGTCCGAACTCCACGCGCTCACCGACCAGGTGACGCAGGCTCTGGAGGCCTACGACACCCAGCGCGCCGGCAAGCTCCTGTCGGCGTTCGTCGACGACCTGTCCAACTGGTACGTACGACGGTCCCGGCGCCGTTTCTGGCAGGGCGACAAGGCCGCGCTGCGCACCCTGCACGAGGTCGTCGAGACGGTCACCAAGCTGATGGCCCCGCTGACCCCGTTCATCGCCGAGCGGGTCTGGCAGGACCTGGTGGTGCCGGTCACCGCGGGCGCCCCGGAGTCGGTGCACCTGGCCTCCTGGCCGGAGGCGGACCTCTCCGCCATCGACCCGGAGCTGTCGCGGCAGATGGTCCTGGTGCGCCGGCTGGTCGAGCTGGGCCGGGCCACGCGCGCGGAGTCGGGTGTGAAGACCCGTCAGCCGCTGTCCCGGGCACTGATCGCGGCGAACGGCTTCGACGCCCTCGACCGTGAACTGCACGCGCAGATCACCGAGGAGCTGAACGTGAGCTCGCTCGCGTCCCTGGCCGAGGTCGGCGGCAGCCTGGTCGACACCACCGCGAAGGCCAACTTCCGCGCCCTGGGCAAGCGGTTCGGCAAGCGAGTCCAGGACGTGGCCAAGGCCGTCGCGAACGCCGACGCGGCCGCGCTCTCCCTGGCCCTGCGCGAGGGCACCGCGTCGGTCGAGGTCGACGGCGAGACCGTCACCCTCGCGCCCGACGAGGTGATCATCACGGAGACCCCGCGCGAGGGCTGGTCGGTGGCGTCCGACTCCGGTGCCACGGTCGCCCTCGACCTGGAGATCACCGAGGAGCTCCGCCAGGCGGGCCTGGCCCGTGACGCGATCCGTCTGATCCAGGAGGCCCGCAAGAACAGCGGCCTCGACGTGGCCGACCGCATCGCGCTGCGCTGGACGTCCACGGACCCGGCGGTGACCGCGGCTCTCACCGAGCACGCGGGGCTGATCTCCGACGAGGTCCTGGCCACGGACTTCGCGCAGGGAGAGGCGGACGACACCTATGGCGAGCCCTTCACCGAAGAGGGCCTGTCCCTGACCTTCCGTCTGCGCAAGGCGTAAGGCAGAGCCCGAAGGCCCGGTCCCCTCGGGGACCGGGCCTTCTTCATGCCTACGACATTGTGATCAACACGCGTAAAAGGGCGGGACCCCGGATGAAAGATCCGGGGTCCCGCCCTGAACGCTGCCGACGCCTAAGGCGTACTAGAGGCCGTCAGTTGTCGTCCTCGTCGATCAGGAAGCCACGCATCGGCGACGGAGCCTGGCCCATCGGACCGGGGCCCTGCGGCCGTACCGGCGCCATCGGCTGGGTCATCGCGGGCGACATCTGCTGCTGACCGCCGTAGGACGGAGCGGCCGGCGAAGGACCGCCGCCCATGCCGCCGGGGTTGCCGCCGTACGACGGGGCGCTCGCGCCGGCCGGAGCCATGGAAGGCGCCGGGGACGGCGGCAGCGACGCGGTCGCCGGGGTGCGCGGCGGGGCCAGCGAGTCGTCGGCCTGGGTCTCCAGCTGACGCAGCTGCGACTCGAGGTACGACTTCAGACGCGTGCGGTACTCGCGCTCGAAGCCGCGCAGGTCCTCGACCTTGCGCTCCAGCGTGGCGCGGGCGGACTCCAGGGAGCCCATCGCGACGCGGTGCTTCTCCTGCGCGTCCCGCTCCAGGGCGTCGGCCTTGGCACGGGCGTCACGCTCGAGACCCTCGGCACGCGAACGCGCCTCGCCCACGATCTTGTTGGCCTCGGAACGGGCCTCGGCGATCGCCTGGTCGGCGGTCTGCTGGGCCAGCGAGAGGACGCGCGCGGCGCTGTCGCCACCGGGGCCCTGACCGGGGCCGCCCATCGGACCGCCCATGGGGCCGCCCATCGGGCCACCCATCTGCTGCATGGGCTGACCGCCCATGGTGCCCTGGCCCATCGGACCCTGACCCATAGGGCCTTGGCCCATCGGACCCTGACCCATCGGACCCTGACCCTGCGGGCCGCCCTGGCCGCTGGGGCCGGCGGGCAGCTGCGGCGCACCGCTCGGCAGCTGGGGAGGACCGCCCATGGGGCCACCCATCTGCTGCGGCGGCCCAGATATGCCGGCCGGTACGGGAGCGCCGGGACCGGGTCCGCGCATGCCCTGCTGCGGCATTCCCTGTCCGGGCATGCCGCCCTGCTGCTGCATACCGCCCTGCTGCATGCCGCCCTGCTGGTCCTGCTCCGGAGGCTTGCGCATGTTCTGCTGGTTCTGGGCAGCAGCGCGCGTGGCCGCGGCCAGCTTGGCGCGCAGGTCCTCGTTCTCGCGGAGCAGGCGGGTCAGTTCGGCTTCGACCTCGTCGAGGAAGGCATCGACCTCGTCCTCGTCATAGCCTTCTCGGAGGCGGACGGTCGTGAACTGCTTGTTCCGCACGTCCTCGGGGGTCAACGGCATCTCTTCACCTCAACGTAGTCGTCGGCATTCGGCAAGACCGTATCGTTCACAGCCGGCTCACGACGGAGATCAGGATGTAGACGATGATCATCAGTACGAAGAAGGACAGGTCGAGCGCCACGCCCCCGAGACGCAACGGCGGGATAACCCGCCGCAGAAGCTTGAGCGGTGGATCAGTGACAGTGTAGGTGGCCTCCAGAACGACCACCATCGCCTTGCCGGGTTGCCATGAGCGGGCGAACTGGAAGACGTAGTCCATGACCAACCGGAAGATGAGCACGATGAGGAAACACATCAGCGCGATGTAGATCACCTGAACGACCACGCTCATTGCTGGTGCTTCCCTCTCCCCTGTTTCCGTGCTGCTGGGTACTGCTGTTCCGGTCGTGCGTCTCAGCTCTGGTTGAAGAACCCGCCCTCTGCGATGCGGGCCTTGTCCTCCGCCGTGACATCGACGTTAGCAGGCGACAACAGGAACACCTTCTGCGTCACCCGCTCGATGCTGCCGTGAAGACCAAACACCAAACCGGCCGCAAAGTCGACAAGTCGCTTGGCGTCTGTGTCATCCATCTCAGTCAGATTCATGATCACCGGGGTGCCCTCACGGAAGTGTTCCCCGATGGTACGGGCCTCGTTGTAGGTCCGGGGGTGAAGTGTGGTGATCCGGTAAGGCTCTCGTTCCGACACGACCTTGGGCATGATCACCGGTGCGTTCTTCTCCAGGCTTGCGCGCTCTTGTGTGATGGATGCCACGGGCGCGATACGCGCGGGACGCACCGATTCCGCGGCCGGCGAAGAGGATCGGGGCAGCGGGTCGCGCGCCACCGACGGCTGCACGACCCTGACCGATTCGTCCCTTTCGGGCTGAAGTGCCTGATGTGACTGGTGAGACGGCTCATGCCGTCGCCGGTCCCGCTCGAGCTCCGGGTCGAGTTCGGGCTCGAAGTCGTCGTCGGGGTCAAACCCACGGCCGTCGTACCCGTCGTCCTCCACGAGGCCGAGGTAGACCGCCATCTTGCGCATCGCGCCGGCCATTCTCTGAGTCCTCCGCTCTGTGGTGGATCGACTGACTACTGCCAAGTGCCCGCGATCCACGAGGTCGTTATTGCCGCCTTTCGGCGGTAATGACCATATTTTCTGCTGTGGTCCGACTTCCTGGCGACGTTACCCGAGCCTGGGGCGGACTCCGAGTACCGCGGTGCCGACGCGCACATGTGTCGCCCCGGCCGCCACGGCCTGTTCGAGGTCCGCACTCATCCCTGCGGAGACCATGTTCGCAGCCGGATGGGCTCGGCGCAGGTCGGTCGACAAATCCATCAACCGCTCGAACGCCGCCTGTTCACGTCCCGCGTACTCACCGGTGAGCGGAGCGACGGTCATCAGACCGTCGAGCCGCAGTCCCGGAGCTCCGGCCACCAGGCCGGCCAACTCCTCGATTCCGCCCGGCGCCACGCCACCCCGCTCCCCTCGCTCGCTGGATCCGGCGTCGAGCGCGACCTGGATGAGGCACCCCAGCTCGCGCCCTGCCTTCACGGCCTCCCTGGAGAGAGCCGTCACCAGCTTGGAACGATCGACAGACTGCACGAGATCCGCGTAACCGACCACGGATCGCACCTTGTTGGTCTGCAACTGGCCAACGAAGTGCCAAGTGAGCGGCAGATCCGAGCATTCGGCGGCCTTGGGCGCCGCGTCCTGGTCCTTGTTCTCGGCGACGTGCCGCACCCCGAGCTCGCAGAGGGTCCGCACATCGCTCGCGGGGTAGGTCTTGGTGACCACGATGAGCGTCACCTCGTCCCGCCCGCGCCCGGCGGCAGCGCACGCGGCGGCGATGCGCTCCTCCACTTTCGCCAGATTCGCGGCGAGTTCGTCCTTACGGTCCGTCATGCCCCATCAACCCAGCCAGACATATCCCGCGAGTCGCCCCGTGGTGCGCTCGCGGCGGTAGGAGAAGTGGTCGCCCGACTCGATCGTGCACACCGGCGACTGCTGCCGGTCGCGCACCCCGAGCCGGTCGAGCTGCGCGTGCACTCCGGCGGTCACGTCGACCGCGGGGGTGCCCCACCTCGTCTCGGCGTGCGCCGCGGGTTCGACGGCGGCGACGTCGGCGCGCATCTCCTCGGGCACCTCGTAGCACTTTCCGCAGACGGCGGGTCCGGTGCGGACGACGATCCGGGCGGGTTCGGCGCCGAGTCCGGTCATCGCGCGTAGCGCTGCGGGGACGACTCCGGCGACCATGCCGGGCCGGCCGGCGTGGGCCGCCGCGACGATCCCGGCGACCGGGTCGGCGAGCAGCACCGGAGTGCAGTCCGCGGTCAGGACGGCGAGGGCGAGACCGCGTTCGGCGGTGACGATCGCGTCGACCTCGGGCACCGGGCGCTCGCCCCACGGCCCGGTGACCACCTCGACACCGGCTCCGTGCACCTGGTTCATCCAGACCACGCGCGCGGGGTCGAGCCCGAGCGACTTGGCGGCCAGGTCACGGTTGGTCGCCACGGCCTGGGGGTCGTCGCCGACCGCTCCGCCGAGGTTGAGCTCCGCATACGGAGCGGCGCTCACCCCGCCCCACCGGTCGGTGAAGGCGAAGTGCGCGCCGCTCACGCTCTCGCGCTGTCCTATCACTTCAGGAAGTCCGGCACGTCCAGTTCCTCGGCCGCGCTGTCGGAGTAGCTCCGCGACGGCGGGACCGGCGGGGCGACCGGGAGGTCGGCGACCGGCTCGGGCGCCGGCTCCGGGTCCTCCTTCGGCGTGACGCTGCCGAGCGAGCCGAAGGACGGACGGCTCTCGGTCTGCCGTGCCGGAGTGGGCTCGTCGCGGCGGGCCGAGGTGGAGGACGAGCCCATGACGGTCTCGCGTCGGGCCGGCGGCTGACCGCCGTCGAAGCCGGCGGCGATCACGGTGACGCGGACCTCGTCGCCGAGGGCGTCGTCGATGACCGCGCCGAAGATGATGTTGGCCTCGGGGTGGGCGGCCTCGCTGACCAGCTGGGCGGCTTCGTTGATCTCGAACAGGCCGAGGTCGGAGCCACCGGAGATGGAGAGCAGCACACCGCGGGCGCCGTCGATGGACGCCTCGAGGAGCGGCGAGGAGATCGCCATCTCGGCGGCGGCCACCGCGCGGTCGTCGCCGCGGGCCGAGCCGATGCCCATGAGGGCCGAACCGGCCTCGGACATGACCGACTTGACGTCGGCGAAGTCGAGGTTGATCAGGCCGGGCGTGGTGATGAGGTCGGTGATGCCCTGCACACCGGAGAGCAGGACCTGGTCGGCCGACTTGAAGGCGTCGAGCACCGAGACCTGGCGGTCCGAGATGGACAGCAGCCGGTCGTTGGGGATGACGATGAGGGTGTCGACCTCTTCGCGGAGTTCCGCGATGCCGTCCTCGGCCTGGTTGGCGCGTCGCCGGCCCTCGAAGGTGAAGGGGCGGGTGACCACGCCGATGGTGAGGGCGCCGAGCGAGCGGGCGATGTTGGCCACGACGGGCGCGCCGCCGGTGCCGGTGCCGCCGCCTTCACCGGCCGTCACGAAGACCATGTCGGCCCCCTTGAGGACCTCCTCGATCTCCTCGCGGTGGTCCTCGGCGGCCTTGCGGCCGACGGCCGGGTTGGCGCCGGCGCCGAGTCCGCGGGTGAGTTCGCGGCCGACGTCGAGCTTGACGTCGGCGTCGCTCATCAACAGCGCCTGCGCGTCGGTGTTGATGGCGATGAACTCGACGCCCTTGAGACCGACCTCGATCATCCGGTTGATGGCATTGACACCACCGCCGCCGACACCGATGACTTTGATGACTGCGAGGTAGTTCTGCGGTGCTGCCACGTCGAAGGCCTCTCGCCTCGAGTTACGTGTCGCCGAACCGATGTGGCACTGCTGCCAAGCGATCCGTCGACTGATGCCGAATGGGACGGTCCGTAGCGCCGACCCGAACCCTAACGCTGAAGTTTAGGGTTACCAGTGTGTCTGTTCCCTGGAGTCTTCTGAACAGGACACTAAGTCGACAAGTGGCGCACGTTCAACGAACACGCCGAACCTCCCGTTTTTCTTTTCACCCTATGTGATCAGCCGTAGCAGTGCCCAACCAGGGTGCTGGCCTGCGCTGATGTGCGTCAACTCCCCGATGACGCCGGGGCGGTGGGAACGCTGACGTCGAAGTGCCGCGCATCCGGGGTGGCTTTCATGAGAGCGCTGAGCGTACGGGCCTTGGCGGCGCCCTTCTCGCTGCTCCCCCAGGCGACGGTCCGGCCGTCGTTCAACTCCAGCGAGATGTCGTCGTACGAACGCACCTTGACGGCACGGGTGGCGTGCGCGACCGCGGCCGGAATGTCACCCGCCACGCGGACCGCCTCGCGCACCAGCCGCTCTTCCCCGAAGCGGCGCAGGCTCGCTGCGCGGGAGCCGGGCCGGGAGAGCGTCAATTGCAGTGCGGGGACGCCTTTCGGGGCTACGGAAACCGTGGCGAAACGGACACCGTCATCGTCCACTTCGACAAAGTTTCCGCCCTTTTGGACAAGCAGAACCGGAACACGCTCGGTCACTTTCAGCCCGATTCCATGAGGCCAGGAACGGCTGACGTCAACTGCGTCAATTCGGGGCAATTTCCGGCGCAGTCGGGCCTCAATGGCATCGGTGTCGAGGGAAATCAGGGGCGATCCGAGGGGCACGTCGGCGGCCTCGCGCACCTGCTGGGGAGTGAGCACGGTGGTCCCGGACACCGACACGCGCTCCACGCGCAGCCACTGGGAGCCGTACAACAGCCAGACGGTACCCGCGGAGAGCAGGACGAGCGCCACGGCCAGGATGATGATCACACGAAGGCGCCGGGCCCTCAACCGCCGGGCGGGAGGCGGGCCGGACGACTCCTGCTGGCGTTCACCGCGCTCGGCGGTCGTCGATCCGGCCACGCTTCCTGCCCTTCGTACACGGGTCCTAACGGCGCTGCGAGGCGATCGCCTCGTAGACCATGCCGACGAGGAGGTCGTCGGCGTCCCGGCGGCCGAACTCGGCGGCGGCGCGGGACATCTCGTACAGCCGGTGCGGGTCGGCGAGCACGGGCAGGACGTTGGCCCGTACCCAGTCGGGCGTCAGTTCCGCGTCGTCGACCAGCAGTCCGCCGCCGGCCTTGACCACCGGCTGGGCGTTCAGACGCTGTTCGCCGTTGCCGATGGGCAGCGGGACATAGGCGGCCGGGAGCCCGACGGCGGAGAGTTCGGCGACGGTCATCGCGCCCGCGCGGCAGAGCATCATGTCGGCAGCGGCGTACGCGAGGTCCATCCGGTCCAGGTAACTTACCGGGATGTAGGGGGGCATTCCCGGCATCTGCTGGACGTGCGGCAGTTCGTTCTTCGGGCCGACCGCGTGCAGGATCTGGATCCCGGCCTGCTGGAGCCAGGGCGCGACCTGCTGGACGACCTCGTTGAGGCGCCGGGCGCCCTGCGAGCCGCCGGAGACCAGCAGCGTGGGCAGGTTGGGGTCGAGGCCGAACATCGCGCGGGCCTCGGGACGGGCGGCGGCCCGGTCCAGGGTGGCGATGGTGTGGCGCAGCGGGATGCCGATGTAGCGGGAGTTGCGCAGCTTGCTGTCCGGCGTGGCTACGGCGACCTGGGCGGCGTACCGGGAGCCGATCTTGTTGGCGAGGCCGGGGCGGGCGTTGGCCTCGTGGATCACGATCGGCACGCCGAGCCGCTTGGCCGCGAGGTAGCCGGGCAGGGCGACGTAACCGCCGAAGCCGACGACCGCGTCGGCCTTGGTGCGCTCCAGGATCTGCTCGGTGGCCTTGATCGTGCCGCGCAGCCGGCCCGGGACGGTGATCAGCTCGGGAGTGGGCTTACGGGGCAGCGGGACGGCCGGGATGAGGGCGAGCTCGTAGCCACGCTGCGGGACGAGCTTGGTCTCCAGACCCCGTTCCGTGCCCAGGGCCGTGATCCCCACTCCCGGGTCCTGCCTGCGCAGGGCGTCCGCGAGGGCGAGCGCGGGCTCGATGTGGCCGGCGGTCCCCCCACCGGCGAGTACGACATGCACCGAAATTCACCGCTCTCCGGACGAGCGCGCCGATGAGGCACGCCGTCGCATCGTGTTCCATCTCCGAGGCCCCCGTGCCGGCACGGCGCCTCCCGCCCGCTTTTTACCAAAGCGAGGTTGCCGCATCGACAGCGCCGCCCGCGCAGCGGGGTCGTCACGCGCGAAGGCGATCAGCAGCCCGATGGCGAACATGGTCGGCAGCAGGGCGGACCCTCCGTAGGAGAACAGCGGGAGCGGGACACCGGCGATCGGCAGCAGACCGAGCACCGCACCGATGTTGATCACTGCCTGAGCGGTGATCCAGGTGGTCACGCCTCCCGCGGCATACCTCACGAAGGGGTCCTCCGTGCGTCCGGCCACGCGGATACCCGCATAGCCTAGAGCCGCGAAGAGGGCGAGCACCGACAGCGTCCCCGCGAGGCCCAGTTCCTCACCGGTGACGGCGAAGATGAAGTCGGTGTGGGCTTCCGGTAGTTGGCCCCATTTCTCCACACTCGCACCCAGCCCGGAACCGAAGATCCCGCCGGAGGCAAGGGCGTAGATCCCGTGCACGGCCTGCCAGCAGTCGGCGCCGCCCGACCGGGGCTCGGTGGCGCCGATGCAGGCGAGCCGGGCCATCCGGTTGGGGCTGGTCTTGATGAGGACGAACCCGATGAACGCGGCGACCGACAGCACCCCGACGAACAGCCGGGTGGGCGCCCCCGCGAGCCAGAGCAGCCCGAACAGGATCGCCGTCAGGATGATCGCCGTGCCCATGTCCCCGCCGAGCATGATCAGACCGAGCAGCAGGAAGGCGACCGGCACGAGCGGCACCAGCATGTGCTTCCACTGGGACAGCAGCTTGCGGTCCTGCTTGCGGGCGAGCAGGTCGGCCGCCCACAGCACGAGGGCCAGCTTGCCGAACTCACTGGGCTGGATCTGGAAGGAGCCGCCGAGCGAGATCCAGTTCTGGTTGCCGTTGACCGACATCCCTATCCCCGGCACCTGCACGAGGGCCATCAGGAAGACCGCGCCCGCGAGAATCGGGTAGGCGAGCGCCCGGTGCAGCTTGACCGGCATGCGCGAGGCCACCAGCAGCAGCACTCCGCCGATGACGGCGGCGAGCAACTGCTTGCGGAAGAAGTAGGAGCCGGGCAGGGACATCTGCAACGCCGTGATCTGGGAGGCCGAGTAGACCATCACCAGGCCGAGCACGGTGATCAGCAGGCTGCCGCCGAGGATCAGGTAGTAGGCGGTCAGCGGCCGGTCCCAGGCCTTGCGCGCGCGGCTGTAGAGCCGCAGGACGGGGTTCTCCCGGGCCTGCCGGGGGACGACGAGGCGCCGGGGCGCCCGCTGCACGGGCGGCCTGCCGGTCCGGCTACTGGGCATCAACGCCTCCGCTACGTCGGTCAGGAGCCGATTTCGCGAACCGCCTCCGCGAACGCCTCACCACGCTTGTTGTAATTGGCGAACATGTCCATCGACGCACAGGCGGGCGCCAGCAGCACCGTGTCCCCGGCCACGGCCAGGGCCTGCGCCTCGCGGACCGCCGCGAGCATCGCCCCAGTGTCGGTCCGGTCGAGGTCGACCACGGGTACTTCCGGGGCGTGTCGCGCGAGGGCTTCGCGGATCAGGGCACGGTCCTGGCCGATCAGGACGACCCCGCGAAGTCGCTTTGCCGACTTGGTGACCAGTTCGTCGAAGGTGGCCCCCTTGGCGAGCCCGCCCGCGATCCACACGATCGACTCGTAGGCCGCCAACGAGGCTTCCGCCGCGTGGGTGTTGGTGGCCTTGGAGTCGTCGACATAGGCGACCGAGCCCACGTCGGCCACGTGCGCGATGCGGTGCGCGTCCGGGGTGAAGTTCCGCAGCCCGTCCCGTACGGCCCTCGCGGGCACCCCGAAGGCGCGTGCGAGGGCCGCCGCGGCAAGGGCGTTGGCGATGTTGTGCGGGGCCGGCGGGTTGACGTCGGAGACCTCGGCGAGCTCCTGGGCGTTCTTGTGCCGGTCCTCCACGAAGGCGCGGTCGACCAGGATGCCCTCGACGACGCCGAGTTGGGACGGCCCGGGGGTGCCGAGGGTGAAGCCGATCGCCCGGCAGCCCTCCTCGACGTCCGCCGCGCGCACCAGGTCCTCGGTGGCCTTGTCGGCGACGTTGTAGACGCAGGCGACCCGATTGCCCTCGTAGACGCGGCCCTTGTCGGCGGCGTAGGCCTCCATGGAGCCGTGCCAGTCGAGGTGGTCCGGTGCGAGGTTCAGGACGGCGGCGGAGTGGGCGCGCAGCGAGGGCGCCCAGTGGAGCTGGTAGCTGGACAACTCCACGGCCAGGACGTCGTACTGCTCGTCGCCGAGCACCGCGTCCAGGACGGAGACGCCGATGTTGCCGACGGCGGCCGTCCGCAGGCCCGCGGCCTTGAGGATCGAGGCCAGCATCTGGGTGGTGGTCGTCTTGCCGTTGGTGCCGGTGACCGCGAGCCAGGGGGCCGCGTCAGGGCCCCTGAGCCGCCAGGCGAGTTCGACGTCGCCCCAGATCTCGACGCCGGCCGCGCGGGCCGCCGTGAAGAGCGGCTTGTCGGGCTTCCAGCCCGGCGCGGTGACGACGAGTTCGGTGCCTTCCGGCAGGGTCGCGCCGTCGCCGAGCCGGACGGTGACGCCCAGCGCCTCCAGCTCGGCGGCCTGCTCACGCGCGCGTGCGTCGTCGCCGTCGTTGACGACGGTGACGTGTGCCCCGCGCGCGTGCAGCACCTTGGCCGCCGGGATGCCGGAGACGCCGAGCCCGGCGACCGTGACGTGCGTGCCCTGCAGGTCGATCACTTCTCTGCTGCCCATCCCGCGTAGAAGAGGCCCAGTCCGACGATCACACAGATGCCCTGGATGATCCAGAAACGGACCACGACCAGGACCTCGGACCAGCCCTTGAGTTCGAAGTGGTGCTGGAGCGGTGCCATGCGGAAGACGCGCTTGCCGGTGAGCCGGAAGGAGCCGACCTGGATGACGACCGACATGGTGATGAGGACGAACAGACCGCCCATGATGGCGACCAGCAGCTCGGTGCGGGACAGGATCGCGAGACCGGTCAGGACACCGCCGAGCGCGAGCGAACCGGTGTCGCCCATGAAGATCTTGGCCGGCGAGGTGTTCCACCACAGGAAGCCCAGGCAGGCGCCCATCAGCGCGGAGGCGATCACCGCGAGGTCGAGCGGATCGCGCACCTCGTAGCAGGCGTTGGGGTTGGTCAGGGTGCCCGAGTTGGCGCAGGACTCCTGGAACTGCCAGACGCCGATGAACGTGTAGGCGCCGAAGACGAGGACGGAGGCGCCGGTGGCGAGGCCGTCCAGACCGTCGGTGAGGTTCACGCCGTTCGACATCGCGAGGATCATGAACAGCGCCCAGACCACGAACAGGATCGGGCCGATCTTCCAGCCGAAGTCGGTGATGAACGACAGCTTGGTGGAGGCCGGGGTGTTGCCGCGGGCGTCCGGGAACATCAGCGCAAGCACCGCGAAGCTGATGCCGACGATCAGCTGGCCGGCCATCTTCGCCTTGGCCCGCAGGCCCAGCGAGCGCCGCTTGACGATCTTGATGTAGTCGTCGAGGAAGCCGACCAGACCCATGCCGCACATCAGGCCGAGCACCAACAGGCCCGAGTAGGTGGGCGGGTAGCCGGTGATGACCTTGGACAGGAAGTAGGCGACGACGGTCGCCAGGATGAAGGCGATACCACCCATCGTCGGCGTACCGCGCTTGCTGGCGTGCTCGCGCGGGCCGTCGTCCCGGATGTACTGGCCGTAACCCTTGCGCGCGAGCAGCTTGATCAGCAGCGGGGTGCCGACCAGGGTCAGAAAGAGGCCGATGACTCCTGAGAACAGGATCTGCTTCATCATCGGGCAGCAACCTCACCCTCGGCGTCGATCAGCGCCTGGGCGACGCTCTCCAGGCCGACCGAACGGGACGCCTTCACGAGGACGACGTCTCCCGGGCGCAATTCACTGCGCAGCAGGTCGACCGCCGCCTGTGCGTCGGACACGTGCACCGACTCCTCACCCCACGAACCCTCGTTATATGCGCCCAGTTGCAGCCAGGACGCTTCCCTGCCCCCGACCGCGACGAGCTTGCCGACATTGAGCCGGACGGCGAGCCGTCCGACCGCGTCGTGCTCGGCGAGCGCCTCGTCCCCGAGCTCGGCCATCTTGCCGAGCACCGCCCAGGTCCGCCGCCCCTTGCCCATGGCCGCGAGCGCACGCAGGGCGGCTCGCATGGACTCGGGGTTCGCGTTGTAGGCGTCGTTGACGATGGTCACGCCGTCCGGGCGCTCGGTGACCTCCATACGCCAGCGGGAGAGGGAGCCCGCCTCGGAGAGCGCGGTGGCGATCTCGGTTGCGGACATGCCCAGCTCATGGGCGACGGCGGCCGCGGCGAGCGCGTTCGACACGTGGTGCTCACCGTACAGGCGCATGGTCACTTCGCTTGCACCGGAGGGTGTGTGGAGCATGAAGGCGGGCTGTCCGCTGTCCATGAGTCGCACGTTCTCGGCGCGTACGTCCGCTTCGCCGGACTCTCCGAAAAGGAGCACCTTCGCCTTCGTACGGGACGCCATGGCCCGTACGAGCGGATCGTCGGCGTTGAGGATCGCCGTGCCGCCCTCGCTCGCCGGGGGCAGCGCCTCCACCAACTCGCCCTTGGCCTGCGCGATCTGCTCGCGGCCGCCGAACTCGCCGATGTGGGCGGTGCCGACGTTCAGGACGAGGCCGATCTTCGGCGGCGTCAGATCCGTGAGGTAGCTGATGTGTCCGATGCCGCGGGCGCCCATCTCCAGGACGAGGAACCGGGTTTCGGCGGTGGCGGTGAGCGCGGTGAGCGGGAGCCCGATCTCGTTGTTGAGCGAGCCCGGTGTGAACACCGTCGGGGCCTTGCGCCGGAGCACCTGCGCGATCAGGTCCTTGGTGCTGGTCTTGCCGGCCGAGCCGGTGAGGCCGACGAGGGTCGCGCCGAGCAGTCGTACGACATGACGCGCGAGGGCGCCGAGGGCCGTCTGGACGTCCTCGACCACGATCGCGGGCACTCCGACCGGGCGTTGGGCCAGCACGGCCACCGCGCCCGCCCTGACGGCCTGGTCCGCGTAGTCGTGGCCGTCGACGCGCTCCCCCACGAAGGCGGCGAACAGACTGCCGTCCGCCACCTGCCGGGAGTCGATGACGACGGGCCCGTGCACCTGCACCGACGGATCCGGTATGTCGTGCGTCTGCCCGCCGACGACTGAGGCGATCTCGGCGAGAGAGAGGGCGATCACAAGTTCATCCCTGGGTCTTCTGGATGGCTTCTCGAAGCACCTGGCGGTCGTCGAAGGGACGGACCACCCCGGCGATGTCCTGGCCCTGCTCGTGGCCCTTGCCCGCGACGAGCACGGTGTCACCGGGCTGTGCGCGGGCGACGGCCGCGGCGATCGCGGCGGCCCGGTCCTCGAAGACCTGGACCTCGCCGCGTTCGTGCACGGGCACGGAGGCCGCGCCCTGGAGCATGGCCGCGAGGATCGCGAGCGGGTCCTCGGAGCGCGGGTTGTCGGAGGTCAGTACGGCGGTGTCGGCAAGACGGGCCACAGCGGCGCCCATGGGCCCGCGCTTGGTCGTGTCCCGGTCGCCCCCGCAGCCCAGCACGACGTGCACCTTGCCCTCGGTGACCTTGCGGAGGGCCTTGAGCACCGACTCGACGGCGTCCGTCTTGTGGGCGTAGTCCACGACCGCGAGGTAGGGCTGCCCGGCGTCCACGCGCTCCAGCCGGCCCGGCACGCCCGGCACCGCGGCGACGCCGTCGGCGGCGGTCTGCGGGTCGAGGCCCGCGGCGGCCAGGGCGACGATCGCGGCGAGGGTGTTCGCCACGTTGAAGGGGCCCGGCAGCGGCGACCTGGCGGTGATCCGCTCGTCCTTGGGGCCGAGCACGGTGAACGTGGAGTCCATCGGGCCGACCCGGACGTCCTCGGCACGCCAGTCGGCGTCCGGGTGCCCCTCGGCGGAGAAGGTGACGACCGGGACCGAGGCCTCCTTGACGAGCCGGCGGCCGTACTCGTCGTCGAGGTTGACGACGCCGAGACGGCTGCGTTCCGGCGTGAAGAGCTGCGCCTTGGCCTGGAAGTAGTCCTCCATGCCGGAGTGGAACTCCATGTGCTCCGGGCTGAGGTTGGTGAAGACGCCGATGTCGAAGACGCAGGCGTCCACGCGCCCGAGGACCAGCGCGTGGCTGGAGACCTCCATGGCGACCGCCTCGACGCCGCGCTCGCGCATGACCGCGAACAGGGCCTGGAGGTCGGTGGCCTCGGGCGTGGTGCGCTCGGACTTGATGCGCTCGTCGCCGATGCGCATCTCGACGGTGCCGATCAGCCCGGTGCTGCGGGAGGTCCGCAGACCGCCCTCGACGAGGTACGCCGTGGTGGTCTTGCCGGAGGTGCCGGTGATGCCGATCTGGAGCAGGTCCCGGCCGGGGTGGCCGTAGATCGTGGCCGCCAGTTCGCCCATCCGCCCGCGCGGGTCGTCGACCACCAGGGCCGGGAGCCCGCTCGCCGCGGCGCGCTCGGCTCCGGCCGGGTCGGTGAGGACGGCGACCGCGCCGAGGCTCGCGGCCTGGCCCGCGAAGTCGGCGCCGTGCAGGCGGGCGCCCGGGAGGGCGGCGTACAGGTCGCCGGGGCGGACGGCGCGCGAGTCATGGGTGATGCCCGTGATCTCGGCGGCGGCTGCCGGGGCTGCGGCGCCCAGCTGATCGGCGAGCTCCGCGAGGGGTGTTGCGGAGACCCGGACCGGCCTGGGCGGTCCCGGATAGGTCACGGGTGCGCCCTTCTGGGTGGTTTGGGACTGATCAGCGTGTGACACGGCGGTGAGCGTACCGGGCGTACCCGCCTCGGAGCGAAGTGAGGGGCGGGGCGTGCCCTGGTGGCCGGCTGCGGAGGTGATCGTCGTCACGAGGTGGTTCCTGGTGGCCTTTCCGGGATGCGGAGCAGGTGTGGAGGGCCGCTGGTCACGGCGTGTAGGAGACGGGCAGCTTCGCCGGCTTCGCTCCCGTGGGCGGGACCTGGAGGGTCTTCAGGGCGAACTCCATGACCTGCTTGTAGACGGGTCCGCAGATCTGGCCGCCGAAGTAGCTTCCCTTGGTGGCGTTCTGGATGGCGCAGTAGACCGTGATCCGGGGCTGGTCGGCGGGCGCGAACCCGGCGAACGACGAGGTGTAACCCTTGTACTTGCCGGTGGCCGGATCCACGCGGTTCGCGGTGCCCGTCTTCCCCGCGACCCGGTAGCCGGGGATGCGCGCTTTGGTGCCGGTGCCCTCCTGGTCGTCCACCACGGACTCCAGCATCTGGGCGAGGGTCTTCGCCGTCTTTGCGCTCACGACCCTTGTCTCCTTGGGCTTCGCGGCGGGTGTGAAGCGCCCGTCGGGCCCCGTCGTGCCGCGGACGAGCGTGGGTTCGATGCGGACCCCGCCGTTGGCGATCGTCGAGTAGACGGACGCGGCCTGCATCGCGTTGAGGGACACGCCCTGGCCGAAAGGAATCGTGTACTGCTGCGAGGTGGACCAGTCGGCGGGCTTGGCGAGGATGCCGGGGGTCTCGCCGGGGAAGTCGAGCCCGGAGTAGCTGCCGAGCCCGAACTTGCGCAGGTACGAGTAGAGGACCTGGTTGGCCTGCGCCTGGGTCTTGCCGAGCTGGCCGGTGGCCAGGATCGTGCCGATGTTCGAGGACTTGGCGAGCACGCCGTTGAGCGTGAGGTACCAGGTCTCGTGGTCGATGTCGTCCTTGAAGAGCCGGTCGCCGCGGTGCAGCCGGTTGGGCACGATGACATGCGTGAGCGGAGTGGCGACGCCCTGTTGCAGCACGGCGGCCATGGACATGATCTTGGCGGTGGAGCCGGGCTCGTAGGCGTCCTGGAGGGCCGCGTTGCCCATGTTCACCGAGCTCGCCTTGGACAGGTCGTTGGGGTCGAAGCCGGGCGCGTTGGCCATGGCGAGGACCTCGCCGGTCCGGGTGTCCTGCACTATCACGTACCCGCGGTCCGCCTTGGACTCCTTCACCTGGTCGGTGATGGCCTTCTGGGCGGCCCACTGGATGTCGCGGTCGATGGTGAGCTCGACGTCGCTGCCGGGCACCGCGGGCGTCTCGGTGGAGCCCACGGTGGGCACCTGCCGCCCCCCGGACTGGGCGTAGCGGATCTTGCCGTCCTTGCCGGCCAGCAGGGTGTTCAGCTCCTGCTCGACCCCGCCGCCGCCCTTGCCGTCGGCGTTGACCCAGCCCAGTATCCCGGCGGCGAGGTCGCCGTTCGGGTACACCCGCTTGGTGGTCGGCACGGACAGCACGCCCCCGAGGACGTTGGCCGTGCCCGGGTCGGTCTCCGACTTGGCCGCGAGCGCGCTCTTCAGGTCCTTGATCTGCTTCCAGACCTGCGGGGTCCGACGGCTCGCCAGCAGGACGTAGCGCAGCTTCTTGTCCTTGGGCCGCAGCTTCTGGACGATCGCCTCCTGGTCCTGTCCGAGGATGGGGGCGAGCAGCGCCGCGGCCTGCTCGGGGCCGTCGTCGATCTTCAGCTGCTTGCGGGTGAACAGCGTGGGGTCGGCCGTGATGTCGTACGCGTCCTCGCTGGTCGCGAGGGCCACCCCGTCGCGGTCGGTGATCCCGCCGCGCTCGGCGGCCAGGGTGTAGCCGACGTACCGGTTCTGCTCGGCCTTGGCCGCGTAGGTGCTCGCGTCGACGGCCTGCACCTGGAGCAGTCGTACGACGAAGGCGCCGAGCACCAGGGTCAGCGCGAGGCCGACCAGGCGCAGCCGGGGGCGGGGGCTGCCCAGGCGGATCGTCTTGGGGGTCGCCGCGCGGGGCGCGGCGGGACGGCGGGCCGGGCGGGCTCCGGGGCCCGGGCGCGGCCGGCCGACGGGACGGGCGGAGCGCTCGGGGCGCGCGGGGCCCGGCACGCGGCGGCGGGGCGGCTGCCTGCCGAAGTCGTCGGACACTGCCGTCACCTGCCGGGGTTCGGGGTCGGGTTCGTCAAGGTCGTGGCGTAGGAGGGCGCGGTCCCGGCGGGCGGGACGTCGAAGGGGGCGGCCCCGGTGGTCTGCTCGACGGCCCCCGGGGTCTGTCCCACGGTTCCCGGGGTCTGACCGGCGGCTCCTGGCGTCTGCCCGACAACCCCCGGCTCGACGGGGTCCGTCGGGGTCGGGACGGCCGACGGGGTGGAACCGGCCGCGGGCGTCGGGACGGTCGCGGTGCCGAGCACCTCGGGTGCGAGGACGAGCGGTTCGCGCAGGGAGGCCAGATCGGCGCCGGAAGCGGGGGACGGCACGCCCTTGACGGTGCCGTCGGGGCCGAGGAAGGCCGGGTCGCCGCCGGGCACCATGCCGAGCTCCCGGGCGCGGCGCACCAGGGCGTCGGGCGCGGAGTAGGCGTCGATGTCCCGCTGGAGGGCCTGCTGCTCGTCGGTGAGGCTCTTGGTGTCCTTCTGGAGGTCGGTGAGCTTGAACGACCCTTCGCTGAGCGCGGAGTTCAGTACCAGCAGCCCGATGAGGCCGCCGCCGAGGAGCAGGACCACGAGGAGCACGAAGGGGGTGCGGGCCGCCTGTCCTGAGCTCGTCGGACCGGGGAACAGGCGCGCGAGACGGGCGGCCCTGCCCCTCAGTTCGGGTTTCCTACTCACACACCCTCCCGTGAGTCCGGTTTCCCAACTCACTGACGCGGCTTACGCACTTCACTCGATGGACTCCCTGATTCGCTCGGCGCCCCGGCAGCGCGCCGGTGCCGCCCGCCGGTTCTCGGCGATCTCTTCCTCGGTGGGAAGTTCGGCACCGCGCGTGAGCAGCTTGAGCCGGGGCTGGTACCGCTCGGGGACGACGGGCAGTCCGGGCGGTGCGGTGGTGGCGGCGCCGGCCGCGAAGACCTGCTTGACGAGCCGGTCCTCCAGCGAGTGGTACGACAGCACCGCGATCCGGCCGCCGACCGCGAGCGCCTCGACGGCGGCCGGGATCGCCCGTTCCAGGACGGCGAGTTCACCGTTGACCTCGATGCGCAGCGCCTGGAAGGTGCGCTTGGCCGGGTTGCCGCCGGTGCGCTTGGCGGCCTGCGGCAGGGAGTCCCGGATCAGCTCGACGAGCCGCGCGCTGTTGGTGAAGGGCTCCTTCTCGCGCTCCCGCACGATCGCGGACACGATCCGCTTGGCCTGCTTCTCCTCGCCGTAGGCCCGCAAAATCCTGACGAGTTCGCCCGGCGGGTAGGTGTTGAGGACCTCGGCGGCGCTCATCCCGGTCGTCTGGTCCATGCGCATGTCGAGCGGGGCGTCCTGGGCGTAGGCGAAGCCGCGGTCGGCCTCGTCGAGCTGCATGGAGGAGACACCGAGGTCGAAGAGGACGCCCTGCACGCGCGCGATGCCGAGCCGGTCGAGGACGTCGGGGAGTTCGTCGTAGACCGCGTGCACGAGGGTGGCGCGCTCGCCGAAGGGCGCGAGCCGCTCGCCGGACAGGCGCAGGGCCTCCTTGTCGCGGTCGAGGGCGACGAGCCGGGCCTCGGGGAAGCGCTGGAGCAGGGCCTCGCTGTGGCCGCCGAGACCGAGCGTGCAGTCGACGACGACCGCTCCGGGTCGCTCCAGCGCGGGGGCCAGCAGGTCCAGGCACCGCTGGAGCATCACCGGAACATGTCGACTCTGGCTCAAGGGGCCCTCTCAGATCCGGCGTGGCCGGACGCACCGCCGGGGCCCCGCCCGCCGGCGGAAGGGGAGGGCCTGCCGGCGCCGGAAGCGTCAGCCGACCGGAAGCGGGAGGAGGCCGAGCCGTACGTACGCGCCGCGCACGCGGGGAGACCGTCCGTGCATGAGCCGGGGTCTCGGGGGAATGGCAGCGGGGAGGCCTCGCCTCCCGCTTCGCGTCACTTTAGTCCACGGTGTCTCGCGGTCAATCAACCGGCCTGCGCGTCGCGCATCGACGGGGACTCGAAGCGGCAAATGGACGAAAACCACCTGTTCGGGTGCACCAGGCACTCTTGTGGGTTACCTCACACCGAGGACGTGATGACGCTCTTTTTCCCTTCTCACCGCAGGACCGGGTCCGCAGTGACCAGTAACGTCATGGTTATGACGACTTCCGCATCCGTTCCCACCGAAGGCGCCATAACCCGTGAGGGCACCGTGACCGACCGCCTGGTCGACGCCAACGAGCGGTACGCCGCGGCGTTCACGGACCCCGGGATGGACGCCCGTCCGGTCCTGCATGTAGCCGTGGTGGCCTGCATGGACGCCCGCCTCGACCTGCACGCCGCGCTCGGCCTGGAGCTCGGCGACTGCCACACCATCCGCAACGCGGGCGGTGTGGTCACCGACGACGTGATCCGCTCCCTCACCATCAGCCAGCGCAAGCTCGGCACCCGCAGCATCGTCCTCATCCACCACACCGGCTGCGGCCTCGAGGCGATCACCGAGGACTTCCGCACCGAACTGGAGATGGAGGTCGGCCAGCGTCCCGCGTGGGCGGTGGAGGCCTTCCGTGACGTCGACCAGGACGTACGGCAGTCCATGCAGCGGGTGCGGACCTCGCCGTTCCTGCTCCACAGCGACGACGTGCGGGGCTTCGTCTTCGACGTGAAGACGGGCCTGCTGCGCGAGGTCGACCCCGCCTAGGGCTCACGCGGGGTCCCACCTGTCGTTTCGCTGTTGATTTCGGCCCCAGGGGTGCCTGTAACGCCGTAAAACCCGACATAGTGCAGCCAGTTGTCCACAGTCGAGTGACACGAATCGGTAACGGCAGCAAGAATGCGGGTGTGGCGTCGCGCTGAGAGTTTCACGCGTGGTGTCCGTGATTCGGGGTGGGCCGATTACGCATCACAGAGCGTCGGCCCGGAAAGTACGGGCCGAGGAGGGCCGGGTGACCACCTATGACGATCGATCGAGCCTCACTGATCTGACCGCCGTCGTGGAGCGGGTACGCAGTTCGGTGGAGGGCGTGATCGAGGGGAAGCCCGAGGTCGTACGGCTCTCTCTGACCGTGCTGCTCGCCGAGGGACATCTTCTGATCGAGGATGTCCCCGGCGTCGGCAAGACCATGCTGGCCAAGGCCCTGGCGCGGTCCATCGACTGCTCGGTGCGCCGCATCCAGTTCACGCCCGACCTGCTGCCCTCGGACATCACGGGCGTGTCCATCTGGGACCAGCAGCGGCGTGACTTCGAGTTCAAGCCGGGCGCGATCTTCGCGCAGATCGTGATCGGCGACGAGATCAACCGCGCCTCGCCGAAGACCCAGTCGGCGCTCCTGGAGTCGATGGAGGAGCGTCAGGTCACCATCGACGGGCACACCTACGAGCTGCCCAGCCCCTTCATGGTGGTCGCCACCCAGAACCCGGTCGAGATGGAGGGCACCTACCCGCTGCCCGAGGCCCAGCGCGACCGCTTCATGGCCCGTGTCTCGGTCGGCTACCCCAGCGTGGAGGCCGAGCTGCAGATGCTCGACGTCCACGGCGGGGTGAGCCCGCTGGAGGACCTCCAGCCGGTGGCCCACGCGCACGACATCGTGAAGCTGATCGAGGCCGTCCGGGGCGTCCATGTCGCTGAAACGGTCCGGCGGTACGCCGTGGAGCTGGTCGCCGCCACCCGCACCCACCCGGACCTCAGACTCGGCGCGTCCCCGCGCGCGACGCTGCACCTGCTGCGCGCCGCCAAGGCCGCCGCCGCGCTCAGCGGCCGCGAGTACGCGCTGCCGGACGACGTCCAGGCGCTCGCCGTGGCCGTGCTCGCCCACCGGCTGCTGCCCACCGCCCAGGCCCAGCTGAACCGGCGCACCGCCGAGCAGGTCGTGCAGGAGATCCTCCAGCGCACCGCGGTTCCCGCCGCGCCCCAGCAGGGCGGGACGGGGATCGGCCGGGTCGCGCCCACGTATCCGCAGCAGCCGCCGCGGAGCCTGTGATGTCCGCCGGGGTGCCCTCGGCCGGCGGCCCGGAGGCCGACCGGGGCGACAAGGGCGGGGTGCGCACCGCGCTGGCCGGTCTGACCACCCGCGGCCGCTCCTTCTTCGCCGCCGGCATAGCCGCGGCGGTCTGCGCGTACGTCCTGGGCCAGAGCGACCTGCTGCGGGTCGGCCTGCTGCTCGCCGTGCTGCCGCTGGTGTGCGCCACCGTGCTGTACCGCACCCGCTACCGGGTGGCGGGCAGCCGCAGGCTCTCCCCCGCGCGCGTGCCGGCCGGCAGCGAGGCCCGCGTCCATCTGCGCATGGACAACGTCTCGCGGCTGCCCACCGGCCTGCTGATGCTCCAGGACCGGGTGCCCTACGTCCTCGGCCCGCGCCCCCGCTTCGTGCTCGACCGCGTCGAGCCGGGCGGTCGCCGCGAGGTCTCCTACCGGGTCCGCTCCGACCTGCGCGGCCGCTACCCGCTGGGCCCGCTCCAGCTGCGCCTGACCGACCCGTTCGGGATGTGCGAGCTGACCCGCTCCTTCTCGGCGTACGACACCCTGACCGTGATCCCGCGCGTGGAGGCGCTGCCGCCGGTCCGCCTGAGCGGCGAGGCCAAGGGGTACGGCGACGGGCGGCAGCGCTCGCTCGCCCTGGCCGGCGAGGACGACGTGATCCCGCGCGGCTACCGCTACGGCGACGACCTGCGCCGGGTCCACTGGCGCTCCACCGCCCGCTACGGCGAGCTGATGGTACGCCGCGAGGAACAGCCGCAGCGCGCCCGCTGCACGGTGCTGCTGGACACCCGGGGCCTCGCCTACGCGGGCGCGGGCCCGGACTCGGCTTTCGAGTGGGCCGTCTCGGGCGCCGCCTCGGTGCTGGTGCACATGCTCGAACGGGGCTTCTCGGTACGGCTGCTGACGGACACCGGCAACTCCGTGCCCGGCGAGGGCGCCGACGGCTTCGCCGGGGCCAGCCAGGGGGCGGCCGACGCGGCCGGGCTGATGATGGACACCCTCGCGGTGATCGACCACTCCGACGGCACCGGCCTGTCCCTCGCCTACGACGTGCTGCGCCGTGGCAACGAAGGGCTGCTGGTGGCCTTCTTCGGCGACCTCGACGAGGAGCAGGCCGCGGTGGCCGCCAGGATGCGACAGCGCAGCGGGGGCGCCCTCGCCTTCGTGCTGGACAGCGAGAGCTGGGTCCGGGAACCGACCGATGTGCCGGGACCGGCGACGGAGCACGAGGAACGGCTGCGGATGCTGCGCGAAGCGGGCTGGACCGCCCTGGGCGTGCCCAGGGGCACCTCGCTGGAGGAGCTGTGGCGTCTCGCGGACCGCGAGCGCACGGGCGTCGGCGCGGCCGGCTCCGGGGAGGCATCGTGATGAGCGGGCGGGCACGACTGGCGCTGTGCGCGTGGGCGGCCACACTGATGGCCGCGTGCGCCCTGCTCCCGCTGGTCGAGCCGGTCACCTGGATCATCCAGGTGGCCTTCCTGCTCGGCGTCCAGACAGTGGTGGGCGCGATGACCCGGCGCGTCCCGCTGGCCCGGCCGCTGACGCTGGCCGCCCAGACGGCCGTCACGCTGATGATGCTGACCCTGATCTTCGCCCGTGGCCAGGCCCTCTTCGGGCTGATCCCCGGCCCGGGCGCCTTCCTGCACTTCGGTGACCTGCTCCAGCAGGGCGGCGACGACATCGCGCGGTACGCGATCCCGGCGCCGCTGGAGTCCGAGGGCATCAAGCTGATGGTGTTCGGCGGGGTGCTGATCATCGGGCTCGCGGTGGACACCCTCGCGGTGACCTTCCGCAGCGCGGCCCCGGCGGGTCTGCCGCTGCTCGCGCTGTACTCCGTGGCGGCGGGGCTGTCCGACGGCGGGGGCGACTGGCTCTGGTTCCTGGTCGCGGCGGGCGGCTATCTGCTGCTGCTCCTGGCCGAGGGCCGCGACCGGCTCTCCCAGTGGGGCCGCGTCTTCAGCGGTGCCGCGCGCACCCCCGGCATCGAATCCGGCCCGGTGGCCCCGGTGCGCACCGGCCGGCGCATCGGCGCGCTCGCCCTGGGCATCGCCCTCGTGGTGCCCCTCGGGCTGCCCTCGATGAGCGGCGGCCTGCTGGACGCCACGGGGGCGGGCGTGGGCTCGGGCAACGGAAACGGCGGCACCATCTCCGCGGTGAACCCGCTGCTGTCCCTGCGCGACAGCCTGAACGTCGACGAGGACCGCCAGGTCCTGTCCCTCCAGACCGGCAGCAGCACCGACATCTCCAACCTGTACCTGCGGATCGTCTCCCTGGACGACTTCGACGGCCGCACCTGGAAGCCGTCCAAGCGCTCCATCACGGCCGTCCCGAACGAGTTCCCCACCCCGATCGGCCTCGGCGCCGACGTCAACCGCACCAAGGTGGAGACGACCATCGAGGCGGCGAACTGGTACGCCCAGGACTACCTGCCGATGCCGTACCCGCCGAGCGGGGTGAAGATCAGCGGCAACTGGCGTTACGAGCCCCAGGGCATGGCGCTCGTCGGCGACCACGGGCAGAACACGCGCGGGCTGACCTACCAGGTGACGAGCCTGGACGTGCAGCCGACCGCGGAGCAGCTGGCCTCGGCACCGGCCGCTCCCCCGGCGATCGAGCGCGAGTACACCGAGCTGCCCGACTCGCTGCCGGCGGTGGTGGGCAGGACCGCGCGCGAGGTCACCGCGGACGCGAAGAACCCGTACGAGCAGGCGGTCGCCCTCCAGGACTACTTCGCGGTGACGGGCGGGTTCGAGTACGACACCCAGGTGGAGGTCGGTGACGGGCCCAACGCGATCGCCAACTTCCTGCGCGACAAGCGCGGCTTCTGCGTCCACTTCTCGTTCGCCATGGCGGCGATGGCCCGCTCCCTGGGCATCCCGGCCCGGGTGGCGGTGGGCTTCGCGCCCGGCACCCCGCAGGCGGACGGCTCGGTGTCGGTGGGGCTCAAGGACGCCCACGCCTGGCCCGAGCTGTACTTCGAGGGCGTGGGCTGGACCCGCTTCGAGCCCACCCCGACCCGGGGCACGGTGCCGTCGTACACGGTCCCGGACGCCACCGGCAACGCGAACCCGGACATTCCGCGGCCGAGCGCGGGTTCGTCCACGGCGCCCTCGGCCTCGGCCTCGGCGAGCGAGAGCTGCTCGCCGCAGCTGCGGAAGCTCGAGGCGTGCGACAGCGCGTCCCCCGCGGCGGTGGCGGGCGGCGGCGGTGGTGGCCCCTGGTGGGCCGTACAGGGCTCCTGGTGGTACCTGAAGCTGCTGTTCTGGGTGCTCCTCGGGCTGGCCGTGCTCCTGGTCCCCCTGTCGCCGATGCTGTGGCGGCTGCGCACCCGTGCGGCCCGGCTGGGCGGGCACGGCCGCAGCGAGGCGGACGCGGCCGCGCACACCCTGGCGGTCTGGGAGGAGCTGACCGACACGGCGTGGGACTTCGGGATCCCGCCGGACGACTCGCAGACACCGCGCAAGGCGGCGACGCGGATCGTACGGCTCGGGCATCTGGAGGCCACGGCCGCGGCCTCGGTGCACCGGGTGGCGGACGCGGTGGAGCAGGTGCTCTACGCCCCGCGGCCGCGGCTCACGGCCGGTCTCGCCCGGGACGTCCACCAGGTGATCGGCGGCCTGCGGGGTTGCGTCGGCCGCGGCACCCGGGTGCGCGCGCTGATCGCGCCGCGTTCGACCGCACGGGTGGTGTGGGCAGCCTCGGAGTGGTGGGCCGGGGTCCGCGCGAGGGCGGCGGCGGCCCGGCCGACCCTGCGCAGGCCGTCCGGACAGCAAGGCTGAAAAAGCCCCCTCGCGCAGGCCCCGTCAGGGCATGCGCGAGGGGGTAAGCAGAGCTGAGGGGGTGAGCACCCTGTCGGGTGCTCACCCCCTCACACATCTGTGGGAGCTGGTCGCGAGCGGCTACTGGCCGCCCTGCTCGTCACGGCGCTTCTGCCAGCGCTGCTCGATCCGGTCCATCATCGAGCGCTTCTGACGCGCCTGCCGACGGGCGTGCGGAGCGCCCGCCGCGGGCTGCTCACCGGGCTTGGGGGCCTTCCGCCAGCCGGTCACGGCGAGAACCGCGCAGCCCAGCATGACGAGGAAGCCCACCACGCTGAGCCAGACCTGCTTGGCGACCATACCGGCCATGAGGAGCGCGATACCCACGAGGAAGCCGGCAACCGCCTGGTAGACCCGCCGCCGGGTGTACGTACGCAGCCCGCTTCCCTCGAGCGCCGACGCGAACTTGGGATCTTCGGCGTACAGCGCTCGCTCCATCTGCTCGAGCATGCGCTGCTCGTGCTCCGAGAGCGGCACGGAGTCCTCCTCATCGTGCAGTCGCCGGGGCGACTCGGGGGGTCCCTTCAGGATAGGCAGGGAATCGCCCCCGTGAAACCCGCCCCTCTGCGCCAATTGGCCAACCGGAATCCGCCATGAACACTCCGGCTGCTGAATCTGTCATTCCCCAGCGGCCGTCCCGTCATGCCGGGCGGTCTCCCTCGATCATACGGCGCTGAGCGCCCGATCGGGGGGCCTGTGGCGTACTCCATGCGCCATCAAGTACCTGATCAGCACTACGGCACAGGAGGCGGCTCAGGCCCCGGCGGTCTCCCGCGTCTCGCCGAGCACATGGAGCTGGGTGGCCACGGAGTGGAAGGCGGGGAGTTCGGCCGCCGCCTCCTCCAGCTTCAGGAGGGCCTCCACGGCGCCCGGCTCGGTGTCCACGAGGACGCCGGGGACGAGGTCCGCGAAGACCCGCACGCCATGCACGGCGCCCACGCTCAGGCCCGCGCCCTCGACGAGCGCGGTGAGCTGCTCGGCGGTGAAGCGGCGCGGCACGGGGTCGCCGTCGCCCCAGCGGCCGTCCGGGTCACCGAGGGCCTGCCGGGCCTCCTTGAAGTGGCCGGCCAGGGCCCGCGCGAGCACGGCACCGCCGAGCCCCGCGGCGAGCAGACTGAGGACGCCCTCGGGGCGCAGGGCGGCCACCACGTTGCGCACGCCCTCGGCCGGGTCGTCCACGTACTCCAGGACGCCGTGGCACAGCACCACGTCGTAGGCGCCGCGCTCGGTCACGTCGAAGAGGCCGTGGGCGTCGCCCTGGACGCCGCGGACGCGGTCGGCGACTCCGGCCTCCGCCGCGCGGCGCTCCAGTGCGAACAGCGCGTTGGGGCTGGGGTCGACGACGGTGACCTGGTGGCCGAGACGGGCGACGGGCACCGCGAAGTTGCCGCTGCCGCCTCCGGTGTCGAGGACGTCCAGCGCCTGGCGTCCCGTGGCCTTGACCCGGCGGTCGAGGGCGTCCTGGAGGACATCCCAGACCACGGCGGTACGGAGGGAGGCGCGGGGTCGCAGCGGGTCCGGCACGGCAGTTGGCTCCTCGGCGCGGAGGGGAAGACTTCAGGCGCCCTCCACCCTATTGCCTCCGCCGCCCCACCTGGGCACTCCGGTGGCCCGCCCGGCCGCCCGTCTCGTACGGCGGACCCCGCCGGGCCCCGGCGGCCGGGGGCGCGGCACGCCCGTCACCCGGCGTCCGGGAAGTCGCGGTCGCGGTCGGTGCCGCGGGCCCCTTCCTCGACCCCCTCCGGGTCCTGGCGCGGCTGCGGCAGGACGGGCTGGAGGACCAGCATCCGCTCGACGAGGCGCAGGAACATCGCCACGTCACGTATGAGGTCGTCGGCGTCGCGGCGGCTGGCCGCGCCCTGGATGCCGGCCTCGGCCCGGGCACGGCGCCGGGCCCCGGAGGCGAAGAGCGCGCTCCACTCGGCGAGTTCGGGGGCGATCTCCGGGAGCACTTCCCAGGCGCTGCGGATCTTGGCGCGGCGTCGGGGCGTGGGCTCCGGACGCCCGCGCGCGGCGAGCACGGCGGCCGCGGTGCGCAGGGCGGCGAGGTGTGCCGTGGCATAGCGCTCGTTCGACGTCTCCAGCGCCGAGGCCTCGTCCAGGCCGGCACGGGCCTGGGCGAGCAGGTCGAGGGCGGCGGGCGGGGCCGTCGCCCGGCGCAGCACGGGGTGCACGTCGCTCGCCGGGCCGGTCAGTGAGGGGGCAGGGCCGGTGGCGCGGCGCCGACGGGCGGCGGCTGCGTGGTAGCTGGCCATGACGAACCTCCTGTCGTCTGGTTGACGGCACCTCCCGCTACGGAGTGCCGTATGTGCCCATCGTGAGGTATGGCACTGACAATCCGTTCTGACCTGCTGTTTTGCTTCGGACGAAGGTTCGGGTCTATTTTTGCACTGACCAGTCAGTTCAAAAAATTGTCACTTCGAGGAATCAGGGGGTGGCCGTGGACGGAGTCGACGTCACGGCCCAGGGGTTCGGGTTGAAGGGCCCTCGCGGCTGGGCGTTCCGCGGGATCGACCTCACCGCGGAGCCCGGTGCGTTGATCGCCGTGGAGGGGCCGTCGGGGTCCGGCCGGACGAGCCTGCTGCTCGCGCTCACCGGGCGGATGAAGGCCACCGAGGGGTCCGCGACCGTGGGCGGGGCACGGCTGCCGAAGCAGCTCGCGGCGGTGCGCCGGTTCAGCGCGCCGGCCCATGTCGCCGGGGTCACCGACCTCGACCCGGCTCTGACGGTCGGGGAGCACCTGCGCGAACGGGCGCTGCTCCAGCGCCGGTTCGGCGACTCGGTGCGGGCGCTGGTACGGCCGCGCGCCGAGCGTACGGCCGAGGCGGGGCTGCGGATCGACACCGCCCTGGCGGCCGCCGGGCTCGACCGGGAGGCACTGCCCAAGGGCGCGCGGACCGCCGTACGCGATCTGGAACGGCTGGAGGCCCTGCGCCTGTCGATCGCCCTGGCGCTGATCGGCCGTCCGCGGCTGCTCGCCGTCGACGACCTGGACCTGAAGCTGTCCGACGCCGAGCGCGCCGAGGCCTGGGCCCTGCTCAGGTCGCTCACCGCGACCGGGACGACGGTCCTGGCGGTGTGCAGCGAGGCCCCGGGGGACGCCGTGACGGTGTCCACGCGCCCCGAAGCCGCCGAAGCTCCCGAGACCCCCGAAGTCCCCGAAGTCCCCGAGGACGAGCAGAACCGGAAGGAGACGGGCGATGCGCTCACCGAGACTGGCCGCGCTTGAGCTGCGCCGCTTCGGCAGGGGGAAGCTGCCGCGCGCCGCACTGGTGGCCCTGCTGGTGCTGCCGCTGCTGTACGGCGCCCTGTACCTGTGGTCCTTCTGGGACCCCTACGGCCGCCTGGACCGCATCCCGGTGGCCCTCGTGAACGACGACAAGGGCGCCACCGCCGGCGGCCACCGGCTCACGGCCGGCACGGACATCACCAAGGGGCTGCACAAGAGCGACACCTTCGACTGGCACCAGGTGAGCGCCGAGGAGGCCCGCAAGGGCGTCGAGGACGGCACCTACTACCTGTCGCTGACCATGCCGGCCGACTTCAGCCGGCGGATCGCCTCCAGCGCGGGCGACTCACCCGAGACGGGCGCGCTCCAGGTCCGTACGAACGACGCCAACAACTACATCGTCGGGCAGATCTCGCGCACGGTCTTCGCCGAGGTGCGCCAGGCCGCGTCCACCAAGGCCTCGCGGTCCTTCCTGGACCGGATCTTCATCTCCTTCTCCGACATCCACGGCGCCACTGTGAAGGCCGCGAACGGCGCGGACGACCTCGAGGGCGGCATCGGCAAGGCGGAGAAGGGGTCCCAGGACCTCGCCGCGGGCCTGAAGGACGCCCAGGCGGGCAGCGGCAGGCTCTCCGCCGGGCTGGTGCGGCTCGACTCGGGCTCCGGCGACCTGGCGGACGGCGCCCGGCAGGTCGCCGACGGCACCCGAACGCTCGCCGACCGGGTCAACGGCATCGCCGACACGGTGGGGCCCTTCGTCGCGGACAACGAGAAGAGCATCGGCGACACCGCGCGGCTCGTCGCCGACTCGGCCGGAGCCGTCCGCCACAACCTCGGCACCCTGGTGAGGACCGCCCCGGCGGCCGCCCAGGGGGCCCACAAGGCTGCCGACACCCTGAACGCCGTCTACAAGGCGCGCTGCACGGACGCGGTCCTGCCGGACCCCGCCTGCGCCGACCTGAAGAAGGCCCAGCAGGCCGCTGCCGACGTGGCGAGGGTCGCCGACGACGTCAACGCCCTGGTAGCCGACCAGAACGGCGACCTGAAGAAGCTCGACGGACAGCTCGCCACCCTCCAGAAGCAGGCGAAGGCGCTCGCCGCCCGGTCGCCCCGGCTCTCCGAGGACCTCGACGACGCCGTCGCCAAGATCAACAAGCTGAACGCGGGCGCGCAGAAGGTCGCCGCAGGCGCGAGGACGCTCCACTCGGGCCTTGGCAGCGCCACGACCGGCGCCCGGACCCTGGACGACGGGATCGGCAGGCTCAGCAGCGGCGCCGACACCCTGAGCGGCGGCATGTACAAGCTCGCCGACGGCTCCGGAAAGCTCGCCGGCGGCCTGCACGACGGCGCCTCGCGGATCCCCGACTACGACAAGAAGGACCGCGACCAGCGCACCGACGTGATGGCCGACCCGGTCCAGCTGGTCTCCAGGGACCTGCACAAGGCGCCGAACTACGGCACCGGGTTCGCCCCGTACTTCATCCCGCTGTCGCTGTGGGTGGGCGCGATGGTGGCCTACATGCTGATCGCGCCGATGAACCGCAGGGCGCTCGCCGCCGGTGCCGCGGCCTGGCGGATCGCCCTCGCGGGCTGGCTGCCGGTGGTGGCGATCGGGGTGCTCCAGACAGTGGCCCTGATGTCGGTGCTGCACTGGGCCGTCGGCCTCCAGATGGCCCGCGCGGCCGGGACCGTGGGCTTCCTGTTCCTGGTGACGGCGTGCTTCGCGGCGATCGTCCAGTGGCTGAACGCCCGCTTCGGAGCGGCCGGCCGGATCCTGGTCCTCGCCCTGCTGATGCTCCAGCTGACGTCCGCGGGCGGCACCTACCCGGTGCAGACCAGCCCGGGCTTCTTCAACGCGCTCCACCCCTTCCTGCCGATGAGCTACGTCGTCGAGGCCCTGCGCAGGCTCATCACGGGCGGCGGTCTCACTCCGGTGTGGCACGCGTGCGTGGTGCTCCTCGCCTTCACCGCGGGCGCGCTGGCGCTGACCGCCGTGTCCGCGCGTCGCCGGCAGGTGTGGACCCTGGACCGGCTGCACCCGGAGCTGACCCTGTGAGCCGTTCCGGCACCTCAGGGGCCCTGTCGCCTGTGAGAATCAGGAGTATGGAAAGCAGCAGCGCCACGGCGGGCGTCAGCACGCGCCGCGAGGCCACCCGGCAGAAGCTCTACGAGGCGGCCGTCACGCTCATCGCCGAGCAGGGCTTCTCCGCCACCACGGTCGACGAGATCGCCGAGCGGGCCGGAGTCGCGAAGGGCACGGTCTACTACAACTTCGCGAGCAAGTCCGTCCTCTTCGAGGAGCTGCTGCGGCACGGCGTGGGCCTGCTCACCGCCTCTCTGCGGGAGGCGGCCGAGTCGACGGCCCGCGCGGGCGGCGGCAAGGTGGACGCGTTGGACGCGATGATCCGCGCGGGTCTCGTCTTCATCGAGCGCTACCCGGCCTTCACCCAGCTGTACGTGGCCGAGCTGTGGCGCACCAACCGGGCATGGCAGTCCACGCTCATGGTGGTCCGTCAGGAGGCCGTGGCGGTCGTGGAGGGCGTGCTGCGCGAAGGCGTGGAGAACGGCGAGTTCAGCGAGGAGATCGATGTCCCGCTGACCGCCGCCGCCCTGGTCGGCATGGTCCTGGTGGCCGCCCTCGACTGGCAGTCCTTCCAGCCCGAACGCTCCCTGGACGACGTGCACGCGGCGCTGTCTCGGCTGTTGCAGGGGCGGGTGAGCGGGGGCAGGGGCTGACCACCCGGCTGCACCTGCACCTGGCGCACAACCGGCTGACAGGCGAAAGAGCCGGTCCGGTGTGGCCGCGTCCCCCGCGGGCCACCCCGAACCGGCGCCCTCTTCCCCCGAATCCCCCCGATTCCCCCGTTCCCCCGTGTCCCCCCGTTCCCCCGTTGGGCCCCCGTTCGGTCGTTCCCCCGCTTTCCGGGTTCCCCCGTGCCTCGCTCCCGCCGACCGCGGTCGGCGGAAGGAGCGGGTCCGGGGCGGCTCCGTTCCGGCGCCCCGTGTCGCCGGTGCCGGAGCCGTTCCCCTTCGCCGTGCCTCCACTCTCCCGTTCACGCAGGTCGGGGCCCATCCGTGCGCGTACTCATCTCAGGCACTAGGTACGGATACTCAGTCCTGCGTGCTCACCCCCAGGACGCGCTGTGGCCGACTGGTTACCATCGCGTCCGTGTCCGTACTCCCCTTGGTGTTCACCAGCGGCTGGGCGAGCGGTGTCAACGCGTACGCGGTGGTGCTGCTGCTCGGCGTCTTCGGCGCGACCGGGCTGAGCGACGACGTCCCGGAGACCCTTCAGCGCCCCGAGGTCCTCGTCGTGGCCGGCCTGCTGTTCCTGTGCGAGGCGGTGGCCGACAAGATCCCGTACGTCGACTCGGCGTGGGACTCCGTGCACACCGTGGTCCGCCCGGTCGCGGGCGCCTGGGTCGGTGCCCTGCTGGCCGGCCAGAGCGGCTCGCTCAACGACGTGGTAGCGGGTCTGGTGGGCGGCTCGACGGCCCTGGCCAGCCACACGGTCAAGGCGGGCACGCGCATGGCCGTGAACGCCTCTCCTGAGCCGTTCAGCAACATCGTGCTGAGTCTGGCGGAGGACCTGGGCGTGGCCGGCATCGTCACGTTCGCGGTCTTCCACCCGGTGGCGGCGGCGACCCTCGCGGGCGTCCTGCTGGTGGCGGGCCTGGTGGTGCTGTACTTCCTGATCTCCCGGATCAGGAGATTCAGACGGCGCAGGGCGCAGCGCCGGGAGGAGAGCCGACTGGCGGCGCGACCGCCTGCCTGAGGGCCGCCGGGCGGGCACCCCTGTCGGCCCGGACTGTCAGTGGCGGCCGATAAAGTCGCAGGCATGGCAAGGATTGCGGTGATCGGCGCCGGGATGGGCGCGATGGCGGCCGCTGCCCGGCTGGCCGTCGCGGGTCATCGGGTGGCGGTGTACGAGCGTACGGAGACGTACGGCGGAGCGGTGCGCCGCTTCGAGCGGGACGGCTTCGCCTTCGACACGGGACCGGGGATGCTCACGCTCCCCGCGGTCTACCGCGATCTGTTCGTCAAGACCGGCAAGGAGCCGCTGGAGTCGGTCGTCGACCTGGTCCAGGTCGACCCCTCGTCACGGCACGTCTTCGCGGACGGCACCGAGGTGGCCCTGCCGAACGCGTCCCGCGCGGGAGTGGTCGCCGCGCTGGACGAGGCCCTCGGTGAGGGGGCCGGCGCCCGCTGGGGCGACTTCCTGGTCCGGGCCCGCGAGGCCTGGGACCGCACCCGCAGACCGCTCCTGGAGGAGCCGCTGTGGCCCAACTGGCCGGTGCTGGAGGAGCGTGAGCCGTATCCGTCGGTCCCCCACAAGAAGTTCCTGCGCACCCGGCGGGCCGGCACCCTGTCCGAGATCGGCTCCTGGGAGCTGCGTGATCCCCGGCTCCTGTCCCTGCTGGAGGGTTACGCGCTCGCGTACGGCATCGATCCGGGCAGCGCTCCGGCGAGCGCCGCGATCCTGCCGTACATGGAGCACGCCTTCGGGACCTGGTATGTCCGGGGCGGCATGCGGGAGTTGGCGCGGGCCGTGTACGAGCGGTGCGTCAAGCGCAAGGTGGCGTTCCACTTCGGCGCCGAGGTGACGGGTGTCCTGGAGAAGGACGGTCGCGCGAGCGGTCTGGAGCTGGCCGACGGGACGCTCGTGGAGGCGGACACCGTCGTCGGCGGCGGGCCCTGGCGACTGCGCGGGCTCCTGCCGGGGCGTGAGCTCTACGGCACCGAGGACGTCCGTCCGTACGCCGAGAACCTGCGCCTCGGCCGGGTCGTGGTCTGTCTCGCGTTGCGCGGAGCGCGGCAGCCGGACGTCGCGCACCGCACGGTGGTGCACGGCGGCCCCGACCCGGAGGGCGAGCTGTGCGACTTCGCGCACGGGGAGCTGCCCGAGCCCACCGTGCGGATCGACCGCCCGGACGACCCGGCCCTGCGTCCCGACCCGGACCACGAGTCCGTGGTGCTGACGGCGACTGTGGCGTCCCAGGGGAACTTCGACTGGACCGCTGCGGGAATGGCCGACGCCTTCGCGGACAAGATGATCGTCGCCGCCGAGCGTGCGCTGCCCGGCCTCCGGGAGCGGATCCTGTGGCGCGAGGTACGGACGCCCGTGCACACCGAGCAGGAGACGGGGGCCGAGGGCGGTGCCGTACCGCCGCCCTCGCTGGCCGGCGGCGACGGCACGCTGCACCCGTCCAACAGCACCGCCCTGCCGGGCCTGTTCACCGTCGGTGGCTGGTCGCACCCCGGTGGCGGGCTCGCGCACGCCGGCATGTCGGGGGCCCTGGTCGCCGGACTCGTCGTGGAGGGACCGGAGTTCCGCGGCTCGCAGTGAGGGCGCCGGCCGGGGTCAGAAGCGGTACTGCTCGTCGTACCCCTGGCCCTGGCCCTGGTTCTGGTGCCCCTGGCCGCTGTTGTCCTGGTAGTACTGCTGCTCCTGCGGGAGTTCGCCGCCGGACTCGTCGGTGCGCTGCTGCGGCACCCACACCCCGCCGGCCGGCGTCTCGCCGCCGTAGGTCCCGCCGTACTGGTCGTAGCCCTGCTGGGCGAACTGCTGCTGAC
The DNA here is from genome assembly GCF_000383655.1 of Streptomyces sp. 351MFTsu5.1. Lineage (NCBI taxonomy): Bacteria > Bacillati > Actinomycetota > Actinomycetes > Kitasatosporales > Streptomycetaceae > Streptomyces > Streptomyces sp. 351MFTsu5.1. Next base: position 153,759 of record NZ_KB911783.1, on the reverse strand, counting down.
CGCCGTAGGAGGTGTCGTACGACCCCGTCCCGTAGGTCTGGGTGCCGATGTACGGGTCGGAGTAGGCGGCGTACTGCTGCCCGCCCGTGTCGTACCCGTACTGCTGCTGGTCGTAGCCGGTGTAGCCGTCGTAGCCGTACGTCTGGTCGGCGGCGGCCGTCGCGTACTGGTCCTGGGGCTGGCCCGCGGCGGCGTAGGACTGGTCGCCGCCGTAACCGGCGTCGCTGTACACGCCGTAGGAACCGGTGTCGTCGGGCAGGGGCTGGGGCTCGTAGACCGAGGTGGTCTCGGCAGCCGTGGCCGTGCGTGTGGGGGTGAAGACGTCGTCGCGGTCGTAGTCGTCGTCGTGGCCGTACCCGGCGGTGTCCGGGAGACCCTGGTCGTAGCCGGTCTCGTCGCGGTAGGCCGCGGCCTCCGGCTCCGGGGCCTCCGACACGGCCTCCTCGCGGCCGCGCTCCCGGCGGGGCTTCCTCCCGCCGGTCAGACCCTCCAGCGCGGCCGGCGGGTTGACCGCCCAGCCCTGCTCGAAGCCGCGCCGGAACGAGAGGGTGACGTAGGTCTGGCCGACCGCGAAGGCGATCGCGCCGAGGCCGATGACGACCACCTGCGAGATCAGCACGCCGGCGACCACGCCCAGGAAGCCGACGAAGGCGAGCACCCGCCAGCGCAGCCGCGCCTTGTACTGCAACAGCACTTCGCCGAGCAGCCACAACGCGACGAATCCGAACGCGATGTAGAGGACCGTCCAGCCCATGTACGCCCCTCTCCCAGTGACCGCTACGCAGTGTGTCGCATGTCCGTGCGGCAGGTCTAGGCCTGCGGTCGGTGGTGCAGGCCCAGGTTCTCGTAGATTTCCAGCGATGCCGTGGAGTTGTTGAGCGTGATGAAGTGCAGTCCGGGCACTCCCTCGGACAGCAGTCGCGCGCAGAACTCCGTGGCGAACTCGATTCCGATTGAGCGTACAGCGGTCGGATCGTCCTGTGCTGTGAGGATCCGCTCTTTCAGGGCGGAGGGGATGCTCGCGTTGCTGAGCTGCGGGAGCCGCTCCAGCATGCGCACGCTGGTCACGGGCATGATCTCCGGGATGACGGGGGTCTGGCAGCCGGCGGCGTCGACTCGGTCACGCAGCCGCAGATAGGACTCCGGCTGGAAGAACATCTGGGTGATGGCGTAGTCGGCGCCCGCGCGGCACTTGTCGACGAAGCGGGAGACGTCGGTGTCCCAGTCCGCGGAGCGCGGGTGCATCTCCGGGAAGGCGGCCACGCCGACGCAGAAGTCGCCCGACTCCTTGATGAGCTGGACGAGTTCGGCCGCGTAGGTCAGGCCCTGCGGGTGGGCCAGCCAGTCGCCCATGGGGTCGCCGGGCGGGTCGCCGCGCACGGCCAGCATGTTGCGGATCCCGGCATCGGCGTACTGGCCGATGATGTTGCGCAGTTCGGCGATGGAGTGGTTGACCGCGGTGAGGTGGGCGACCGGGGTCAGGGTGGTGTCCGCGACGATCTGCTGGGTCTCCTTGACGGTGCCCGCGCGGGTGGAGCCGCCGGCGCCGTAGGTCACGGAGACGAAGTCCGGGGCGACCGCCTCGACCCTCCTGAGCGCGCTCCACAGGTTTCGCTCACCCTTGGGAGTCTTGGGCGCCGAGAACTCGAAGGAGTACGTCGTCTTGCCCGTGGCGAGCATGTCGCGCACGGTGCGTGCGCGGTCAGTCCTGGTGGATGCGGTTCCGAGGGCCATACCGGAAGGTTAGTCAGGGGGCGGCCGCCTCCCAACCGGATCCGGGAAATTTGCCCGGATTGTCGACTTGTTGTCCACCCCTCGGACACCTGGGGCGGTTACAGCGCGTGCCGGACCCGCTTCGCGAACTCCGCGGCGGCCTCGCCGGGGTCCTCCGCCTCGGTGATCGCCCGGACCACCACGACCCGGCGGGCCCCGGCCTCCAGGACCTCGTCGAGGTTGCCGAGGTCGATGCCGCCGATGGCGAACCAGGGACGGTCGGTGCCCAGGGCCGCGGCGTACCGGACCAGGTCCAGACCGGGGGCGTGCCGGCCGGGCTTGGTGGGGGTCGGCCAGCAGGGGCCGGTGCAGAAGTAGTCCACGCCCTCCTGCACCGCGGCCACGGCGGCCTCCGCCTCCGCGTGCGTGGAGCGGCCTATCAGGACGTCGTCGCCGAGGATCGCCCGGGCGGCGGGGACGGGGAGGTCGCCCTGGCCCAGATGGAGGACGCCGGCGGCGGCCGCGTGGGCCACGTCGGCCCGGTCGTTGACCGCGAGCATCCTGCCGTGCCGGGCGCAGGCCTCGGCGAGGACCGTCAGGTGCTCCAGTTCCTCGGCCGCCTCCATGCCCTTGTCCCGCAGCTGCACGATGTCGACGCCACCGGCCAGGACGGCGTCCAGGAACTCGGGAAGGTCGCCCTGGCGCTTGCGGGCGTCCGTGCACAGGTAGACACGGGCGTCGGCGAGCCGGGTGCGAACGGTGTCGGGCATGCAGGAGTCTCCCCCGGGTTCGGTGGTGTACGGGCCGTGCTCGACCGCGGCCTCTGTGCGGGCCCGGCCCGTACGCCGGTGCTGTCAGGTCAGACGGCGAGCGCCTGGGCCCGTCGCTTCACCTCCGTGCCGCGATTCTCGCTCAGGGCCTGCGCGGGGGTGCCGGGCAGGCTGTCGTCGGGGGTGAAGAGCCACTCCAGCATCTCTTCGTCGGTGAAGCCGTCGTCCCTCAGGAGCGTCAGGGTCCCGGCCAGCCCCTTGACGACCTTCTGCTCGGCCGTGTCGATGAAGGCGGCGGGGACGTGCAGCGCGCGGTTCTCACCACGGCGTACGGCGATGAGCTGGCCCTCCTTGACCAGCTGCCGCACCCGCGTCACCTCGACGTCGAGCAGCTCCGCGATGTCGGGGAGGGTGAGCCAGGCGGGGACGAGTGCATCGGTCTTTGCGTCAATCTCGGTCACGGGATCAAGCGTGCCATCCCGCACTGACAGTCGGAAGCCGGGGCGCCTCCGGCGGGGGAACGGGGGCGGGTTTCCTGGCGTCGACGACACCATCCGGACGCCGTGCCGACACGGGGACGCCGGGGGCCGGGCCGGTACGCGATCCCGAGCGCCTGGCCCACGCGGAGACCCCGGGAGCGGGCCGGCAGCGGAGACCGGGAGCGGGCCCGGCGCAGGCGGGAAGGTTCGACACCCGCCACCACGCGGCCCCCCGAGTTCAGGGCCACCCTCAGGGCCACCCGCGGATCAAGCCCGGCGGGCCGCCCCAGGCCGTCCGCCTCCGCGCCCTACCCCTTCGCCGCCGCCTTCAGCGGCCTCGCCGGGTCCGTCAGCAGGTCCGGGTCCATCTCGGTGCCCGCGTCGATCAGGCGGCGGCCCTGCGCCAGGTCGCGGGGGCGGCCGACCGCCAGGAGGGCGACCAGGCGGTTGTCCCTGAGCCAGCACACGGACCAGGCGGGGCCGGACGGCTCACCGCGCCACAGGGTCGTGTCGGCGGACATGTGGTGGCCGGCGTACTGGACGAAGCGGCCGAACTGCTCGGACCAGAAGTACGGGACCGGGTCGTAGACCGCGGAGGTCTCGCCCAGGACGGCCGCGGCGACCGTGCGGGGTCCCTGGAGGGCGTTGTCCCAGTGGTGGACCATCAGCCGTTCGCCGTAGCGCCCCGAGGGGAAGGAGGCGCAGTCGCCGACCGCGTAGACGTCCGGCGCGGAGGTGTGCAGCCGTTCGTCGGCGACGACCTCGCCGTGCGCGCCGAGTTCGATGCCCGAACCGGCGAGCCAGGCCGTGGCGGGCCGGGCCCCGATACCGACCACGACGGCCCCCGCGGGCACCCGGGTGCCGTCGTCCAGGACGACCTCGCCGGGCTCGACGGACACCACGCGCGCGTGGGTGCGCAGTTCGGCCCCCGCGTCGGCGTACCAGGACGTCATCGGGGCGGCCACCTCCGCGGGCAGCGCGCCGGCGAGCGGCCGGTCGGCGGCTTCCACGACCGTCACCGCGCAGCCCGCCTCGCGCGCGGCGGTGGCGAACTCGGCGCCGATCCAGCCCGCGCCGACGACCACGATGTCGTGCTGCCGGGCGAGCACGGGGCGCAGCCGTTCGGCGTCGTCCAGGGTGCGCAGCAGATGTACGCCGGGCACGCCCTCGGTGCCGGGCAGCCGGATCGGCTCGGCGCCGGTGGCGAGGACCAGGACGTCGTACGGCACGGGCCCGGCCTCGGTGTCCAGCTCGTGCGCGTCCGGGCGCACGCCCAGCGCCTCGCGGCCGAGCAGCAGTTCGATGCCGAGGGCCTCGAAGTCCACGTCGAAGGCGGAGCCCTCGGCCTTGCCCAGCAGGACGGCCTTGGAGAGCGGCGGCCGGTCGTACGGCTGATGGGGTTCCGCGCCGATCACCGTGACGGTGCCCTGGAAGCCCCGTTCGCGCAGGGCGACCGCGGTCTGCACCCCGGCCATGCCCGCCCCGACCACGACCACCCGCTGCTGCGCCTGTGTCTGCTCGGTCATTTGATCACCCTAGCCACCTGACATTCAGTCAGTCAGGAGTCGTGCCGAGTGACCTGCTCCACAATGCTGGTCCCGCTGCCGGGCTGCGACTCCCACTGCCAAGTCTCCTCCAGCCGCACCCGGCCGTCGGGCAGGTCGACGACCGTGGAGAGGCAGTGGCCGGAGGACGTCGACCCGTCATGCCTGAGCTGGACGTAGCGGAAGTCGAGGCGGTCCCCCGCGCGCGTGCCGACCAGATGCCCGCGTACCACGTCACCGCCCGCGTACTCGGCCCAGATCCGCCCGTCCTCCTCGTGGTAGGTGAACCGGGTGCCGGTGCCCACCTGACCTGGGGCCTGGTCGGCGACCGGGGCGAGGACGAGGTTGTCGAGCGAGCGTGCCACGGAGAGAGGCTCCCTTACTGAGACGTGCGGGGTCGGGCTAGGGTGGCCAACGTAGAGCACTCGCGGGAGCCCGGACGCACCGGGCTGAGAGGGAGGCTGGCCGGCCTCCGACCGTACGAACCTGATCCGGGTCATGCCGGCGAAGGGAGGGGCTGGACGCCCATGTCCTCACGTACGTCAGACGTCCTCGTCGTCGGGGGCGGCATCATCGGCCTGGTCACGGCCTGGCGGGCCGCGCAACGCGGTCTCCGCACGGCCGTGGCGGACCCGGAACCGGGCGGCGGGGCCGCCCAGGTGGCCGCCGGGATGCTGGCCGCGGTCACCGAACTGCACTACGGCGAGCAGACCCTGCTCGGCCTGAACCTCGCCTCGGCCCACCGCTACCCCGACTTCGCGGCCGAGCTCACCGAGCTGACCGGCCACGACCTCGGCTACCGCAGGTGCGGCACGCTGGCCGTGGCGCTGGACGCCGACGACCGCGCCCATCTGCGCGAACTGCACGCGCTCCAGCGGCAGTCGGGCCTGGAGTCGGAGTGGCTGTCGGGGCGCGAGTGCCGCCGCCTGGAGCCGATGCTCGCGCCGGGGGTGCGGGGCGGGCTGCGGGTGGACGGTGACCACCAGATCGATCCGCGCCGCCTCACGCGCGCGTTGCTGGCCGCGTGCGAGCGGGCGGGCGTGGTCTTCCACCGCGCGTGGGCGGAGCGCCTGCGGGTCGTCCGGGACCGGGCCGCCGGGATCACCACGACGGACGGCGACGAACTGGACGCGGGCCAGGTCGTGCTCGCCGCCGGGAGCCTGAGCGGCCGCCTGGAAGGAGTCCCCGAGGCCCTCCTGCCCCCTGTGCGGCCCGTGAAGGGCCAGGTGCTGCGCCTGACCGTGCCGCCCCGGTACGCGCCCTTCCTGAGCCGTACCGTGCGGGCCGTCGTGCGCGGCAGCCAGGTCTACCTCGTGCCGCGCGAGAACGGCGAGCTGGTGATCGGCGCGACCAGCGAGGAGCTGGGCTGGGACACCACGGTGACCGCGGGCGGGGTGTACGAACTGCTGCGGGACGCGCACGAACTGGTCCCCGGCATCACCGAGCTGCCCCTGACGGAGACCCGCGCGGGACTGCGCCCGGGCTCCCCCGACAACGCTCCCCTGCTCGGCCCGACGGACCTGCCCGGCCTGCTGCTCGCCACCGGGCACTACCGCAACGGCGTGCTGCTGACCCCGGTCACCGGGGACGCGATGGCCCATGTCCTTGCGACCGGTGAACTCCCGGAGGTGGCCCGTCCGTTCACGCCGGGCCGGTTCCGTCAGCGGGTGGAGCAGCCGGCATGAACATCTCCGTCAACGGGGAGCCGCGCCGGTTCGCTCCCGGTACGGCTCTGGACGCCGTCGTACGGGCCCTGACCTCGGCGCCCTCCGGGGTCGCCGCCGCGCTCAACGAGACCGTCGTACCGCGCACGCAGTGGCCCTCGACGACCCTCGCCGAGGGGGACCGCGTGGAAGTCCTCACCGCCGTCCAAGGAGGCTGACCCATGGCCGACGATCCCTTTGTCATCGGCGGTACGTCGTTCTCGTCCCGGCTGATCATGGGCACGGGCGGGGCGCCCAGCCTGGACGTCCTGGAGCGGGCGCTGGTCGCCTCCGGGACCGAGCTCACGACGGTCGCGATGCGGCGGGTGAACCCGTCGGTGCACGGCTCGGTGCTGTCCGTCCTGGAGCGGCTCGGCATCCGGGTGCTGCCCAACACGGCGGGCTGCTTCACGGCCGGCGAGGCGGTTCTCACGGCCCGTCTCGCGCGCGAGGCGCTCGGCACCGACCTGATCAAGCTGGAGGTCATCGCCGACGAGCGGACCCTGCTCCCGGACGGCGTGGAGCTGCTGGACGCGGCCGAGACCCTGGTCGACGACGGCTTCACGGTGCTGCCGTACACGAACGACGACCCGGTGCTGGCCCGCCGTCTCGAGGACGTGGGCTGCGCGGCGATCATGCCGCTCGGCTCCCCGATCGGCTCCGGGCTCGGCATCCGCAACCCGCACAACTTCCGGCTGATCGTCGAGCACGCGCGGGTGCCGGTGATCCTGGACGCGGGGGCGGGTACGGCGTCCGACGCGGCCCTGGCGATGGAGCTGGGGTGCGCGGGGGTGATGCTCGCCTCGGCGGTGACGCGGGCGCAGGAGCCGGAACTGATGGCCCGGGCGATGCGGCACGGCGTGGAGGCGGGCCGGCTGGCGTACCGGGCGGGGCGGATCCCCCGCCGGCACTTCGCGGAGGCGTCGTCGCCGGCGGAGGGCCTGGCCGCACTGGATCCGGAGCGGCCGGCCTTCTGAACCGGATGCGGTCCGTCCGGACTCTGAACACACGTTCGACCGCGGACTCGGGCAGGTGCGACCTCCGTCACAGCTCGGCTCCAGTACCGCCCCTGTTCCGGCCGAACCCGATCGGCTGTCAGCCGTGGCTCGTAGACTCGCCTGCGTGGATACGACCCTTCAGGACCCGCTGGTCGGGCAGGTGCTCGACGGCCGCTACCGCGTGGACGCGCGGATCGCGGTCGGCGGGATGGCCACGGTCTACCGGGCCCTGGACACCCGTCTGGACCGCGTGCTCGCGCTCAAGGTGATGCACCCCGCGCTCGCGGCGGACGGGATTTTCGTCGAGCGGTTCATCCGGGAGGCCAAGTCCGTCGCCCGACTGGCCCACCCCAATGTGGTGCAGGTCTTCGACCAGGGCACCGACGGGTCGTACGTCTATCTCGCCATGGAGTACGTGGCCGGCTGCACCCTGCGTGACGTGCTGCGTGAGCGCGGCGCGCTGCAACCGCGCGCCGCCCTGGACATCCTGGAGCCGGTCCTGGCCGCACTCGGCGCCGCGCACCGCGCCGGGTTCGTGCACCGGGACATGAAGCCGGAGAACGTCCTCATAGGGGACGACGGCCGGGTCAAGGTCGCCGACTTCGGGCTCGTGCGGTCGGTGAACAACGTGACCAACAGCTCCGGAGCGGTCCTCGGCACCGTCTCCTACCTGTCACCGGAACAGATCGACCAGCCCAACACCGCCGACGCCCGCGTCGACGTGTACGCCTGCGGCGTCATGCTGTACGAGATGCTGACCGGCAGCCAGCCGCACGAGGGCGAATCCCCCGCGATAGTGCTCTACAAGCACCTCCACGAGGACGTCCCGCCGCCCTCGGCCGTGGTCCCGGGGCTGCCGTACGAACTGGACGAGCTGGTCGCCTCGGCCACCGCCCGCGCCCCGGAGCTGCGCCCGTACGACGCGGTGGCGCTGCTCGCGCAGGCCCGTGCCGCGCACGGCAGGCTGAGCGACGACCAGCTGGACATGGTGCCGCCGCAGGCGCTCCCGTCGGGGTACACGGGCGCCGAGAACCGTACGAGCGTGATCCCGCGGTCCCTGACCGTGCCCCGGCTGCTCCCGGTCAACGAGGACGAGCCGGTCCACCACCGCACCAGCGTCCTGGAGACCCCACCGCCCCCGCCCCGGCGCAGCCGTGCCTCCCGCGGCGGTTCCCGGCGCGGCCCCCTCCTGATCGTCGCCGCGGTCCTGCTGGCGCTCGGCCTCGGTGCGGGCGTCTGGTACATCAACTCCGGCCAGTTCACCCGGGTCCCGGCCCTGCTGGCGAAGACCGAGGCACAGGCGCGTGACCGCCTCGACGAGGTGGGGCTGGAGACCGGCAAGGTCACCTACGCCTACAGCGACACCGTCAAGCGCGGGACCGTGATCAGCACGGACCCGGGGGTGGGCAGCCGCATACGGAACAACGACTCCGTGGCGATCACCGTCTCCAGGGGCCCGCAGACGGTCAAGGTGCCCGACGTGGACGGCGACGCACTGGGCACGGCGCGCACCCGGCTGAAGGCCGAGGGGCTCCAGCCCGGCATGGTCACCCGGGAGTTCAGCGACGACGTCCCCAGGGGCTTCGTGATCAGCATCGACCCGTCGGGCGGCACCACCCTGCGCACCGGCTCGGCGATCGCCCTCACCGTCAGCAAGGGCGCCCCGGTCGACGTCCCGGACGTCACCGGCGAGGACCTGTCCGACGCGAGGTCCGACCTCGCGGAGGCCGGCCTGAAGGTGAAGATCGCCGACACGCGGGTCAACTCCGAGTACGACGCTGGCCAGGTGGCCCGGCAGAGCCCCGAATCCGGCGGCCAGGCCGCCGAGGGCGACACCGTCACCCTGACGATCTCCAAGGGCCCCGAGATGATCGAGGTCCCGGACGTCACGGGCGACAGCGTCGACGACGCGAAGTCCGCGCTGGAGAAGGCCGGGTTCCAGGTCGACGAGGATCGGGGACTGCTCGGGCTGTTCGGCGACACGGTGAGGAAGCAGTCGGTGGAGGGCGGGGACACGGCGCCCAAGGGGTCGACGATCACGATCACGATCCGCTGAGAGCAGCTGCGCCGGGCTTAGGCAGGGCGCCTACGAGGGTGCCGGGTGCGGTTTACGGGCGGCCGCGGGTCTGTCGGGGCTGGTCGCGCAGTTCCCCGCGCCCCTGGGGGACTGCAGTCCCCCGCCCTGCATCAGCTCCCCCAGGCAATGGGACCCTTGACCGGTGACAACTCAGCGCAACCCCGTCGGCGGCCATGTGCCCGTGGCCGGCGGTCTCCACTCCGTCGGGCTCTCCTACGCCCGTGACCTGAACGCCGAGACCGTGCAGGTCTTCGTCGCGAACCCGCGCGGGTGGGCCACCCCCGCCGGGAACCCGAAGCAGGACGAGGCGTTCCGCGAGGCGTGTGCCGATCAGGCGATCCCGGCGTACGTCCACGCGCCCTACCTGATCAACTTCGGCTCCCACACGGAGGCGACCGTGGAGAGGTCCGTCGACTCGCTCCGGCACTCGCTGCGACGCGGACGGGAGATCGGCGCGCTGGGTGTCGTCGTGCACACCGGCAGCGCGACCGGCGGCCGGGACCGTTCCGTGGCCCTCAAGCAGGTCCGCGAGCACCTGCTCCCGCTGCTCGACGAGCTCACCCACGACGACGACCCGTTCCTGCTGCTGGAGTCCACGGCCGGCCAGGGCTTCTCGCTCTGCTCACGGACCTGGGACTTCGGCCCGTACTTCGAGGCCCTGGACGCCCACCCGAAGCTGGGCGTCTGTCTGGACACCTGCCACATCTTCGCGGCCGGCCACGACCTGACCGGCCCGTCCGGCATGCACCAGACGCTGGACCTGCTGGTGGACACGGTCGGCGAGGGCCGTCTGAAGCTGATCCACGCCAACGACTCCAAGGACGTGGTCGGCGCCCACAAGGACCGCCACGAGAACATCGGCTCCGGCCACATCGGCGAGGACCCCTTCCGCGCCCTGATGACCCACCCCGCCACCGAGGGCGTCCCCCTGGTCATCGAGACCCCCGGCGGCAAGGAGGGCCATGCGGCGGACGTCGAGCGACTGAAGAAACTCCGGGAGGCGGGGCCCGTTGAGGAATACCCCTAGGGGGTATACGGTTCCGACCAGTGCAGGAACCGTCACCCGACTCTGGGGGTACCCGTGCAGCACCAAGGCTCCAGCTGGAAAACGGCCGTCCAGGCCACCCTCCACTGCCTCACCGGCTGTGCCGTCGGCGAGGTGCTCGGCATGGTCGTCGGCACCGCACTGGGCTGGGGAAACCTGCCGACGACCGTCCTGGCGATCGCGCTCGCCTTCCTCTTCGGCTACTCGTTCACCCTGTACGGCATCCTCAAGGCCGGCCTCGGTCTCGCCGCCGCCGTCAAGGTGGCCCTGGCCGCCGACACCGTGTCCATCGCCGTGATGGAGCTGATCGACAACGGGGTGATCGCCCTGTGGCCGGACGCCATGGACGCGACACTCGCCGACCTGCTGTTCTGGGCCTCACTGGCGATCTCGCTGGCCATCGCGTTCGTCGTGACCGTGCCGGTCAACAAGTGGATGATCGGCCGCGGCAAGGGACATGCCGTGGTCCACGAGCACCACGAACACCACGCGCACTGATGGACCTCACAGCTCGGGGCCGTCCCCCGGCTCCTCCTGGTAGGAGTACCGCTGTTCCTTCCAGGGGTCGCCGACGTTGTGATAGCCGCGCTCCTCCCAGAAGCCGCGGCGGTCGGCGGTCATGTACTCCACGCCACGGACCCACTTGGGCCCCTTCCAGGCGTACAGCTGGGGGACGACCAGGCGGAGCGGGAAGCCGTGCTCGGCGGTGAGCGGCTCGCCGTCCTTGTGGGTGGCGAAGATCGTGCGCTCGGACGCGAAGTCGGCCAGGCGGAGGTTGGAGCTGAAGCCGTACTCGGCCCAGACCATCACATGGGTGACGGCGGGCGCGGGCGGGGCGAGTTCCAGGATGGTCCGGGCGGGAATGCCGCCCCACTCGGAGCCGAGCATGCTGAACTTCGTCACGCAGTGCAGGTCGCCCACGACACTGGTGTACGGCAGCGCCGTGAACTCCTCGTGGTTCCAGCACTGCTTCTCGCCGTCCGCGGTGGCGCCGAAGACCCGGAACTCCCAGCGCTCGGGCCGGAACTTGGGGACCGGGCCGTAGTGCGTGACCGGCCAGCCGCGCTGGAGCCGCTGTCCCGGCGGAAGCTCGGAGTGTGCCGCTGCTCCACCCTCGCGCTCCTCCGGCTGACCCATGCCTTCCATCCTGACAGACCCGAGGGGATGCACCTGACCAGCCACCCCTCAGAACAGCCCAAAATGGACTAAGCATGCCCTTACTAACTAAGTGGAGACTTACTGGACGATCTTCTTCGCCGGTGCAAGGATGCGGCCCAACCTGGCCAGTTCCCCACGGCGGAAGGAGCCTCTGCGATGCAGGGCGACCCCGAGGTCATCGAATTCCTCAACGAGCAGCTCACGGCCGAGCTCACCGCGATCAACCAGTACTTCCTGCACGCGAAGATGCAGGAGAACTTCGGCTGGACGAAGCTCGCGAAGTACACGCGGCACGAGTCGTTCGACGAGATGAAGCACGCCGAGGTGCTGACCGACCGCATCCTCTTCCTGGAGGGACTGCCGAACTACCAGCGGCTGTTCCACGTCCGCGTGGGCCAGACCGTCAAGGAGATGTTCGAGGCCGACCGGCAGGTGGAGGTCGAGGCGATCGACCGCCTCAGGCGCGGGATCGAGGTGATGCGCGCGAAGGGCGACATCACGTCCGCGAACATCTTCGAGTCGATCCTCGCGGACGAGGAGCACCACATCGACTACCTCGACACACAGCTGGAACTGCTGGAGAAGCTCGGCGAGGCGCTCTACATCGCGCAGCTGATCGAGCAGCCGGAGAGCTAGGCGGCCTCTTCGAGCGCTTCGAGCTCGGCCAGGACCGGCGTGGCGGCGTCGGCGGCGGCAGGACGCGGGTACGCGCCCCGGCCGAGGATCGCCTGGATGCGCCGTACGCAGGAACCGCAGTCGGTGCCCGCCTTGCAGGCGGAGGCAATCTGGCGCGGCGTGCAGGCGCCGTCCTCCGCGTGCTTCTTGACCTGCGTCTCGGTTACACCGAAGCAGCTGCACACGTACACGCGGATTCACCTCCCGCCGAGATCGATAAGGCTAACCTAACCTTACCCGGCGCCGGGTGGCGACAAAAGTGGTGTGGGGCGCGGATCGTATGTGATCCGCGCCCCACAGCCGTCTCAGGGACTCACTGGTCCCGGTACATCTCCGCGACGAGGAAGGCCAGGTCGAGCGACTGGCTGCGGTTCAGCCGGGGGTCGCAGGCCGTCTCGTAGCGCTGGTGCAGGTCGTCGACGAAGATCTCGTCGCCGCCGCCCACGCACTCGGTGACATCGTCACCGGTGAGCTCGACGTGGATGCCGCCCGGGTGGGTGCCGAGGCCCTTGTGGACCTCGAAGAAGCCCTTGACCTCGTCGAGCACGTCGTCGAAGCGGCGGGTCTTGTGGCCGGAGGCCGCCTCGAAGGTGTTGCCGTGCATCGGGTCGGTGACCCAGGCGACGGTGGCACCGGACGCGGTGACCTTCTCGACCAGCTCGGGCAGCTTGTCGCGGACCTTGTCGGCGCCCATGCGCACGATGAAGGTCAGCCGGCCGGGCTCCCGGTCCGGGTCGAGGCGCTCGATGTACTGGAGCGCGTCCTCGGCCGTGGTCGTCGGGCCGAGCTTGATCCCGATCGGGTTGCGGATCTTCGACGCGAACTCGATGTGCGCGCCGTCCAGCTGCCGGGTGCGCTCACCGATCCACACCATGTGCGCCGAGACGTCGTACAGGTGCCCGGAGCGCGAGTCCACGCGGGTGAGCGCCGACTCGTAGTCGAGGAGCAGCGCCTCGTGCGAGGAGTAGAACTCGACGGTCTTGAACTCCTCCGGGTCGGTCCCGCAGGCCCGCATGAAGTTCAGCGCCTGGTCGATCTCCCGGGCGAGCTGCTCGTAGCGCTGGCCGGAGGGGGACGACTTCACGAAGTCCTGGTTCCAGGCGTGCACCTGGCGCAGGTCGGCGTAACCGCCGGTGGTGAAGGCGCGCACCAGGTTGAGCGTGGAGGCGGAGGCGTTGTACATCCGCTTCAGCCGCTCGGGGTCCGGGATCCGGGCCTTCTCGTTGAACTCGAAGCCGTTGACCGAGTCGCCGCGGTAGGTCGGCAGGGTCACGCCGTCACGGGTCTCGGTGCCCTTGGAGCGCGGCTTGGAGTACTGGCCGGCGATGCGGCCCACCTTGACGACCGGCACCGAGGCGGCGTACGTCAGCACGGCGCCCATCTGGAGCAGCGTCTTGAGCTTGTTGCGGATGTGGTCGGCGGAGACCGCGTCGAAGGCCTCGGCGCAGTCGCCGCCCTGGAGGAGGAACGCCTCTCCCTTGGCGACCGCCGCCATCCGGGCGCGCAGCTGGTCGCACTCGCCCGCGAAGACGAGCGGCGGATACGACTCGAGGTCCGCGATCACTGCGCGCAGAGCCTCGGTGTCGGGGTACTCGGGCTGCTGCGCCGCGGGCAGGTCTCGCCAGGTGTTGCCAGCACTCGCGCTGGTCTTAGCGTTCACTGTCACGTCCTCAACATTACGGGGTCGTGTCATGGCTCCAGCGCCATGCCCATCAAGTGAGACACCGGAAACACTCCCCGGACATGGGGTAGGGTGCCGCACATGTTCGCGCATTCGACCCAGAACTGGTGGTGGACCGCTCATCCGGCGGCCCACTGACTGCGCGTACGCAAGACTTCGCGAAGGCCGCCCGAGGGGCGGCCTTCGGCGTTTCCGGGGTCGTTCCTCACCGCGATCGAGACCAGACGGCAGAGGAACCATGGACCTGACCCAGCTCCTGCACGACGACCGCCCCTTCGCCCTGCTGCGCCGCCGCACACCGGGCCATGACGAGAACACCGTCGAGGTGTTCCTCGGGCCGGTCAGCACCTACGACCGCCTCGCCGACCTCCCTGACGAAGGCCTGGCGCTCGTCCCCTTCCGCCAGATCCGCGAGCGCGGGTTCGACGTGCGGGACGACGGGACGCCGTTGTCGGTGCTGGTCCCCGAGGAGACGCACCGCCTCCCGCTCGCCGAGGTGCTGGACCGGCTCCCGTCCCACGACGTCCGGGTCGAGAACGGCGGCTTCGACGTGGCCGACGAGGAATACGCCGAGATCGTCGGGCGTGTCCTGCGCGAGGAGATCGGGCGCGGGGAGGGCGCCAACTTCGTGATCCGGCGGACCTACGAGGGCGGGATCCCGGGATTCTCCCGCGCCGACGCCCTCGCCCTGTTCCGGCGGCTCCTCGAAGGCGAGCGGGGCGCGTACTGGACCTTCGTCGTCCACACCGGTGAGCGCACGCTCGTCGGCGCGAGCCCCGAGGTGCACGTGCGGATGTCCGGCGGGACCGTCGTGATGAACCCGATCAGCGGCACGTACCGCTATCCCGCCGAGGGCCCCACCCCCGAGCACCTGCTCGACTTCCTCGCCGACGGCAAGGAGATCGAGGAGCTGTCGATGGTCGTCGACGAGGAGCTCAAGATGATGTGCACGGTCGGCGACATGGGCGGGGTCGTGATCGGGCCCCGGCTCAAGGAGATGGCCCACCTCGCGCACACCGAGTTCGAACTGCGCGGGAAGTCCTCGCTGGACGTCCGGGAGGTGCTGAAGGAGACCATGTTCGCGGCGACCGTCACGGGCTCGCCGGTGCAGAACGCCTGCCGGGTCATCGAGCGGCACGAGGTGGGCGGGCGCGGCTACTACGCCGGTGCGCTGGCCCTGCTCGGCCGGGACTCCGGGGGCGCTCAGACCCTCGACTCCCCCATCCTGATCCGCACCGCGGACATCGCCGCCGACGGCCGGCTGCGGGTCCCGGTGGGCGCCACCCTGGTGCGCGGCTCGGACCCGGTGAGCGAGGTCGCGGAGACCCACGCGAAGGCCGCGGGGGTGCTGGCGGCCCTTGGGGTACGGCCGTCCCGGCCGCGCGGGGAGCACGCGCGCGTGAGCCTCTCCGACGACCCACGCGTGCGTGCCGCGCTCGACGGGCGCCGGGCCCACCTCGCGCCGTTCTGGCTGCGGATGCAGGAGCTGTCGTACGACCTGGAGGGGCACGCCTTCGTGGTCGACGGCGAGGACACCTTCACGTCGATGCTCGCGCACGTGCTGCGCTCGGGCGACCTGGAGGTGACCGTCCGGCGCTACGACGAGCCGGGGCTCAGGGAGGCCGTGCTCGCGCACGAGGGGCCGGTGGTGCTCGGGCCGGGTCCGGGTGACCCGTCCGACCTCACCGACCCCAAGATGCGGTTCCTGCGCGAGCTGACCGCCGAGGTCGTCCGGGACCACCGGCACGGCGTGCTCGGCGTCTGCCTGGGCCACGAGCTGCTCGCGGCGGAGCTGGGCCTGGAGATCGTCCGCAAGGAGGTGCCCTACCAGGGCGCCCAGACCACGGTCGATCTCTTCGGGCGGCCGGAGACCGTCGGCTTCTACAACAGCTTCGTGGCGCGCTGCGACGACGACACCGCCGAGGAGCTGGCCGCGCACGGCATCGAGGTGAGCCGGGACGGCAACGGAGAGGTGCACGCGTTGCGCGGCCCCGGCTTCGCGGGCGTCCAGTTCCACCCCGAGTCGGTCCTGACCCTGAACGGTGCCGCCGTCGTACGGGAGTTGGTGGGGCAGCTGCGCCGCACGGCCGTGTAGGCGTCAGCACGGCTGTGCGGGCGTCAGCCGAAGAACACCCCCACCTCCTCGTACAGCTTGGGATCGACCGTCTTGAGCTGGGCCGTGGCCTCGCCGATGGGGACGCGGACGATGTCCGTGCCGCGCAGGGCGACCATCTTGCCGAAGTCGCCGTCGTGGACGGCCTCGATGGCGTGCAGGCCGAAGCGGGTGGCGAGCCAGCGGTCGAAGGCGCTCGGGGTGCCACCGCGCTGGATGTGCCCGAGCACGGTGGTGCGGGCCTCCTTGCCGGTGCGCTTCTCGATCTGCTTGGCCAGCCACTCGCCGACCCCGGACAGGCGCACATGGCCGAAGGAGTCGAGCGACTGGTCCTTGAGGACCATGTCGCCGTCCTTCGGCATGGCGCCCTCGGCGACGACCACGATCGGGGCGTACGACGCCCTGAAGCGGGAGGTGATCCAGGCGCACACCTGCTCGACGTCGAAGCGCTGTTCGGGGATGAGGATGACGTTGGCGCCGCCCGCGAGCCCGGAGTGCAGGGCGATCCAGCCCGCGTGACGGCCCATCACCTCGCAGACCAGGACCCGCATGTGGGACTCGGCGGTGGTGTGCAGCCGGTCGATGGCCTCGGTGGCGATGCCGACCGCGGTGTCGAAGCCGAAGGTGTAGTCGGTGGCGGAGAGGTCGTTGTCGATGGTCTTCGGTACGCCGACACAGGGCACGCCGTGCCGGTCGGAGAGCTCGGCCGCGACGCCCAGGGTGTCCTCGCCGCCGATCGCGATGAGCGCCTCGACGTCCCGCGCGGCCAGGTTCTCCTGGATCCGGCGGATGCCGTCCTCCTGCTTGAGCGGGTTGGTGCGGGAGGAGCCGAGGATGGTGCCGCCGCGGGGCAGGATGCCGCGCACGGCCGGGATGTCGAGGGGGACGGCGGCGTCCTCCAGTGGACCCCGCCAGCCGTCCCGGAAGCCGGTGAAGTCATAGCCGTACTCCTGTACGCCCTTGCGGACGACGGCCCGGATGACGGCGTTGAGGCCGGGGCAGTCGCCGCCTCCGGTCAGTACTCCGACGCGCATGGACGGTTCCCTTCGCCGTAGGTGTCCGACGAAGGGTCAGTGTGACGCGCGTCTCACTCGTCGTCGAGGCCTCGTTCGATGGCGTACCGGACGAGCTCGACCCTGTTGTGGAGTTGCAGCTTGCCGAGGGTGTTCTGGACGTGGTTCTGGACCGTGCGGTGCGAGATCACCAGGCGTTCGGCGATCTGCTTGTAGCTCAGGCCCTTGGCGACCAGGCGCAGCACCTCGGTCTCGCGCTCGGTGAGCTGCGGAGCCTTGGGCTGGTCGGGATCGTTGCCGGGCGCGGGGTCGGTGGCCAGGCGGCGGTACTCGCCGAGGACCAGGCCGGCTAGGCCGGGCGTGAAGACGGGGTCGCCGACGGCCGTACGGCGGACCGCGTCGAGGAGTTCCTCGGTGGAGGCCGACTTCAGCAGATAGCCGGTCGCTCCGGACTTCACGGCCTCCAGGACGTCTGCGTGCTCGCCGCTGGCGGACAGCACGAGGACGCGCAGGGCAGGGTTGTGGGCGACGAGTTCCTTGCAGACCTGGACGCCGGGCTTGACCGGCAGGTTCAGGTCCAGGACCAGGACGTCTGGGTCCGCCGCCTTGGCCCGGCGTACGGCCTGGTCGCCGTCGCCCGCGGTGGCGACCACGTCGAAGCCGGACTCGGCCAGGTCCCGGGCGACCGCGTCGCGCCACATGGGGTGGTCGTCGACCACCATCACCTTGATCGGGTCCTTGTCGTTCATCGCTGTCCTGCCTTCCCCCGTGAGACCTTCGGTACCTTCAGCTCGACCTCCGTGCCCTGCCCCGGAGGAGAGATCAGCTCGGCGCTGCCGCCGAGGTCGCGCAGCCGGCCCCGGATCGACAGGGCCACCCCGAGCCGTCCCTCGCCCTCGGCCTGGGCGAGCCTGCCCTCGGGGATGCCGGGGCCGTCGTCGCGCACCGTCACGATCACCTCGTCGGGCTCGTCCTCGACGAGGATCCACGCGCGTGCGTGCTCGCCGGCGTGCCGGTGCACGTTGTCCAGGGCGGCCCCGACGGCCGCGGCCAGCTCGCGGGCGGCGGGCGGGGGCAGCGGGACGGGGGCGCCGGGCTCGACGAGGGAGACCTTCGCCGAGGCGTAGGGGGCGAGCAGCGCGCGCAGGTCGAGGGGGCCGTCGTCGTCCGCCTCGTCCTCCACCACGTGGACGACCGCCCCCTGGGCCGCGTCCGAGGACACCCGGGACACGGTCGCCAGGCCGCCGGAGACCAGCGTGCGCAGTGCGACCTCCTGCTCGCCGGCCATCCGGCCCAGCTCGGCCGCCTCACCGCCGAGGACCGCGCCCCGGCGCTGCACCATGGCCAGCACCTGGAGCACGCTGTCGTGGATGTCGCGGGCCAGGCGCTCACGCTCGCGGGTCGCCGCCTCGATCTCCAGGGCGCGGGCGAGGGTGCGCTCGGAGGCGCGGGCGACCTCGACGACGTAGCCGATGGCGATGGAGGCGACCCAGACGAGGATCACGTTGTGGACGGTGTCGCGGGCCGGCTGGCCGCGCTCGACCAGGTTGGCGGCGGCGACCGGCGTGGAGGCGAGGGCGGCCCAGCGCCAGCCGCCCTTGATGGCAAAGGCCAGGACGGAACCGGCGGTCCATATCGACGGCAGGGTGGGCCCGCCGCTGTCGATGTGGTGCTGGTTGACGACCAGCGGGGTCAGGACGATGCCGGAGAGTGCGATCGCGAGGTCGACGGCGAGGAAGCGCTTGGTGCACGCGGCCGCGTTCTGGACGCGGGGCAGGGTGGCGAGCGTCCAGACGCACAGGACGACGTAGTAGGCGATGGCGATGCCGGGCCGGTCGAAGTCGTCGTACTGGCTGGCGAAGAGCCCGACCGCGTACAGCATGGTGAGCACGCGGTATCCGGTCAGGGCACGCCACAGCGGCTGCTCGACGGACATGCGCATGACGCGTACCTGTTTGGCCATCTCCCCCACCCCCGGCCCGGACTGCCGTGTCCCAGGATCCTAGGACGCGGACGCGCCGGGCTTGTCCTTCTCGGCCTTGGCGGCCTTCTCCGCCTTCGCGGCCTCCGAGATCTGCCGCTTGGCCGCCGTCGCGTAGATGTCGACGTACTCCTGGCCGGAGAGCTTCATGATCTCGTACATGACCTCGTCGGTCACCGCGCGCAGCACGAAGCGGTCGTGCTCCATGCCCTGGTAGCGGCTGAAGTCCAGGGGCTCGCCGATCCGGATGCCCGGGCGCATCAGCTTGGGCATCACCTTGCCGGGCGGCTGGATCTTCTCGGTGTCGATCATCGCGACGGGGATGACCGGGGCGCCGCTGGCGAGCGCCACGCGCGCGAGACCGCCGGGCTTGCCGCGGTACAGGCGGCCGTCGGGCGAGCGGGTGCCCTCGGGGTAGATGCCGAACAGCTCACCGCGCTCCAGGACGTCGAGGCCGCTCCTGATCGCCGCCTCACCGGCGCCGCGCGCGCCGGAGCGGTCCACCGGGAGCTGGCCGACGCCCTTGAAGAAGGCGGCCGTGAGGCGGCCCTTCACCCCGGGCGTGGTGAAGTACTCGGCCTTCGCGATGAAGGTGACCTTGCGGTCGAGGACCGCCGGGAGGAAGAAGGAGTCGGAGAAGGACAGGTGGTTGCTCGCCAGGATGGCGGCACCCTCGGCGGGAATGTTCTCCAGGCCTTCCACCCAGGGCCTGAAGGCGACCTTCAGCGGCCCGCCGATGGCGACCTTCATCGTGCCGTACAACAACCGAGTGCCTCCTGTGTCCGTCGTTCAGACCTTAACCCGGAGCGCTGTCAAAGAGTCCGACGGCCCTGGTCGGTGTCAGTGCGGTCGCGTACGGTGAACCACACCCGGACTTGCTCACACTTCTTTCATGAACAGGAGACCCAGGTGCCGGTCCTCCCCGGAGCCGAGCCGTTCCGCCATGAGGGCGGGGAGGCCGGTGTCCTTCTCTGCCACGGCTTCACCGGTTCCCCCCAGTCGCTGCGTCCCTGGGCCCAGCACCTCGCCGACCGTGATCTGACGGTCTCCCTGCCCCTGCTGCCCGGGCACGGCACCCGCTGGCAGGACATGGCACTCACCGGCTGGCAGGACTGGTACGCGGAGGTGGACCGCGAGCTGCGCGCCCTGAGCGAGCGCTGCACCTCCGTCTTCGTGGCCGGGCTCTCCATGGGCGGCACCCTGGCCCTCAGGCTCGCCGCCCGGCACGGGGACGCGGTCAGCGGAGTCGTGGTCGTCAACCCGGCGAACCGGATGCACGGCCTCGCGCCGTACGCCCTTCCGGTGGCCCGGCACTTCGTGCGCACCGCGCCCGGGATCGCCAGCGACATCGCCAAGGAGGGCAGCGTCGAGCTCGGGTACGACAGGGTGCCGTTGCACGCGGCGCACTCCCTGCGGACCTTCTTCCGGCAGGTCGACGGCGAGCTGCCGCAGGTCACCCAGCCGCTGCTGGTGCTGCGCAGCGCCCGGGACCATGTGGTGCCGGCGGCCGACACCGCGCGCGTGCTGAGCCGGGTGTCGTCCACGGACGTAACAGAGATCGTGCTGGAACAGAGCTACCACGTGGCGACGTTGGACCATGACGCGGAGCGGATTTTCGACGAGAGCCTCGCGTTCATCGGCCGGCACACCACCGGCATCGGCAGTGAAGGGACGGCCGCCCGTGGCTGAGCACGACTCCGACCGTGAGGACCGCGAGGGCCACGAGGGCCACGAGCCGGAGGAGCAGGGCGTCCCGTTCGACGAGGAGGCCGCGTGGGCGGCCATCGTCGCGGGGTACGGCGAGGAGCCGAAGGACCCGCCGGGCACCAAGCCGTTCAAGTCGGTCGAGGACCTCGCGCTCCTGGAGACCGAGACCAACGACGAGCCGACGACCACGGAGAAGACGGAACCCGGCCCGCGGAAGGACGAGAAGCCCGCGAAACCGCTGGGCGGCTCCGTCGCCTTCGCACCCGGTGTCGGACCGCGCGACTACAGCGCCCCGGAGCCGTCCGAGGACGACTTCGAGGAGGACGACGAGGGCCACTTCGTCCCGCCGGAGCCGCCGCCGCTGCCCGCCGCCGACACCACCGCGAAGTTCGCGTGGCTGGGGGTGCTGGGCGGCCCGCTCCTGCTGCTGGTCGCGGTGCTGCTCGGCTGGGAGATGACCTGGTGGCTGGCCACGGTCGGGATCGGCGGCTTCCTGGGCGGCTTCGTCACGCTGGTGACGCGGATGCGGACGGACGACGAGGACGACGGCGATCCCGGGCGGGGAGCGGTCGTCTAGCTCGCGGGAATGTTGAGGGTGGCCAGGACCGGGAGGTGGTCGGTGGCCGCCCTCAGGTCTGTCCCGGTGATCCCGGGGAGGCCGGTGGGGACTCCGCAGCCGAGCACCTCGATGCCCTTGGTGGCGAAGACGGCGTCGATGCGCTGCGGGGGCTCCGAGTGGGTCCAGGTGTGCTCGCCGCCGGTGGGGCTGGTCGCCCAGCAGTCCTGGAGGTTGGCCGCGAGGCGGCTGAAGGCGGGTCCCGAGGGGCGCTCGTTGAGGTCGCCGCCGGCGATCGCGTGGTCCACGCCCATGCCGGCGAGGCGGTCGAGGAGTGCGCCCGCCTGGTCGTAGCGCTCGTCCTTCTGGAGCGAGAGGTGACAGCTCAGCACGCCGAGGCGGGCGCCGCCGATCCGTACGACGGCGGTGGCGAAGCCCCTGCGGTGCAGCCCCGGGGTGAGGGGGAGCAGGACGTCCTCCGTGCGCTCGACCGTGACCCGCAGGTTGCAGAGGATGGCGGGCCCCGCGGCGGTGCCGCCACCGGTGAGGATGACCAGCCCCGATGCCGACGCGAGCCGCGCGAGCTTCTTGCGCCAGCGGAAGAAGAGGGGAGCTTCTTGGATCAGGACGAGGTCGGGTTCACAGGCGCTGATGACACGGGCGAGGGCGTCGGTGTCGTCGCGCATCGAGCGGATGTTGTAGCTCAGGACTTTGACCGGAACCATGTGGATCAATTTACGCCCAAGGGAGAGGGGCGCGAGGGCTGTGCGCGACTGCCGGTCCTCTGTGGCTGGTCGCGCAGTTCCCCGCGCCCCTGAAAAAGCTGCAGTCACCGTTACATGATCGGATCGGGCTCTCTCGCCAGGTCCGCCGCGCCCACCAGGCCCGCCTCGTTGCCCAGTTGGGCGGCGATCACGTCGGCGACCGGGCGCCAGTTGCCGCCGACCAGCCAGCGCTTGTAGGACTTGCGGATCGGGTCCAGGACCAGTTCGCCCTCGTCGGACAGGCCGCCGCCGACGATGAAGGCGGAGGGGTCGAAGAGGGAGGCGAGGTCGGCGAGGCCCGCGCCGGCCCAGCGGGCGAGCTCCCGGTAGGAGTCGACGGCGACCGGGTCTCCCTGGCGGGCGGCCATGGAGATGTGCTTGCCCTCGATGCCGTCGGGGCTGCCGTCGCCGAGACCGAGGAGGATCTCGGCGTTCTCCGGGGTGGCGTTGGCGCGCTGCTTGGCGTACCTCACCAGCGCCCGCCCCGACGCGTACTGCTCCCAGCAGCCCTGCGAGCCGCAGCCGCACATCAGGCCGTCCGGGACCATGCGGATGTGGCCGAACTCGGCGGCCACGCCGAAGTGCCCGCGGCGCAGCTTGTTGCCGATGATGATGCCGCCGCCGAGGCCGGTGCCGAGGGTGATGCAGATGACGTTGCGGTGGCCCTTGCCCGCGCCGAACTTGTACTCGCCCCAGGCGGCCGCGTTGGCGTCGTTCTCCACGACGACCGGAAGGCCGACGCGAGCCTCGACCTTCTGCTTCAACGGCTCGTTGCGCCAGTGGATGTTGGGGGCGAAGTAGACCTCCGAGCGCTGGCGGTTGACGTATCCGGCCGCACCGATGCCCACGCCCACGATGTCGTGTCCGGCACGCGCGCCCTCCACCGCCGAGGCGATCGCGTCCACGATGCCCTCGGCCGTGCCCGGGGTCGGCACCTTGTAGGTCGAGAGGATGTTGCCTTCCTCATCGACCACGCCGGCCGCGATCTTCGTGCCGCCGATGTCGACGCCGATGGTGAGTCCCATGAATCCCTCAGTTTCGGTCGAGCCCCGCTACGGTCAACCGTACCCGAGGCCCTGCCGTCACAGGGTTTCAGTCCAAGTCGATGCGCTCGCCGGGGCCGGTGCCCTCGCCCCGGTCGGGGCCGTTTCCGTCGGGGTCGCGCGGTCCGGTGCCGCGGGCCGTCCAGCGCTGTTCCTGGGCCTGGACCGCGGAGCGGTACGCGGCGAGGAGTTCCCCGCCCGCGGCCGCGAGGTGGTCGAAGACATCCGGGTTGCGCTCGATGACCGGTTCGACCGCGGCCTTGGCCTGCTGGACGACCTGCCGGACCACCTGCTGGGCGGCGGGTCCGGCGATGCCGCCGAGCAGCGGGGACTGGATGCCGGACAGCTTCTCGGCGACGTTGTCGACGAGCTTGCGCAGTTCCTCGGCCGCCGAGCCCGGGGGCGGACCGTACTGGGTTCGGCGGCGGGCCTTCTCCGCCGCGAGGTCCTCAGCGGCCGCCGTCGCCCACGCGTCGGCGTCGGTCGCCCGTACCTCGTCGTTCGCCTCGTGTTCCCCGGCGTCGGACGGGGGGAGCTGTTCGCTCATGACGGACTCCTGACTACGGTTCGTCCCTCCGACGTTACCCGAACGGCCGTACGCGGTTCACGGGGTGCGGGGCCACAGCTCCGGGTCCGGCGCGAACCGGATCCGCAGCTCGCCGTCGCGCAGGGCGGCGCCGGCCACCGTGCAGCGCCGCAGAACGGAGGGCAGCGCGACGATCCGGCGGAACTGCCCGGCGGTGACGACGAGTTCGTCACCGCGCCGGATCAGGTCCAGTTCCTCGCGTACGGCGCAGGGCAGCGGGATGTGCCACACCAGGACCCCGTCCTCGGCGAGCTGGTCGGCGACGGGCCACTCGACGGTGGAGGTCGTGGCGTTGACGCCGGGCACCTGGAGGGCGTCGAGGTCGTCGGTGCCGCGCGGGTCGTGGCCGAGGTGCGGGAGGGCCCGGACGTCGTACGTCTCCTGCCACTCCTCCAGAACCTTGCGCTGCTGGGCGACCAGGCCGGGGTGCCAGTCCTCCGGTACGACCCGGCTGGCGACCAGGGTGTCGGGGCGCAGGCCGCGCAGTGCGAGGGCGAGGGTCGCGGACCGTACGGCGTCGCTGCCCGCGGGGCCGGGCTCGGCGACCAGGCGTACGACCCGGTGCCGGTCGGCGAGGACGGCCTCGACCGCGCCGAGTTCGGTGTCCCAGCGGGCGGCGGTCTCGTACAGCCACTCCGAGGGCATGGGGACCCCGGCGAGGCGTCCGAGCACGGGCCGCAGACCGGCGGCGGCCTGGCGCTCGGCCGGCAGGAGGCGGCGCAGGTAGCGGCGCAGTTCCTCGGGGAGGGAGAGGAGGGCGAGGGCCTGCGGGGTGGGCGGCAGATCGACGACGAGCAGCTCGTGCCGCTCGGAGAGCGCCGCGTCGCGCAGGGCGCGCAGGAGGGTGAGTTCCTCGGCGCCGGGCAGCGGGGTGACCTCCTCGGGGTCGAGCCGGGAGGCGCCGAGCAGGTTGAGCACGTTGGAGGCGCGGTCCTGGAAGCCGGCGAGGTCGTCACGGAAACCGGCGGTCGCGTCGGGGCGCCACGCGGTGAGGTGCGCGGAGACCTGGACGGGGGTCGCGCCGGTCGGTGTGCCGAGGATCGTGCCGAGGGTGTCGGTGCGGTCGGCACTCAGCACGAGGGTGCGGGTGCCCTCGCGGGCGGCGGTGAGCGCGGTGGCGGCGGCGACGGTGGTGCGTCCGCTGCCGCCGGGGCCGGTGATCAGGATGGTGCGCATAGGGGTGAACCGTAACGGACTCGGCGGTTCAGTCGGCTGCGGGCCGGTGGGGGCGGACCCGCACCCTGAAGCGCGCCCCTACTGCCCGGACTCCACCCTCTTCTTCAGTCCCGCCAGCGCCCGGTCGATGATGACCTTCTCCGCCTTGCGCTTGATCATGCCCAGCATCGGGATCTTGACGTCGACCGTCAGCAGGTAGGTGACCTCCGTCGCCCCCGCCCCCGCCGGCTTCAGGACGTACGAGCCGTCCAGCTGCCGCAGCATCTGGGACTTCACCAGCGTCCAGGAGACCTCGTTCTCGCCGGTCCATGTGTAGCCGAGCACCTGGTCGTCCTTGATGGCGCCCGCGTCCATGACCAGCCGGACCTGCTCGGCGCGGCCGGACGCGTCCGTCGAGAGCACCTCCGCCTGCTTCACCTCGCCGGTCCAGTCCGGGTAGCGGGCGAAGTCGGCGATCACGGCCATGACGTCGGCCGGCGCAGCTTCGATCGTGATGCTCGAACTGGTGTGTTCCGCCATCGCCGTGGCTCCTCCAGATACGGTCCGGTGAGGAAGGGGGACGCACGCGTACGCACGTCTGTGCAGCGTGAAGGCTACCGCGCGTGCGGACTCACCATTCCAGCGCCCATGGCTTCCCGGTCCCCGCGAAGTGCCCCACGTTCACGCACTCGGTCGCCCCGATCCGCATCCGCCGGGTGAGGGGCTGGTGCACATGGCCGAAGAGGGAGTACCGGGGGCGGGTCCGGCGGATCGCGTCCAGCAGCGCCCGGCTCCCCCGCTCGAACCGCCGCGCCACCGTGTCGTAGACCAGCTCCGGCACCTCGGGCGGGATATGGGTGCACAGCACGTCGACCTCGCCGACCGCCTCGATCTTGGCCGCGTACTCCTCGTCGCTGATCTCGTACGGCGTCCGCATGGGGGTGCGCAGGCCGCCGCCGACGAAGCCGAACGTCCAGCCGCCGATCTCCACCCGCTCGCCGTCGAGCACGGTGGTCCCGGGTTCGGCGTACTCCGGCCAGAGGGACGGCATATCGACATTGCCGTACGTGGCGTACGTCGGCGTCGGGAAGGCCGCGAACATCTCGGCGTACTGCTTGCGCACCGCCGTCTCGATCACCGAGGCCCGGTCGGCGCCGATGCCGCCCCACAGCCGGGCGCCTAGCTCCCGCGCCTCCTCGAAGCGGCGGGCGGTGCGCAGTTCCACGATCCGGTCGGCGTTCTCCACGCCGAACAGGTCGGGGAAGATCCCGCGGGAGTGGTCGGCGTAGTCGAGGAAAAGAACAAGGTCACCCAGGCAGATCAGGGCGTCGGCGCCCTCGCCGGCTCTGGCCAGGTCACGGGCGTTGCCGTGCACATCGCTGACCACATGAACGCGCGTAGTCCGGCTTCCGGCCGGTGAGGGTGCCATGACGATCAAGAGTAGGCCTGTGGGGCATACGTGAACAGTGGCGGCCGGGCCTGCGGTTACTGGCCAGTCAGTAAGCAGGTGGACTACTGTGCGGCAAGAACCCCCATCCATGTGACGCACCGAACATCTCGTCGGGACCCCCTGTCGAAGAAGCCATACCGGCGGGTAACGTCCGGGCAGTCCAGTCGTGCTCAGCATTTCAATCACTGCGATCCTGAGCACCTGCCCGAGCCTTGGACCGACCGTCGCAGCACACAACGTCGTGGCGCCGGCGCCCTATGAGGAGCAGCAGTCTTGCGCGAGTTCAGCCTTCCGGCTTTGTACGAGGTCCCTGCGGACGGCAATCTCACCGACATCGTCCGGAGAAACGCCGCGCAGCATCCCGACGTCGCCGTCATCGCCCGCAAGGTGGGCGGCGCGTGGCAGGACGTGACGGCCACCGCCTTCCTGGCCGAGGTGCACGCCGCCGCCAAGGGGCTCATCGCCTCCGGCGTCCAGCCGGGCGACCGGGTCGGTCTGATGTCGCGCACCCGCTACGAGTGGACGCTGCTCGACTTCGCCATCTGGAGCGCGGGCGCGGTCACCGTGCCGGTGTACGAGACCAGCTCGCCGGAGCAGATCCAGTGGATCCTCTCCGACTCCGGCGCGACCGCCTGTGTCGTGGAGCTGGACGCGCACTCCGCGGCCGTCGAGTCGGTGCGCGAGCAGCTGCCCGCGCTCAAGCACGTCTGGCAGATCGAGGGCGGCGGGCTCGAGGAACTGGGCCGCGCGGGCAAGGACATCAGCGACGCGGCCGTGGACGAGCGCAGCTCGCTGGCGAAGGCCGACGACCCGGCCACCATCGTCTACACCTCCGGCACCACCGGCCGCCCCAAGGGCTGTGTGCTGACCCACCGCAGCTTCTTCGCGGAGTGCGGCAACATCGTGGAGCGGCTGCGTCCGCTGTTCCGCACCGGCGAGTGCTCGGTGCTGCTGTTCCTGCCGCTCGCGCACGTCTTCGGGCGGTTGGTGCAGATCGCGCCGATGATGGCGCCGATCAAGCTGGGCATGGTCCCGGACATCAAGCAGCTCACCGACGAACTGGCGTCCTTCCGGCCGACGCTGATCCTCGGCGTGCCGCGGGTCTTCGAGAAGGTCTACAACTCGGCGCGCGCCAAGGCGCAGGCGGACGGCAAGGGCAAGATCTTCGACAAGGCCGCCGACACCGCGATCGCGTACAGCAGGGCGCTGGACACCCCCTCGGGCCCGTCGCTCGGCCTGAAGATCAAGTACAAGACCTTCGACAAGCTGGTCTACAGCAAGCTGCGGGCCGTGCTGGGCGGTCGGGGCGAGTACGCCATCTCCGGCGGCGCCCCGCTCGGCGAGCGCCTGGGTCACTTCTTCCGCGGCATCGGCTTCACGGTCCTGGAGGGCTACGGCCTGACCGAGTCCTGTGCGGCCACCGCGTTCAACCCGTGGGACCGCACGAAGATCGGTACCGTCGGCCAGCCGCTGCCGGGTTCGGTGATCCGGATCGCGGACGACGGCGAGGTGCTGCTGCACGGCGAGCACCTGTTCAAGGGCTACTGGAACAACGAGGCCGCCACGGCCGAGGCGCTCACCGACGGCTGGTTCCACACCGGTGACATCGGCACGCTCGACGAGGACGGCTACCTCAGGATCACCGGCCGGAAGAAGGAGATCATCGTCACGGCGGGCGGCAAGAACGTCGCCCCGGCCGTGATCGAGGACCGTATCCGGGCGCACGCGCTGGTCGCGGAGTGCATGGTGGTGGGTGACGGGCGGCCGTTCGTGGGCGCGCTGGTCACCATCGACGAGGAGTTCCTGGGCCGTTGGGCCGAGGAGCACGGCAAGCCGGCGGGTTCCACCGCGGCGTCGCTGGCCGGGGACGCGGACCTGAACGCGGCGATCCAGGCCGCGGTCGACGACGGCAACGCCGCGGTGTCGAAGGCGGAATCGGTGCGGAAGTTCCGCATTCTGTCCTCCCAGTTCACGGAGGAGACGGGCCACCTCACGCCGTCGCTGAAGCTCAAGCGCAATGTGGTGGCGAAGGACTTCGCCGGCGAGATCGAGGCCATCTACGCCAAGTAGTCACCGGCACAGGGCTTATGGCGCGGTGTCCTCCACGAGGACCCGCGCCATCGTCCGTTCGGCGAGTGCCGTGATGGTGACGAACGGGTTCACCCCGATGTTGCCGGGGATCAGCGAGCCGTCGGTGACGTACAGCTTCGAATACCCCTTCACCCGGCCGTAGTTGTCGGTGGCCTTGCCCAGCACGCAGCCACCCAGCGGGTGGTAGGTGAAGTCGTCGGCGAAGACCCGGCTCGGGGAGCCGAAGAGGTCGTACCGGTAGATGGTCGAGTTGGCGGAGTTGATCCGGTCGAAGAGCTTCTTGGCCATGCCGGAGGAGACCGCGCTCTGTGCGGCGCTCCAGTCGAGGCTCAACCCCCCGCTGCCGTAGGAGAATCTGGCGCGCTGCGGGTTCTTGGTGATGGCCAGGTACAGGCTCACCCAGTGCTCCAGTCCCGTGGGCAGAGGCGCGATCTCGGCGAAGACGGGGTTGTCGGTGTTGGCCCAGTCGTCGATGCCCATGACCGGCATGGTCGACTGGTTGGCCCCGACGGTGTCCCACAGGTGGTTGGCCCGCCCGAGCATGGTGTTGCCGTTGGGTCCCCAGCCCGCGCCGACGCTCGCGTCCAGCGCCGGGAGCGTCCCCGACTGCCGTGACCGCAGCAGGAGTTCACTCGTGCCGAGGCTGCCGCCGCCGAGGAACAGATAGGTGCAGGAGTACTGCTTGGTCTCGACGACCGCGCCGGTGTAGTCGATGCGGTCGGCGGTCAGCACCCAACTGCCGTCGCTCGCCCGGCTGATGCCGGTGACCTTCTCCAGGGTGTGGATGGTGACGTTGCCGGTGCCGAGCGCGGACGCCAGATACGTCTTGTCGAGACTCTTCTTGCCGAAGTTGTTGCCGTAGATGACCTCCTGGCCGAGGGCGGACTTGGTGGCGGTGCCGGCGGCCTCGCGCTGCATGTAGCCGAAGTCGTAGACGCTGGGCACGAAGGTGGTCTTCAGGCCGGTCTTCTGGGCGTGCTTCCGGGAGACGCGGGTGAACTGGTACCACTCGGTCGACTCGAACCAGGCCGGGTCGACGGTGTTGACGCCGAGCATGGCGCGGGCGCGCGGGAAGTACGTGGAGTACATCTCGGCGGTGTCGACGGTCGGGAACTGCTCGGCGAAGTAGGACTGGAGCGGCGTGACCGCCATGGAGCCGTTCACCAGGGAGCCGCCGCCGACTCCGCGGCCCACGAAGACGGACATGTTGGCGAAGTGGACGCGGTCCAGGACGCCGGGGTAGGGGGTGATGTCCTTGTTGACGACGTCCAGCCACAGGAAGCTGGCCAGCGGCGCCTCGGTGCGGGTGCGGAACCACATGGAGCGCTGGTCGGGGCTGGCGGTGTTGCAGAACACCTTGCCGTCGGGGCCCGCGGTGTTCCAGAGCCTGCCCATTTCCAGGACGAGGGTGCGGATACCGGCCTGGCCCAGCCGGAGGGCGGCGACGGAGGCACCGTAGCCGGAGCCCACGACGATGGCGGGTGCGGACTCGACCGCGGCGGGCTCGTCCGCGCGGGCCGACTGGAGCCCGACGCGGGTGAAGCCGAGAGTGGCCGCCGTCTGGAGGGCGGCCATACCAAGGATCTGACGTCTAGTCAGCTGACGCTGTATCAGTTTTCCGGTCATGGCCGCAGCATCGGCGGATTATCGGCCTCCGGCTATAGCAATGTCTTCAACTTTTCCGCCAACAAATCCCATCGCCACTTCTCCTCGACCCACTCCCGTCCCCGCTCCCCCATGCGCCTCCGCAGTTCCGCGTCGCCGAGGAGAACGGTGATCCGCTCGGCGGCCTCCTCCGGGGAACCGCCGCGCACGACCCACCCGGTCTCCCCGTCGAGCACGGCGTCCGGGGCGCCTCCGGAGTCCCCCGCGACGACGGGCAGCCCGGTGGCCGAGGCCTCCAGGTAGACGATCCCGAGCCCCTCGACGTCGAGCCCGCCCCGCCGGGTCCGGCACGGCATCGCGAAGACGTCCCCGGCGCCGTAGTGAGCGGGCAGCTCGGCCCAGGGCACGGCTCCGGTGAACCGCACGGAGGCGGCGACCCCGGTCTCGTGGGCGAGCTTGCGCAGCTCCTTCTCGTACGGGCCACCCCCGACGACCAGCAGCACGGCGTCGGGCTCCGCGGCCAGAATCCGCGGCATGGCGAGGATGAGGGTGTCCTGCCCCTTGCGCGGCACCAGCCGCGAGACGCACACCACCACCGGCCGGTCCGTGAGCCCGAGCCGCGCCCGCACGGCGTCCCCGCCGGACCCGGGGTGGAAGGTCTTCTCGTCGACCCCCGGCGGCAGCTGCACCATCCGCCCGGCGGCCGCCGACGACAGCGCGCCGGCGATCCGCGACCGCGTGTACTCACCGAGGTAGGTGATCGTGTCCGTGGACTCCCCGATCCGGCCCAACAGCTGCCGTGCGGCGGGCAGTTGGGCCCACCCGGCCTCGTGCCCGTGGGTCGTCGCCACCAGCCGCTCCGCCCCGGCCCTCCTGAGCGCCGGAGCCATCAGCCCGAGCGGCGCGGCCGCCCCGAACCACACCGACGTGCACCCGTGCTCCCGCAGCAGCCCGACGGCCCTGCGGGTCGCCCCGGGTGTCGGCAGCAGCATGGTCGTGGAGTCCCGTACGACGGTGAAGGGCTGCTCGGCGTCGAAGGCCGCGGTCGCCTCGGCGCCCTCCCGGCCGCGCTTCCACGTGGAGGCGTAGACGACCAGCCGCTCGGGGTCGAGCCGCAGCGCCATGTTGTGCAGGAACGCCTGGATGCCACCGGGACGGGGCGGGAAGTCGTTCGTCACGATCAGGGTCTTGTGCATCGCCGCCGACCCTACCGAACGGGCTGCTCACAGCCGGGCCCGGCCGCGTTTGTGGCACCCTCACAGGAGAGCGGGACATCATGTTCCCCTCAAGACCGGACATGAACGGCAGGGGACCACGTGGACACGACGGCCTGGCGGCGATCCCTCACCGGACTGCTGCTCACCTGGGGCGTGACCAGGCTGTTGCTGCTGCTCTGGGTGTACAAGGTGTACGTCTTCCCGGGCCCGGACGTCACCAGTGACGTGTCGGTCATCTACCAGGGCTGGTACGACGTCCTGCGCACCGGAACGTTCCCGCAGGACGACGTGACCTGGCAGTACCCGCCCGCCGCGGCCCTCGCGATCCTCTCCCCGGCGCTGCTGCCGTTCCTGGAGTACACCCAGGCCTTCTTCCTCATCGCCTTCGCCGCAGACCTGGCCGTCCTCGCCCTGCTGCTGTACGCGGGCCTGCGCCCCGGCCGGCGGCTGCGCGGGGCCTGGGTGTGGGTGGCGGGCGTACCGCTGCTCGGACCGACCGTCTACTCCCGCTACGACGTGATGGTGACCGCGGTGGCGGTCGCCGCGGTCCTCGCGGCCGCCCGGCATCCCCGCGTGGCCGGGGCCCTGGTGGGCTTCGGGGCCATGCTGAAGGTGTGGCCCGCGCTGGTCCTGGTCGGGATCCGCAGGCGGAGCATCTGGGCCTGGGCGGCGGTGACGGCCGGCGTGGTCGCGGGGGCGTTCTCCCTCGCGATGCCCGGGGCCTTCGCCTTCGTGACCTTCCAGCGGGAACGGGGCACCGAGGTGGAGTCGCTGGGCTCCCTGGTCTTCCACATCGCCCGGCGCCACGGCTGGAACGGCTCGGTGCTGCTCAACTACGGCTCGGTGGAGTTCCTCGGCCCGTGGGTGACCCTGGTCTCGACGGCCGCGCTGGTGCTGACCGGCATGGCCTTCGGACTGCTGCTGCTGTGGCGGCTGACGGCCACCCGGTTCCAGGCCCACACGGCGGCCGACGCGGCCCTGGTGGCGGTGCTGATGTTTACCACCACCAGCAGGGTGATCAGCCCGCAGTACATGGTGTGGCTGGTGGGCCTGGCGGCGGCCTGTCTGTGCTTCCGCGCCAGCCGGATGGGGCTGCCGGCCGTCCTGGTGCTGGTGGCGTGCTTCGTGACGGTCCTGGAGTTCCCGATCTGGTTCGCGGACGTGGTCGGCAGCACCCCGCGCGGAATCGGCCTCCTCGTCGTCCGCAACGGCCTCCTGGTCCTCGCCACGGCCATCGGCATGCGCGAACTCTGGCGCGACACGATCCCCCAGCAGCCCCTCCCGACCCCGCCCCCGCCCACGACCCCGGATCAGACGGAAACCCCGGCCCAGGAGGCCCCGGCGTCCTCCTGAACGCCCCCCTGTCGGCCGACCGGCCGATCAGTCCAGCCGGTCGCGCAGGTACGCGCGCCATTGCGTGGTGAAGTCCCGCAGGTTCGTGTCCAGGGTCTTCGTCAAGGCGTCCTCGACCGCGCCCGGTCGCTTCTCATGGGCGCCGACCGCCCGGTAGAACGCGTCCAGCTTCGCCTCGCCCCAGCGGTCCGCGATCATCCGGCAGGCCATCCAGCCGCTCTCGTAGGACAGCGCGAGCCCGGTCGCGCTGCCCGAGAAGCCGAAGTCCGCGTCGGACGGCAGGGCCCTCGGCACCCGGCGCGCGGAGACGGCCTCCGCCAGCTCCGGCGCGGCCTCGGCCGGGGTGCGCCCGGTGCCCCGGTAGCCGACCCAGTCCGCGTATCCCTCCGACAGCCACAGCGGGGTCGCCGCGGTGGTGGCGCCACGGGTGGCGACATGGGTGGTCTCGTGGGTCAGCACGACCTGTCGGCCCAGGGTGCCGAGAAGCGCGTACGCGTCGGGATTGACGATGATCCGGTCGGCGGGCGCCTCGGCCGGAGCACCGGTCTCGCCGGTGGTGACGGCGGCGATCCCCCGGTACGAGGAGGCGGGTGAGCCGAGCAGGCCCGCCATGCCGTCCAGGGACCTCGGGACGAGGACGACGACGTGCCGGGACCACCCGGTGCCCCAGGCGTCCGAGACGGCGGGCACGGCGCGGTCGGCCAGGTCCGCGAAGGAGTGCAGCTTCTCGCCGGACTGGCCGACGCCGAGGACCATGCTGTGCCGCCCGCGGACGACGGTCACCGGGCCCTGGTCCCACAACTGCTGCGGGGCCTTGGCGGCGGGCCGCTCCCTGACGACGTACCAGTGGCCGGCGGCGTCCGGGGAGAGGTCCAGGACGCGGCCGACGGTGACGGGGGCGCTGTCGTAGCCCTGCACCTGATAACGCAGTTCGGCGTCGGCGGTGGCCGTGGCGCCGCTGCGGTGCACCGACGTGACCTTGTAGGACCAGGAGGCCAGCGGGACGGCGCTGAGGTCGCTCCACCAGTCCGCCGCGCCCGTCCTGGCTATCGCGGCCCGGTCCCGGTCGAGGACGGCCGCGGCCCGCAGGTCCAGGACGCGCTGGACGTCCGTGACGGCGGAGTCGTCGGCGGCGGGCCTGCCGCCGCACGCCACGAGGGAGGCCAGCAGCAGGCACAGCACCGCGACACCGTGTTTCGACGCCCGCCTTCGACCAGCCATGTTTCCCGATCGTACGGGGTCACCGGCCCCCGGTCAGGGGCGTGTGACCGTCGCCCCCGGCATCATGCCCACCGGGTCGTAGCGCACCGGGGCGCCGGGGTAGGGGGCGTGGATGACCTGGCCGTTGCCGACGTACATGCCGACATGGCTGGCGTCGCCCCGGTAGGTGACGAGGTCGCCGGGGCGGGCCTGGGAGAGCGGGACCTGGCGGCCCGCGTACCGCTGGGCCTGGGAGGTGCGCGGCAGGGAGACACCGGCGCGGGCGTACGACCACTGCATCAGGCCCGAACAGTCGAAGCCGTTCGGGCCGTTGGCGCCCCACACATAGGGCTTGCCGAGCGCGGACTGCGCGGCGGCCACGGCGGCGGCCGCCCGGCCCGAGGGCGCCACCGCGCCGGAGAGGTCGGGCATCTCGGTGCGGCCGGAGCGCGAGGCCCGGTCGTAGGCGGCCCGTTCGCCGGACGGCAGGGAGTTGAGGAGTTCGCGCGCCTTGGCGAGCTTCCTCTCGACCGCCCGCTTGTGCGTGGCGACGGCCTTGCGGCTCGTCTCCAGTTCGCCGAGCGTGCGGGCCGCCTCGGCGCGTTCCTGGGCGAGTTCGCGCAGGGCCTCCTGGAGGTCCTTGAGCTCACCCGCCTGGTGGGCGTTGATCCGGTCGAGGACGGCGGCCTTGTCGAGGTAGTCCTCCGGGTCGTCGGAGAACAGCAGCGCGAGCGAGGGGTCGAGGCCGCCGGAGCGGTACTGGGCGCCGGCCAGCGAACCGAGCGCCTCCCGCATGGAGTTGACGCGCTCCTGCTGCCGGGCGATGCCGTCCTGCGCGGTGCTGATCTCCTCACGGAGTGCGTCGGCGCGCTCGTCGGCCTTGTTGAAGGCCTCGGTGGCCTGCTCGGCCTGCTCGTAGAGGCGGTCCACCTCGGCCCGGGTGCCCTCGGACGGAGCGGCGTCGGCCGGTACGGCGCCGAGCGCGGCGACCGCCGCGGACAGCACGCCCAGGGCGGCACCGGCGCCCCGGTTGAACCCGGACGGCTGGACAAGGCGGCGATGGGACCCCACGGAGGCCGCGCTCCTTCCGTTGGCGGACGAGAACGCGGCAGACAGTAGCCCCGGGAACGGGACTCGACCAAAGACCTCAGAGGGGGCATAACGGAACGC
Organism: Streptomyces sp. 351MFTsu5.1; assembly: GCF_000383655.1. Lineage (NCBI taxonomy): Bacteria > Bacillati > Actinomycetota > Actinomycetes > Kitasatosporales > Streptomycetaceae > Streptomyces > Streptomyces sp. 351MFTsu5.1. The sequence goes on along the minus strand of NZ_KB911783.1, from coordinate 118,912 downwards.
CCCGCCTCAGACGCAGGTCATGGGCGGGGCGTGGAGTCAGACGGCGTCGCCGCAATTCCCCCGAACGGGGGGTGAGTCGTGGCGATCTTGAGCGGCTGAAGGGCTCAGATCCGCACGCCGAACTGGAACGGCATGTTGTTGATCGACTCGTAGCGGACGACGGTGCCGGTGCGGGGGGCGTGGATGATCTGGCCGTTGCCCGCGTACAGGCCGACGTGGTGCAGGTCGCCGTAGAAGAGGACCAGGTCGCCGACCTTGAGCTGGCTCTCGGAGTAGATCCGGGTGCCGGCATTGGCCTGGGCCTGGGAGGTGCGCGGGATGGTGACGCCGGCCTGGGCGTAGGACCAGGAGGTGAAGCCCGAGCAGTCGTAGGAGGCGGTGCCGGTGGCGCCGTAGACGTACGGCTTGCCGAGCTGGGTCTGGCCGGCCCGGAAGGCGGCCTCGGCCCGGGCGGAGGCGGCCGGCGCGTCTCCGAGGTCCACGCGCTCGGTGGCGGAGCGGCTGGCGCGGGCGTCGGCCGCGGCGAGCGCGGCCTTCTCGGCGGCCGTCAGCGAGTTGAGGAGCTTCTGCGCCTCGGCCAGCTTGGCCTGAACGGCCTTCTTCTGCTTGGCCAGTTCGGCGCGGGTGCTCGCGAGGTCCTGGAGCTTCTCGGTGGCCTCGGCGCGCTCCTGGGCGAGTTCGCGCTGCTTCTCCTGGATCTTCTTCAGCGCGTCCACCTGCTGGGCGCTGAGCTGGTCGGCGGTGGACGCCTTGTCCAGGTAGTCCTCGGGGTTCGAGGAGAGGAAGAGCTGGAGGGAGGAGTCGATGGAGCCGGAGCGGTACTGCGCGGCGGCCGCGAGGCCTATGGAGTCGCGCAGTTCGTTGAGCTCCTCCTGGCCGCGGGCCACGTTGTCCTGGACCGTGGAGATCTCCTTCTGGAGCTCCTGCTGCTTCTCCTTGGCGCCGTTGAGCTTCTCGGTGGCCTGCTCGGCCTGCTCGTAGAGCGCGTCGACCTTCGCCTTGACCTCGTCCTTGCTGGGCTTGTCGCTCGGCGCCGCGTTGGCGGCGTTGGCGCTGAGGGCTACGGCGGCAGCAGCTGCGGTGGTGAGCACGGTCACGCGCACTCGGCTCGGCTGCTTGGGTCGACGGTGGGACGCCACGGAGGTGAACTCCTTCTTTTGAGTGATCACCCGCTCGGAGGTTCGAGCCCAGACCTTAGTGACCTTCCCGTGATCAGTTCAAATCCTCAGGAGCAAAATCCCGTCACGCCATGCATTCTTTACACACAACTCACGTGCAGTGATGTCGGCTTGACCCTACGTTGCGTGACGATAGCGGCCAATTCGGGCGTTAAACCTCTAACTTCAAGGTTTAGGACAGCCGCTTCAGAAGTACCGCCGACGCGACCGGCCGCGCCCCCGCCTTGGCGATGCCGTCGGCGACCTCGCGGTCGGTGGAGGCGACGATCACCGGCCGTCCGGGAGGCTCCGCGCGCACCAGCTGACGGATCAACTCGTCGGCGGTGACACCCGCCTTGGAGAACAGCACCCGCACCCCGCGCGGCGGCGCGAGCAGCACCGGCGCGGCCAGCTCGGCCCCGTCGAAGACACAGGTCACCTCGGCGCCGGTCTGCGCGGCGAGCTGGGAGAGCTGCCCGAGGAGCCTGAGGCGCTGCTTCTCCAGCGGCATCTGGGGATAGCCGGTCTTGGTGACGTTGTAGCCGTCCACCACCAAGTGCGCCTGGGGCAGGGCGAGAAGCTGGTCCAGGATCGCCGGGTCACTGTCCGACAGGGCCCGCGCGGCGATGTCCTTCGGGGTCATTCGTCCCGGTTCGACCGCGTCCACGGTCTCCGCGGGCCGCACCGAGACAGGCGGCAACGCCAGTTCCCGGCGCAGTCCTTGGGCCGCGTCCAGCACGGTGTCCAGCAGCAGACGCACGCGCATGTCCTCGACGCTGCGCCCCTCCCGCGCCGCTCTGCGCGTGGCCTCCAGGGCCGCCTCCGCCTCGCCGAGCCGGGCCTTCAGGCGCCGCGTCTCGCTCTCCGCGGCCGACACCTGGGCCTGCCCCTCGGCGCGCACGGTGTCCATCTCGCCCTGCACCTTGCGCAGAGCCGCCTCGCCCCGTTTGACGTCGCTGTGGGCCGCGCGGAGTTTGCGGTGAAGCGATTCGGCTTCCTTCTTGGCCGATTCCAGCTCGGCGCGCAGCCGCTCGGTCTCGACGCGCGTCTGGTCACGCGCCGCCGCGAGCTCCTCGCGCAACCGCTCCAGCTCGGCGCGGGCCTCTTCGTCGGCCCGCTCGGCGTCCGCCCGCAGGGCCTCCTCGCCGGCCGCGGTGACCAGCTTGACCCAGCCGACGGGCCGCAGCACATAGGCCGCGGCCGCCACGTCGAGCGGATCCGCGGCCGGGGGCGGCGCACCGGAGTCCAGAGCACCGCACAGCTCCGGCTGCGCCTCTCTGAACTTCTCCGCGATGCGCTGCCGGAACAGCGGATCGGTCTCCAGCGCGGCCGCCATCGCGTTGCCCGCGAACTTGGCCCGCCGGTTGGGTGCGAAACGGGCGTACTGCCGCAGCTGTGCGGGCAGCTCGCCGACGGTCAGCCCGCCGAAGCCCTCCGAGACGATGTGCACGACCCGGCGTCGCACGCCGTCGGGCAGCGGACGGTCGAGCACCTCGGCGGCGCCGTCGCCCGGCCCCCCGCCCGTGGTCTCCACCATCCGTCACACCCCAATACCTGCGGGGCCGCTCCGCTCAGGAGTCGGCGCCCGGCCTGTCGACGAGTTCCACCTGGTCCACGGCGTTGCACCAGCGGCACCGCACCGACTCGATGGTCTCACTGACCACCTCGCGCTCCTCGACCTTCGGCTCTCCTGCCAGGTCGAGGTGGACGTACTCGACGACCTTCGACGAGCGGGTCACGTCGAAGCGCGTGAGGTTGCCGCAGAGGGTGCAGCGCCACCGCGTCGAGGCGGTCGGGAGGGGAACCGTCATCGTGACTGTGCTCTTTCCTTCTAGGCCTTCTATTGTCCGCGACACTCCGGGGTCCCCGGGGTGTGGCACGTAACCCTACGGCCTGGCGGGTACTCGCCGCTCGGGCGTCCACGGCGGCGAGGCGGTCTGTCGGCTTGCGTCCCGTTACGTCATGCTCTGTGTTCATGATCCGCAACTGGAGGGTGACGGTCGGTGGAGCACGCAGGTCGTTGCAGGGGTCGGCACCGGTCACCTACGGCCTGATCGCCCTGTGCTTCCTGGTCTTCCTGGTCGGCCCCGCGTCCGGCCTCAATCCGGCCTACGGCCACGGCGACGCGCTCCTGGCCGCCCAGCGGGCCTGGTTCCACCGCTGGGGCGTGGTCCCCGCCGAGCTCTTCGAGGGCTCCGCCGCCGCCACCCTGTCGCCGGCCACCGCGCTGTTCATCCACGGCAGCTGGGTGCACCTGCTGGGCAACATGCTCTTCCTCTACGTCTTCGGCGTGATGACCGAGGAACGGATGGGCCGGGTCCAGTTCCTCCTCTTCTACCTCTGCAGCGGCTACCTCGCCCTGCTGGGCTACGCGGCCGCCAACGCCGGCTCGGAGCAGTCCCTGGTGGGCGCGTCCGGGGCGATCTCCGCGGTCCTCGGGGCGTGCCTCTTCCTGTTCCCCCGAGCCCGGGTGACCAGTCTCCTGCCGTTCCTCTTCTTCCTCCCGCTGCGCTTCCCGGCCTGGGTCGTCCTGCCGTTCTGGGCGACCCTCCAGTGGCTGGCGGCGGGCCGGGCGAACGAGGGACCGGGGGTGGCCTATCTCGCCCACGTGGTGGGCTTCGGCCTGGGCCTGGCCTTCGCCTGGGTGCGTTTCGGCCGTACGACTAGAGTGAGGGCCGCCCCAGCTCCGGCCCCCGAGGGAGAGAACCAGCCGTGATCACCGCGATCGTCCTCATCAAGACCAGCGTGGACCGGATCCCCGAGATCGCGGAGCGGATCGCCGCGCTGGAGTCCGTGAGCGAGGTCTTCTCCGTGACGGGCACGTACGACCTGATCGCCATGGTCCGGGTGAAGCAGCACGAGGACCTCGCCGAGGTCATCCCCGGCAGCATCAGCAAGATCCCGGGCGTGGAGGCCACCGACACCCACGTGGCCTTCCGCACGTACTCCCAGCACGACCTGGAGGCCGCCTTCGCGATCGGCCTCGACAGCTAGCTGACCGGTATCGGCGGCTAGGAGTCCAGCGCGAGCGCCGTGATGCCGTCGGCGGTCGCGACGTAGATCCGGCCGTCCCGGACGACCGGTGACTGGGTGCCGACGGACGCACCGCCCTCGACCCGCTTCCGCCAGACCCGCCGGCCCTTGCGGTCGAGACCGTAGAGCGTCGAACCCCGCCGCACGTAGACGGTGTCGCCATGGACCACCGGGTCGCTGTACTGGCTCCCGTCGTCGGTGAACCGGAAGGACCACGCGGTCGATCCGTCGGCGGGGTCGAGGGCGACGAGCTCGAAGTCGGACGCGGTGACGCCGAGTCCCGCGAAGGGCACGCAGGTGAAGTAGCGGCTGCCGTACACCCTGTCGTTGCCCGAGTTCCACAGGGGCCTGCCCGCGCGGCTGAGGCCGTGCAGCATCTGCTCGCCGCCGGAGCCGACCACCAGGGTGCCGCCGACCAGCGCGGGCCGCCCGGTGTCGGCGCCGGCCTTGGTGGCCCAGAGCCGTCTGCCGGTCTGCGCGTCCAGGGCCTGCACCTCGTCCCCGAAGGTGCCGACGTACACCACCCCGTCCGCCACCAGGGGCTCGCTGGTGGGCGCCGCACCCGTGGGCGTGGACCAGCGCACACTGCCGTCGGGGGCGTAGGCGCGCACCCCGCCCGCGTCCGAGCCGTCGCCGTAGGAGACCAGGACCAGGCGTCCGGAGGCCACCGGGAACTGGCTGTTCGCGGCGAATGCCTTCTTCCAGCGGACCTTGCCGTGCGGGCCGAGCGCGCACAGCTCGGACGCCCCTTCCTGGTCGTTCTCCAGCAGGCAGTACACGCCGTCCGCGGTGGCGAGCGGGGACATGGCCTCGCCGCCCAGCGGGGTCCGCCACACCGGCCGGCCGCCCAGGTCCAGCGCGTGCATCGCGCCGTCCGCACCGCCGACGTACACCCGGGCGCCGTCGGACGAGACGGCGGCACAGGGGCCGCGCCGCCCGCCGAGCCCCTGCACGGCGTACGTCCATCCCACCTCGGCCGCGACCGGGCCGCCCTGCACGGAGCGGCCCGCGCCCGCGCCCGCGGAGGAGGCGGAGCCCGAGGGGCTCCGCAGCAGCCACCAGCCCAGGCCCCCGGCGCCGACCGCCCCCGCGCCACCGGCCCAGGCCGCCAGGATCCGGCGCCGCGAGGGCCTCGCCGAGGCGGGGCCGGTGGTCTCGGGCACGTCGGTGACCGTCATGGGCGCCATGTACTCCACCCCGCTGAGCCGCTCCCGCGACCCGTCCTCCGGCACCCAGCGCTCGTCGCCGTCGAGGGCCACGGTCGGCGGCCCTCCGGAGAACCATCCCTCGCGCAGGCCCTCCCGCAACGAACCGGCGGTGTGTCCCACGGCCGCGACCAGCTCGGCGGGCGTCGGCCGCGCCGCGGGATCGTCCCGCAGACAGGCCTCCACCAGCGGCAGCTGTTCCTCCGGTACGGCGGACAGGTCGACGTCCCCGGTCAGGATCCGCAGCAGGACGACCGAGTCCTGCCCCTCACCGAACGGTTCCTTCCCGCCGGACGCGTACGCGAGGACCGCGCCGAGGGAGAAGACGTCGCTGGCCGGGACCACCTGGGCGCCGTTGCGGATCTGCTCGGGCGAGAGATAGCCGACCGAGCCGACGACCACCCCGGTCCGGGTCAGCGCGGTCCCTTCCAGCGCCCGGACGATCCCGAAGTCGATGACCCGGGGCCCGTCCGGCGCGAGCAGGATGTTGGAGGGCTTGAGGTCCCGGTGCACCAGACCCTTGGCGTGGATCGCGGCGAGCGCCTCGGCGAGCGCCCCCGCCAGCAGCCGTACCGCGTCCGCGCCCAGCGGCCCCCGGTCGAGCACCGCGTCCCGCAGGTTGGGGCCGGCCACGAACTCGCTGGCCATCCACGGCCGCGCGGCCTCGGTGTCGGCGTCGACGACCCGCGCGGTGTACGTGCCGGCGCCGCCGACGGTCTGCGCGGCCCGCACCTCGTGCCGGAACCGGGCGCGGAAGGTGCGGTCCTCGGCGTGCTCCGCCCGCACCACCTTCACCGCGAGCCGCAGCCCGCCCCGGGCCTCGGCGAGATACACCTCGCCCATCCCGCCGGACCCGAGTCTTCCGAGGACCCCGTACGGTCCGATGGTCCGCGGATCGGTCTCCCGCAGCTCCTGCACCCCGTGCTCCCCCTGCCTCCGTACGGCTGCCGGAAGCGAGCGTATACGCGGGGTGGACGCCGGTACGTCAGACGGCCGGGACGCAGCGGCCGTCCTCGGTGCGGTACTGCCACTTCGCACCGTCCGCGACCAGTTCCTTCACGGCCCGCACAAAACGCTCCACGTGCTCGTCCGGGGTGCCCGCGCCGAAGCTCACGCGGATCGCGTTCAGGGACTTCTCGCCGGGCGCCGCCTCGGGGGCCCCGCACTCGCCCTGGGTCTGCGGGTCGCTGCCGAGGAGGGTGCGGACGAGGGGGTGGGCGCAGAAGAGGCCGTCGCGGACGCCGATGCCGTACTCGGCGGAGAGCGCCGCGGCGAAGTGGGAGCTGTTCCAGCCCTCGACGACGAAGGAGATCACGCCGACGCGGGGGGCGTCGTCGCCGAAGAGGGAGAGGATCCGCACCTCCGGGACCTCGGCGAGACCCGCCTTCACCTTCTCGATCAGGTGCTGCTCGCGGGCGACCAGGGTGTCGAAGCCGGCCTCGGTGAGGGCCTTGCAGGCCGAGGCGATGGAGTAGGCGCCGATGACGTTCGGGGAGCCGGCCTCGTGGCGGGCGGCGGTGTCGTGCCACTCCACGTCCACTCCCCCGTCCTCGCGCCGGGTGACCTTGCGGCTGGCGCCACCGCCGGCGAGGTAGGGGTCGGCCGCCTTGAGCCAGTCGGCACGGCCGGCCAGGACGCCGGAGCCGAACGGGGCGTACAGCTTGTGGCCGGAGAAGGCGACCCAGTCGACGTCCAGGTCACGGACGCTCACCGGGTGGTGCGGGGCCAGCTGGGCGGCGTCCAGGACGATCCGGGCGCCGTGGGCGTGAGCGGCGGCGGCCAGCTCGCGGACCGGCCACAGTTCGCCGGTGACGTTGGAGGCGCCGGTGACGCAGACCAGGGCCGGGCCCCGCGGGTCACGGGCGGCGAGTGCCTTCTCCAGGGTCTCGACGGCCTGCCGCGGGGTGCGGGGGGCGTCGAGGTAGCTGACCCGGGCGTCCTGCCAGGGCAGCAGGCTCGCGTGGTGCTCGGTCTCGAAGACGAAGACCTGGCAGTCGGCCGGGAGCGCGGCGGCGAGCAGGTTGAGCGAGTCGGTGGTGGACCGGGTGAAGACCAGCTGGTCGTCCTCGCGGCAGTCGAGGAACTCCGTGACCGTCTTGCGGGCGTTCTCGAACAGGTCGGTCGACAGCTGGGACAGGTAACCGGCCCCGCGGTGCACGCTGCCGTAGTAGGGCGCGTAGGCCGCCACGTCGTCCCAGACGCGCTGGAGGGCGGGGGCGCTGGCCGCGTAGTCGAGCGCCGCGTAGGTGACTTCGCCGCCGGTCACGAGCGGGACGGTGACATCTCGGCCCAGAACGGGCAGCTGGGCACAAATGGTCTGGGCGGGGGCAGCGGTGAAGACAGACATGGGGAACTCCCGGGCAAAAGAGAAAGGTGAGAGGGGGTTGCGGAGATGGGGGCTCGGCGCCCTATCGCATTCGCTTGCTCACGGAAGACTCCTCGAACGACCAGGATCCCTGGTTCGTGAGGGATCCGCGCTTGCCACAGACCTCGCTGCCTGCGGCCTGGTCTTCACCCGGGGCACCCCGCCACGGACGGAGGGTTGCCGGACAGTCGGCCGGGGCCTCATGACTGTCACTCATGACCTGGTCGAAAAACTTACGCGAGGTGATCGTCGTCCCGCAACCCGTGTCCGGATCGCGGGACGACACCCCGCCGGCTGCTATGCGTTGCTCGCGGCCACCCAGCGCTCCAGGGTCCGCTTGGCCGCCCCGGAGTCGATCGACTCCGCGGCCTTGTCCATCCCGGCCCGCAGCTGCTCGGCCAGCGTCCCGGTGCCCGGGTCCAGGGCGACCAGCGCGGCCGCCGAGTTCAGGAGTACGGCGTCCCGGACGGGGCCGGTCTCGCCGTCCAGGAGCTTCCTGGCGACCTCCGCGTTGTACGCCGGGTCACCGCCGCGCAGGGCCTCCACCGGGACCAGGTCGATGCCGACGTCCCGGGGGTCGAAGCTCTCCTCGGTGACCTTGCCGTCCCGGACGACCCAGACGTGGGAGGTCGAGGTGGTCGTCAGCTCGTCGAGCCCGTCGTCACCGCGGAAGACCAGGGAGGAGTTGCCGCGTTCGGCGAAGACGCCCGCGACGACGGGTGCCATGCGCGGATCGGCGACCCCGACGGCCTGGGACCGCACCCGGGCGGGGTTGGTGAGGGGGCCGAGGATGTTGAACACCGTGCGGATGCCCAACTGACCGCGGGCGGCGCCCGCGTGACGCAGCGCCGGATGGAACTTGATCGCGAAGCAGAAGGTGATCCCGGCCTCGCCGGCCACCTCGGCCACCCGCTGCGGGGTCAGCTCCAGGTTGACGCCGAGCTTCTCCAGGACGTCCGAGGCGCCGGACGCGGAGGAGGCGGCCCGGTTGCCGTGCTTGACGACCGTGGCACCGGTGCCGGCCACGACGATCGCCGACATCGTGGAGATGTTGACGGTCTTGGCACCGTCGCCACCCGTGCCGACGATGTCCACGGTCCGCCCGGGGACCTCGATCACATTGGCGTGCGCGTACATCGTCCGCACCAGCCCGTTGATCTCCTCGACCGTCTCGCCCTTGGCCCGGAGGGCGACCACGAAACCGGCGATCTGCGCGTCGGTCGCCTCGCCCTGCATGATCCGGTCCATCGCCCACGCCGTCGCGTCGGCGCTCTGGTCACGGCCGTACAGCAGGGCGTTCAGCACCTCGGGCCAGGAACGGCCCGCCGCGGTGTCGCCTCCAGCGGGGGTCACAGCGCTCATGGGGCCGCTCCTGGTCGTCGTAGAAGAAGTAGAAGAACACGAGTGTTGCGCCCACCCTATCCAGCCCGGGGCACGGCAAAGGGCCCCGTCCGGTGTTCGGACGGGGCCCTTTCAACCGCGCCGTGGCGAGCGCAGCGACAAGCAGTGATCAGTGGTGGCCGTGGCCGCTCGTGATCTCCTTGTACTCCTCGACGGTCGGCTTGGCGATCTGGGCTTCCTCGCCGTAGTACGCCTCGCTGAGCTTGGCACGCAGCTTCTCGGAGCGGCCGACCTTGCGCTCGACGCCGTTCTCGTCGACCGTGGGGCCGATCTCGGCCGGCTTGTACTGCTCGTGCGCCGTGAGCGTGTGCAGCTGCTCCTGGCTGAGCGGCTCGTGCACCTCGATGAACTCACCGTGCGGCAGGCGCTTGATGATGCCGGACTCGCGGCCGTGCAGCACCTTGTCCTTGTCCCGGCGCTGGAGGCCGAGGCAGATCCGCTTGGTGGCGACGAACGCCAGGACCGGGGCGACGAAGAACGCGACCCGCACGAACCATGTGATGGCGTTGATCGACAGGTGGAAGTGGGTGGCCCAGAGGTCGTTTCCACCACCGATCAGCAGGACGAAGTACCAGGTGATCCACGCGACACCGAAGGCCGTACGCGTCGGGGCGTTGCGCGGGCGGTCCAGGATGTGGTGCTCGCGCTTGTCGCCGGTGACCCAGGACTCGATGAACGGGTAGACCGCGATCGCGACCAGGACCAGCGGGAAGATGACCAGCGGGATGAACACGCCCAGGACGAGCGTGTGACCCCAGAAGTTGATCTCCCAGCCCGGCATGACACGGATCAGGCCCTCGGAGAAGCCCATGTACCAGTCCGGCTGGGCGCCCGTGGACACCTGGTCGGGACGGTAGGGACCCATCGACCAGATCGGGTTGATCGAGGCGATCGCCGCGATGGCCGCGATGACACCGAAGACCAGGAAGAAGAAGCCTCCGGCCTTGGCCATGTAGACCGGCAGCAGCGGCATGCCGACGACGTTGTTGTTCGTCTTGCCGGGGCCCGCGAACTGCGTGTGCTTGTGGTAGAAGACCAGGATCAGGTGGCCGACGACCAGGCCGAGCATGATGCCCGGCAGCAGCAGGACGTGGATCGAGTAGAAGCGGGCCACGAAGTCGCCGCCCGGGAACTCTCCGCCGAACAGGAAGAACGACAGGTACGTGCCGACGATCGGCACGGACAGGACCGCGCCCTCCATGAAGCGGACACCGGTGCCGGAGAGCAGGTCGTCCGGGAGCGAGTAACCGGTGAAGCCGGTGAACATGCCGAGGACGAACAGCAGGAAGCCGAACAGCCAGTTGACCTCACGCGGCTTGCGGAACGCGCCCGTGAAGAACACGCGCATCATGTGCACGAACATGCCGGCGAGGAAGATCAGCGCCGCCCAGTGGTGGATCTGCCGGATCAGCAGACCACCGCGCACATCGAAGGAGATGTGCATGGTCGAGTTGAACGCCTCGGACATCATCTGTCCCTGAAGCGGGACGTAGCTGCCGTGGTACTCCACCTCGTTCATCGACGGGTGGAAGAACAGCGTCAGATACACACCCGTGAGGATGATGATGATGAAGCTGTAGAGGCAGACCTCACCCAGCATGAACGACCAGTGGTCGGGGAAGATCTTGCGCATGTTGGACTTGGCCAGGGAGTAGATCCCGAGCCGTCCGTCGGCCCAGTCGGCGACGCGCTCGCCGGCCGGTGCCTTGTCGCGCGAGCGCGACCCGGTGGTCTCTGTAGTGCTCATCCGCGCTCCCAGAATGCAGGACCGACGGGCTCCTCGAAGTCGCCGAGCGCTTCAAGGTAGCCCTCGTCGTTCACGCCGATGCGCAGCTGCGGCAGGGCGTGACCGGCGGGGCCGAAGATCACCCGGGCACCGTCGGAGAGGTCGAAGGTGGACTGGTGGCAGGGGCAGAGCACGTGGTGCGTCTGCTGCTCGTACAGGGAGATCGGGCAACCGACGTGGGTGCAGATCTTCGAGTACGCGACGATTCCCTCGTGCGACCACTCGAGCTCGCGCTTGTCCTTGATGTTGTCGGGCTGGAGCCGGACGATCATCAGGGCGGCCTTGGCGATCTCGGTCTGGAACTCCTCGGAGTGCTCCTCCAGGCCCTCGGGCTTGGCGAAGGTGAGGGAGCCCACGGCGACGTCCGAGGGACGCAGCGGCTGGTCGGTGTTCATGTTGACCAGCAGCTTGCCCTTGGACCACATGGTGTGGCGGAGCTTGGTGCCGGGCAGCGGACCGAGGTCGCGCAGCAGCATGACACCGGAGAGCGGGAACAGGGCCAGCGCGCCGAACATCGTGTTGCGGATCAGCTTGCGGCGGCCGAGCGCCGACTCCTTGGCGCCCTGCTTGAAGTCGGCCATGACCTTGGCCTTGACCTCGGGGGGCGCCTCGATCGGGTGACGCTCGTCGGCGATCTCCTCGTCGGACATCAGGGTGCGGGCCCAGTGGACCGCGCCCGCGCCGATCGCGAAGAGGGCGAGACCGAGGGTCAGGCCCAGCGCGAAGTTCAGCGCGTTGATGTGGCCGATCGGGAAGACGAAGATCGACTTGTCGTGAGGGATGCTCACGTACGAGGCGATGAACCCGATCGTCGACAGCATCGAGACCGTGAACAGCATGGCCACCGTGCGCTCGGACCGGCTGGCGGCCCGCTCGTCGATGTCCTGCACCCGGTGCTCGTGCGGCGGGAGACCGGGGTCGGCGAACGGGTTCTGCTCGTCCGCGACGCCTACCGCGCCGTGCGCGCCCTGCTCTGCGGGCAGGTTCTCTTCTGGAATGTCTTGGCTACTCATGACTTCTTGGCCTTTGCGGTCCGAGCGGCGACCCAGACGGCGACCGCGATCAGCGCGCCGAGGCCGAAGATCCAGGCGAACAGGCCTTCGGAGACCGGGCCGAGACCGCCCAGCTCAAGGCCGCCGGGGCTCACGGTGTCGTCGCCGTTGACCGCGTTCAGGTACGCGATGATGTCCTTCTTGTTCTGCTCCGACAGGGTGGTGTCGGGGAACGACGGCATGTTCTGCGGGCCGGTCTGCATGGCCTCGTAGATGTGCTTCGGGTCGACGCCCTCGAGGCTCGGCGCGAACTTGCCGTGCGTCAGCGCGCCACCCTTGCCGGTGAAGTTGTGGCACTGCGTGCAGTTGTCGCGGAACAGCTCGCCGCCCTTGGCGATGTCGGCACCGTCGGGGCCGTACTGCGCCTCGGTCGGGATGCTCGGACCCGCGCCCAGCGAGGAGATGTACGCGGCCAGCTGGTCGATCTCGGCCTGGGTGTAGATGACCTTCTTGCGCGGAACCTGCGCGCCCGGCTGCTGGGCCGGCATGCGGCCGGTTCCGACCTGGAAGTCTACGGCCGCTGCGCCCACGCCCACCAGGCTCGGGCCGTCGGAGGATCCCTGACCGCCGGTGCCGTGGCAGCTGGCGCAGCCTACGGCGAAGAGCTTCTTGCCCTCGTCGATGGCCAGGGACTGGGCGGTTTCATCTGCCTGCGCCTTGCTCGCGGGTGCGAACACGGCGTACAGCCCCCCGGTGCATGCCAGCGCGAGGAGTAGGACGACGAGCGCCGCCAGCGGGTGGCGTCGTCGTGCGGAGAGCTTTTTCACGGATTACCCCGGTGTCAGGATCTTCTGCGTCGATGCTTGCGATGTCGGGAGCGGGCCCGGCTACTTGATCATGTAGATCGTGGCGAAGAGGCCGATCCAGACGACGTCGACGAAGTGCCAGTAGTAGGACACGACGATCGCCGCGGTCGCCTGCTCGTGGGTGAACCTCTTGGCCGCGTAGGTACGCCCGAGAACGAACAGGAACGCGATCAGGCCGCCCGTCACGTGCATGCCGTGGAAGCCGGTGGTCAGGTAGAACACCGAGCCGTACGGGTCGGAGGACAGGGAGAGCCCGTCCTTCTTCACCAGCTCCGTGTACTCGTAGATCTGACCGCCGATGAAGATCGCGCCCATGATGAACGTGACGATGAACCAGCCCCGGAGCTTCTTCACGTCACCGCGCTCGGCGGCGAAGACGCCGAGCTGGCAGGTGAGCGAGGAGAGCACCAGGATCGTGGTGTTCGTCGCCGAGAACGGGAAGTTCAGGCTGGACGCCATTTCCTTCCAGTGATCGGGTCCCGTCACCGATCGCAGGGTGAAGTACATCGCGAAGAGGGCCGCGAAGAACATCAGCTCGGAACTCAGCCAGATGATGGTTCCGACGCTGGTGAGGTTCGGCCGGTTGACCGACGGGTGCGCGTGCCCGGTTTCTACTGTCGTTGCTGTCGCCACGACCGACATTATGTCGGTCGCTTATCCCGCCCTCACTCCGGGGGGTGCCGTTCGGAGTGTCTTGCTGCTCCGTACCGGTGTTGACGTGGTGTTCAAGGGAGTAGCATCCCGCCCTACGGGCCTGTCCTTACGACGCTGACGTCACGGAGGAACAATGCAGCCGACCGCCACGGTGCTGGTCTACAGCGACGATTCCAACACCCGCGAGCAAGTTCGGCTGGCGACGGGGCGCCGTCCCGCTCCCGATGTCCCGGTGGTGGAGTTCGTGGAGTGCGCCACGCCTGCGGCGGTGCTGAAGGAGCTGGACAAGGGCGGGATCGACGTCTGTGTCCTCGACGGCGAGGCCGTGCCCATGGGCGGCATGGGGCTGTGCCGGCAGATCAAGGACGAGGTGTTCCACTGCCCGCCGGTGCTGTTGCTGATCGGGCGGCCGCAGGACGCGTGGCTGGCCACGTGGAGCCGGGCGGAGGGTGCGGTGACGCATCCGGTGGATCCGGTGGAGTTCGCGTCGGCGCTGGCTTCTCTGCTGCGGTCTCGGAAGGCGTTGACCGCCTAGGAACTCGGTCGGTCCTGTGGTCGGGCGGCTGCAGTCCCGCGCCCCTGAGGAGTCCGGCGAGCCCCTGTCTAGACGCTCTGCGGCCTCAGCCTGGCCTGCTGCGCCGGAGTGGGGCCGTCCGAGGTGCCTGAGGCCAGCGCGCTGCCCTCGCGCCACTTCTTCCAGTCCAGGTTCCAGTCGCCGAAGCCGTTGCCGAAGGCCTCCATGGTGTGGCCGTCGGAGTTGACGACCTTGACCACGTCGCCCTCGTGGACCGTCTCGAAGAACCACTCGGCGTTGTCGGTGCTCATGCCGGTGCAGCCGTGGCTGACGTTGGCGTAGCCCTGTGAGCCCACCGACCAGGGGGCGGCGTGCACGTACTCGCCGCTCCAGGTGAGGCGGGTGGCGTAGTAGACCGGAAGGTCGTACGACTCCGAGGAACCCTCGGCGATGCCGATGCTGGTGCCGCGCATACGTACGAAGTACTCCTTGGCGAGTACGACCTTGACGCCGTTGCGGGTGTCGAAGCCGGGCTTGCCGGTGGTGACCGGGAGCTCCTTGATGACCTGGTCGTTCTTGTAGACGGTCATCGAGTGCGTCGAGGCGTCCGTCACGGCGATGAGGCGGTCGCCGGTGGTCAGCTTGACGGGCTTGGCCTTGCCGCCCCAGAGCCGGTCGCCGATCTTGACGCCCTCCAGCTCGCTGCGGACCTGGACGGTGGCGTGGGAGGGCCAGTACTCCTTGGGCCGGTAGTGGAGCTCCTTGTCGTTCACCCAGTGCCAGGCGCCCTGTACGGCGGGGGTGGCGTCGACCCTGAGGGCCCGTTCGACGACGGCCCGCTGGGCCTTGTCCTTGACGGGCTTGTCCAGCTTGGCGGTGATGGGCTGGCCGACGCCGTAGGTGCCCGACTTGGGGCCGAAGGTGACGTTGAGGCGCTTCTTGCCGAGCGGCTTGCTGGTGTCGAAGGCGAGGACCTTGCGGCCGGGTGCCCCGTCGTCGTCCTCGGTGCTCACCCGGACCGTGTAGTGGGCGTTGGCGGCCAGCGCGGAGGTGCTGTGCCAGCGGGAGCCGTCGGCGGAGAGTTCGCCCGCCACGAAGCGGCCTGTGGCGTCCGTGGCGGTGACGTCGGTGATACGGCCGTCGTCGTCCGCGGTGACCTCCAGGGGCTTGTCCGGGTCGGCCTTCTTGCCCTCGCCGGTGGGCGCGTTGAAGGCGATCTGGTCCGCCGCGTCGTAGGGCGTGGCAGCCAGCGGGTTCCCGTCGGACCCGCAGGCTGAGGTGCTTATGCCGAAGGTGACCACCAACATCGTGCAGCTGACGACGGTGCGGGTTCGCGGTGTGTGGTTCATGGCTTCACGCTAGGAAGCGAAGTCAACTGCGGCACGCCGGGTGACTCGTACGAGTGATCAGTCTTGTGGCAAACGAAGGAGCCCGGACGCTCCTGACGGAGTGTCCGGGCTCCTTCGAGCTCCGCTCGTGCTACTGGGTGCGGTTCTCACCGCGGTAGTACTCGAAGACCCAGCCGTACAGGCCGACCAGGATCACCGGCACCGAGAAGTACAGCAGCCACCAGCCGATCGCGACCGACAGGAAGGCGAGGGCGCCGCCGAAGCCGAGGGCGAGCGGCTGCCAGCTGTGCGGGCTGAAGAACCCGACCTCGCCGGCGTCGTCCGCGACGTCGGCCTCCTTGTTGTCCTGCGCACCGGCGTCCACCCGCCTGGCCGTGAAGCCGAGGTAGAAGCCGATCATGACGGACAGGCCGAACGCCAGGAAGAGCGCGGTGGTGCCGGCCGGCTCCTTCGACCACACGCCATAGACGATCGCCATGACGAGGATGAAGACGCTCAGCCAGATGAACATCCGTCCCTGGATCTTCACTTGCCGGCCTCCTTGCCGCCCGAGAGAGCCTTCTCACCGTGGCCGGCGTTC
The DNA here is from genome assembly GCF_000383655.1 of Streptomyces sp. 351MFTsu5.1. NCBI lineage: Bacteria > Bacillati > Actinomycetota > Actinomycetes > Kitasatosporales > Streptomycetaceae > Streptomyces > Streptomyces sp. 351MFTsu5.1. The sequence continues at coordinate 103,010 of NZ_KB911783.1, read as the reverse complement.
TCGAGCTGGTCGAGAGCGGCGATCTCCGGGTGGTGCAGGTCGAACGCCGGGGATTCGCTGCGGATCCGCGGCAGGGTGAGGAAGTTGTGCCGCGGCGGCGGGCAGGAGGTCGCCCACTCCAGGGAGCGGCCGTAGCCCCACGGGTCGTCGACGCCGACCGGCTTGCCGTACTTGGCCGTCTTCCACACGTTGTAGAGGAACGGCAGGATCGACAGGCCGAGCACGAACGAGCTGATCGTCGAGATCGTGTTCAGGGCGGTGAAGCCGTCGGCCGCCAGGTAGTCGGCGTAGCGACGCGGCATGCCCTCGGCGCCCAGCCAGTGCTGGACCAGGAAGGTGCCGTGGAAGCCGACGAACAGCGTCCAGAACGTGATCTTGCCGAGGCGCTCGTCGAGCATCTTGCCGGTGAACTTCGGCCACCAGAAGTGGAAGCCGGAGAACATCGCGAAGACGACGGTGCCGAAGACGACGTAGTGGAAGTGCGCCACCACGAAGTACGAGTCCGAGACGTGGAAGTCCAGCGGCGGCGAGGCCAGGATGACACCGGTCAGACCACCGAAGGTGAAGGTGATCAGGAAGCCGGTGGCCCAGAGCATCGGGGTCTCGAAGCTCAGGGACCCCTTCCACATCGTTCCGATCCAGTTGAAGAACTTCACGCCGGTCGGTACGGCGATGAGGAACGTCATGAAGGAGAAGAACGGCAGCAGCACACCGCCGGTGACGTACATGTGGTGGGCCCACACCGTCACGGACAGACCCGCGATCGCGATGGTCGCGCCGATCAGGCCCATGTAGCCGAACATCGGCTTGCGGGAGAAGACCGGGATGACCTCGGAGATGATGCCGAAGAACGGCAGCGCGATGATGTACACCTCTGGGTGGCCGAAGAACCAGAAGAGGTGTTGCCACAGCAACGCTCCGCCGTTGGCCGCGTCGAAGACATGTGCCCCGAACTTCCGATCCGCCTCCAGCGCGAACAGCGCGGCGGCGAGGACCGGGAAGGCCAGCAGGACGAGGACCGCGGTCAGCAGCACGTTCCACACGAAGATCGGCATGCGGAACATGGTCATGCCGGGCGCGCGCATGCAGATGATCGTGGTGATGAAGTTGACCGCACCGAGGATCGTGCCGAAGCCGGAGAAGGCCAGACCCATGATCCACAGGTCGGCGCCGACGCCCGGGCTGCGGACCGCGTCCGACAGCGGGGAGTAGGCGAACCAGCCGAAGTCGGCCGCACCCTGCGGGGTGAGGAAGCCTCCCACGGCGATCGTCGAGCCGAACAGGTAGAGCCAGTAGGCGAACATGTTCAGCCGCGGGAACGCCACGTCGGGCGCGCCGATCTGGAGCGGCATGATCCAGTTGGTGAAGCCGGCGAACAGCGGCGTCGCGAACATCAGCAGCATGATCGTGCCGTGCATCGTGAACGCCTGGTTGAACTGCTCGTTCGACATGATCTGCAGGCCCGGACGGGCCAGCTCGGCGCGCATGAAGAGCGCCATCACGCCACCGATGAGGAAGAACGCGAACGACGTGGCGAGGTACATCGTGCCGATCGTCTTGTGGTCAGTGGTGGTGAGCCACTTGATGACCACGCTCCCGCGGTTCTGGCGCCGGACCGGCAGTTCGTCCGCGTAGTGGGACCCTGCTTCGGCGGCACCCTGGGGTTCGTTGAGGATGCTCACAGGTTCGTCGTCTCCCGGTCCTTCTCGTGGGCGGTCTGCTCGATGCCCGCGGGAACGTAACCGGTCTGCCCCTTCTTCGCGAGGTCCTTGAGGTGCTGCTCGTAGCGCTCCGGGGAGACGACCTTCACGTTGAACAGCATCCGGGAGTGGTCCACGCCGCAGAGCTCGGCGCACTTGCCCAGGAAGGTGCCCTCCTTGTTGGGGGTCACCTCGAAGGAGTTGGTGTGGCCCGGGATGACGTCCATCTTCATCAGGAACGGCACCACCCAGAAGGAGTGGATGACGTCACGCGAGGTGAGGACGAAGCGGACCGTCTTGCCCTTGGGGAGCCAGAGGGTCGGGCCGGGGTTGCCGGTCTGCGGGTTCTTCGTGGCGGGCGTGCCGAAGTCGTAGACACCGCCGGCGTTCGCCGGGAAGTCGTTCTTGAACCGGGACGGAATCGCGTCCAGGTTCTTGTCGGTCTTCGCGTCGCCCGTCGAGCCGGCCACAGGCTCGATGTAGTTGAACGCCCAGCTCCACTGGTACCCGACGACGTTGACGGTGACGTCGGGCTGCTTCTTGAGGCTGAGGAGCTTCGACTCGTCACGGGCCGTGAAGTAGAACAGGACCGAGACGATGACGAGCGGAACCACCGTGTACAGCGCCTCGATGGGCATGTTGTACCGGGTCTGCGGAGGAACCTCGACCTTGGTCCGGCTGCGCCGGTGGAAGATCGAACTCCACAGAATCAAGGCCCACACCAGCACGCCGGTGGCCAGCGCGGCCGCCCAGGAACCCTGCCAGAGGGAGAGGATCCGCGGAGCCTCTTCCGTGGTCGGGGTGGGCATGCCAAGGCGGGGGAAGTCCTTGTATGTGCAACCGGTGGCGGTCGCCAGGACCAGGCCCGCGGTCATTGCCTGCAGCAGCTTCCGCCGCATCGGGCGCCGCGGCGAGCGGTCGGAGCCGTTGGGACTCACGTAGCGCCTTCCCGAGAGTCTCGCCCGCGCGTGTTGGCTGCGGCCTGCCTTCTTCGGTGGTCGGTCGCCGCCCTGCGTCGGGCAGGGGTTTGGATGTTTATGCGGACCAAACCCTAGCCGACGCCCTCCGGGGGTTCAGCGGGAGGGGTGCCTAGTCACTCGGTGGGTTCGCTGGATTGGCGGCTGCGGGTGGTTTGTGGCTGATCGCGCAGTTCCCCGCGCCCCTGGGGAGGTTAGCGTTGCCGTGTGTCCTATTTCGACGCCGCTTCCAGTGCGCCCCTTCACCCTGTTGCCCGTCAGGCGCTGTTGGCCTCTCTGGATGAAGGGTGGGCCGATCCGTCCCGGTTGTATCGCGAAGGGCGGCGGGCTCGGATGTTGTTGGATGCCGCTCGGGAGGCCGCTGCCGAGGGTGTGGGGTGTCGGGCGGATGAGCTGACCTTCACCTCGTCCGGCACACGGGCAGTGCACGAGGGGATCGCGGGCGCATTGGCCGGGCGTCGGCGCGTCGGACGCCACCTGATCGTGTCTGCTGTCGAACACTCCTCCGTCCTCCATTCGGCTGAGCTGTTCGACGTGACCGAGGTTCCGGTGGGGCGGACGGGGGCCGTCAGTGCGCGGGCGTACGTCGATGCCCTGCGGCCCGACACCGCCCTGGCGTGTCTTCAGTCGGCCAACCACGAAGTGGGGACCGTGCAGCCGGTGGGCGAGGTGGCCGAGGTGTGCCGGGAGGCGGGTGTGCCGTTGCTGGTGGACGCGGCGCAGTCGCTGGGGTGGGGGCCGGTCGAGGGGCCCTGGTCCCTGCTGACGGGCAGCGCGCACAAGTGGGGCGGCCCTTCCGGGGTCGGGCTGCTCGCTGTCCGGAAAGGTGTCCGGTTCTCGCCGCAAGGGCCCGCCGACGAGCGGGAGTCCGGGCGGGCGCCCGGGTTCGAGAACCTGCCGGCGATCGTCGCGGCGGCGGCCTCGCTGCGGGCGGTGCGGGCCGAGGCGGCACAAGAGGCGGTACGGCTGCGGGAGCTGACGGAGCGGATCCGGGCGCGGGTGCCTCAGCTGGTCGCCGACGTGGAGGTGGTCGGGGATCCGGAGCGGCGGCTGCCGGGAATCGTCACGTTCTCCTGTCTCTATGTCGATGGGGAGACCTTGCTGCACGAGCTGGACCGGGAGGGTTTCTCCGTCTCGTCCGGATCGTCCTGCACCAGCAGCACGCTGACGCCCAGCCATGTGCTGAAGGCGATGGGGGTGCTGAGTGAGGGGAATGTGCGGGTGTCGTTGCCGTTCGGGGCGGTCTCCGAGGAGGTGGACCGGTTCCTGGAGGTGCTGCCGGATGCGGTGGCACGGGTCCGGGAGAAGCTCGGCGCACCCGCACCCGCGGTGGCCGTGCGTGAGGACGTGCTGGTCGTGGACGCCCTCGGGAAGCGGTGCCCGATCCCGGTCATCGAGCTGGCGAAGGTGATCGGGGACGTGCCGGTGGGCGGGACCGTCCGGGTCCTGTCGGACGACGAGGCGGCCCGCCTGGACATCCCGGCGTGGTGCGAGATGCGGGAGCAGGAGTACGTGGGCGAGGAGCCGGCGGACCAGGGTTCCGCGTACGTGGTCCGCCGGATCTCCTAGCCGGTCACTTGAGGTGCGTGCGGACCTCTTCGGCCGCCTCGTCGCCGTACGCCTTGGTGAACCGCTCCAGGAAGGCGCCGCGCCGCAGCCGGTACTCCTGGGTCCCGACCGTCTCGATGACGAGGGTCGCCAGCATGCAGCCGACCTGGGCCGCGCGCTCCAGCGAGACACCCCAGGACAGGCCCGACAGGAAGCCCGCGCGGAAGGCGTCGCCGACGCCCGTGGGGTCCGCCTTGCGCTCCTCCTCCGCGCAGCCGACGACGATGGGCTCCTCGCCGGCCTTCTCGACCTTCACGCCCTGGGCGCCGAGCGTCGTGACCCGGTGGCCCACCTTGGCCAGGATCTCCGCGTCGGACCAGCCCGTCTTGGACTCGATGAGCCCCTTCTCGTACTCGTTGGAGAAGAGGTAGGTGGCCCCGTCGAGCAGGATGCGGATCTCGTCGCCGTTCATCCGGGCGATCTGCTGGGAGAAGTCCGCGGCGAACGGGATCCCACGCGACCTGCACTCCTCGGTGTGGCGGAGCATCGCCTCGGGGTCGTCGGCGCCGATGAGGACCAGGTCGAGGCCGTCCACGCGGTCGGCGACCGTCTTGAGCTCGATCTGGCGGGCCTCGCTCATCGCGCCCGTGTAGAAGGAGCCGATCTGGTTGTGGTCGGCGTCGGTGGTGCACACGAAGCGGGCCGTGTGCAGGGTCTCGGAGATCCGGACGGACGCGGTGTCGACGCCGTGCCGGTCGAGCCAGGCCCGGTACTCGTCGAAGTCGAAGCCCGCGGCGCCGACGAGGATCGGCGCGGTGCCGAGCTGACCCATGCCGAAGGCGATGTTCGCGCCGACGCCGCCCCTGCGGACGTCGAGGTTGTCGACCAGGAAGGAGAGCGAGACCGTGTGCAGCTGGTCCGCGACGAACTGGTCGGCGAAGCGGCCGGGGAAGGTCATGAGGTGGTCGGTGGCGATGGAGCCGGTGACTGCGATACGCACGGCGAGGCTCTCCAGAGGAAGGGTGTGTTGACGGTTAACGCTATCCGGTCCGTATGGAGTACTGCGAGGCGAACGGCGGCACGGTGAAGCAGGTAAAACTACCCGATAGTAGATCTTTCTTCGCAGGCTCCGGGGTGCTTACGGTTCGGTCATGACCAACGTTGAGCTGTACGCCCCCGCCCCGGCCGACCTGGAAGCCGGTCTCGCCTCGCTGCTGGGCGACTGCGCCCGGATGGCTCCGCACTGGGCAGCCCCGGACCGGATCGTCTCCCTCCCGGTCTCCCCCTCCCTGATCCACGGCGTGACGGTCCCCGAGGGCTCGGCCCGGCTGCTGGAGGCGATGTCGGAGTACGGCGACTGAGCCACGGGGCGCGAGTCGGCGCGTTCGAGGGAACCGCGCGCTCCCCCGCTGCGTCCCATCGCCGTCCCCCGGAAAGGGGATGCGGCATACGACCCGTTCATCGACCTTTTTGACAGGGTCTGGTCAGGGTCGAGGGACAGTTGCGCGGCAGAAGGAGCGATGCGGTGAACACCGAGCGACCCGACAACGGCGAGGCCTTGGGCGGCGGGGACGGGAAGGCTGTGGAAGCCCAGGGCGCCGAGGAGGCGAGGAACGCCGAGGAGGAGCGGGGTTCCGCGGGTCCGGTCGACGGGGAGATCACCGACGTGCAGGGCTCGGCGGAGTCGTCCGAGGACGTCACCGACGACGACACGAGCGAGGCCTCGGACGGCGAGGCATCCGGTAAGGCATCCGCTGAGGACGACGAGCCCCCGGCGTCCGACGAGCTCACGGCCTCCGCGGCCGCATCCGCTGACGAGCCCGAGCCCGAGCACTCCACGCCCGCTCCCGAGGCCGACGCCGACGCCGCTCCGGAGGAGCCCGCTCTCCTCCCCGACTCCGAGGTCCCCCGTGACGAGGAGACCGGCGCCCCGCGCCCGGGTCGGTTCCGCTCCCCCGTCGCCATCGCCGCCGTCGCCGCCGCCGTACTGCTGGTGGGCGGGGGCGGGGCGTATCTCGCCGCCAGTACCTCCGGCGGGTCCAGTGAGGGAGCCACCTCCGGTGCGGCCGGGGACGACACCCCGCCGCCTCTCGCGCTCGACGGTTACGGCGGGGGCGGCGGAACGGGGAACGGGATCGCTCCGGGCGAGCCGAATCCGTACGGCGCGACCTATCGGGTGGCCGGGAGCCTTCCCGAGGGGCCCGCGTCCGCGCCGGTGTACCGGCTCCAGGGGCAGGTCACCGAGGACGACGTGACGCGGCTCGCCGGGGCGCTCGGGGTGAGCGGGAAGCCGGTGGCGCAGGGGCAGGTCTGGCGGATCGGGGCCGCGGACGGCTCGGGGCCGAGTCTCCAGGTGAACCGGCAGGCGCCGGGCGCGTGGAACTTCCAGCGCTACTCCCCCGTCATCGACTACTGCGACAGCGCCACCGTGTGCGGGGCGAAGCCCGGCGCCGACGCCGACGACGATCCGGTGAGCGCGGCCGCCGCCGTGAAGGCCGCCGCGCCGGTGCTGAAGGCGGTCGGTCAGGGCGGCGCGAAGCTCGACACGAGCCAGGTCATCGGCGCCCAGCGGGTGGTGAACGCCGATCCGGTGGTGGGCGGGCTGCCCACGTACGGCTGGGCCACCGGCGTCACCGTGAACGCGCAGGGTGAGGTGGTCAGCGGCGCCGGGCAGCTGAAGGCGCCGGTGAAGAGCGACACGTACCCGGTGCTGAGCGCCGAGAAGACGCTCGGCCTGCTGAACAAGGTGCCGGCGACCGGCCCCCGCATGGGCATCGGCGGCTGCGCCAGCCCCGTACCGCTGAAGGACCGTTTCGAAGCGCCGTGCGGGCAGTCGACGGCGAGCCCGGCGGGCGACACGCTCACCGTGGACAAGGCGGTGTTCGGGCTGGCCTCGCACTTCGTGGGGGGTCGGCAGGCGCTGGTGCCGTCCTGGCTGTTCGAGGTGCGGCCGGCAGGGGCCGAGAAGGCCTTCACGGTGACGTATCCGGCGGTCGACCCGAAGTACATCGCCGCCCCCGCGACCGCGACGCCCACCCCCACGGCTCCCTCGGACGAGCCCACCTCCGCGCCGAAGACGCGGGACGTCAAGATCGACGGTTACACGGCCGAGGGCGACGAGCTGACCGTGAGCTTCACGGGCGGGGTCTGCGCGGACTACTCGGCGTCGGCGAGCGAGAGTTCGGGCGAGGTGAAGGTCAAGGTGACGGCCAGGCCCTGGCGGGACAAGGTCTGCATCATGATCGCCAAGGAGATCCAGAAGACGGTGACCCTGGACGAACCGCTCGGCGACCGTGAGGTCGTGGGCACGGACGGCAAGCAGATCCCGCTGACGAAGGCCGGGGCGCGGCTGTCGGGGGCCTCCGGGGCCAGGTGACGCCGAACACGTGAAAGGCGGCGGCCCCTTGTGGGGGGCCGCCGCCTTTCGTACGACGTGTGTCGACGCGTGTCGACGTGTGTCTCAGCCGAAGCCCGTGCGGCCTAGCTGAAGGAGTCGCCGCAGGCGCAGGAGCCGGTGGCGTTCGGGTTGTCGATCGTGAAGCCCTGCTTCTCGATGGTGTCCACGAAGTCGATGGACGCGCCGCCCAGGTACGGGGCGCTCATACGGTCGGTGACGACCTTGACGCCGCCGAAGTCCTTGACCACGTCGCCGTCGAGCGAGCGCTCGTCGAAGAAGAGCTGGTAACGCAGGCCGGAGCAGCCGCCGGGCTGGACGGCGACGCGCAGGGCCAGGTCGTCACGGCCTTCCTGGTCGAGCAGGGCCTTGACCTTCGCCGCGGCGGCGTCGGACAGAATGATGCCGTCGGTGACGGTGCCGGTCTCGTCCGATACGGACATCTACATCTCTCCCGGGTTGTACGGAGACTGCTTGCCGACTGGTGCAACCGGCAAGGCCGCGGATTCATTCCGGGCCGGACGCCGGATTTTCGGCGCCTTCTTCATGCTCGCACATGCCGCGGTGAGCAGAAAATGCCGCGTCCGGGCCCCACGAGCCCCGTTTCGGGATTCACGTCACATCGACGCAATGACCATCGTCAAAGTGACGTGAACCGGGTTATGATAGATAACGTCAGTTCGACGAAAAGTAGAAAGGGTGCGTGTCGTGACCACCGCCCAGACCACGGAGCTCGACGTACAGCCGACTCCGCTCGCCCTGTTGCTGCTCGGCCGCGAGGCCGACCCGAAGAGCGAGCGGGGCGTCGAGTGCCCCGGCGACCTGCCGTCTCCGTCCGACCCCGACCTGGTCGAGCGCGCCCGCGCGGCCAAGGAGAAGCTCGGCGAGAAGGTGTTCGTCCTCGGCCACCACTACCAGCGTGACGAGGTCATCCAGTTCGCCGACGTCACGGGCGACTCCTTCAAGCTGGCCCGGGACGCGGCCGCCCGCCCGGAGGCCGAGTACATCGTCTTCTGCGGTGTGCACTTCATGGCCGAGTCGGCGGACATCCTCACCTCCGACGACCAGAAGGTCGTCCTGCCCGACCTCGCGGCCGGCTGTTCGATGGCCGACATGGCGACGGCCGAGCAGGTCGCCGAGTGCTGGGACGTGCTGACCGACGCGGGCATCGCCGAGCAGGTCGTGCCGGTGTCGTACATGAACTCCTCGGCGGACATCAAGGCGTTCACGGGCAAGCACGGCGGCCTGATCTGCACCTCGTCGAACGCCGAGCGGGCCCTGAACTGGGCCTTCGAGCACGGCGAGAAGGTCCTGTTCCTCCCCGACCAGCACCTCGGCCGCAACACCGCGGTCCGCGACCTGGGCATGTCCCTGGAGGACTGCGTCGTCTACAACCCCCACAAGCCGAACGGCGGTCTGACCGTCGAGCAGCTGCGGGACGCGAAGATGATCCTGTGGCGCGGGCACTGCTCGGTCCACGGCCGCTTCTCGCTGGAGTCGGTCGAGGACGTCCGCGCCCGCATCCCCGGGGTGAACGTCCTGGTGCACCCCGAGTGCAAGCACGAGGTCGTCGCCGCGGCGGACTACGTCGGCTCGACCGAGTACATCATCAAGGCGCTGGAGGCGGCCCCGGCCGGCTCGAAGTGGGCCATCGGCACCGAGCTCAATCTCGTACGCCGGCTCGCGAACCGTTTCGCCCCCGAGGGCAAGGAGATCGTCTTCCTGGACAAGACGGTCTGCTTCTGCTCGACCATGAACCGCATCGACCTGCCCCACCTGGTCTGGACCCTGGAGTCGCTGGCCGAGGGCAAGCTGGTCAACCGGATCGAGGTCGACCGCGAGACGGAGAGGTTCGCGAAGCTGGCACTGGAGCGGATGCTGGCGCTGCCGTAGCGGTGCCCGCCCGCCACGGGCTCACCCCGGGTTCCGCCCGGGGTGGGCCGGGTCGAGGCTGAAGACGGTGCCGTCGGGGGTGTTCGCGATCAGCGCGCCGCCGTACGGCTGCACCCCGGACTTGGTCACCTCTCCGCTCGCGAGCTGCTCGGCGTACGCACCGGTCTCCCACAGGAGCATGCCCTTGCGGGCGTCGAGGGCCGCGACCCGGCCGCTGATGCTGACGATGTACACGGTGCGGGTCCGGGCGTCGTACGTCGGCCGGCCCGAGCCCTCGGCGCCGGTCCGGGTCTGCCACAGATCCGTGCCGGTCAGCGGGGACACGGCGGACACCTGGCCGCTCGGCCCGGCGATCCACAGGGTGTCGGCGGCCAGGGCCACCGAGCCCTCGTACGTCTTCGCCAGCTTCGTGAGGGAAGCGGCGCCGGTGGCCGGGTCGACCAGCAGGATCGTGTCGAACGTCAGGTTCTGGAGCATCGTCGTGGTGCCGGTGCCCCCGACGACGAAGGCCAGTCGGCCGTCCACGACGCCAAGCAGACCGCTCTGAGCGGGAACCTTCAGGCGCCGGGCGACCGAGCCGTCGTTCCGGTTCAGCACCAGGACCTGGGACTCCTTGCTCCCGTCGGTCGGCACGCAGTGCGCGTACAGGCCCGAGCCGGCCGTCGGGAACATGCAGTAGCGGTGGGCGGGCATCTGCACGGTCCACCGGTCGGCGCCGCTGCGCGGGTCGCGGGCCGTCACCAGCCGCCCGCTCCTGTCGGTGGTCAGGACGAGGCCGCCGGACATGGCCGTGTCGACGCTCGTGTCGTTGACCGGGCGGACCCACCGCTGATCGCCGCTGTCCACGTCGATGGCGACGACGGTGATGGTGCTGTCCGTGGCGTCGTCAGGACGGGCGAGATGACGGACGATCACCGCACCGTCCTGCACTCCGAGGAGCGTGAATTCGTTCTTCATGGTCTTGCCGGCGTCGGCGGACGCGAGGGAGGAGCGCCAGACCGTTTTCCCCGTACGGCCGTCCAGGCGCACCGGCAGAACCTCGGTCCCCGCGCAGTAGACCGCGTCCTCGTACCTCTGGCAGATCACCTCGCCCGGGGTTCTGCCGATGCCTCCCAATGGCTTGGTCTCGCCCCGCGGTGCCGTCTTGCCCACGGTCGTCTGCCAGGGCTGCCAGCCGGCGGGTACAGCCGCCCATCTGGATGCCCCGGCCGAGGAACTCCCGGACGCGGAACCGTCGGGGAAGCCCGGCCCGATGGTGATGTACCAGAGCAGACCGAGGGCCACCGCGCCCGCCGTGCCGGCCGTCACCAGCAGCGGGCGGACCCGTCGGCCGCGGCGGGTCCGTGCCGGCGACTCCCGCACGTCTGCCGGGCCGAGCCCGCCGGACGTCTCCTCCACGATCCGCGGCGCCTCTCTGCGAAGCGTCATGGTGTCCGAGGCGTCGGCCTCGGGCAGGGTGTCGGCGAACTCCTTGGCCAGCTCGTCGAGTTCGGGGCGGTGCGCGGCCTCCTTGGTCAGACAGCGCTCCAGGATCGCGCGCAGCGGCGGTGCCACGCCGTCGAGGACGGGTGCGTCATGGACGACCCGGAAGGCGGTCAGATAGGGGCTGTCGGCGTCGAAGGGCCCTCGCCCGGTGGCCGAGAACACCAGCAGCGCGCCAAGTGCGAAGACGTCCGAGGCCGGGCCGACCGTGCGGGCGTCGGTGAGCTGTTCCGGGGACATGAAGGGCGGGGTGCCGATCATCTGGCCGGTCTCGGTGAGGGTGTTGTGGTTCTCGGCGGCGCGGGAGATGCCGAAGTCGATGACGCGGGGGCCGTCCTCGGCCAGCAGGACGTTGGCCGGCTTGAGGTCGCGGTGCACGACCCCGGCCCGGTGGATGTCCCGCAGCGCCTCCACCAACCCGAGGGCCAGCTGCCGCAGTTCGGTGTCCCTGAGGGCGCCCCGCTCGCGGATCCGGTCGGCGAGGGAGAGGCCGGGCACGTACTGGGTGGCCATCCAGGGCCGTACCGCCTCGGGATCGGCGTCCACCACCGGGGCGGTGAACGCGCCGCTCACCTTGCGGACGGCCTCGATCTCCTGGCGGAAGCGGGTGCGGAACACGGGGTCCTCGGCGTACTGGGCGTGCACGACCTTCACCGCGACCTCGCGCCCGGAGCGGGATCTGCCCCGGTAGACGACGCCCATTCCCCCGGACCCGAGCCGGTCGACCAGCTTGTACCCGCCGACCGATTTCACGTCGTCCTTGTGCAGCGGCACGCCGAACCCCTTCCCCCGTGCACAGCAGTTCGCGAGCCCAGCATAGGTAACGGGCCCCGACGCAGGCGGGGGTCACCCGCTCCCGCGGGAGTTGAGCCGGGCCGCCTGGCGGGTCAGGTGGTCGCGTTCGGGGAGGTTGGGGGCCTTGCGGGCGGCCTCGGCGTACAGCAGGGCCGCGGTCGCGAGGTCGCCGTCGCGTTCGTGGAGGTAGGCGGCGACCGCGGCGTACCGGGGCAGGGAGTCGTCCAGCGCGGCGAGGGCGGCCAGGCCCGCCCGGGGGCCGTCCGCCTCGCCCACGGCGACCGCGCGGTTGAGGCGGACGACGGGGCTGTCGGTCAGGCGGGCGAGTTCGTCGTACCACTCCACGATCTGCACCCAGTCGGTCTCCCCGGCGGTGGGCGCGTCGGCGTGCAGGGCGGCGATGGCGGCCTGGGCCTGGAACTCGCCCAGCCGGTCGCGGGACAGGGCGCCCTGGAGGATCCGTACGCCCTCGGCGATCGCCGTGGTGTCCCAGCGGGTGCGGTCCTGCTCGGCGAGGGGTACCAGGCCCCCGTCGGGGGCGGTGCGGGAGGCGCGACGGGCGTGGTGGAGCAGCATCAGCGCGAGCAGGCCCGCGACCTCCGGGTGGTCGAAGGCCGCGAAGAGCTGCCGCGTGAGGCGGATGGCCTCGGCGGCCAGGTCGAGGTCGCCGGAGTAGCCCTCGTTGAAGACCAGGTAGAGCACGCGCAGCACGGTGGCCACGTCGCCGGGCTGGTCGAAGCGCACACCGGACACGGTCCGCTTGGCCCGGCTGATGCGCTGGGCCATGGTCGCCTCGGGGACCAGACAGGCCTGGGCGATCTGGCGGGTGGTGAGTCCGCCGACGGCCCGCAGGGTGAGCGCGACGGCGGAGGACGGGGTCAGCGAGGGATGGGCGCACAGGAAGTACAGCTGGAGCGTGTCGTCCACGGCGGACGCCGGGCCGGGCGCCGGTTCCTCCTCGACCCGGTCCTCCCGCCGGCGGCGTGCGGTGTCCGCGCGGGTGGCGTCGAGGAACTTGCGCCAGGCGACCGTGACCAGCCAGCCCTTGGGGTCCCGCGGCGGGTCGGCCGGCCAGACCCGCACGGCCTCGACGAGCGCGTCCTGGACGGCGTCCTCGGCCGCCGCGAAGTCGGCTCCGCGGCGGACGAGGATCGTCAGGACGCCCGGCGTGAGGCTTCTGAGCAGAACCTCGTCCACGGGCACGGCAGTCGTCTCAGCCGCCGGCGTGGCAGTCGTCGGTGGCGGTGGGCGAGGTCGCGTAGAAGGGGCGCAGCTCCAGCCACTCGTGGATCGGCTTGCCGCCGGCGCCGGGGGCGGCCGACAGCTCGCCGGCGAGTTCGAGGGCCCGCTCGTAGGTGTCGACGTCGATCACCATCCACCCGGCGATGAGGTCCTTGGTCTCGGCGAACGGTCCGTCGGTGACGGGCGGGCGCCCCTCGCCGTCGTAGCGCACCCACGTCCCCTCGGGGGCGAGCGCCTGGCCGTCGACGAACTCCCCGCTCTTCTCCAGCCGCTCCGCGAAGTCCCGCATGTACTGCACGTGCGCGGAGATCTCCTCGGGCGTCCACTTCTCCATGGGGACGTCGTTGGCCGGAGCCGGGGCGCCGCGGTAGTGCTTGAGCAGCAGGTACTTGGCCATGATGTCTCTCCTCGGTCCCGATGCGGCCCATTCTGGCCGCTCTCACCACGGGGACGGAGCGGGACGCGGGTTCTCGACATCGCCGGGGGATTTTCTTTTCCCGGGATCACTCCGCCCTCGGCCGTACCAGCCCCGACTCGTACGCGATCACCACGAGCTGGGCCCGGTCCCGGGCGCCCAGCTTGGCCATGGCCCGGTTGACGTGGGTCTTGACGGTGAGGGGGCTGACCTCGAGGCGCTCGGCGATCTCGTCGTTGGAGTGACCGCCGGCGACCTGGACGAGGACCTCGCGCTCGCGGACGGTCAGGGCGGCGAGGCGTTCGGTGCGGAGCGGGTCCTGCTCCTCGTCGTCGCCCTGGGCGAGGAAGCGGGCGATCAGGCCTTTGGTGGCGGCCGGGGACAGCAGGGCCTCGCCGCCGGCGGCGACCCGGATGGCCGCGAGGAGTTCCTCGGGCTCGCTGCCCTTGCCGAGGAAGCCGGAGGCGCCGGCCCGCAGCGACCGCACCACGTAGTCGTCGACCTCGAAGGTGGTCAGGATGACCACCCGGACGTGGGCGAGGGAGGGGTCCTCGCTGATCAGGCGGGTGGCGGCGAGACCGTCCGTGCCGGGCATCCGGATGTCCATGAGGACGACGTCGGCGCGCTCCTCCCTGGTCAGCCGCACGGCCTCGGCGCCGTCCGACGCCTCGCCGACGACCTCCATGTCCGGCTCCGAGTCGACGAGCACACGGAAGGCACTGCGCAGCAGCGCCTGGTCGTCGGCGAGCAGGACACGGATCGTCATACGGTCTCCCCCAGCTGGTCCTTGGCGGCGGATCGGGTCTTGACCGGCAGGATCGCATGGACGCGGAAACCGCCTCCGTAGCGGGGACCGGTGGTCAGGGTGCCGCGCAGGGCGGTGACCCGCTCGCGCATGCCGAGCAGGCCGTGGCCACCGCCTCCGTCCGGGTCGTGGTCCTCGCCGTTGCCGTTGTCGAGGACGGTGATCTCCACGTTCGGGCCGACGCGTACGACGCTGACCTCGGCCTTCGCCTCCGTGCCCGCGTGCTTCTGGACGTTGGTGAGGGCTTCCTGGATGACCCGGTAGGCGGCCAGGTCGACGGCGGCCGGGAGGGTGGTGCCGTGGTCGGCGCGGGCCACCTCGACATGGAGGCCCGCACTGCGGAAGGTGCCCACGAGTTCGTCGAGGCGGGCGAGGCCCGGGGCGGGTTCGGTGGGCGCCTCGGGGTCGCCGGACTGCCGGAGCAAACCCACCGTGGCGCGGAGTTCGTTGAGCGCGGAGCGGCTGGCCTCGCGGACGTGGGCGAGGGCCTCCTTGGCCTGGTCGGGCCGCTTGTCCATGACGTGGGCGGCGACTCCGGCCTGGACGTTGACCAGGGCGATGTGGTGGGCGACCACGTCGTGCAGGTCTCGGGCGATGCGCAGGCGTTCCTCGGCGACCCTGCGCCGGGCCTCCTCCTCACGGGTGCGTTCGGCCTTCTCGGCGCGCTCCCTGATGGCCTGGACGACGGCGCGGCGGCTGCGGACGGCGTCGCCGGCGGTGGCGCCGATGCCGGTCCAGGCGAAGATGCCGAGGTTCTCCTGGGCGTACCAGGGCAGGGGACCCGCGAGCATGGCGGCACCGGTGAGGACGGTCATGGTGAGCAGCCCGACGCGCCAGGTGGTGGTGCGGTCGGTCGTGGAGGCGACCGTGTAGAGGGCGATGACGGCGGCCATGGCGACGGGGGCGCGGGGGTCGCCGGTGACGCATTCGGCGACGGAGGCGGCACCGGTGACGGCGAGGACCGCGAGGGGGGCGCGACGGCGCAGGACCAGGGCCGCGGCAGCCACCGCGATCAGGACGAGGCTGAGGGGGGCCGGGGTGCGCAGGCTCCAGCTGACGTCGTGCTCGCTGTGCGGGTCCACGAAGGAGCCGGCCACCATGCAGAGAAGGACACCCGTGGCGAGGACGGCGTCCGCGGCGACGGGGTGTGCTTTGAGATGACGGCGGACTCGGTCTCGGGGGGTCACGTCTGATTCCGGCCTCGGGTGTGTGGGGGTGCGCGTTCCGGGGGCTGTGCCCCCAGGCCCCCCTGTCGGCCCTTGCGGGCCTCGTCCTCAAACGCCGGACGGGCTGAGTTCACCTGAACCGGAATCGCCCGGTACAGCCGTCAACCCGGGATCAGACCGTCGTCGCTGAGGAGTTCCCGGACCTCCTCCAAGGTGGCGTCCGGGGAGGGGAGGATCAGTTCCGAGGGTTCCAGGGAGTCGTCCGGGAGGGGGTCGCCGAGGTCCCGGACGCGGGTGAGGAGGGCTTGGAGGGTGCGGCGGAAGCCCGGGCCGTCGCCCTTCTCCATCTCGGCCAACAGCTCGTCGTCCAGTGTGTTCAGGTCGGCGAGGTGGCTGTCGGCCAGCCTCACCTGACCCTCCCCCATGATCCGTACGATCATGTCGCCCTCCTCGGCGTGGGCCCTACTGCTTGTCGAAGCGCGGGGTGTCCTGCGGCTGCTGCTGGGACTGCGACTGGCCGGTGCCGCCCTCGATCGCCTGCTGCGAGGACCCTCCCGCCAGCTCCGCCTTCATGCGCTGCAGTTCCAGCTCTACATCCGTACCACCGGAGAGCCGGTCCAGCTCGGCCTGGATGTCGTCCTTGTGCATGCCGGACTGGTCGTCGAGGGCACCGGAGGCGAGCAGCTCGTCGATCGCGCCGGCCCGCGCCTGGAGCTGGGCCGTCTTGTCCTCGGCGCGCTGAATCGCCAGGCCCACGTCGCCCATCTCCTCGGAGATGCCGGAGAAGGCCTCGCCGATCCGGGTCTGCGCCTGGGCCGCGGTGTAGGTCGCCTTGATGGTCTCCTTCTTGGTACGGAAGGCGTCCACCTTGGCCTGGAGCCGCTGGGCCGCGAGAGTGAGTTTCTCCTCCTCGCCCTGGAGCGTGGAGTGCTGGGTCTCCAGGTCGGTCACCTGCTGCTGGAGCGCGGCACGGCGGGACAGGGCCTCACGGGCCAGGTCCTCCCGGCCGAGCGCGAGCGCCTTGCGGCCCTGGTCCTCCAGCTTCGAGGACTGCGACTGGAGCTGATTGAGCTGGAGCTCCAGGCGCTTGCGCGAGGTGGCGACATCGGCCACGCCCCGGCGCACCTTCTGGAGCAGCTCCAGCTGCTTCTGGTAGGAGTAATCGAGGGTCTCGCGAGGGTCCTCGGCCCGGTCAAGGGCCTTGTTCGCCTTCGCGCGGAAGATCATCCCCATACGCTTCATGACACCGCTCATGGGCTTCGCGCGCCCCCTTCTGACGGACTTCCAGCTCCAGCTCTGCGACAGAACCCACAGTACGGGCCCTGCTTCCATTGACGCACTGTTCGGGGACCGATGCGCTCATCCCCAAGGACGACTGACCAATCCCTTGCTCCGGCGTAAGGAGTAGGTGACCTTCAGGGTCACCAGGGTGAGTGACCCGTCACCGGACGTCCCCTCTGTCCCCCTACATGACGACTGGTGTTGCCGGATCGTTCCCCACGGGGCTGGGGTCCAACCCCGGACACCCCTTACCCTTGGGTTTTGTGTTCCGTAGCCGTGCCACCAAGGAAGAGAAGGCCGCCGTCGCCGACAAGGCGCAGCTGACCGACTCCAAGCAGATCCGCGACCCGCAGGCCCCCAAGGGCAGGCCCACGCCCAAGCGCAGTGAGGCCCAGTCCCAGCGCCGCAGCGTCGCCAACACGCCGACCTCGCGCAAGGAGGCCTCCAAGAGGCAGCGCGACGAGCGCCGTGCGGCCCTGGACCGGCAGCGCCAGGCGCTGGCCGGCGGCGACGAGCGGTACCTGCCCGCGCGCGACAAGGGCCCGGTGCGCAAGTTCGCCCGCGACTTCATCGACTCGCGGTTCAACGTGGCGGAGTTCTTCCTCCCGATGGCCGTGGTCATCCTCGTGCTGAGCATGGTGCGGGTGGGCGCGCTCCAGAGCATCGCGCTGCTGCTGTGGCTGGTCGTGATCGTGCTCATCGTGCTGGACGCGATCTTCAACGGCTACCGGCTGCGCAAGCAGCTCATCGAGCGCTTCCCCGACCACAACCGCAGGGGCGCGGTCGGCTACGCCCTCATGCGCTCCCTCCAGATGCGTCGCCTCCGGCTCCCGAAGCCCCAGGTCAAGCGCGGAGAGCGGCCCTGAGTACGACGGCTTTCTCCGGGGGTGCGGCCGATGCCTGGCTGGGCAAGCTGGGCGGGCTGCGGAACGTCGTACGACAGGAGCTGGTGGCCCGGCAGCTCGACGAGCAGATAGTCGGGCGGTACCCGGTCGGACAGCGCCTCAGGGTGCTCGACGTGGGGATGGGACAGGGCACCCAGGCGCTGCGGCTGGCCCGTGCCGGACACCAGGTCACCGGGCTCGAACGGGACTCCACGATGGTGGCGGCGGCCCGGGAGTCGCTGTCCGCCGAGCCCGAGGGCATCCGGGACCGGATGCGGATCATCGAGGGCGACGGCCGGGACACCGGGGTGCACTTCCTGCCGGGCAGCTTCGACGTCGTGCTCTGCCACGGCGTGCTCATGTACGTCGAGGAGCCCGATCCGCTGCTGGCCGGGCTGGCGCGGATGCTGGCGCCGGGCGGGCTGCTGTCGCTGCTGGTGCGCAACGGCGACGCGCTGGCGATGCGGCCGGGGCTGGCGGCGGACTGGGCCGACGCGCTCGGCGCCTTCGACACCACCGCGTACCGCAACCGGCTGGGGCTCGATGTGCGGGCCGACCGGCTGGGCGCCCTGACCGCGACGCTCGCGGGCATCGGGGCTCCGCTCCAGGCCTGGTACGGCGTGCGGGTGTTCACGGACACGGCCACGGACGACGTCGAGGTGCCCGACGACATCGAGACGCTGCTGGCCTGCGAGGAGCGGGCCGGGCGGACGGATCCGTACCGGGGGGTGGCGGCGCTGCTGCACCTGTGCGGGGTGCGTGGCTGAGCCGTTCCGGCGAGCAGCTGAGGTGGTGGGCGGGGGCTCTTCCGGGCCCCCGCCCGGCCTGTTTTCTACGCCTTCTCGGCTGCTACGCCTCCTCGGCCGCCTTCAGGCTCATCGGGCCGTAGATCTCGGTGGCGTCCTCGAACAGACGGACCTGTTCGGCGCCGCCGGCGAGGAGGGGCTTCCAGTACTCACCGAGCCAGGACTCGGCGTCTCCCTGGGTCGTGAACTCCTCGGGCTCGACCGCGGGCTCGGTCTCCGCACCGTCGGACTTCTCGAACCGCCAGGTCCATGTGGCCATGTGAGCCTCCCGTGTTTGAGCCGTTACGAAGAGCACCCTAAGCGGTTGGTCGCCGGACGCGGGGCGGTGGGGGGATTGCCGCGGGGCGGTGGAGGGTTGTCGGCGCGCTTGATCAACAGGGACCGGCGAGAATCGGTGGCGTGGAACTCACTTTGCTCGGAACAGGTGCTCCCGCAGGCCTCCCCCGACCGTCCTGCCCCTGCGCCGCCTGCGCAACCGCGGTCGCCACGGACGCCCGGGCCGCCACCTCCGTACTCGTCGACGAGACGCTGCTGCTCGATCTCACGCCCGGTGCGGCGTTCGCCGCGGCGAGGGCGGGGCATTCACTCGCGGGTGTGCGGCAGGTCCTGCTGTCGCACCCCCACGACGGACCCCCCGTCGAGGTGCCCGCCGGGGTCCCGCAGCCGGGGCGGGTGCCGGACGGGCGGGAGTTGGCGCTGTTGACGGGGCACCGGGTGCGGGCCGTGGCGATGGACGCGCCGGGCACCGGGTACGCCGTGACCGGGCCGGACGGGCAGCGGGTGCTGTACCTGCCGCCGGGGGGTGCGCCCGCGGGGCTCGAGGAGGGGGCCGTCGAGGCGTACGACGTGGTGCTCGCCGATGTCGTACGGCGGCCGGACGCGCTGGCGCGGCTGCGGGCCGTGGGGGCGGTGGGGCCGACGACCGACGTGGTCGCTGTGCATGTCGACCACGACGTGCCGCCGGGCGCGGAGTTGCGGCGGAGGCTGGCCGCGGCCGGTGCGCGGGCCGTGCCCGACGGGACGACCCTCGCCGTCGGCGTCTACGAGGACGTGCCGGACGTACCGCGGCGGACGCTGGTGCTGGGCGGGGCGCGGTCCGGGAAGTCGGTGGAGGCCGAGCGGCGGCTGGAGGCGTTTCCCGAGGTGCTGTACGTCGCCACCGGGGGGTCGCGGAACGGGGACACCGAGTGGGCCTCACGGGTCGCCACCCACCGGGAGCGGCGGCCGGGGTCGTGGCGGACGACCGAGACATGCGATCTGGTGCCGCTGCTGAAGGACGACGGGGCGCCGCTGCTGATCGACTGCCTGTCGCTGTGGCTGACGGACGCGATGGATGCCGTGGGGGCCTGGGACGACGCCGAGTGGGCCGGCGGCGGGGAGCGGGAACTGCGGTCGCGGGTGCGGGAGTTGACGGAAGCGGTGCGCGGGACGCGGCGAACCGTGGTCGCCGTCTCCAACGAGGTGGGGTCGGGCATCGTCCCGGCGACCGCCTCCGGCCGCCGCTACCGGGACGAACTCGGACGCCTCAACACGGCATTCGCGAACGAGTGCGAGCAGGTGGTGCTGGTGGTGGCGGGCCAGGCGCTGGTCCTACGGGACTGAGGGGGCGGGGGCGGACGGGTCGATGACGCCGGTGGCCTGGGACTCGGGGGTGCCGGCGTCCTGGACGTCGGAGACGCAGGCGTCCTGGACCTCGGAGGTGCCGGTGTCCTGGGTGCCCGTGCCCGCGGTGTCCACCGCGTCCCGGACAGCCGTGTCCGGGACGCTTTCCTTTCCGTCCGCCACCTCCCGAGCGCGGGTCTCCCGAGCGCGGGTCTCCCGGGCGCGGGTCTCCCGGGCGCGGGTCTCCCGGGCGTGGGCGTCACGGGGGCTCCCGCTCCCGGGCCCGGTGTCGTAGGTGCCCTCGGCCCGCGCGTCGGCGTCCCGGGCGGCCCCGGTCACCGCACCCGCGTCGCGGTCGCTCTCCCTCCCGGCGACCACGCCCCCCGCGCCTCCCCGCCCGGGGTTCAGCGGCTTGCGGGCGATCACCCTGTAGGTCCTCGCGAAGCGGGTGCCGGACAGGAGGAGGGACGCGGTGTGGTCCAGGGCTCGGGCGACGGGGAGGAGGTCGGGCGGGACATGGGGGGCCAGGCGGGGTGGGATGTGGGCGGATCTGCGGGACGTGGCGACGATCGCGCAGCCCTGGGACTCCAGTGCGGGCCGGGGGTCGTCCGGTGACTCCACGAGCAGGTGGCCGCCGGGGCGCAGGACGGCGAGGGCGGCCCGGAGTTCACCGGGATCGGCCGACCGGTTCAGGAGGCTGACCACGTCGTAGCGGGCGCGGAGGTGGCCGGCGAGGTGCGGGTCCGTCAGAGCGCCCCGGTAGCCCTCCTCCAGGCGCTCGACGGCCTGGGCGTGCAGCACGCGGGGCGTGGGGTCGATGCCGTCGAAGGCGGTGTAGGGGAAGAACGTGCGCGCCGCCTCCGGGAAGTCCGCGTCCCCCGTCCCCACGTCCAGCCAGCTCTCCGGCTCCGGCAGCCACCGCAGCGCCCGTGCGGTGGAGCGAAGTCGCCGTACGGAGGGGGCGGTCGGTGCGGGCATGGGGCCTCCCGGGGACGCACGGAGTTCAGTACGGCATTCCAGCACGGCAATTCGCTACAAAATGGAACGTATGGGATCCCGATCCGGGGTGCAATGACGTCCTGGCCCCGTGGCGCCGCCGTGTTCGATCAGGGCCGGTACTGTTCGGCGAATGAGCTCGCTTAATCTCGACGACTTCACCGATCTGATCGAGCGCCCCGACGGCGGGGTGCGTCGCGACGCCGAGGCGCGCCGGGAGCGGCAGATCGTGCCGCCCGGGTCGCTGGGCCGCCTCGACGAACTGGGTGAGTGGCTGGCCGCGGCGCAGTCGGCCGTTCCGGTACGGCCGGTCGAACGGCCGCGGGTGGTGCTGTTCGCCGGCGACCACGGGATCGCCGCGCAGGGTGTCTCCGGACGCCCCGCGGGCAGCGCCTCGGAGCTGGTGCGGGAGGTCCTGGAGGGCGGCCGTCCGGTGTCGGTCCTCGCGCGGCGGCTGGGCGTGCCGGTGCGGGTCGTCGACATGGCGCTGGACTGCGATCCGCAGGAGCTGCCGGAGGACGTCGTACGGCATCGGGTGCGGCGCGGGAGCGGTCGTATCGATGTCGAGGACGCGTTGACGCTCGAGGAGGCGGAGGCCGCGCTCCGGGCCGGGATGGCGGTCGCCGACGAGGAGGCCGACTCCGGTACCGATCTCGTGGTGCTCGGCGATGTGAGCGTGGGCGGGACCACGGCGGCGGGCGTGCTGGTCGCCGCGCTGTGCGGGACCGACGCGTCCGTGGTGACCGGGCGCGGCGGGACCGGGATCGACGACCTGGCGTGGATGCGCAAGTGCGCGGCGATCCGGGATGCGCTCAGGCGGGCGCGGCCGGTGCTCGGGGACCAGTTGCAGCTGCTGGCGACGGTCGGCGGCGCCGATCTCGCGGCGATCACGGGCTTCCTGCTCCAGAGCGCGGTGCGCAAGCTGCCGGTCGTGCTGGACGGTGTGGTGGTGTCGGCCTGCGCGCTGGTGGGCCAGCGGATCGCGTTCCGGGCCCCGGACTGGTGGCTGGCCGGGCAGAACAGCGGGGAGCCGGGGCAGACGAAGGCCCTGGACCGGATGGCCCTGGAGCCGCTCCTCGACCACGGGGTGACCGTCGGCGAGGGCGCGGGCGGGCTGCTGGCCCTGCCGCTGGTGCAGGCCGCGGCGGCGCTGGCCGCCGAGCTGCCGGAGAAGCCGGACGTCGTGTCGGAGGAGCCCGGGTCCGCGGAGCCCGAGAAGGAGGAGTAGGGGTTCGGCCGGTCGGGCACCGCAGGGCCGCTCCGCCGTGGCTGAGCGGCGTCGCGGCGGTGAAGCGGGGCAGGATCACCCTTTATGGGAGATGTCCTGGATTCCGGTGCCCGTGCCCGTCGACCGTCCACCGCCGCCTCACGGCGCGCCGCCGGGTTCGCCGTCTGGTACCTGCGGGTCGTCGCGTTCGTCAACTTCCTCAGCGCGGTGTGGGTGACGCTGGGGCAGGACGTACGGCGGCACAACCAGGAGGACTACTTCACGCCGTATCTGCTGACGGCGGGATTCGCCTCCGGGGTGTTCACGGCGTTCCTCGCCATCACCATGCGGCGGCGCAAGCGGGCCGCGTGGATCCTGAACCTGGTGCTCTCCGGGGCGTTCCTCGCGCTGTTCGTCTTCGCGATGGCGTTCCCCGAGATCCGCCGGTACGCGCTGAACTGGATCTCACTGGTCCTCACCGCCGCGTTCGTCGTCGCGCTGCTGGTGGGGCGACGGGAGTTCTACGCCAAGGGCGACCGCTCGAACCCGCGGCTCGCGGCGGCCGTCGCGGTCGGCGGACTGCTCGTGTCCTCGCTGCTCGCCGCGCTGCTGGTGACCGTCACCAACGAGGCGTCGACGTCGTCGAACTTCGCGCAGCGGTGGTGGTACGGCACCCTGCGGCTCGTCTCCGTGGCCGCCGACGACTCCCGCTTCGACGGCATCGCGACGCCGAACTGGGTCGACGTCGTCATCAACGTGCTCAGCACGATCCTCGTCCTGGCCGTCTTCTACGCCGCCTTCCGCTCCCGGCGTGCCGTCGACGCGCTCACCGAGGACGACGAGCGGCGGCTGCGGGAACTCCTCGACAAGCACGGGGAGCGGGACTCCCTCGGGTACTTCGCGCTGCGCAGGGAGAAGAGCGTGGTGTGGTCGCCGACCGGCAAGGCGGCCGTGACCTACCGGGTCGTCGGCGGGGTCTCGCTGGCCTCCGGCGATCCGATCGGGGACCCGGAGGCCTGGCCGGGGGCGATCGAGCCGTGGCTCGCCGAGGCGCGGGAGCACGGGTGGCTGCCGGCGGTGATGGGCGCGGGCGAGGACGCGGGGACGGTGTACGCGCGGCACGGCATGGACGCGCTGGAACTGGGGGACGAGGCGATCGTGGAGATCGCCGACTTCACCCTGGAGGGCCGTGCCATGCGGACCGTCCGGCAGGCCTACAACCGGGTCAAGCGGGCCGGGTACACGGTCCGGATCCGGCGCCACGAGGACATCCCCGCCGAGGAGATGGAGGCGCTCGTACGGCGGGCCGACGACTGGCGGGACGGGGCCACCGAACGCGGCTTCAGCATGGCGCTGGGGCGGCTCGGGGACCCCGAGGACGGCCGGTGCGTGGCGCTGGAGTGCCATGACGGCGAGGGTGAGCTGAAGGCGGTGCTCTCCTTCGTGCCGTGGGGGCCGCACGGGCTGTCGCTCGACCTCATGCGCCGGGACCGCGACGCGGACAACGGCCTCATGGAGTTCATGGTCATCGAGCTCCTCAACCGGGCCCAGGAGATCCAGATCACCCAGGTCTCACTCAACTTCGCGATGTTCCGTTCGGTCTTCGAACGTGGGGCACGGCTCGGCGCCGGGCCGGTACTGCGGTTGTGGCGGTCGCTGCTCAGCTTCTTCTCCCGCTGGTGGCAGATCGAGTCGCTGTACCGGGCCAACGCCAAGTACCGGCCCATCTGGGAACCGCGGTTCCTGCTCTTCGAGAAGAGCGCGGACCTCCCCCGAATCGGCATCGCCTCGGCCCGCGCGGAGGGCTTCCTGGAGGTGCCGGGTCTGCCGGGGTGGCTGCGGCGCCGGGAGCACCTGAGTACGCACAGATGAGGACGATGGGATGAAGAGGGTCGCCCGCTGGGCCCGAGCGGAGTGGGGGCCGCTGTACGTCACCGTGCGCGCGCACCTGCTCCGGCGGAGGTGGCGGGCGGTCCCCCTGGCCGTGACGGCCGTGTGCCTGACCCTGGCCCTGCATCTCGTGCACAGCCAGTCGTGGGGTTACGACGTCGTCCAGGACGTGGGCGCCGTACGCGCGGCGGACCCCCTGTGGCTGGCTCTCCTCCGCACCCCCCTCTCCCTGTTCGTGCCCGCGCTCGACCTGCCGGTGTGGGGTGCGCTGCTCCAGATCCTGCTGGTGTTCGGGATCGCCGAGATCTGTCTGGGCCGCCGGCGGACACTGGCGCTGGCCTACGCGGCCACGCTCGCCGGCACGCTGTACGCGCGGGTCGGCATCTCGCTGGGCCCCGGCAACCCCTTCGGCCTCCGCGCCTCCGACGCCCACGTCGTCGACACCGGCCCGTCGGCGGCCGTGGTCGGCCTCGCCGTCTTCCTGGGCCTGCGCTACGGCGCCCGGGTCACCACGGCCGCGGTGATCGCGGCGATGGTGATCGAGGTACTGGTGAAGGAGAACCTCGCCGGCAGGGAACACCTGGCAGCGATCGCGGCGATGCTGCTGCTGTGCGCGCTTTCGGCGGTACGGCGGCGGAGGGCTGGAGAACGGGGCGGGCCGGTCGGCGGGGCCGGGGTGCGGGGCGGGCCAGTCGGCGGGGACGGAGCCGGGGTGCGGGGGGACGGCGCGGGCGACGAAACCGGGACACAGCCCAGGACCGACGCTCAGGCCGGGGCGGGGTCTTCGGCCGGGACCGGAGTCGGAGTCGAGTCACGGGCCGGGGCGGGTGCTGGAGCCAAGGCTGGAGCCGGGACCGGTGATGGAGCCGGGACCGGTAGTGGGACGAGGGCCGGTGCCGGTGCCGGGACCGGAAGTGGGACCGTAACCGGTGCTGAGGCCGGAGATGGAGCCGGGACCGGTGCTGGGACCGGTCCCGGTGATGACGGGCGGGGGGCTCGGCTCGATCGCCGCGCTCATCGACGCGGAGTGTCCGGACACGCTGCCGATGCCGGGGCCGGGGCCGACGTCGACGCCGGAACGCGGTTCCGGGCCGCGACTGGGACGAGGCCCAGGAAGAAACCCGATGCCGGATCGGGGTCCGGGCTGCCGCCGTGCGGTCGCTGAGGCCGATGGGGAGACCGGGCAGCGCGGGTCTCACGGCTCCAGTGGTCGCACCGGGTCCGGTTTGCCGCCGATGAGGTCCTGGAGTTTGCGGCGGGGGCCCGCCCAGCGCTTGTCGTGGCGGTAGGCGCGGAGCATCGCGCGGGCCCGCGCACGCGGACGGCGGCCGTAGAAGCGGCGGGCCCAGAAGGAGCCGGGGCGGGCCAGCCGGATCAGTCCGACGAGCCCCACGACCGGGACGATCACGCTGAAGATCGCCATCCGCGCCTTGCCCTTGAGCAGCACGCCCATCGCGAACAGGAAGTTGACCACCACGCTGGAGATGACGCCCCCGCGGTCCTGCGCCTCGCCCTGCGTCACGTCGTCGACGCCGAACGGCGAGAACCCGGCGAGCACCAGTCCGACGAGCGCCGCCGTGAGGACGACGACCTCGACGCTCTTGCGGCCCTCCTCGCTCCAGTACACGTCGTCGAGGTGCAGGATCAGCGCGAACTCGTCCAGCACCAGGCCCGCGCCGATCCCGAACACGACCGCGAACAGCGCCGCACCGAAGCCGTGCCGTCCGCTGGCGACCGCGCCGAAGCCGCCCACGATCGACAGCACGACCCCGGGGACCACGTGGTGGATGTGCACCCCGCCGGTGCTGATGTTGCCGAAGGGCCCCTTGCCGGCCCGGATGAGCCGGGTCACGCACCGGGTGATCAGGAAGGTCAGCACGAACGCGGTGAGTGCCAGCAGCAGCGGCAGCTTGCCGGGTTCGACGATGTTGCGGTGCAGCCAGTGGCCCATGCCCCCAGTCTCACGGGACCGGGGGCGGCCCGCCGTGCCATTGCGGCGTCCGGGCTACCCTGCGGACGTGTCCATGACCTCCCCGCCCGCCGACGGCCTCCGCTTCGCCTTCGGCACGCTCAGCGTGCTGCCGGTCAAGGTGACCCGCTGGGACCGTGAGGCGGCGCGCGGCGGCATGCTGTGCGCCCCACTCGTCGGCCTGGTGCTGGGCGGCCTCTCGGCCGCCGTGGGTCTCCTGCTGCTCCTCCTGGGCGCCTCCGCGCTCCTCGCCGCGATCGCCACGGTGGCCGTCCCAGCGGTCCTCACCCGCGGCCTGCACCTCGACGGCCTCGCCGACACGGCCGACGGCCTGGGCAGCGGCAAGCCCGCCGAGGACGCCCTGCGCATCATGAAGCAGTCCGACATCGGCCCGTTCGGCGTGATCACCCTCGTCCTGGTGCTGTTCGCCCAGGTCGCGGCGCTGTGCCAGGTGTACGGCGACTCATGGGCCCGGGGCGCGGTCGCCGCGGTGGTCTCCGCGACGGCCGCCCGTCTGGCGCTGACCCTGGCCGCCCGCACCGGCGTCCCGGCGGCCCGTCCGGAGGGCCTGGGTGCGGCCGTGGCCGGAGTGGTCCCGCTCCGCGGCGCCGCACTGGTCGCCCTCGCCGTGACGCTGGGGGCGGCGGCCGTGAGCGCGCTCTTCGGGCCGTACGACGTGGTCCGCACGGTCCTCGCGGTCGCCGCCTCCGTGGCCGCGGCCGAACTCCTGCTGCGGCACTGCACGCGCCGCTTCGGCGGGGTGACCGGCGATGTGTTCGGAGGGCTCGCGGAGACGGCGGCGACGGCGGCCCTGGTGATCCTCTCGCTGACCTTCTAGCAGGCCTCGCGGGCCTGCTAGCAGGCCTCGCGCCACACCCCCAGCTCGTACTTCTTCAGCATCGAACTCAGCTTCAGGCGGCGGGACTCGGCGCAGAAGCGGCTGGTGGGCAGTTCGTACTCGACGTGGAAGACGGCCTTGCCGGCCTTGATGAACGGTGTCATGTCCGCGCACTCGTCGTACTGCGCGCACTGCTCGTTGACCGCGAAGTCGAAGTCGCCCACCAGTGCCGGTATCTGGTCGAGGTCGTTCTTCAGGCCGACCGCCATGCCCCGGTCGTGGGCCAGCCGGGCGATCAGCCGGTTGTAGCGGAGCTGGTCGGCCGCCGTGAGGGGGAAGCCGGTGCGGTTCCTGTAGCCGTCCATGTTGTCGGGCTCCACCGCGTCGAAGCCCTTCTCACGGCACATGTCGAGGCGGTGGGCCATCAGCGGTTCGAGGACGTCCGTGGCGCGTATGTCGAGCCAGCGTTCCCCCTCCCAGCCGTTGCCGCGCCCGATCACCGACCTGGGGAACTTCCCGGCGTCGGGCCGCCAGTCCTCGAAAGCGCCGGTGGACAGGTAGCAGATGACCTTGCGGCCCTTGTCGTGCAGGGCGGACACCAGCGTCCTGGACTGGTCGAAGCCGTCGACGTCGTAGACCGGCACGTCGACGGAGGTGTCGATCCGGCCGGTCAGCTGCCACTGCCAGGCGGTGCCGGGGCGGGGCCGCCACCGCGCGTCCCCGGCCTCGGAGCCGGACGTGCTCCCGGTGGTGGTCGAGCACCCCGCGGTCAGCAGGAGCAGGGCGACGAGGTGGAGAGGGCGCTTCAAGGGTGGGCTCCAGGGCATGCGGGACGATCGGCGGCCGACCCGAGCGTAGGCTCTTCACGGGTGGTCGCCGACAGGGGTGAAGGCCCCGATCGGGATCCGTTTTCGGACACGAAATAGGGTCGGCCGTCGGGCCCGGTCGACCCACCCGCTCGACTCATGCGAACTTCACATCGGAAGCGAGAATTCACCACCGTGACTGCTCTGACTCTCAGCACCTCCGCGGCGCCCGGCCTGCGGGCCGACGCGATCGTGATCGGCGTCGCCAAGGGCGCTAAGGGCCCCGTCGTGGCGCCGGGCGCCGAATCCGTGGACAAGGCCTACGACGGCAAGCTCGCCGGGGTATTGGAGACCCTCGGTGCCTCCGGCGCCGAGGGCGAGCTGACGAAGCTGCCCTCGCCCGCCGGCCTCAAGGCCCCGCTCGTGGTGGCGGTCGGCCTGGGCGCCGAGCCCGAGAAGGACTCCAGCTTCGCCGCGGAGGCGCTGCGCAAGGCCGCCGGTGTCGCCGCCCGCGCGCTGACCGGGGCCAAGAAGGCCGCGTTCGTGCTGCCGCTGGGCGATGCCGCCGACGTCGGTGCGGTCGCCGAGGGCGTGCTGCTCGGGGCGTACTCCTTCACCGCCTACAAGGAGAACGGCAAGGACCCCAAGGCCGGCAACGGCAAGGCGCCGCTGGCCGAGGCCGCGCTGCTCGGCGGCAAGCCGCGGGACGCCGCGCACAAGGCCGCCCTGGCCCGGGCCGTCGCGGTCTCGGAGGAGCTCAACCGCGCCCGCGACCTGATCAACATGCCGCCGAACGACCTGAACCCGGAGGCCTTCGCCGCGATCGTGCAGACCGCGGCCAAGGAGCACGGGCTCAAGGTGCAGGTGCTCGACGTGAAGGCCCTGGAGAAGGGCGGCTACGGCGGCATCCTCGGCGTCGGCGCGGGGTCGGCGTCGGGGCCGCGGCTGGTGAAGCTGTCGTACACCTCGTCCAAGGCGAAGAAGCACCTCGCGCTGGTCGGCAAGGGCATCACCTACGACTCGGGCGGCATCTCGCTGAAGCCGGCCGGTCACAACGAGACCATGAAGTGCGACATGAGCGGGGCGGCGGCGGTGTTCGCGGCCGTGGTCTCGGCCGCGCGGCTGGGTCTCGAGGTCAACGTGACCGGGTGGCTGGCGCTGGCCGAGAACATGCCGTCGGGGTCCGCGACGCGGCCCGGCGACGTGCTGCGGATGTACAGCGGCAAGACGGTGGAGGTGCTCAACACCGACGCCGAGGGCCGGCTGGTGCTGGCGGACGCGCTGTGGGCGGCGTCGGCGGAGAAGCCGGACGCGATCGTGGACGTGGCGACGCTGACCGGGGCGATGATGCTGGCGCTGGGCAGCCGCACCTTCGGGATCATGGCGAACGACGACGCGTTCCGTACGGCGGTGCACGAGGCCGCGGAGGAGGTCGGCGAGCCGGCCTGGCCGATGCCGCTGCCGGAGCACCTGCGCAAGGGCATGGACTCCCCGACCGCCGACATCGCGAACATGGGTGAGCGGATGGGCGGCGGGCTGGTCGCGGGGCTGTTCCTGCGGGAGTTCGTGGGCGAGGGGATCGCCTGGGCGCACCTGGACATCGCGGGTCCGGCGTTCAACGACGGCGGGCCGTTCGGGTACACGCCGAAGGGTGGCACGGGGTCCGCGGTGCGGACGCTGGTGCGGCTCGCCGAGTTGACTGCGTCAGGTGACCTGGGCTGATGTCCGCCTAGGAGCTCGGCTCCCGAGGGGCGTGGGCGGCTGCGGGCCCGTTGTGGCTTGTCGCGCAGTTCCCCGCGCCCCTTTCACATGTGAGCGTGTGGTGTCTCACACCCCGGCCCGGCGTCTCGTTCGGTGCTGACAAGTGCGAAGATGGGGCTCGGCAGGACAGGGCCCCCACCACAGGGCCGAAGAAAGAGCGGCCGGACACCAGCCGACCGACCGGTCAACCGCCCGTAAGGGACAAAGGTGCCCGGCGTACGGCGCACATGCATGGAGGACGTGACGTGGCGAACGACGCCAGCACCGTTTTCGACCTAGTGATCCTCGGCGGTGGTAGTGGCGGTTACGCCGCGGCCCTGCGCGGGGCGCAGCTGGGGCTTGACGTCGCCCTGATCGAGAAGGACAAGGTCGGCGGTACCTGCCTGCACCGGGGATGCATCCCCACCAAGGCCCTGCTGCACGCGGGCGAGATCGCCGACCAGGCCCGCGAGAGCGAGCAGTTCGGTGTGAAGACCACCTTCGAGGGCATCGACATCGCCGGGGTGCACAAGTACAAGGACGGCGTGATCGCCGGCCTGTACAAGGGCCTCCAGGGGCTCGTCGCCTCCCGGAAGGTGACGTACATCGAGGGCGAGGGGCGCCTCTCCTCCCCGACCTCCGTCGACGTCAACGGCCAGCGCGTCCAGGGCCGCCACATCCTGCTCGCGACCGGCTCCGTGCCGAAGTCGCTGCCGGGTCTGGAGATCGACGGCAACCGGATCATCTCCTCGGACCACGCCCTCGTTCTTGACCGGGTGCCGAAGTCCGCGATCGTCCTCGGTGGCGGTGTCATCGGCGTCGAGTTCGCCTCCGCCTGGAAGTCCTTCGGGACCGACATCACCATCATCGAGGGCCTCAAGCACCTCGCCCCGCTCGAGGACGAGAACTCCTCCAAGCTTCTTGAACGCGCGTTCCGCAAGCGCGGCATCAAGTTCAACCTCGGCACCTTCTTCCAGAAGGCCGAGTACACGCAGGACGGTGTGAAGGTCACCCTCGCCGACGGCAAGGAGTTCGAGGCCGAGCTGCTGCTGGTGGCCGTCGGCCGCGGGCCCGTCTCCGCCGGTCTCGGCTACGAGGAGCAGGGCGTCGCGATGGACCGCGGTTACGTCCTGGTCGACGAGTACATGCGCACCAACGTCCCGACCATCTCCGCCGTCGGTGACCTGGTCCCGACGCTCCAGCTCGCGCACGTCGGCTTCGCCGAGGGCATCCTGGTGGCGGAGCGTCTGGCCGGTCTGAAGACCGTCCCGATCGACTACGACGGCGTCCCGCGGGTGACGTACTGCCACCCCGAGGTCGCCTCCGTGGGCATCACCGAGGCCAAGGCCAAGGAGATCTACGGCGCGGACAAGGTCGTCGCTCTGAAGTACAACCTCGCGGGCAACGGCAAGAGCAAGATCCTGAACACCGCGGGCGAGATCAAGCTCGTCCAGGTGAAGGACGGTGCCGTGGTCGGCGTCCACATGGTCGGCGACCGCATGGGCGAGCAGGTCGGCGAAGCCCAGCTGATCTACAACTGGGAGGCGCTGCCCGCCGAGGTCGCGCAGCTCATCCACGCCCACCCGACGCAGAGCGAGGCGCTCGGCGAGGCGCACCTGGCGCTGGCCGGCAAGCCGCTCCACTCGCACGACTGACCCTCGGTCGGCGAAGCGACTCCGCTCACAGCGACGACACAGACTTCCGCAATTCGTAAGGAGCAACCGAAACCATGGCGGTTTCCGTAACCCTTCCGGCGCTCGGCGAGAGCGTCACCGAGGGCACCGTCACCCGCTGGCTGAAGGCCGAGGGTGAGCGTGTAGAGGCCGACGAGCCGCTGCTCGAGGTCTCGACCGACAAGGTCGACACCGAGATCCCCTCCCCCGCCGCCGGCGTCCTGGCCTCCATCAAGGTCGCCGAGGACGAGACCGTCGAGGTCGGCGCCGAGCTGGCCGTGATCGACGACGGCACCGGCGCCCCGGCCGCCGCTCCGGCTCCGGCCGCCGAGCCGGTCGCCGAGCCCGCCCCGGAGCCGGCCGCGGCCGCTCCGTCCACCGAGCAGGCCGCCCCGGCGCCCGCTCCCACCGCTGAGGCCGCGTCCGGCGGCGGCTCCGCCGAGGGCACGGACGTCGTCCTGCCCGCGCTCGGCGAGTCCGTCACCGAGGGCACCGTCACCCGGTGGCTGAAGGAGGTCGGCGAGGAGGTCGCGGAGGACGAGCCCCTGCTCGAGGTCTCCACCGACAAGGTCGACACCGAGATCCCGTCCCCGGCCGCCGGTGTGCTGCTGGAGATCGTGGTCGGCGAGGACGAGACCGCCGAGGTCGGCGCCAAGCTCGCCGTCATCGGCGCCCCGGGTGCGGCTCCGGCCGCCGCCCAGGCTCCCGCCGCGCCCGCCCCGGCCCCGGCCGCCGAGGCCCCCGCCCCGGCTCCGGCGCCCGCCCCGGCCGCTCCGGCTCCGGCCCCGCAGGCGCCCTCGGCTCCGGCCCCGCAGCAGCAGACGGCTCCGGCTCCCGACCCGGCGCCCGCCGCTCCGGCTCCGGCGCCCGCCCCGGTCACCCCGGCCCCGGCTCCGGCCGCGACCTCCGGTGACGACAGTGCCTACGTCACCCCGCTGGTGCGCAAGCTCGCCGCCGAGAACGGCGTCGACCTGGGCACCGTCAAGGGCACCGGCGTCGGTGGCCGGATCCGCAAGCAGGACGTCGTCGCCGCCGCCGAGGCCGCGAAGGCCGCCGCAGCCGCTCCGGCTCCGGCCGCTGCCGCCGCCCCGGCCGCCAAGAAGGCGCCGTCCCTGGAGGCCTCTCCCCTCCGTGGCCAGACCGTCAAGATGCCCCGCATCCGCAAGGTCATCGGCGACAACATGGTCAAGGCGCTGCACGAGCAGGCGCAGCTGTCCTCGGTCGTCGAGGTCGACGTCACGCGTCTGATGAAGCTGCGCGCCCGGGCCAAGGACTCCTTCGCCGCCCGTGAGGGCGTCAAGCTGTCCCCGATGCCGTTCTTCGTCAAGGCCGCGGCCCAGGCGCTGAAGGCGCACGCGCCGATCAACGCCAAGATCAACGAGGGCGAAGGCACGATCACCTACTTCGACACCGAGAACATCGGTATCGCGGTGGACTCCGAGAAGGGCCTGATGACCCCGGTCATCAAGCACGCGGGCGACCTCAACATCGCCGGCATCGCGAAGGCCACGGCGGACCTCGCCGGCAAGGTCCGCGCCAACAAGATCACGCCCGACGAGCTGTCCGGCGCGACCTTCACCATCTCCAACACCGGTTCGCGCGGTGCGCTCTTCGACACGATCATCGTGCCGCCGGGCCAGGTCGCGATCCTCGGCATCGGCGCCACGGTCAAGCGCCCGGCCGTCCTGGAGACGGAGGAGGGCACGGTCATCGCCGTCCGCGACATGACCTACCTGACCCTCTCCTACGACCACCGTCTGGTGGACGGCGCCGACGCGGCCCGTTACCTGACCGCGGTCAAGGCGATCCTGGAGGCGGGCGAGTTCGAGGTCGAGCTCGGCCTGTAAGCCGGTCCGGTGCCCTCTGTCCGGAACTCTCCGGGCAGGGGGCACCGTCATGTCACCGGGGCGTCAGCGTCCGGTCCGACCAGCCCCACAGCTCCTCCACCCACACGTTGGGGACGGAGAGCCTGGGCGTCGGTGTGAGGCCCTTCGTCCGGTACGCCTTCAGGACGTCGTAGGTGGCGTCCAGGCAGTCCCGCGAGGTGAGCTCGCCGGTCCTCGGGTCGACGCCGACGAGGAAGCCGCGCTTCTCGACCGTACGGATCATCGCCCGGGCCCTGTTCACGTCGTACGTCGAGGTCTTCGTGCAGCGGTAGCGGCTGTAGGGGTGCTCGGATGTCCCGGGATAGTGGGCGTCCGTGGACATCTCGCTGAGCATGCGGTTGTACGACCCCTCCGCGTGCCAGGCCCCGATGTCGCCGCCCGGCGGGGTGTAGAGCCTCGCGCTGGGGTTCTCGACGGCGCCGTAGACCCAGCGGCCGGTGGCCGGGATCCTGAAGCCCCAGCCGACGTGCCCGAACTTCTGTGCCCCGTCCGGCTTGACGAAGACGCAGGCGGCGCCGGTTCCGGTGCCGCGGGCCTTCCCCGCCATCCCCGTGACGGCCTCCGCGCCGGCCGGTGTCGTCCCCGCCGTCGCCCGGGTGGCCGTCTCCTGGCAACCCGTCACGGCGACGATCACGCCGATCACGGCCGCGACGGCCAGTCCCCGTCGTCCCCCGATGTGCATGCCGTCCCCCTGTGGTGCGAAGGGGCGCCCCGCGCGGGAACCCCTGACCAACGCGACACACCCTGGAGGCCGTGGGGTTCCGTGACTTGACAGAAGTCGTCCGGCTGGGAGCGTGTAAGCCTCGTCTCACCTGCAGGGAAGCGCCCCCGTGCGCCCCTCCCGGACGGGCCCCCGGCCTTATTGTCTTTACGTCAAACGCCCTTAAGGAGCTCCCATGACCGCGCCCGTCGTCCACTCGCTGCGCGAACAGATCCGCGAGCACATCGTGGAGGGGATCGTCAGCGGGCGCTGGCAGCCGGGCGAGCGGATCGTGGAACGCCGTATCGCGACCGAGCTGGAGGTCAGCCAGACGCCGGTGCGGGAGGCGCTGCGCGAGCTGGAGTCGCTGCGGCTGATCGAGTCGGCGCCGAACAAGGGCGTGAGGGTGCGGAACCTGACCGCGGCCGACCTGGAGGAGAGCTACCCGGTCCGGGCCGGTCTGGAGGCGATCGCGGCGGAGCTGGCGGCGGAGCGGCTGGCGCAGGACTGCTCGGCGCTGGAACCGCATGTCGCCGCGCTGTACGAGGCGGACCGGGACTCGGACGGTACGGGCCAGGTCCGGCACACCGTGGGCTTCCACCGCGAGCTGGTGCGGGCGGCCGGCAACTCGGTGCTGCTGCACACCTGGGAGGGCCTGGGCATCGAGGTGTTCACCGCGCTGTCGATCCGCTGGCTGGGGACGGTCCAGCAGTCGTACGCGGAGGAGCACGAGGAGCTGGTGGCGGCCTTCAAGCGGCGGGACCCGCGGATCCCGGAGATCGTGAAGGCGCATGTCCTGGGATGCGCGCCGCGAGCCTGACGCAGTCGAGCGCACCGGCGCTCACCTGCGGAAACCCCTCAAAAACAGGGCACCCGGTGTCTCCGTCCGAGGCACCCCGTGCCTACTTTCTCGATATCGAGAAGTTTTGCCCGGGAACCCTTTGATCGATCATCGATCAGCGAGTTATTGTCGCCGACGGGCCCTTACCGGGGCCCTCCGCCCTGTCCTGCCAAAGACCAAGGGCACCCCCGAAACCCTGCCTGATTGAGGGAACCCCCTTCGACTGAGGAAGGCGGCGACATGACCGACCCCAACGCCATCCAGGCCAGCGAGCTCGACCAGCTCCCCGACCGGGACCCCGAGGAGACCGCCGAATGGCAGGCCTCCCTGGACGCGGTCGCCAAGGCGGCCGGCCCGCACCGTGCCGCGTACCTGATGCGCCGCACGCTGGAGAGGGCGGAGGGCAACGGCATCGCGCTGCCGAAGCTCCTCGAGACCGACTACGTCAACACCATCCCCACCGCCGCGGAGCCGGGACTGCCCGGTGACCCGGCGATGGAGGCCCGCATCACCGCGTGGAACCGCTGGAACGCGGCCGCGATGGTCACCCGCGGCTCCAAGTACGGCGTCGGCGGCCACATCGCCACCTTCGCCTCCGCGGCCTGGCTCTACGAGACCGGCTTCAACCACTTCTTCAGGGGCAAGGAGGCCGACGGGTCCGGCGACCAGCTCTACATCCAGGGCCACGCCTCCCCCGGCATCTACGCCCGCGCCTTCCTCGACGGCCGGCTGAACGAGCAGCAGCTCGACAACTTCCGCCGCGAGTCGGGTGGCAACGGCCTCCCGTCGTACCCGCACCCCCGCCGGCTGCCCTGGCTCTGGGAGTTCCCGACCGTCTCCATGGGCCTCGGCCCGCTCTCGGCGATCTACCAGGCCCGCTTCAACCGCTATCTGACGGCGCGCGGCATCAAGGACGTCTCGCAGTCCCACGTCTGGGCCTTCCTCGGCGACGGCGAGATGGACGAGCCGGAATCCACGGCCGCCCTCGCACTCGCGAGCCGCGAGGGTCTCGACAACCTGACCTTCGTCATCAACTGCAACCTCCAGCGCCTCGACGGCCCGGTCCGCGCGAACTTCAAGATCGTGCAGGAGCTGGAGGCCCAGTTCCGCGGCGCCGGCTGGAACGTCGTCAAGTCGCTGTGGGGCTCCGCCTGGGACGAGCTGTTCCAGCTGGACACCACGGGCGCCCTGGTACGACGGCTCCGCGAGGTACCGGACGCGCAGGTGCAGACGTACCAGACGCGTGACGCCGCCTACATCCGCCAGGACTTCTTCGGCAAGGACCCGGCGCTCGTCGAGATGGCGAAGCTGCTGTCCGACGACAAGATCCTCGAGTGCTTCCACCTCTCCCGCGGTGGCCACGAGGCGCGCAAGGTGTACGCCGCCTACAAGGCCGCCGTCGAGTTCAAGGGCGCGCCGACCGTGATCCTGGCCCAGACGGTCAAGGGCCACACCCTCGGCGAGGGCTTCGCGTCGAAGAACGCCAACCACCAGATGAAGAAGCTGACGGTGGACGAGTTCAAGACCATGCGCGACCTCCTCGAACTGCCCATCAAGGACAGCGACTTCGTCGACGGCGTGGTGCCCTACGGCCACCCGGGCGCCGACTCCCCCGAGGTGCGCTACCTCCAGGAGCGCCGGGCCGCTCTCGGCGGTCCCGCCCCGGCCCGCCGGGTGCACCCGGTGGCCCCGCTGCCGGCCCCGGCCGAGAAGGCGTTCGCGTCCTTCGACAAGGGCTCCGGCTCGCAGAACGTCGCCACCACCATGGCCTTCGTCCGCCTGATCAAGGACCTGGTCCGCGACAAGGAGACCGGCAAGCGCTGGGTGCCGATCGTCCCCGACGAGGCGCGCACCTTCGGCATGGAGTCGCTCTTCCCGTCGCTCGGGATCTACTCCCCCAAGGGCCAGACGTACGAGCCGGTCGACCGCGACCAGCTGATGTACTACAAGGAGGCCCAGAACGGCCAGATCCTCAACGAGGGGATCACCGAGGCCGGTTCGATGGCCGACTTCATCGCCGCTTCGACGTCGTACGCGACGCACGGCGAGGCGATGATCCCGTTCTACATCTTCTACTCGATGTTCGGCTGGCAGCGCACGGCCGACCAGATGTGGCAGCTCGGCGACCAGCTGGGCCGCGGCTTCCTCGTGGGCGCCACGGCGGGCC
Organism: Streptomyces sp. 351MFTsu5.1; assembly: GCF_000383655.1. Taxonomy (NCBI): domain Bacteria; kingdom Bacillati; phylum Actinomycetota; class Actinomycetes; order Kitasatosporales; family Streptomycetaceae; genus Streptomyces; species Streptomyces sp. 351MFTsu5.1. The sequence continues at coordinate 66,307 of NZ_KB911783.1, read as the reverse complement.
GTACGACGCTGACGGGCGAGGGCCTGCAGCACGCGGACGGTCACTCCCCGGTGATCGCGGCGACGAACCCGGCGGCGCTGACGTACGACCCGGCGTTCGCCTACGAGGTCGCCACGATCGTGCGCGACGGCATCCGCCGCATGTACGGCGAGGCGGCCCCGGGTGAGGACCCGAACGTCTTCTACTACCTCACCGTCTACAACGAGCCGCTCCCGCAGCCGGCGAAGCCGTCCGCCACCGGCATCGACGAGGGCATCGTCAAGGGCCTGTACCGCTTCAACACCGTCGAGTCGGCCGGGATCAGCGTGGCCGCGGCCAACGCCCCGCGCATCCAGCTCCTCGGCTCCGGCACCGCGATCCACTGGGTGCTGAAGGCGCAGCGGATGCTGGCCGAGGAGTGGGGCGTGGCCGCCGACGTGTGGTCCGCGACCTCCTTCACCGAGCTGCGCCGCGACGCGCTGGAAGCCGACGAGGCCCTGCTGCGCGGCGAGGAGCGGGTTCCCTACGTCCGCAAGGCGCTGCACGGCGCCGAGGGCCCGGTGCTCGCGGTCTCCGACTACATGCGCCAGGTCCCGGACCAGATCGCGCAGTGGGTCGAGCAGGACTGGTCCTCGCTCGGCGCGGACGGCTTCGGCCTCTCCGACACCCGCGAGGGCGCCCGCCGCCACTTCGGCGTCGACGCCGAGTCGGTCGTGGTCGCGGCCCTCGCCCAGCTGGCCCGCCGCGGCGAGGTCAAGGCGACGGCGGTGAAGGAAGCGCGGGAGAAGTACGGCCTGTAACGGCCTTCGGAGGTCGGGTCTCGGCGAAGGGGTACGGCGGTGCCGTGCCCCTTCGTTGTCAGTGGCCCCCGGCATCATGGGGGCATGCGCGCCGCCCGCCTGATCAAGATGGTGCTCCTCCTCCAGTCCCGGCCCTCCATGACCGCCGCCGAGCTCGCCGAGGAACTGGAGGTGTCCGAGCGGACCGTCACCCGGGACGCGCAGGCGCTGTCCGAGGCAGGGGTACCGGTGTACGCGGAGCGGGGGCGGGCCGGCGGGTACCGACTGATCGGCGGGTACCGGACCCGGCTCACCGGACTGCACCGCGGCGAGGCGGAGGCGCTGTTCCTGTCCGGGCTGCCGGGGGCGCTGCGCGAGATGGGCCTGGAGGACGCGGCCTCGGCGGCCCGCCTGAAGGTCTCGGCGGCACTGCTGCCGTCACTCCGCGACGCCTCACGCTCGGCCGCCCAGCGCTTCCACCTCGACGCCCCGACCTGGTGGAGCGAGCCGAAGACGCCCGACCTGTTGCCCGCCGTCGCGGACGCGGTGTGGGACGACCGGCGGGTCGTCGCGCGCTACCGCAAGGGCGAGACGGAGGTCGAGCGGGAGCTGGAGCCGTACGGGCTCGTGCTGAAGGCGGGCGTCTGGTACCTGTGCGCACGGGTGCCGGAGGCATCCGGAGCGTTCCGGGTGTACCGGATCGACCGGTTCACGGCGGTGGCGCCCAACGGCGATCGCTTCGACCGCGACGAGGACTTCGATCTACCGGGGTTCTGGGAGGAGCGGGCTGCCCAGTTCGCGCGGGCCATCCTGCGGGCGGAAGTGGTCGTACGGCTGTCCCCGGACGGTGTGCGCGTGCTGCCGCACGTCCTGGACCGGCTCTCCGTGCAGGAGGCGCTGGCGAAGGCCGCGGCGCCGAACGCGGAGGGTTGGGTGACGGTGACCGTGCCGGTGGAGTCCGAGGAGGTCGCGCACTCCCAGCTCGCGGGACTGGGGCCGGAGGTGGAGGTGCTGGCCCCGGAGAGCCTGCGGACGCGCTTCGCCGAGGACGCACGACGGCTGGGCCGCCTGTACGGGACATAACAATCCGCCGCACTCCACGTGCGCCCCGTCGCGGGAGGCCCGATGCTGGACCCGTGATGGACGAGACGGAGTTCTGGGAGCTGGTGGACGCCACCCGCGACGCCGCCGAGGGCGACCCCGAGGAGCAGGCCGACCTGCTCGTGGACCGGCTCCTCGCGCTGGACCCCGACATGGTCCTCGACTTCGCCCGTCACTTCGAGGCCCGCTTCAACCGCGCGTACACCTGGGACCTGTGGGGCGCCGCCTGGATCCTGCTGGACGGGGCGAGCGACGACGCCTTCGACTTCTTCCGGTGCTGGCTGATCGGCCAGGGGCGTGAGGTGTACGAGGGCGGGGTGCACGATCCCGACTCGCTCGCCGACCTCCTGGCCGACTTCGACGAGGAGATCGACGGCGACGGCGAGGAGCTGGGATACGCGGCCGACGAGGCCTACGAGCAGCTCACCGGCACGGTCGCTCCCGATCTGGGCATTCCGCCGGCGGCCGCCGAGCCGCTGGGAGCGCCGGTCGAGCTGGAGAACGACCGGGTGCTGGCGGAGCGGTACCCCAAGTTGTGGGAGCGGTTCAGGGGTTGAGGCGTCGCCCGGCCGCTCTCGGGTCAGGCCGTCGTCGCCGTGCGGCGTCGGGTCGGGTCCGTCGGGAGGTAGGCCTGGCTCTGGTCGGCCTTCGCCGCGTGGTGCAGGGGAGCCGCGTTGGCCTGGTCGAGTGCGGACGCGGTGACGGCGGCCGGGCCGAGGACGACGGCCGCGACCGCGCAGACGACGGTCCAGACCCGCTGGTTGCTCCTGTGGATGCTGCTGCCGTTCATGATCCCCACCTTCGGTCGGCTTGTGGTGACGACCGTAGGGCGGGGAGTTCTCAGGGGCCTGCGGGAGCGCTGTGGCCCTCCTGTGAGGCCTGTCGCCGCCGGGGTCTCAGGAACGGCCCTGGAGGCGGGCGGCGGCCTGTCTGATCCCGGGCAGCCGTGCGCTGAGGGCGGCGCCGGGGCAGGTGGTCATGTAGCCGTCCTTGTGGCCGGCCAGGGCGGGCAGGCGTGCGGTGGTGCCGGCCGGGTAGCGGCTGTGGCTGTTGCTGGAGGTCAGCCGGACGGTGGCGCGGGGGTCGATTCCGGCCAGTCCGAGCTTCCAGGCGACCAGGGCGGCGATCGCGTCGGTCATGGCGCGGGGGACGGGGACACCGGCGGTGAAGGTGCCCAGGGCGGCGATGCCTGCGGTGCGGTGGTTGAAGCCCTGGGTGTGGGCGCCGGTGACGGCACGGTCGACGCCGCCGGCGCGGCCCTCGTAGATGGTGCCGCAGCGGTCCACGAGGAAGTTGTAGCCGATGTCGTCCCAGTCGCGGTTGCCGGTCTGACCGGCGGCGAGGTAGCGGATGATGCGGGGCGCGTCGGCGCAGTCGTAGGTGTTGGGTGAGTCGGTGTGATGGATGAACACGGCGACGACCTTGTCGTCGTAGCGCGGGGCGGGTGGGGTGCGGGCGGCGGTGTTCGCCTCACCGTCCCCGCTCGCCCACACGGACCGCGGCACGATGTGCGGCCGCTCGGCGGAGTACGACACGACACTGGGCCGCACCACGGCAGGGCCGTGCACCGCCTTGCCCTCGACGGCGCTCTCGACCCCCCGGACACAGAGCACGAGCACGAGCACGACGACAAGCCCGGGCACACAGGCAAGCCCCAACCGAACGCCGCGGGCACGGAGGAGGGAGCGGGCCTTGGAGGAGGGTGCGGTGAGCCGGGGGGCGGCGGGGGTGGTGGAGGCGGGGGGCCCGGCGGGGGCCAGGGGCTCGGTGGGGCCCGCGGAGTCACCGAAGAGCTCAGGCTTCGTGGCAGGCGCGGGTTCGGTCCCAGCGGTGGGTTCTGAAGGGGTCCCAGGGCCGGAGGGAGTCGCCGGGCCAGTGGAGGAGGCGTCCTCGCAGGGAGCCGGCGGCCCGGTGGGGGGCGCTTGTCGGGCGGCCGGGGCCGTGAGGCTGATGCCAGAGGCGGGGGGCGCCGCAGGTTCAGAGGTCGCGGCGGCGTCCTTGGGCCGTTCCGGGGGCGGAGGTGTTCCCAGCCGGGTGAACCGGAGTGCGGGGCGGAAGTGTCTGGCCAGGCGCGCCCGGGCAGCATCACCCAGCCGGACCGCGTCGGTGATGCGGGCAGCGCCGCGTATGCGGACCGCATCACGTATGCGGACCGCCTCGCGTATTCGGGGCGCTCGGCGCCTTCGGAGGCCTTTCGGTCTTCGGACACGCATGACTCCCACTCTCGGCCGGATCCGTTCCGTCCGCGATGTGGGGTGTGCCACCCGGTGGAACCATCGTCCTGGTCCACGACGTTTTCCCAGGTGCACGCACGCGTGGCCGGTTTCGGGCGGCACGCGTGCGTGTAGCTGATCACTGGACGCTTCGCCTGCGTACTGAAGGTTCCAAAGAGAAGGGCGGCTCCGTGGACGTGCTCGACATCCTGCTGATGCTGGTGATCGCCGCCTACGCGGCCTCCGGCTACCGGCGCGGCCTGGTGGCCGGCTGTGTCTCGCTCGCCGGCTTCGTCGGCGGCGCGGTCGTGGGCGTGTGGGTGCTGCCGTGGATGATGGAGCTGGTCACCCCGGGCAGCACCGCGGCGACGGTGACCGCCGTGCTGACCGTGCTGGTCCCGGCCGCAGTGGGCCACGAGCTGGCGGGACGGCTGGCGCTGCGGCTCCGCAGGGAGCTGGACCAGGGCCCGCTGCGCGTCGCCGACGGCATCGGCGGGGCCGCCGCCAACTCCGTGGCCGTGCTCATCGTCGCCTGGGTCGCCGCGAGCGTCCTCGGCGCCTCCTCGTCGACCCTGGTCACCACCGCCATCCGGGACTCCGCGCTGCTCGGCGCCGTACAGGACTCCATGCCGGACACCACCCCCACATGGTTCTCCCGTGCCACCTCCGCCCTCACCGAGGCCGGCTTCCCGCAGGTCTTCAACCCGTTCGAGAACGAGTCGACCGCCGAGGTCGCCAAGCCCACCGGCGACAGCGTCACGGCCGCCGCCACCAACGCCGCCAAGCTCAGCACCGTCAAGATCGAGGGCTCCTCCGGCACCCAGGGCCGCGAGGGCAGCGGCTTCGTGTACGCGCCGGAGCACGTGATGACCAACGCCCACGTGGTGGCCGGCATCGACGACCCCAGCGTCCGGGTCGGCGGGGTCGGACAGCCGTACGAGGCCCAGGTGGTGCTGTTCGATCCGGACAAGGACGTGGCCGTGCTGTACGTCCCGGAGCTGCGCGCCCCGGTCCTGCGCTTCGACGACAGCGCGGCGCGCGGCGACTCCGCGGTGGTGGCCGGCTATCCGCAGGACGGCTCCCTGGACCTCCAGGCGGCCACCGTGGCCAACCGGGTGAAGGCGAACGGCCAGAACATCTACAGCGACGCCACCGTCACCCGCGAGATCTACTCGATCCGCTCGACCGTCCGCCCCGGCAACTCCGGCGGCCCGCTGCTGACCACCTCCGGCAAGGTCTACGGCGTGGTCTTCGCCCGCTCCACCTCCGACGACGAGACCGGGTACGTGCTGACCGCCGACGAGGTCGCCGGGGACGCCAGGAAGGCCGCGAGCGCCACGGCACCGGTGGACACGGGCGAGCTGGTCACGTCGTAACGCCGTGGGCTGCCGGATGATGGGGCCCCGGTCCCGCATGGCACCCCGGAGGCTGACGTGCCCGTGTTCTTCCTGATCTCGCTGTTCGTGGCGGGGGTCGCGCTCTGTCTGGTGGTGCGCAGGCGCCGCAGGACCGCCGCGGCCGATCAGGTGTTCAGAGACGGCGCCCCATGATCACGTCGTCGACGTACTCCCCGGCCAGCAGCCACTCCTCGGGCAGGATCCCCTCGACCGCGAAGCCCTCGGACTCGTAGAGCCTGCGCGCGGGCGTGTTGTGGCCTAGGACGCGCAGGCTGAGGCGGCGCGCGCCCCGGCGGCGGGCCTCCTCCGTGACCGCGCGGATCAGGGCCCGGCCGACCCCGCGGCCGCGGGCCTCGCCGCTGACGACGAAACCCTGGATCTGGCGCACATGGGCGTTCGCCTCGAGCCCGGTCGGGAAGGCGAGACGGATGTACCCGAGGATGCGGCGGTCGGCCTCGGCGACCAGAGTGTCGCCGGGGCGGTGGCGTTCGTCGAAGAACGGCCTGTAGGGCGGCCGCTGTTCGGGCAGGACCTCGTGCAGGGGCGACCACTCGGCGCGGTCGAGACGGGCCAGTTCCTCTTCGTCGTCAGGAAGGGCGTGGCGGATGGACAGCTGGGACATGGCCGCCACCCTACGACCCGGCGGGTACCGGAACCAGACATCGCTTTTACGCACCCACCAGGCAGGATGAAGTCATGCAACTTTCAAGAATCGCGGTGGCCGGGGCGTCCGGACTGATCGGCTCGGCCCTGGTGCGCTCGCTCACCGCGGACGGGCACGAGGTGGTGCGGCTGGTGCGCCGGGAGCCGCGGGACGAGACGGAGGTCCGCTGGGACCCCGGGGCCGGACGGGTGGACACGGCCGGGCTCGCGGGCTGTGACGCCGTGGTCAATCTCGCCGGGGCCGGGGTCGGCTCGCGGCGCTGGACGGACGCGTACAAGAAGCAGATCCGCGACAGCCGGGTGAACGGCACGACCGCCCTCGCCCGGGCCGTGGCCTCCCTGGACGAGCCGCCGAAGGTCTTCGTGAACGGCAGCGCGATGGGCTACTACGGCGAGACCGGCGACCGGGTCGTCGACGAGGACTCGCCCGCCGGACGGGGCTTCCTGCCGGAGCTGTGCGTGGAGTGGGAGGCGGCCGCCGCCCCGGCCCAGGAGGCGGGCGTGCGGACCGCGTTCACCCGCACCGGGCTCGTGGTGGGCCGCGGCGGCGGGGCCTGGGGCAAGCTGTTCCCGCTGTTCCAGGCGGGGCTCGGCGGACGGATGGGCGACGGCGGGCAGTACTGGTCGTTCATCGCGTTGCACGACGAGGTGGCCGCGATCCGGCATCTGCTGGAGACCGACGGACTCTCCGGGCCGTTCAACCTCACCGCCCCGGAACCCCTGACGAACCGTGAGATCACCGAGGCGATGGGGCGCGTGCTGCACCGGCCGACGCTCTTCTCGGTGCCCGCGCCGGTCCTGCGGTCGGTGCTCGGGGAGATGGCCGGTGACGTGCTGGGCAGCGCCCGGGTACGGCCGAAGAGGCTGCTGGAGTCGGGGTTCACCTTCGCGTTCCCGGACATCGAGGGGGCGATCCGGGCGGCCTGAGGAACGCGCCGGACCCGCGCGCTGTCGTACGACCTCCTTGGCGACCCCCTCGGCGACAACCCGTGACGACATGCGACCGGTGTGCGACCGTGCCCTGTGGATGCGCGACTGTTCCTGACCGGTTCCGGCCCTACCCTCGACCCGAACTCGGGTATCCCCGGAGCCTGTTGGGGGCATCACGCCTCCACCGGCCGCGCAACCTCGAGGAGGGGCACGTGCTTGAGCCCGCGTACCAGGCGGACGTCGTGATCGTGGGAGCCGGGGTCGCCGGGCTCTCCGCGGCGCATCGGCTGACCAGCGCAGGAGTGACCGTCACGGTGTTGGAGGCCGCCCCCTGGGCGGGCGGCCGCATGTCGACGGAGAAGGTGGACGGTTTCCGGCTCGACCGGATCGGACAGCTGCTGTCCACGGCGTATCCCGAACTACGTCTGGCGCCCGGGCTCGACGGGCTGGTGCTGCGGCCCTTCGCACCGGGCGTCCTGCTGCACGGCGACGGACGTCACCACCGGGTGGACGCTCCGGCGGGCGCGGGTAGCGCAAGGGGCGCACTGCACGCCGTGCGCGCCCTGGCGAGCGCCCCTCGTGGAGTACCGGGGACACGCGCGGCATCGGCGACCGGGGCCGCGCGCAGAAGGGGGTTCCGGGTGCTGCCCGGTGCCGGTCAGGGCGCCGGGTCGAGGGCCGCGCGGGCAGGGGGACCGATCGGCGGGGCCGTCGACCAGGCACGGCTCGGCGCCGCGCTCACCCGGCTCGCGAACGTGCCCGTCGAACGCCTCCTCGCCCGTCCCGAACTGCCCGCCGGACAAGCGCTCGCGGCGCGTGGACTGCCCGCCCGTACGATCGACGGCTTTCTGCGTCCGCTGCTCGCCGCACTGCTCTGCGACCCCGCGCTGACCACGTCCAGCCGGTGCGCCGACCTCGCGCTGCGGGCCTTCGCGGCCGGCCGCCTGTGCGTCCCCGAGGGGGGCGCCGAGATGCTCCCGGAGCTGCTCGCGCGGACGCTGCCCGAGGGGACCGTGCACACGGGGGTGCGGGTCACGTCCGTCGCCACGACCTCGGTGACGACGGCGGAGCACGGGGAGTTCCGGTGCCGTGCGGTGCTGCTGGCCACGGACGGCCGCACCGCGGCCGAGTTGCTGCCCGGCCTGCGGGTGCCGGACTTCCATCCGGTCACGGTCGTCCACCACACGACGGACGAACCGCCGCGCACGGGTTCGGCGCTGCTGCTGGACGCCGACCGGGGCGGCCCGGTGGCCCACACGGCGGTGATCAGCGAGGTCGACCCGAGCCGGGCCCCCGCGGGACGGGTCCTGGTGTCGTCGACGGTCCTCGGGACTCCTCCCCCGGACCTCGAGACCGCGGTCCGGACCCACCTCGCCCGTCTCTACGGCACATCGACGCGGGCCTGGGAGACCCTGGCGGTCCACCACACCCGCGAAGCGGTCCCCGCCATGCGCCCCCCGCACGACCTGCGCCGCCCGGTCCGCCTCCTGGCCGGCCTGTACGTCTGCGGCGACCACCGCGACACCAGCACGGTCCAGGGAGCCCTGCACTCGGCCCACAGGGCGACGACAGCCATCCTCAAGGACCTGGGAGCAGCAGGCTCGATGCACAGGGCAGACCCGACTCCGACGGCCCAGGCAGCCTGACGGCCACCCCCCGCGCCCTCAAGGGGCGCGGGGAACTGCGCGACAAGCCACGACGCACCCGCAGAGGGCATACAGCGGTACGGAGTTACGGCGAGACCCCTACTGAAGCGCAGCCACCTTGTCCCGATAACTCCGCACCGGCGCAGCGTCCTTGTACGGCTCCAACCGCCGCTCGAAGTCCCGCACATACTCGACCGCCCGCACCGACCGCATCTCGGCGGCCTGCCCAGCCGCCTCCGCGGCCAGCGAACAGGCCTGGTCCAACTCCCCCAGCCCCAGCCTCGCGGAGGCCAGCACCACCCGGCAGAACAACCGGCTCCGCGCATACGCCGGCGCCCTCAACTGAAGCGACCGCTCGGCGTGTTGCGCGGCCGCCCGGAACTGCTGGAGATCCCGGTGGCAGTGCCCGAACTCGTCCGCCAGCTGGGCCTCGTCGAAGAACCGCGCCCAGTGCGGGACCTCGTCGCCGGGCCGGGCCGCCTCCAGGGCCCGTTCCGCGCGGACCAGGGACGCCGTACAGGCCCGCACCTCCCCGAGCACCCCGTGCCCCCGCGCCTCGGCGGAGTGCAGCAGCGCCTGCACCACCGGCGGGGCGCTCGTGCCGACGCCCTGCTGGGCCACCCGCGCGAGCTGGATCGCCTCCCTGCCGTGCCCCAGGTAGACGGCCTGCCGGCTCATGGTGACCAGGACGTACGCCCCGTACGCTCGGTCCCCCGCCGCCTGTGCGAGCCGCAGCGCCTGGACGAAGTACCGCTGGGCGAGCCCGTGCGCCGCGATGTCGTAGGACGTCCAGCCCGCGAGCCGGGTGAGGTCGGCGGCCGCGGCGAAGAGCCTGCGTCCGGTGGTCTCCCCGTAGGTGCCGCGCAGCATCGGCTCGCACTCGTGTTCCAGGTAGCGGACCAGGGCCTGCCGGGCGTGCCCGCCGCCGTACTGGTCGTCCAGGGTGCGGAAGAGGCTGCCGACCGAGGCGAGCGCGGCGATGTCGCCGCCGGTGACGCGCTGCCCGGGTCCGCGTTCGGCCTGTCCGCGCTGGCGGGGCACCACCGGGCGCCCCTGGGGCGGGATGCGGACCGGCGGCTCACCGCGGGCGACCCGGTCGTCGGGGCGGCCGATCAGCCAGTCCCGGCTGGGAACGACCAGGCCGGCCGGGGTGAAGGCGATCTTGCGCAGTTCGGCGTGGCTGCCGGAGTCCTTGCGCCACAGCCCGCTGACGATGTCGACGGCCTCCTCGGGACCGGCGGCGAACTCCAGCCCGGCGTACACCGGCGCGCAGGCGTCGAGGCCGAGGTCCTGCGCGGAGAGCCGGCGGCCGAGGCGCCGGGTGAAGACCTCGGCGATGAGGGCCGGTGTGGTGCCCCGGGGCTGCTGCCCGCGCAGCCACCGGGTGACGGATGTCTTGTCGTATCTGAGATCCAGCCCGTGTTCCAGACCGAGCTGGTCCACGCGTCGGGCGAGACCCGCGTTGGAGAACCCCGCTTCTGCGATGAGCGCGGCGAGCTGTCGGTTGGGAGTGCGCTGCGCGGGTCGTTCCGTCATCTGCGGTGCGGTCTCCTGCCTTTCGGGCCGGCACGTCGTACGTGGTGCCCGGATTGCCTGTGAGCTGCCCTTATGGCCGCTGCGAACGGCGCGAATGTAGCGGAGAGTGAGCAGACGATCGCACACTTCGACGCTCGTTCATCCGATCGTGTGAGGATTGCCCCCGGGGCTGACGTCCGCGGGCCGGACGTACAGTGGCGTAGGCACCTTTCGTGCCTTACGACCTTCTAGGGAGGCGCTTGCCGTGAGTGGGTTGCGGTTCGTCCGCATGGGGTTCGGTGCGGACGCGGTCGAGTACCAGGAAGCCTGGGACGAGCAGCGGCGGGTGCACGCGGCACGCTTCGAGGACCAGGTCCCCGACACCGTCCTGCTGCTCGAACACCCCCCTGTCTACACGGCCGGCCGGCGCACCGCGGACAACGAGCGCCCCCTCGACGGCACCCCCGTCATCGACGTCGACCGCGGCGGGAAGATCACCTGGCACGGTCCGGGCCAGCTGGTGGGCTACCCGATCCAGAAGCTGCCGCGGCCGGTGGACGTGGTGGCGCACGTACGGCGCCTGGAGGAGGCCCTGATCCGCACCTGCGCGGAGTTCGGCCTGGAGACCACCCGGGTCGAGGGCCGCAGCGGCGTGTGGGTGCTCGGCGATCCGGTCGAGACGCGCCCCGCGCTCGGCGGGCTCTCCCTCGACTTCGACCCCCGGCTCACGGACGAGGAGTTCGACCCGCGGATGAACGGCCCCGAGTACGCGCCGTCCAACGCGGGCCAGCGCCGCGAGGACCGCAAGATCGCGGCCATCGGCATCCGGGTCGCCAAGGGCGTCACCATGCACGGCTTCGCGCTGAACGTGAACCCGGACAACAAGTGGTTCGACCGGATCATCCCCTGCGGCATCCGGGACGCGGGCGTCGCCTCCCTCGCGAACGAACTCGGCCGGGACGTGACCATCGCCGAGGTGCTGCCGGTCGCCGAGCGGCACCTGAGGGACGTGCTGGAGAACGCGGACCTCAAGCCGAGGGTGATCGAGAAGACACCTGCGGCCTGAGACAGGCAGTGGGCTTTCAAATCCACGGGCGTACCCTTGAGCACGCCGAAGAATCAATCGCTAGGGAGCCGGTCGTGTCCGCAGTCGCACCCGACGGACGCAAGATGCTGCGCCTGGAGGTCCGTAACGCTCAGACCCCCATCGAGCGCAAGCCCGAGTGGATCAAGACCCGGGCGAAAATGGGCCCCGAGTACACCGCCATGCAGAAACTCGTGAAGAGCGAGGGCCTGCACACGGTCTGCCAGGAAGCCGGCTGTCCCAACATCTACGAGTGCTGGGAGGACCGCGAGGCGACCTTCCTCATCGGCGGCGACCAGTGCACCCGGCGGTGCGACTTCTGCCAGATCGACACCGGCAAGCCCGAGGCGCTCGACCGCGACGAGCCGCGCCGCGTCGGCGAGTCCGTGGTCACCATGGACCTCAACTACGCCACCATCACCGGCGTCGCCCGCGACGACCTGGAGGACGGCGGTGCCTGGCTGTACGCGGAGACGGTCCGCCAGATCCACGAGCAGACCGCTTCCCGCGAGGCCGGCCGCACCAAGGTCGAGCTGCTCGCCCCCGACTTCAACGCGGTGCCGGAGCTGCTCCGGCAGGTCTTCGAGTCCCGCCCCGAGGTCTTCGCGCACAACGTCGAGACGGTCCCGCGGATCTTCAAGCGGATCCGCCCCGGCTTCCGCTACGAGCGCTCCCTGAAGGTCATCACCGACGCCCGCGACTTCGGCCTGGTGACCAAGTCCAACCTGATCCTCGGCATGGGCGAGACCCGCGAGGAGGTCAGCGAGGCGCTGCGCCAGCTGCACGAGGCGGGCTGCGAGCTGATCACCATCACGCAGTACCTGCGCCCGAGCGTCCGCCACCACCCCGTGGAGCGCTGGGTCAAGCCGCACGAGTTCGTGGAGCTGAAGGAGGAGGCCGAGCAGATCGGCTTCTCCGGCGTGATGTCCGGGCCCCTGGTCCGGTCCTCCTATCGGGCGGGCCGGCTCTACCAGATGGCCGTAGAGAAGCGTGGTTCCTACGTCGCCTCGCAGGCCGTCTGACCCCCTCCGATGGCACGGAGTGCCACGCTAAACGTGTGAATCCGAGCACAAGCAACTACCTTCAGGTAGCGGCCAATTGACGCGGTCCCGGACGTCCCCGCAGATAGGGGGGCCATCGGGACCGCGTCAGTGTTTTCGGGGCCGGCAACAGGGCTTCATGGGCGTTTGACCAGCCGGTCACGCCCTGGTAACACCAATCAGTGACGCTGGCTGTACAGCCCGTGCACCATCCACCTGAGCCGCCGCTCCCGAGGGGACCCTCCATGCAGGCCGCACCCGTTCGCGCCACCGCGATCCCGTCGTTCACCGATGCACTCCGTGCCGTCGAGTCCGTGCTCCTGAGCGGCGGCCAGCGCACCGCCCGCCGCAACGCCTGGACCTCCGTCCTGGAGGACCGCCGCCGTGCCAAGGACCGGGTCGAGGTCCAGCGCGTCCTCGACCAGACCTTCAGCGTCGGCTCCTGAACCCTCTCCCGTGACGGCGGACACTGCCGTCGAAAGCGCCTACGGGGCCACGTAGACTTCGGGGCATGGCGAGAAGTGACAGTGCGGCGGATGCCGCGAACCCCGGGCGACTGAAGCAGATCGCCCTGACGTACAAGATGACCCGCAAGGCCGACAAGAAGATCGGTCTGGTGCTCGCGGGTGTCTTCATCCTCATCCTCGGTGTCTTTCTCGCGATCGGTTTCCTGATCGGCCACCCGGTCTACCTCGGCATCCTGGGCTTCCTGCTCGCCTTCCTCGGGACGGCGGTCATCTTCGGGCGCCGCGCCGAGCGGGCCGCGTTCGGGCAGATGGAGGGACAGCCGGGAGCGGCCGCGGCCGTGCTGGACAACATCGGCCGGGGCTGGACGACCACCCCCGCGGTGGCGATGAACCGCAGCCAGGACGTGGTGCACCGGGCCGTCGGCAAGGCCGGCATCGTCCTGGTCGCCGAGGGCAACCCGAACCGCGTCAAGGGCCTGCTGGCCGCCGAGAAGAAGAAGATGAACCGCATCGTCGTGGACGTCCCGGTGCACGACATCATCGTGGGCACGGGCGAGGGTCAGGTCCCCCTGAAGAAGGTGCGGACCACCATGCTCAAGCTGCCGCGCGTGCTGACCGGCCCCCAGGTCACCGCCACCAACGACCGCCTGCGGGCGATGGGCGACCTGATGAGCAACATGCCGCTGCCGAAGGGCCCGATGCCCAAGGGCATGAAGCTGCCGAAGGGCGGCGGCAAGGCCCGCTGACCTTCCTCGTACGACGATGAGGGCGCCCGGATCTCTCCGGGCGCCCTCATCGTCGTAACGGACCTCGGGCATCAGCTGTCGTTCTGGGCCGCCCTGCCCGCGAACCGGGCGCCGAGCCAGGAGACGACGTCGCCGACGGCCTGGTTGTCGGTGAGCAGATGGTCGCCGGGGTAGATCTTCCAGCCGGTCCTCACGCCGGCCGCGCAGTAGGCGGTGCGGACGGCGTCCTCGGTGGCGGTGGGGATGACCTCGTCGAGGGCGCCCCGGTACTGGAGGACGGGGAAGCGGATCCGGTAGGTGCCGAGGTTCACGCCGAGTTTCTGGGCGTCCAGGACCTGGCCCCAGGTGCGGCCGTCGCTGCCGCGCTGCTGGTAGAGCTGGTCGAGGGTGAGGCCGGCCGTGGTGAAGTCCTTGAGGCTCCGGCCCGCGAGGGCGGTGACCGTGCCGACCAGGCAGACGGACTTGGCGGTCCGCACGGCCTCCTTGCCCCGGTCGTTGAGGAGCGAGTCGAAGGGCAGCGTGGGGTAGGCGGCCTGGATGCCGAGGGCCGCGTCGGCGAGGAAGCCGGAGAAGGCGCCGCCGTCGAGCGCTGCCGCCACCTGCTTGAGGTCGCCCGGGACACCGCCTGAGGCGTCCCCGACCACGTTCAGCTCGGGTGCGTAGCCCGCCGCCAGCTGGGCGGCCCACAGGCTGGCCGCGCCGCCCTCGGAGTAGCCCCAGAGGCCGACTCCCGCCTGCCTGGACAGCCCGCTGCCCGGCACCGCGGGCGCTGCGCGGGCGATGTCGAGCAGGGCGTGGCCGGAGTCGGTGCCGGCGACGTAGCGGTGCGTCTGCCCGTCCAGGTATCCGGGACCGTCGGTCGCGGCGACCGCGTACCCGGCCTTGAGCAGGGCTGCGATGTTGTCGCCCTCGTACTCGTCCTGGAAGGCCCCGGCGAGCTGCTTGGAGAACGCGCACTGGGGGCCGAGACCGAGGGTGCCGGGGTGGAAGGCGACGACGGGGCGGGCGCCGGTGCCGGTCCAGGGCGCCGTGGGGACGGCGAGGGTGCCGGAGACGGCGACGGGGCGGCCCTCGTTGTCGGTGGAGCTGTACAGGACCTTCCAGGCGGCCATGGGGATGCCGCCGGGCACCTGGCTCAGCGTGACGGAACGGCAGGCCAGCACGGTGCCGGGGGTGGCCGGGACGGTGGCGGGGGGCGTGTAGACGTCCGCGTCGGCGGCCGTACAGGGCGCCGCGGCGGGAGTCCTGGGTGTTGCGGATACGAGGCCGCTGCCCAGCAGAGCCGTGGCGAGGGCGGCGACGGCTGTGACGAGGGCGGATCTCTTCATCGGTCCGGAGGGTCCCTTCGCAACGGGGGAGGTTGCTCTGGGTGCCAGACGCTAGGAGCCCGGACCTACTGACCTATAGTCAGCCGCCGCGCGTGTTCCGTGCCGGAACTGTCAGGACACGACAAAGAGCGAGGTCGCCGTGTCGCCGTCAGATCCGTACTTCGACGGTCCTCGCCAGCCGGTCGTGGAGGCCCCGGCCGTCGCGGTCCCAGATCAGGGCCGGGACGGCGAGACAGAGCAGGGCCGTGCGCAGCAGGGCCCGCCAGGGACTGACCCGACCGGTGTCGACCGCGACCACCCGCAGGCCGAAGACGCGCTTGCCCGGGGTGAAGCCGATGGTGCCGACGGTCAGGGCGCTCATCAGGAAGAAGACCAGAAGGGCCCAGTTCGAGGTCGCGTGGTCGCCATAGCCCTGCGTGATGAACTGGGATGCAATCACGACGCTCATCGCCCAGTCCACGGCGAGGGCGCCGAGCCGGCGCCCGGGGCGGGCGATCGAGCCCGGTCCCTCCTCCGGAAGGCCGAGCTGCTGTCCGCGGTATCCGAAGTCGACGCCTGCGTCCTCGGCGGCCGCGCGGGGGCCGGAGAGCCATGATCCGATTGCATCCCTCTTGTCCACGGCTCCACGGTACTGCCCGCGTTTCGGGATGCGGACAGTAGGGGCGGGGCCGTCGATGTCCGGTTAACTTGTGCGAAACAAATGGGTCACGCCCGAGAAACCACCCGTCCCTAGGGTCGAGGACAACGTGTGCCACCGCACTGGCCGCACGAACGAACTACCACCCCGGTCCAGGAACGGTCGGGAGTAGGAGGAGCTGGATGTTCCAGAACGCCGACGAGGCCAAGAAGTTCATCGCGGACGAGGACGTCAAGTTCGTCGACGTCCGCTTCTGCGACCTGCCGGGCGTCATGCAGCACTTCACGCTGCCCGTCGAGGCGTTCGACCCGGACGAGGAGCTGGCGTTCGACGGTTCGTCGATCCGCGGTTTCCAGGCCATCCACGAGTCCGACATGGCGCTGCGCGCGGACCTGTCGACCGCGCGGGTCGACCCCTTCCGCCGTGACAAGACGCTGAACATCAACTTCTTCATCCACGACCCGATCACCGGCGAGCAGTACAGCCGTGACCCGCGGAACGTGGCCAAGAAGGCCGAGGCCTACCTCGCGTCGACCGGCATCGCCGACACCGCGTACTTCGGTCCCGAGGCGGAGTTCTACGTCTTCGACAGCGTCCGTTTCGCCACCTCGGCGAACGAGAGCTTCTACCACATCGACTCCGAGGCCGGCGCCTGGAACACCGGTGCGGTCGAGAACAACCGTGGTTACAAGGTCCGCTACAAGGGCGGCTACTTCCCGACCCCGCCGGTCGACCACTTCGCCGACCTGCGCGCCGAGATCTCCCTCCAGCTCGCCGCCTCCGGCCTCCAGGTCGAGCGCCAGCACCACGAGGTGGGCACCGCCGGCCAGGCCGAGATCAACTACAAGTTCAACACGCTGCTCGCCGCGGCCGACGACCTCCAGCTCTTCAAGTACATCGTGAAGAACGTGGCCTGGAAGAACGGCAAGACCGCGACCTTCATGCCGAAGCCGATCTTCGGTGACAACGGCTCGGGCATGCACGTCCACCAGTCCCTGTGGGCCGGCGGCCAGCCCCTCTTCTACGACGAGGCCGGCTACGCGGGCCTGTCGGACACCGCCCGCTACTACATCGGCGGCATCCTCAAGCACGCCCCGTCGCTGCTCGCCTTCACCAACCCGACGGTGAACTCCTACCACCGTCTGGTGCCGGGCTTCGAGGCGCCGATCAACCTGGTGTACTCGCAGCGCAACCGCTCCGCGGCCATGCGTATCCCGATCACCGGCTCCAACCCGAAGGCCAAGCGCGTCGAGTTCCGCGCGCCCGACTCCTCCGGCAACCCGTACCTGGCCTTCTCGGCGCTGCTCCTCGCGGGCCTGGACGGCATCAAGAACAAGATCGAGCCGGCCGAGCCGATCGACAAGGACCTGTACGAGCTGGCTCCCGAGGAGCACGCGAACGTCGCCCAGGTCCCGACCTCCCTCCCGGCGGTCCTCAACTCCCTCGAGGCCGACCACGAGTTCCTCCTCCAGGGCGACGTCTTCACGCCGGACCTGATCGAGACGTGGATCGACTTCAAGCGGACCAACGAGATCGCCCCGCTCCAGCTGCGTCCGCACCCGCACGAGTTCGAGCTGTACTTCGACGTGTGATCGACGCGTAGGCCGGCCCTACGGCGGTTTGGTCCTACGGAGGCTTTGCGGCGCCCCCACTCCTGTTGTTCAGGGGTGGGGGCGTCGTCGTATCGTTTTCTGTGTACGGCTGTTCGAGAGGTGACGGGGGTCAGGGGATGCCGGAACAGGACGACGAGGCGCGGGAGTTCGACCTCAAGTGGGCCGACGGGGCCGAGCTGAAGGAGCCCTCGGCGCGGGCCCGGATGCTCGCCGCCCGTTGGAAGGAGAACCCGCCGGAGCCGCAGCCGTTCCGTGCGGAGGCGGAGTTCCGGGCGCGTCGTCGGTCGTCGCTCAGGACGCCTCGCCGGTCGGCGTGGGGGTCGGCGGCGATCGTGTTCGGGTGCGTGGCGGCCGTCATCCTGCTGCTGGGCTACGCGAACCTCCGGGGGTCGTACTAGGCGCCCCTCACCCGGCTGAGCAGGTAATTCGCGAGCGCCTCGGGCTGGACCCGCCTAGGATCTGCGGACACATCGAGGGCGGGGAGCGGGCGTGGCCGGGATCGTCGAGGACATGGCGGCAGTGGCGGTGCGGCTCGCCGAGGGAGCCGGTCTGCGGGAAGCCCTGCCCGACGTGGACGACCCGGCCGTCTGGATCGCGCTCGACGTGGAGACACGGCACGGCGCCTGGTCCGCGGCCGACGACACCTGGCTGCCGGCCTGGCAGCGGACCGATCAGGGACGCACTCTGACCGACGCCCTGCGCCGTGGCGCCGAGCTCACCGACGCGCGGCTCGCGCTCGCCCTGTGCCACCGGGACGGGCGGGTCCGCAAGCGGGCGCTGGGCCGGGCCGCGGGGCGCCCGGAACTGTTGCCGCTGCTCGTGCTGCGGTGCGCCGACTGGGCCGAACCCGTGCGGGAGACGGCCCGGCGGCTGCTGGCCGAGCTGCTCGACGCCGAGGCCGCCGTACGGCTGCTGCCGCTGATCCTGCGCATCGGGCGACGGGGACGCGGCGACTTCGTCACCGATCTGGCCGCCGGGCTGCTGCGCAACGCCGACCCACGGGTCCTCACCCCGCTCTACACCGACACCCACCAGGCGGTACGCCGGTACGCCTACCGCCTCGCCGTGGAGGAAGGGCACCTCTCCCCCAGCGAGCTGGCCCGGGCCGCCGCCCGGGACACCGACCTGGTCGTCCAGAGCCTGTGTGCGGACGCCACCCTGGCCGCCGTCGCGGAGGGCGGCGCGGACGACGACGTGCTCGAGACGCTTCTCGGTGCCCGCGGAGCGCACGCCCGGGCGGCCGGGGTCACCGCGTTGCGGCGGGCCGGGCGCTCCGAGCGGGCCGTGGCGTTCCTCGGCGACCGGGCCGGGGTGGTGCGCGCCTGTGCCCGGTACGTGGTGCGGCAGGCCGGGGGTGATCCGCGCGCCTGGTACCGGGAGCGGTGCGGGGCCCCCGGGGATCTCGCGCCCGGCGTGGTGAGCGGGCTGGCGGAGTGCGGGGAGCGGGCCGACGCCGGCCTGCTGTGGGCGCTCACCTCGCATCCGGTGGCCGCGGTGCGGACCCGGGCGGTGGCCGGACTGCGGGCCCTGGACGTGACGGACGTGGAGCGGATGCGTGAGCTGCTCGACGACCCCGCCCCCGGGGTCGTACGGGAGGCGGCCCTGGCCCTGGTGCCCTCCGCCCGGGCCCTGGACGATCAGTGGCTGATGGCACGGCTCGGGCCAGAGCGGCCCCGGGCGGAACGGGTCGCCGCGTTCCGGCTGCTCCAAGCGCACGACGGGGTCGTACGGCGGCGGGCGGCCGTCGCGCTGATCGACGACCCGGACGAGCGGCTGCGGCACTGGGCCCGGCAGGCCGTGCGGCGGTAGCGGCCGACCGCCGGTGTGCCGCGCGGGTCGGCGGAGGTGGGTCGGCTGCTGGACCGGGCGGCCGCGTCACAGGGCTGAGCCTTTGCTGGTCCTAGGGCTGATCGGGACCGCTTCATGGCCGGGCCGGGTGCACACTGGAGCGTGGGACGAGTGCCTGACTGCGGGGTGATGCAGATGCGGAGCCGTTTCCGGAGCGACCGGCGCCTGACCGTGCGGATGACGGTCACGCTGTTCCTGCTCGGGCTGCTGTACGTGGCCTTCTTCGCCGCGTTGATCGTGTTGCTGAAGTCCTGGCTGATGGTCGTGGCGTTGATCGCCGTGATGTTCGTGGCGCAGTTCTGGTTCTCCGACAAGATCGCCATGTTCGCGATGCGCGGGCGGGTCGTGGGGCCGGTGGAGTATCCCGAACTGCACGCCGTGGTCGACCGGTTGTGCGCCATCGCGGACATGCCCAAGCCCGTCGTCGCGGTGTCCACGATGGACATGCCCAACGCGTTCGCCACCGGCAGGAACCCGGACAACGCCGTGGTGTGCGTGACCACCGGGCTGCTCGACCGGCTGGAGCCCGCCGAGCTGGAGGGCGTCCTGGCGCACGAGCTGTCGCACGTGGCGCACAAGGACGTCGCCGTGATCACCATCGCCTCGTTCCTGGGCGTGATCGCCGGGCTGATCGTGCGGTTCGCCTTCTACAGCCAGCTGTTCAGCGGGCGCAGGGACCAGAACACGGCCGTGCTGTTCGCCGGGGTGATGGGTGTCTCGGCGGCCGTGTACGCGCTCAGTTTCCTGCTGATCAGGGCGCTGTCCCGGTACCGCGAACTGGCGGCGGACCGGGCGGCGGCCCACCTGACCGGCCGGCCCTCGGCGCTCGCCTCCGCGCTCACCAAGGTCTCCGGGGAGCTGGCCCGGATCCCCACCAAGGACCTGCGCACGGCCCAGGCCTTCAACGCCTTCTACTTCACCCCGGCCACCGGCAAGGAGCCCGGCCTAGAGCGGTACTTCTCGACCCACCCGTCCCTGGAACAGCGCTTGGAGCAGCTGGGGCGGATCTCCGCGGAGCTGGGCGAGCCCCTGGAGCCCGGAAAGGCGGGCTGAGGATGGGGCTGCTGGACATCCTGCTCGGGCGCACCAAGCCCGTCGCGCCCGATCTCGACCAGCTGTTCGCGCTGCCGTCGGCGGCCGTGACGCTGGAGGCGGCCGCCTCCTTCACCCCGACCGGGCGCGGAGCGGTGTGCTTCGCGACGGTCGAGGGGGCCGCCTTCGAGCAGACGCACCGGGAGGTGCAGGCCCTGCTGGACGCGGACGCCGAGCGGGACGGACCGCCGGTGGAGCTGCGCCGGGACGACTTCGGTTACTCCTGGCTGGTCTCCGAACGCGTTCCGGAGCAGCTGCCGCAGCTGGTCAACGACCTGCACGCGGTGAACAGTTCGATGGAGGTCAACGGCTTCGGCCCCCAACTGCTGTGCTCACTGGCCGGGTTCCAGGACACCGGGGGCCGGTCGCTGGCGCTGGTCTACCTCTACAAGCGCGGCACCTTCTACCCCTTCGCCCCGCTGCCCGGCACGGGACAGCGCCGCGACAACGCGCTGGAGCTGCGGGTGAAGGCGACACTCTCGAACGATCTGCGCATCGAGCAGGACCTGAACCGGTGGTTCCCCCTGTGGGGCGCTCCCGGGCTCTGAGTCGCCTTCCTCTTCTCTAGCCCTTTCTCTCGCGCGCCTGGCGGCGGGACTCCAGCGGGCGTTCGCGGCGGTACCTGCGGTCCCACTTCGCCTGCTTGTCGCGGCGGTCGCGGTAGGCGCGGTAGCCGCCGGGCGAGGCGTCCGAGGCACCGCCGGCCGCGCCGCCCGACGAGGACGCCGAAGGACCGCGGCCGTACTGCATGTAGACGAAGAGCAGGGCTACGGCGACGAGCCACCAGGTGTGGTTCCCGAAGCCCAGGATCACCAGGACGACGGTCCCGGAAAGGATGATGGTGCCCATGACGGGCCTCCGTGTGCGTGGGTGTGGTGTAGAAGAGTAGCCCCGGAGGGGCGGGCTGATGCCTGCCCTGCGCGAGCTCTTTCCCCGCACTCTGGAGTTGGTGTCCATGCCCGTGCCCTTCACCCACGAGCACGACGGTGAGCGCCTGGCCGGTGTCCACGGCGGCGGTCCGGCAGCGGCGCCGACCGCCGTACTGCTGCACGGCGCCGGTAGCAGCAGCAAGAAACAACTCCTGCCGCTGCTCGACGAGTTCGCTGCTCACGGCTGCCGTGCGCTCGCCTTCGACTTCTCCGGGCACGGTGAAAGCTCGGGCGAACTGGCCGAGTCGAGTCTGCGTCGGCGCTTCGAGCAGGCGGTCTCCGTGATCGACGCGCAGGTGCCGGTGGACGCTCCGCTGGTGCTGGTCGGCTTCAGCATGAGCGGGCAGACGGTGGCCGACCTCGTCCGCCACTACGGCGGGCGGGTAGCGGCGATCGGGTTGTGCGCGCCCGCCGTGTACGCCGGTGAGGCGTGGGAGCTGCCGTTCGGGCGTGGGGACGGGGAGTTCAGCGCGGTCATCCGGCGGCCGGACAGCTGGCGGCAGGCACCGGCACTCGGGGCGCTGCGGGGGTTCGAGGGGCGGGCGGTGCTCGCGGTGCCGGGCACGGACGCGGTGATCCCGCCGGAGGTGACCGAGGCCGTGCAGGAGGCGCTGGCCTTCCGGTCCCAGTTCACGCGCCTCGAACTGCCCTACGCCGGGCACAGGTTGGGTGCCTGGCTGCACGATTACGCCGACGACCGGCGGGAGTTGGTGGCCGCGCTGCTGACCGGCCCGGGCGACGGGGGCTGGACGGCGACCCGCGGCTGGGTGGCCAAGCAGCTGCCCGAAGGCCGGTCGGTCGTCGACACCGGTTTCCTGTCCGGGGGTTGGAGCTCCCAGATGCGCCGGCTCACCCTCGACGACGGTTCCGAGCTGGTCCTCAGGTCGTTCGTGAAGCCCTTCTTCCGGCATCACGCGCCCGGTCTGCTGGGCCGGGAGGCGTCGGTCCTGGCGCTGCTCGCCGGCCAGGACGGGGTGCCGGCCCCCGACCCGGTCGCCGTGGACGCCACGGCCGAACACTGCGACCACCCCTCGCTGTTGATGTCCCGGCTGCCGGGCCGGGTACGCGTCGACGAGGAGGATCTGGAGCGGCGGCTCGACCTGCTGGCGGACCAACTCGTCCGGATCCACCGGGTCGTTCCCGACGTACGGCCGCGCGCCTACCAGGCGTGGACCTCGCCGGATCGGGTGCGGGGCGTGGGCGGGGCGCTGTGGGAGCGGGCCGTGGATGTCATCCGCCGGGACCCGCCGCCGTACGAGGGCTGCTTCCTGCACCGGGACTTCCACCCGGGGAACGTGCTCTTCACCGGCGCGGGCGAGGAGACCCGGGTGAGCGGGGTGGTCGACTGGGTGGAGACCTCGTGGGGACCCGCCGACCTCGATGTCGCGCACTGCTCGACAGCACTCGCCCTGCTGCACGGGCCGGTCCACGGGCTGGGCTTCCGGGAGCGGTACGAGGCGCGGGGCGGCCTGCGCCTGGCGGACGGGCCCGCCCACCTGTACTGGCGGCTCCTGGACGCCCTCGCCTACTGCCCCGACGCGGAGAAGCTCGCCGGACCGTGGCGCGAGCTGGGACGGACCGATCTGACGCCGGAGGTGCTGGGCGGGCGGCTGGAGGCGTATGTGCGGGGGCTGGTGGAGCGGTACGGCTGAGGCGTCGGGCGGAAATGAGTGGAGCGGGTGGGGCCGGGGCTTGTAGCGTGCGGTGGACCGTGACCCCGCCCGAGGAGGTGAGACCCGTGAACGCTGTAGCGCTATGGGTGCTCCCCCTTTCCGTCATGGCCGACGACTGACGCAGATGTCGCCGGGAGCCCCTCGACCACTGGGCACTCCCGAAAGGCAACACCCATGGACTCTTCGCAGTTCACCTCCGAGCCGTCGTTCGATGTGATCATCGCCGGGTGCGGGCCGACCGGCGCGCTGCTGGCCGCCGAACTCCGCCTGCACGCGGTGCGGGTGCTCGTCCTGGAGAAGGAGACCGAGCCGGCGCCGTACGTCCGGATCGTCGGTCTGCACACGCGCAGTCTCGAGATCATGGCGATGCGCGGGCTGCTGGACCGCCTGCTCGCGCACGGCAGGCGGAGGCCGGCCCGCGGCTTCTTCGCCGCCATCGACAAGCCGGTGCCCCCGGGCCTGGATTCCGCGCACGCCTATCTGCTGGGCATCCCGCAGCCGGTCCTCGTCCGCCTCCTCGAAGAGCACGCGGCCGGGCTGGGGGCGCAGGTACGGCACGGTTGCGCGGTGGCCGGTCTCGAACAGGACGACGACGGGGTGACCGTCGAACTGGCCGACGGCGAACGGCTGCGTGCGCGCTGTCTCGTCGGCTGTGACGGGGCGCGCAGTACGGTGCGCAAACTGCTCGGGGTCGGCTTCCCCGGCGAGCCCTCGCGGACCGACACGCTGATGGGTGAGATGGCGGTGGGGATGCCCCCGGAGGAGGTCGCCGCCCGGGTGGCCGGGGTCCGCGAGACCCTGCACCGGTTCTGGCTGCGGCCCGTCGGGACTGAGACGTACAGCGTCGTGGTCCCCGCGGCGGGGGTCGGTGATCGCGCGCAGCCGCCCACCATCGAGGAGTTCAGGCAGCGGTTGCGCGTCGTCGCCGGGACCGATTTCGGGGTGCACTCCCCGCGCTGGCTGTCCCGCTTCGGGGACGCCACCCGGCTCGCCGAGCGGTATCGGGCCGGGCGGGTGCTGCTCACCGGGGACGCGGCGCACATCCATCCCCCGACCGGCGGGCAGGGTCTGAACCTGGGCCTCCAGGACGCGTTCAACCTCGGCTGGAAGCTGGCCGCGCACCTGCGGGGCCGGGCACCCGGGACGCTGCTCGACACCTACGAGGCGGAACGCCGTCCGGTCGCCGCGGACGTGCTCGACAACACGCGCGCGCAGATGGAACTGCTCTCCCCCGAACCCGGCCCGCGGGCCGTGCGCAGGCTGCTCGCCGAGCTGATGGACTTCGACGAGGTGAACCGGCATCTCATCGAGAAGATCACCGCGACCGGCGTCCGGTACGACTTCGATGAGGGCCCCGGCCTGCTCGGCCGCCGCCTGCCCGACCTCGACGTGCAGGGGGGCCGCCTCTACGACCTGATGCGCCGGGGCCGCGGCCTCCTGCTGGACCGTACCGGGCAGCTGACCGTGGGCGACTGGTCCGACCGGGTCGACCACCTCGGGGACCCGACGGTGCCCCTGGACGCTCCGGCTGTCCTGCTCCGCCCCGACGGCCACGTGGCATGGCTCGGGGATGACCAACGGGCCCTCGACACCCGGCTTTCGCGGTGGTTCGGCCGGCCTGTGGGCTGATCGGGGCGGGGGGCCGGTAGGGCCGAGGAGGGCGTGGGAGCGGGGGCGGGGGTGGCCGGGAGCCTCACGGCCCGGGTGCGGGCGGCGGTCGTACGGCCCCGCCGTTGCCCCCGGCTGTCGCGCGACCCTGGTGCGGACGCTGGGGCGGGCGGACACGCCGGGGCGGGCGGCAGCCGTACTTCCCGCGTGGCCCCGTGGGCCGGTGGAGTCGTGTGGCTCGTGCGGTCACTCGCCGGGGGCTGCTCCGAGGACGCCCGCTGCGATGGCCGCCGTCAGGGTCGCGTGGTCCTTGGTCGTCTGGGTGGCGTAGGCGAGGGCGAAGGCGGCTACCGCCTGGTCGAAGGTGTCGGCGCCGCCCAGGTACGCGGCGATGGCGACGCGGTCGCCGGAGCGGGCGTGGGCACGGGCCAGGGTGGTGCCGCAGAGGCCTGCGTACGCCGTGAGGTCGGACGGGGACATGCCCAGGACCTCTGCCGAGCCCTTCATGTCGCGCAGTTGACGCCAGTAGAAGGCCCGGCCCTGGGGCCCGCTCATCCAGCCCAGGAAGATGTCGCTCGCGGCCTGGAGCAGACGCTGGCCCACGACCACCCGGCGCCCCGGATGGACGTACGGCCCGTGCGGCAGGTGTTCCTCCAGCACGG
Organism: Streptomyces sp. 351MFTsu5.1; assembly: GCF_000383655.1. NCBI lineage: Bacteria > Bacillati > Actinomycetota > Actinomycetes > Kitasatosporales > Streptomycetaceae > Streptomyces > Streptomyces sp. 351MFTsu5.1. Next base: position 41,357 of record NZ_KB911783.1, on the reverse strand, counting down.
ACGGGCGGGCCTCCTTGATCTGGAGGAACAGCGGGTCGTCACCGTCCCGGCCGGTCAGCAGGACGATGAAGCAGCGGGTGCCGACGCTGCCGACGCCGACGACCTTGCGGGCCGCGTCCACGAAGCGGTAGCGGTCCAGGAGCAGCCGGCGTTCCTCGGAGAGCGTGGAGCGGTAGTCGCTGAAGATCTTGCGCAGGCTGGCCATGTCGGGGGCACCGGCGGGTTCCAGGAGCGGCGGGTCGGTGATGATGCGGCGGCGGCCGTCGACGATCTCGGTGAGCTTCCCGAGGGCCTGGAGGCTGGTGCGGCGGCGGGCCCGGGTGAGGCTGGACTGGACGCGCCTGCGGTGGTGGGCGGAGCGGACGAGGGGCAGCAGGCTGTCGGCGTCGACGCTCTCGTACCAGACCTCCAGCTCCCCCATGCGGGCCAGGCGGCGCATGGCCGTGCGGTACGCGGTGGTCGCCGCGCGGGCCGCCCGGTGGGCCTTGTCGTCGCTGTGCCCGTTCTCGCGGGCGGCCACGGCGACGCTCGCGGCGAGCCGCTTGACGTCCCATTCGAAGGGGCCCGGGAACGTCTCGTCGAAGTCGTTGAGGTCGAAGAGGAGGGAGCGTTCCGGGGAGGCGTAGAGGCCGAAGTTGAGCAGGTGGGCGTCGCCGCAGAGCTGCACGGTGAGGCCGGTGTGCGGCTGGGAGGCCAGGTCGGCGGCCATCACGGCGGCGGAGCCCCGCAGGAAGGCGAACGGGGAGGCCGACATCCTGCCGTACCGGATCGGGAGCAGTTCCGGGAGACGGTCGCGGCCCTGCCGCTCCAGTACGGCGACGGGGTCCTGGCGGTCCAGGGACGGGAGCCAGGTGGCGTGGGCGGAACGGGGGACGCGTTTGCGGGCGGCCCGGCCGCGGGTCTGTGGAGTGGTCCCGGGGGTGTTCATCGGCCCTGCCTCTGGGTCACGCCCGCCTCCTGGTCGCCGGTGTGGCTGCCACCTCCTGATCGCAGTGAAGGACGGGGGTGGGGCGGGCGCATGTGGAGTACGGCGATCGGGTGACGTGTGCAGCGGGGGCGCGTTGTCAGTGGCGTCGGTCAGGATGGGCCGTATGGGCTTGGGTGATGCGGTGCGGTATGTCGGGGTGGGCGAGCGGCGCGCGCGGCTCGGGTTGCGGCAGCAGGTGGCCGTGGAGGCGCGGGTGGGGACGCCGGAGGAGGTGGGTGAGGCGCTGGTCGCGTTGCACGGGTCCGATCCCGCGACCGTCTATCTCGCGGTGGGGGCTCGGCTCGTGGACTCCTCGGGGACCGTCCCGGAGACCGAGCGGGCCTTGTACGAGGACCGGACGCTGGTGCGGATGCACGGGATGCGGCACACCGTGTTCGCGTTCCCGACCGACCTGACCGCCGTCGTGCACGCCTCTACGGGCCTCACGGTCGCCGCGCGTGAACGGGCCGCGCTCATCAAGGACATGGCGAAGGCGGGGGCACCGGACGCGGCCTGGCTGAAGGAGGTCGAGGAGTCGATGCTGGCCGCGCTGGCCCGGCGCGGGCAGGCGACGGCGACGGAACTCGCCCAGGACGAGCCGCGGTTGCGGGTGCAGTTCGTGTACGCGGCCGGCAAGAGCTACGAGGGCGTCCACACGGTGTCGTCGCGGCTGCTGCGGGTGCTCGGCGTGGAGGGCAAGGTGGTGCGCGGGCGGCCGCTGGGCTCCTGGATGTCCTCGCAGTTCCGCTGGGCGGTGGCGCCGCCCCACCCCGAACTCGACGTGGCCGGGGCCCAGGCCGAGTTGCTGCGGCGCTGGCTCACCGTGTGCGGTCCCGCGACCGAGGCGGACCTGAAGTGGTGGACGGGCTGGAAGGTCTCCGACGTCCGCCGTGCGCTCACGGCGATCGGCGCGGTCACGGTGACGGTGGACGAGGGGCCGGCGTATGTCGTCGAGGGCGACGACGGTCCGGTGGAGGAGCCTTCGGAGCCCTGGGCCGCGCTGCTTCCGGGGCTCGATCCGACGGCGATGGGCTGGCAGCAGCGGGACTGGTATCTGGCCCCCGCCCTGCGGCCCGCCCTGTTCGACCGGAGCGGCAACGTGGGGCCGACGGTGTGGTGGAACGGGCGGGTGGTGGGTGGTTGGGGGCAGCGCGCCGACGGGGAGATCGTCTGGCGGCTGCTGGACACGGAGGGCGTGGGCCGCGAGGCGGAGGCGGCGATCGCGCGGGAGGCCGCCCGGCTGCGCGGGTGGGTGGGGGCGACCTGGGTGAGGCCCCGCTTCCGCACCCCGCTGGAGAAGGAACTGGCCGAGGCTACGGGGAGCGGGGCGGACGGGGTGACGGGGTGACTGGCTGATCCAGTCCGGACGGGCTGATGGCTGACGGGTGGTGGGTGGCGGGCTGGTCCAGGGCGGACGAGGTGACGGGGCCGGCTGGCCGGTCCAGGACGGACGGCGTGACGGGGCCAACTGGCTGATCCAGGGCGCCGATTGTCCGGGACAACCGAGCAGACCTGGACTGCCGGCCGACCAGAACGACCGAGGCGCCGGGTGCCCCGCAGGGGACGGCACCCGGCGCCGAAGGTCACCGGGAGTAGCGCATCAGGGCCCGGACCATGTGGCACGTGGTGTCGGACGGCGGGTGGACGCCGATCGACTCCGCGGTGTCACGGATCGTCTCGTTCCGGGCCTGGTTCGGCATGTAGACGCCGGAGTCGAGCAGGGCGATCGCGAGCCGCATCGCCTTGAGGCGGCGGTTGTGGGTGACGTACCACTCGCGGGGGCGGCCCGGCGGCAACGGGCGCTTCTCCACGGGGGCGTAGGGAAGGTCGAGCAGCACGGGGTGCTTCGCGGTGGACTGGGTGGGCAACGGCTTCGGCTTCAGTGCGGCAGCGGGCACAGGCATCCTCCTGTCGCGGTAAGGGCGGGAGCCGGGGTCCCGGCGGCGCCCTCGAACACTGGTTTTATTCTACCGCCCGGCACTGACAAAAGCCCCTGGCCACAAGGGCTTTCGGGGGTGCTGTGACGCAGGTGGAGAACGGGTTTCCGGGTACCGTGAGCGGCATGGAGATCTGGATCAACCCGGCCTGTTCGAAGTGCCGCAGCGCGGTCGGCCTGCTCGACGCGGAGGGTGCCGAGTACACCGTCCGCCGCTATCTGGAGGACGTCCCGAGCGAGGACGAGATCCGCGAGGTGCTCGGCCGGCTCGGGCTCGAACCGTGGGACATCACCCGCACCCAGGAGGCCGCCGCCAAGGAGCTCGGGCTCAAGGAGTGGGTGCGGGACGACAGTTCGCGGGACCGGTGGATCGCCGCGCTCGCCGAGCACCCCAAGCTCATCCAGCGGCCCATCATCACTGCGGACGACGGCTCGGCCGTGGTCGCCCGCAGTGAGGACGCCGTACGGGACGCCCTGGCCAGGAAATAGCGGAGTGTGACGCAGGTTACGTCGGTCGAATCCCGTGACCACTGAGTAACCCCGTTCGGTATCTCGTACATAGCGGCGTACGCTCCCCCAGCTCTTAGGAGGCGCGCATGTCGCGCAGGAGAACGCTCGGCACGAAGAAGAAAGTCGCGCTGCTGGTGAGCGCGGCGGTGGCGGCGGGTGGCGGGGCCTTTGTGATGGCCTCCACCTCGAACGCCGCGAGTCCGCAGACGGCCGCGGAGTCGACCGTCTGCAAGGGCCTCGCCACCGCGCTCGGCAACAACCAGCGGTTCATCGAAGGGCAACGCGCCAACCCCGACGCCCAGTCGGCGGCCCGGATCGCCAACCGGGAAGCCGTGATCGCGCAGATCAAGGTGCAGCAGGAAGCGTCCGGCTGTGTGGCCGGGGAGTCGGCTCAGGACTCCCAGGCCGCCGCGGGACAGCCTTCCCAGGCCGCATCCGCATCGGCGCCCGCCGCGCCCCAGGCCCCGCCCGCCGCTCCGCCCGCCGGGGGGAACGCGGCCTCCGGGCAGCAGGTGTGCAAGGGCTCGACCGTCACCCTGTCCGGTGAGGGCGGCGCGCCCGCCGCGTCCAGCAACCAGTTCCCGGCCGGCACGAAGCTGAAGGTCACCAACCTGGACAACAACAAGTCCACGACGGTGCAGGTCACTTCGGTCTCCGGGAGCTGCGCCCTGCTCAACAACGCGGCCTTCGAACAGGTACGGGAGCCCGGCAAGTTCCTCATCCGCCGGGCCGTGATCGAGAAGGTGGGGTGAGGCTGTTCGCCTAGGAACTCGGTGAGGCGGCGCGCCGGTTCGGGAGGCGCGGACTGCGGCAGCGCGTGGTGGGAGACGCCGGGGACCAAGTCGGCTTCCACCCGCGGCAGCAGTCAGGCCGACCGAACTGCCACGCCATCGGCGTCATGGGTCCTGCTGCTCGCGGCCACGAGCGGCAGGACCGACGTTTTCCCGACCGCGGGGCGTGCAGGGGATACGCCGCCTTGAACCCGGTGCAGCATGGAGCCGGGTCCAGGAGGAACAGGCGGCGCATCCGGCACCGGAGGGTCAGTCGCCCTCCGGGGAGGGTCAGTCGGCGGTCGGAGGGGTGTACTTGTAGCCGACCCGCCGTACCGTCTGGATCGCTCCGCGGAACTCCGCGCCCAGCTTGCGGCGCAGTCGGGCGATGTGGACGTCGACGGTACGGCCGTCGCCGACGTGGCCGTAACCCCAGACCGTGGTGACCAGCTGGTCGCGGGTGTGCACCCGGTTCGGGTGCTGGACGAAGTGGGCGAGGAGCTCGAACTCCAGGTACGTCAGGTCGAGTTCCGCACCGTTGACCGCGGCGGTGCGCTGCACGGTGTCGATGCGCACAAGCGGTGCGGCCGTCTCGTCGGCGACGGGCTCGGGCCGGTCCGGGACCGCGACCGGCAGGAAGGGCGGCTGCTGGTCGGCCGGGACGAGCACCAGGTAGCCGATCATCGGCGGCCGGCCCGGCAGCGTGGGCAGGGTGTGCTGGGGGGCCGGCAGCCAGGTGGCGCCCGGCGGCAGGAAGTCCGCGACATCGATGACCTCGTCCCGGTCGACGGCTCGCAGCCGGTGGCGGGCGGTGCCGTTCTGGGCGGAGGTCAGGGTGGCGGTGGAGAGAGAACGAGTGGTCGCCATGAGAGGTCAGCTCTTTCGCGCGAGGAGGTCAACAGGAGACGTATGTCGACTGCGCGCTGGCCGAAGGCCGGGGTGTACGGCGTTAGAGGGCCGGCGCGTTCACCGCGCGGCAACACACCCGGTCGAAGTCATGGTGCTGACGGGAGGGCCAGAAGGGCTCGAGGTCATGGCGACCCGTCGCGGTGTACTTCTGGAAGCTGGCCATGAGCTCATTGAAGCAGACACCGGCCCGTAACAGGAGCCTCCTCTCACTGCTTGAACGCTTCCTTGGCGTGAAACTGATGTGGCTCCCCTCACCCCACCAGGCGTTTGCGCCAGTCGAGGGGGCTGATTTCGATCGCCCTGTCCGGATCGCCGTCCCAGACTGCGGACAGACCGGCCGCCTCCAGCGCCGCCACGACCTCGTGACCGACCGCCCTGGTGGTCTCGGCCGAGCCGTCGAAACCGCCGAAGAGCAGCGTCAGCCCCCGGCCCTCGGCGGCGCTCTCGGTGCACTGGGTGTGGAAGTAGACGAACCCGCGGTCACCCTCGGCGCGCTCGGCGCCGATCTCCGCGGTGCCGCAGGTGCGGCAGCAGGTGAAGTTCTCGCGAGCGGTGACACCGCGGGTGGTGAGGGCGTCGAAGGCGCGGGTGAGCCGATCGGGGTCGGTCGTGGTCGGCCAGGTCTCCATCTCGCCGAGCCGCTCCAGCCAGAGCCGGTCCACCAGCTCTCCGGCCTGTGCCCGGGACACGGGCCGCTCGTCGCCGTCGACCAGCCACTCCTCGGCGTCCTCGGTGAGCCGGGCCCGGTTGTCGTAACCGCAGCGCAGCAGCAGCCGTACGCGCTCCTCGACCTGCTCGCGGACGTCTCGCGGCAGGTGGGGGACCTCCTCGGCCGGGCCGAGATCCACCGGTTCCCAGACGAGGCCGGCGTCCCAGCCGTCCTCCTGCCGGGCCCAGGCCGTGAGCAGGGCGGCCACCCGGTCCGGGTCGGTGAGACGCGTGCCGAACAGGCCCTCCCCGCCCGCGCGGTGTTCGAGCTGGTAGTCCCCGCCCTTCTCGTGCCACACCTGCGCGAACACGTTCGGCACGTCCGGGATGCGCTGCGCGGCCAGCCAGCGGTCCCCGCTCATGCCCAGCCTGCGCACCAGCCGGCGCAGCCGCCGCTCGCCCACTCCGGTGAGCCGGTCCCCGTACTCCGTCTCGACCTTGACGGCCAAGCCCCCCTCGATCTCCATGCCCCCACCATGGCACGCCCCACTGACAACGCGCCGAGGGGCGCCCACCGGTCGGTGGACGCCCCTCGGGAAAGCGCGGTGCGGATCAGACCTGGCCGGCCTTCTCCAGCGCGGAGCAGCACGTGTCGACGAGCAGGCGGGTGACGACGTACGGGTCGACGTTGGCGTTCGGGCGGCGGTCCTCGATGTAGCCCTTGCCGTCCTTCTCGACCTGCCACGGGATACGGACCGAGGCGCCGCGGTTGGAGACGCCGTAGGAGTACTCGTTCCACGGGGCGGTCTCGTGCAGGCCGGTCAGGCGGTCGTCGATGCCGGCGCCGTAGTTCTTGACGTGGTCGAGGGGCTTGGAGCCCTCGCCCAGCGACTCGGCGGCGGTGATGATCGCGTCGTAGCCGTCGCGCATCGCCTTGGTGGAGAAGTTGGTGTGCGCGCCGGCGCCGTTCCAGTCGCCCTTGACCGGCTTCGGGTCCAGGGTCGCGGAGATGCCGAAGTCCTCGGCCGTGCGGTAGAGCAGCCAGCGGGCCACCCACAGGTGGTCGGAGACCTCCAGCGGGGAGACCGGGCCGACCTGGAACTCCCACTGGCCGGGCATGACCTCGGCGTTGATGCCGGAGATCGCGAGGCCCGCCTTGAGGCAGTTGTCGAGGTGCGCCTCGACGACGTCACGGCCGAAGATCTCGTCCGCGCCGACACCGCAGTAGTAGCCGCCCTGCGGGGCCGGGAAGCCGCCCTTGGGGAAGCCGAGGGGGTAGCCGTCCTTGAAGAACGTGTACTCCTGCTCGATGCCGAAGATCGGCTCCTGCGCGGCGAACTTCTCGGCGACCTCGACCAGCGCGGCACGGGTGTTGGACTCGTGCGGCGTCATGTCGATGTTGAGGACCTCGCACATGACGAGGATGTCGTCGCCGCCGCGGATCGGGTCGGGGCAGGAGAAGACCGGCTTGAGCACACGGTCCGAGGAGTGCCCCTCGGCCTGGTTCGTGGAGGACCCGTCGAAGCCCCAGATCGGCAGCTCGGCGCCCTTGGCGTCGTCACCGAGGATCTTCGTCTTGGAGCGGAGCTTGGCCGTCGGCTCGGTGCCGTCGATCCAGATGTACTCAGCCTTGAAGCTCACGGGCCACATCCTTCGGGGGTGTGTCTGGGCGCACTTGCGGGTGCTGCGACGCTGCGGCACTGAAACGCCGCCTCTCGATGTGCGCGAGCCTGTCAACAGGCGATTTCCCGGCCATTGCTCGAATGTGAACCCCGTGTTACCTGGTGGTGCTGTGGCGCGTCTCACGGTGTAAAGAAGTGCGACCCGTCTGCGGGGTGTACCTGGCACCACCCCCGGGCAGGGCGGCCAGACCCAGTGACCCCCGTCCCCGCCTCGACCAGACTGACGTCATGACCATGCAGACGGTGAACGGCAGCTGGGGCACGAGGGCGCGGGCCATGGGGCTCGCGGCCGTACGGGGGCTCGCGCTGACGCTGGTGACACTGCCGGGGGCGCTGCTCCTGTCCGTACTGACCCTGATCTCCATCTCGCTCGTGCCGGTCGGGATCGGGGCGTACACGACCCCCTGGGCGGTGAAGGGCGTGCGGGCCTTCGCCGACTGGCGGCGGGGGCTCGCCGCCGAGTGGGGCGGGGTGCGGATCCCGTCGGCGTACCGGCCGGTACCGGAGGGCGCCAACACCTGGGCGCGGACCTACGCCCTGCTGCGGGACCCGGCGACCTGGCGGGATCTGCGCTGGCTCCAGGTCGACATGACGGCCGGGTACGTGACGGCGCTGCTGCCCGCGGTGCTGGTCCTCTATCCGCTGGAAGGACTCGCGGTGGCGGCCGGGCTGTGGCAGCCGCTGTCGGAGGTGGACGGTTACTGGTACGGCTTCGTCCATGTCACCGACCAGGCGTCCGGGCTCGCCGCGGGCGCCCTGGCCCTCCCCCTGCTCGCCCTCGCCTACCTCTACGCCCCCCGCCTGCTCCAGGCGCACTTCACCCTCACCCGGACCTTCCTCGCCCCGAGCCGGACCGAACTGGCCGAGCGGGTGAGGGTGTTGACCGACACCCGGCGGGACGCGGTGGACACCTCGGCGGCCGAACTGCGGCGCATCGAACGGGACCTGCACGACGGGGCGCAGGCCCGGCTGGTCGCCATGGGCATGGACCTCGGCACCATCGAGGCCCTCCTCGACAAGGACCCGGCCCAGGCGAAGAAGCTGCTCGCCCAGGCCCGCCAGTCCTCGGTGGACGCGCTCGCCGAGCTGCGCGACCTGGTGCGCGGGATCCACCCGCCGGTGCTGGCCGAGCGCGGACTGGGCGACGCCGTACGGGCGTTGGCGCTGCGGCTGCCGGTGCCGACGGAGGTGGCCGTCGACCTCGGGGGCCGGGCGGACGCGCCGGTGGAGTCGGCCGCCTACTTCGCGGTCAGCGAGGTCCTCACCAACGCGGTCAAGCACGCGGGCGCCGACCGGATCTGGATCGACCTGCACCACGTGGAAGAAGGGGAGGAGATGCTGCGGATCGTCGTCACCGACAACGGCCGCGGCGGTGCGGTGATCGCGGCCGGTTCGGGACTCTCCGGGATCGAGCGGCGGCTCGGTACATTCGACGGCGTCCTGGCCGTCAGCTCGCCCGCGGGCGGTCCCACCATGGTCACCATGGAGATTCCTTGCGCGTTGTCCTAGCCGAAGACCTCTTCCTGCTGCGGGACGGGCTGGTGCGGCTCCTCGAGGCACACGACTTCGAGATCGCCGCGGCCGTCGAGTCCGGGCCCGAACTGGCCCGGGCCCTGGCCGAACTGGAGCCGGACGTCGCGGTGGTCGACGTACGTCTGCCGCCGACGCACACCGACGAGGGGCTCCAGTGCGCGCTCGACGCCCGGCGGGCCAGACCCGGGCTGCCGGTGCTGGTGCTCTCTCAGCACGTGGAGCAGTTGTACGCGCGCGAGCTGCTGGCCGACGGCAGCGGCGGGGTGGGGTATCTGCTCAAGGACCGGGTGTTCGACGCCGAGCAGTTCGTGGACGCCGTACGGCGGGTGGCGGCGGGCGGTACCGCGATGGACCCGCAGGTGATCCAGCAGCTGCTGAGCCGGCGGTCGGCGGACGACGAGCCACTGGCCCGGCTCACGCCCCGGGAGCGGGAGGTGCTGGACCTGATGGCGCAGGGGCGGACCAACGCGGCGATCGCCGGCAGGCTCGTGGTGACGGAACGGGCGATCGCCAAGCACACCGCCAACATCTTCACCAAACTGGGTCTTGAGGTGTCGGACGACGACAATCGCCGCGTTCTCGCGGTGCTCGCGTACCTCGACCGGGGCCGGTGAACAGCTCCTTATTTTCTGTAACTCCTGCTGCTCACCGGGCTGTTGATGTACCAAGACCAGGTAAACCTCTGATTTGTTTGTGAGGCGGCTGAACACCCCTGGGACGGCGTGCGTATGGGATGACGCCGCTTCACTCCTGTCGGGCGCCTCGATAGCCCCGAAAAAGGAAGTCAGAGGAGTTCCATGGGACGCAATACACGTAAACGCCGCTCGTCGATGGCCACGAAGGCCATAGCCGCGTCGGCGGCCCTAGCGCTCGGCGGGGGCGGGCTGATCTGGGCGAACTTCTACGCATCCGCGCACGAGTCGAACAACAACGGCTGGCAGCAGAACCAGACCAAGGCCGCCGCCGCGCAGGTGGCGACCATCTCGTGCCCGGACGTCGGTCAGAAGCTGACGAACGTGCCGCAGCAGGCACGCAACGGCGTCGCCGCGGAGCTGGCGAACCTCGACAAGCAGATCACCGAGGCCTACGCCAGGCTCGCTTCGTCGCGCCAGGCCCAGGCCCAGGACGCGAGCTTCGTCCAGAACGCCATCGTCGGCCCCCTGAAGGAGAAGCGGGCGGCCACGATCGACCGGATCCGCATCGACATCCAGCGGGTCGGGGGACAGTTCGACAACTCGCTCAGCCAGCTGGCGGCCTGCACCACGCAGAACGCGGCCCCGCAGACCAACGCCGGCAACGCCGGTGGCGGCCAGCAGCAGAACGGCGGTCAGCAGAACAACGGCGGCCAGCAGCAGAACGGCGGTCAGCAGCAGAACGGCGGCCAGCAGAACAACGGTGGCCAGCAGAACGGCGGTCAGCAGCAGGGCGGCCAGCAGCAGGGCAACGGCGGACAGGGCGGCAACGGCCCGGTGGCGTCGGACTTCGTGGACATCACCAAGGTCCAGGCGAACGCCCAGCTCGGTGTCGGCCAGAACGGTCTGCCGGCCAACGGCAACTCGGGCTCACGGGGCAGCTTCGTCACCAAGTGCGGCACCAACGGGAACAAGAACCACAACACGGACAACGTGATCGTGGCCCCCGGTGTCGCCAACGGCGCCCACCACCTGCACGACTACGTCGGCAACCAGTCCAACGACGCCTTCGCGAGCGACCAGGAGCTGGCGGCCGCCCAGAGCAGCTGCCAGAACCAGGGCGACAAGTCCTCGTACTTCTGGCCGGTGCTGCGTCTCCAGAACGGCACGCAGGACTTCGACCAGAACAAGGACGGCGGCGGCAAGGAAGGCAACGTCGGCAAGATCCTTCAGGCCTCCCAGGCGCAGATCAAGTTCGTCGGCAACAAGAAGGGCAACGTCGTCGCGATGCCGACCGCCCTGCGCATCATCACCGGTGACGCGAAGGCCTTCGTCAACGGCAATGCCAACGCCAACGTGAACTGGTCCTGCACCGGCTTCGAGAACAAGGTCCAGCTGCACGACAAGTACCCGATCTGCCCGCAGGGCAGCCAGGTGGTGCGCACGACCGACTTCCAGAGCTGCTGGGACGGCAAGAACATCGACAGCGCCAACCACCGCACCCACGTGGCGTTCGTCCAGGCCGACGGCTCCTGCGCCAACGGTTTCAAGGCGATCCCGCAGCTCCAGGTCCGGCTCGTCTACAACGTCCCGGCCCCGAAGCTCCAGAACGGCCAGGTGATCAACCCCTACGCGGTGGACACCTTCCCGGAGAACCTGCACAAGCCGATCACCGACCACAACGACTTCATCAACTTCTTCTCCACGAACCTGATGAACAAGATGGTCAACTGCATCAACACCGGCCGGAAGTGCCAGTGACAGCGTGACTGAATGAGAAAGCCGGCGGTGAGAATCCCTCACCGCCGGCTTTCTGCTGTGCGTGGGCTCAATGGGCCGAGTGCGAAGCCCCGCCGCCCATCTTCGAGTGGTCCACACCCTCCTCGATGTCCCCGCCGAGCGTCTTGCGCAGCACCGTCACCGTCTTGGTGGTGTCACCGACGGCGACCCACTTGCGGCCGACCAGGAAGTGACCGCCGTAGTCCTTGGCGCCGTTGATCCACTCGCGCTGGCCGCGGTCGGTGGCGAAGGTGGCGAGGATGAACTTGCCGTCGGCGTCCTTGGACTTCTTGCAGACGGCCTGGCGGAGTTCGTCGGCGTCGATCTGGATGTTGGGCGTGCACTTCACCTCGGCGGCGAGGTGCTCCAGGCTGCCGGTCGCCGCCGACGGCACCGCGGCTGCGGCCTTCGTGTCACCGCCGGATCCGCAGCCCGCCAGCGCCAGCGCCGCGGCCGCGCCGGTCAGCGCGAGCATCGGTCGGGTCAACCTCATGTGTTCCTCCGGTCACGGGTCACGTCGGACGGGCCCCGGCGGGGGTCCGTCCTCCCCCATACGGCTGCGGGGCGCGGGACGCTCAAATCACGGTGTCACGGTTGATACGGATGTGCGAAAGTGTGCCGGTGAACGAGGACTGGGAAAAGCGGGTCGACGCCGCCTGGGCGAGCTTCGACGAGTATCCGGAGGAGCGGGCGGCCGAGTTCCGGGCCGTGATCGACGCCCTCGTGGCCGAACTGCCCGACGGCAGTCCGCTCGGCGCGTTCGAGCGGGCCTGTGCGTGGGACTCGACGGGGCACTCCGACAAGGCCGCCCCGCTGTACCGGGAGGCCCTCGCGGGCGGGCTGTCCGGATACAAGGGGCGGCGCGCCAGGATCCAACTGTCGAGCTCCCTGCGGAACATCGGGCAGGCGGAGGAGGGCGTCAAGCTGCTCACCCCCGAACTGGACGGCCCGTCGGACGAGTTGGACGACGCGGTACGCGCCACGCTCGCGCTGTGCCTGTCCAGCCTCGGCCGGGACCGCGAGGGCCTGTCCCTGGTCCTGGGCGCGCTCGCCCCGCATCTGCCGCGCTACCAGCGGTCGATGGCCAACTACGCCCGCGCGCTGGTCGAACCGGAGGGCTGATTCGCCCGGGTGGCGGTGACCAACCCACGATTCGCTCGTTCTGCTGAACGTGCAGTCACAGGATGTCGCCCCGCGCCCCGCACCCGCAGCAGGCTCCGCCTCCGACCCCGTCGTCGACGTGGAACAGGCCGAGGCCGCGCTCGTCGAGCACTATCCCCGGCTGGTCCGGATCGCCTATCTGGTGCTGCCGCCCGGCCTGGGCCGCAGCAGGCGGGTCCTGACCGCGCACGCCCTGGCCCAGCGCGCCCTGCCGCGGGGCAAGGCCTCGGCCTCCGTCATCCCGGCCCAGCCGGCCGGCCGCGAGGGCGACCCGGGCTACGCCTACGTCCGTCTCCAGGTGGTACGGGCGGCACTGGAGGCGGACCGTCCGCTCAAGCGCCTGGCGTGGCCCAAGCGCGCCCAGCTTCCGCCGCTGCTCCCCCAGGTGTGGGGCCTCAAGCTCTTCCCGCGCTCCGGCGGCGCCGACGAACTCGCCCTGGACCAGCGCCTGTCGGCGCTGACCGGACCGGCGCGCGCCGCCTGTGTCCTGCGCGGCCTGGAGCAGCTCCCCGACGGCGACGTGCGCAAGGTGCTCACGGCCGCGGGCGTGGCCGACGTGGACGCGGCCCTGGAGGAGGCCGACTCCGAGCGACCGCAGTACGCCCTCCTCGACTCCCCCGAGTTCGACGCCTGTTCGCTCCAGGTCCGCCCTACCGACCTGATGCGGCGCCGGCAGCACACCAAGGCCGCGCTGGCCGCCGCCGCGGCGGTCGCCGTGTGCGGGGCGCTGCTCGGCATGCCCGGTGACGGCTGGGGCCCCGACGGCGCCGCCGCACCCGCCTACGCGCAGAACCCCGCCGCACAGGCCGCCCTGGACCCGGCCCTGCTGGTCAAGGTGCCGGCCGCCGCGTGGGAGTCCTCGGCCCGCACCGACTTCTCGGTGTGGCCCGCGCGCGGCGACCTCACCGGCGACAGCGCCCTGCTGCGCCGCGCCCTCGCCGTCTGGGCCCGCCCCGGCGAGACCGTCCAGGTCTCCGCGACCCCCGGCACCCCGTCCGGCGGCCCCTCCGGACCGCCGCAGCTCCTGTACGCCGGGACTGTGGACAACGCGCGCGTGGTCATCCTCTACGACGGTCTGCGCATCGTCCGCTACGCCGAACCGCGCGACAGCACCAAGGGTGCCGCCCTCGACTTCGCCCGGGTCGACGGCGCGGACCGGGCCCAGGCGAGCGCGGTGGTCCTGGGCCGGGCCGACGGCAACATCCGTTATCTGACGGCCCCTTGGGTGACGAACGCGGCCGAGCGGGACCTGCTCAAGCCCGGCTCCGGCGCGATGGCCCTGCCCCTCGCCGACGGCACCACCGCCCCGATGGCGGGCCCCGTCCAGAGCGGTCCCTGCACCTCCTGGAACGTGCTCCAGCTGACGGACGCCTCCGGCACCCGGCTGCTGACCGACCTCGGTGAACTGGTCCCGGCCCGCCTCACCACCGGCCGCCCGGGGTCCGTGAAGGACGCATCCGGGGCGCAGGGGCTGCGCGCGTGGGCGCCGTACGCCTGCTCGCTCGGTGCGATGCGGTCCTCCGGCGTGCGGAGCGTGAACACCTGGGCCTACGCCACGCAGCCGCTGCCCGACGCGAGCGGCAGGGCGGACTGGGTGTGCACCCGGGCGGAGACCTGGCAGGGCGGCGGGGAGCGGGTGCTGGCCCAGTTCCGCACGCCGGGCGGGACGTACGGGGCGGTGGCGGCGAAGGCCGAGAACGTCCCGGCGTGCGGGGCGAAGGATCCGCAGGTGCTGGCCGGGGTGCTGTGGAAGTCGGGCGGCGGGTCCTGGTACCTGCTGGCGGCGGGCAGCCGGGGCACGGCGTCGATCAGCGCGACGGGCGGGGTGAAGGGGTCCGCCCAGGGCAACCTGCTGGCCGTGAAGGCGGAGCAGGGCGCGCAGGCCGGGCTGAAGGGGACGCTCGTGGACGGGCGTGAGGTCAGCGGGCTCCGCTAGCGAATCGCCGATATGCGTGAACTCCGCCACGGCGAGCGGGCGTTGAGAAGTGGGGCGAAACAGCCCGCCATGGGTACGACGTGCGCGAATCGTGTCGGCCATGTGAACACCACTGGCCGGACCGGTCCGTTCCGGGCCGGATCCGATCGGTAAGGTGTTCGTATGACTACCGGGGTGCGTCGAAGAATGGGAGTCGAGGAACGGCGTGAGCAGTTGATCGGCGTCGCCCTCGAACTGTTCGCCCGTCGCTCGCCCGACGAGGTCTCGATCGACGAGATCGCGTCGGCGGCCGGCATCTCCCGGCCGCTGGTCTACCACTACTTCCCCGGCAAACTCAGCCTGTACGAAGCCGCGTTGAAGCGGGCGGCGGAGGACCTGGCGAGCCGCTTCGAGGAGCCGCACGAGGGCTCGCTGGGCGGCCGGCTGCTGCGGGTGATGCGTCGCTTCTTCGACTTCGTGGACGAACACGGGCCCGGATTCTCGGCGTTGATGCGCGGCGGTCCCGCCGTGGGCTCCTCGGCGACCAACGCGCTCATCGACTCCGTACGGCAGGTCGCCTACCAGCAGATCCTGTCCCATCTGCGGGTGACGGACCCGCCCGCCCGCCTCGAACTGCTCATCCGCTCCTGGATCTCGCTCGCCGAGTCGACGGCCCTGATCTGGCTGGACGGCCGGCGCATCCCCCGCGCCGAGCTGGAGTCGCAGCTCGTCCACGACTTCGCCGCGCTGGCCGCGGTGGGCGCGGCCTACGACGAGGAGATGACGGCGCTGCTGCGGCACATGCTCAGGGACGAGCCGCACGACGGGCCGTTCACCGACCTCGCCGCACGGCTGATCTCGCTGGCTTCCTAGAGCACGGCCTTGGTGTAGGAGGCATCCAGATCGCGCACCTCGGCGGAGAGGTGCACGGTGAGACCGTCCACGGGTCCGACGTGCTTGCGCAGCAGTTCCACGACGGCTTCGGCGAGCTTGGCCTTGGTCTCCTCGGACCGTCCGGCGAGGAGGGCCAGCGTGACGTTCACGATCGCGTGGTTGTCCTTCTCGCCGCCGACCGCCTCGTCCTCGGTGCGCAGCACCCGGGTCTTGCACGCCTCGAGCTTCGCGGCCGCCGTCTCGACGACGAGCGGATGCAGCGCCACGGCGAACTCCTCCCAGTCGACATGGTCGAGGTACGGGGAGCGTTCGACGGTGATCTGCGGCATGGGCACTCCTGTTCCAGGGCGACGGAAAAGTCACCCTAGCCGCAGCGCCAGCATCGCGATGTCGTCCTCCCGGTCGTGGCCGAAGGTGTCCAGCAGGGTGTCGCACAGGGCGTTCAGGCCGGGCAGCGCGCCGGAGGCGGCCGCGCGCAGCTGTTCCATGGAGGTCGTGAGGTCGGTGCCGCGGGTCTCGATGAGGCCGTCGGTGACCATGAGGAGCCGGTCGGAGGGTTCGAGGAAGAGTTCGGTGGCCGGCGGGTGGACCAGGCCGACGCCGAGCAGCGGGCCGGCCGCCTTGACGTAGTCGGCGGTGCCGGTGTCGCGGACGATCAGGGGCGGGATGTGCCCGGCGTTGGCGATCCGGGTGCGCCCGGTGCCCGGGTCGACGAGGGCCAGGCAGACGGTCGCCGTGGTGTCGGGGTGGTAGCGCTGGAGCGTGCGGTCCAGGCGCTCGGCGAGCACGGCCGGGTCGCTCTCGTCGACGGCGTAGGCCCGCAGCGCGTGCCGCAGCTCGACCATGACGGTCGCCGCGTCCAGGGAGTGCCCGACGACGTCGCCGACCGCGGTGAGGATGCCCTCGTCCACGCGGAGCGCCGCGTAGAAGTCGCCGCCGATCTCGGTCTGCCGGGAGGCGGGGACGTAGCGGACCACGATGTCGAGGCCCGGCAGGTCGGGCAGCCGGTGCGGCTGGGGCAGGAAGCTGTGCTGGAGGGTGAGGGCGACATGCCGCTCGACCTTGTACATGAGCAGCGGCTCGGCGGCGAGCGCGGTGGCCTGGGCGAGCTGGGCCAGCAGGGTCTCGCCCTCCAGGCCCACCCTGCGCATGCCGCGCGCGGGCGCGGCCAGGCACACCGGCGCATGGCCGTCCTGGGTGACGACGAGCGCGAGCCGGGCGTCGTGCTCGACGCCGGGCCGGAAGTACCCGGCGGGCCACAGCGGCGCGGGCACGGTGGTCAGCTGCACTCCGGCCTGGCCGCGGGTGAGCCGGCGCAGCAGCCCGGCGACGGTCCGGTCGGCGTCTTCGTCCGGCAGGGAGACGGGGATGCGGTCGCGGGACAGGCCGCGGTAGAGCTGGTCGTCCTGGTCGAGGACGAAGACGGCGGCGGGGGTGCCGGTGAGCCGCGAGACGCCCTCGGCGGCCGCGTCGGAGAGCTCCTGGAGGGTGCGGGCGGACTGGATGGTGACGATGGTCTCGGACAGCAGGGTGAGCCGCCGCACCAGCGCCTGGTCGCCGGCCCGCAGCTGCGCGTTGCGTACGGCGGCCCGGACCACGGCCTCGATCTCCAGGGGTTCGGCGGGCACCTTCAGATAGGCCTCGACGCCCGTGTCCATGCCCGCGCAGTGCACGGCGGGCGGCACGGCGGAGGCCGAGAAGTGCACGACGGGCATGCCGGCCGTGTGCGGGCGCTCCTTGAACAGCCGGCACAGGTCGAAGCCGCTCATGTCGGGCAGCCCCACGTCCACGAGGGCCACGTCCGGGAGGGTGCCCTTGCGCAGCCGGGTGTCGAGTTCGGCGAGGGCCTCCCCGCCGGAGGCGACCGGGACCACCCGGTGCCCCGCGCGGCTCAGTACGGAGCCCATGGCGTACCGGCTGGCCTCCACGTCGTCCACGACCAGCACGGTGACGCCCGTCAGCTTGCCCTTGACGTCCATCTGTCACCCCCTCGGGCAACACCGGTGGAGCGGACCGGGGTTCTGGGTCCGCTCCACCAAGGTAATGCCTTCAGCTAGGGATGACGGAGGAAAACGGCCACGGTCCGCTCCGGAACGGCGAAGGTACCGGTTTCCTTCTCGTACGAGGCCTTCTTGACGGTAGGGTCCGCCCCTGCCCGCTGCACCGGGTGCAACCCGTAGGTGCTTCCGGCGAGGGACTGGACGCGCTGCTCCTGCTCCTTCGGGGTCGCGTTGAAGACGATCACGAGGTCGCCGAGTTCCATGGTGATGACGCCGGGCGTCTCCTCCTTCCCGGAGAGCGGGAAGGACAGCTGCGACTGCACCCGGTCCGCGGTGGCGAGCGAGAACGCCTTCTCCGTCGTACGGATCCGCAGCAGGTCCCGGTAGGCGGCCGAGGCGCCCTCGATCTGCGCGCAGCCGACCTTCACCGAGCCCAACAGGGGCTTGGCGTACGGCCACTTGGACGCGTTGTCGGCCGCCATGGGCAGTCCGCGGCCGAAGCCGTTGCCGTCCTCGCAGTTCCAGTGGACGGCGTTGAACCAGTCGCCGCTGTCGTAGGAGTTGCGGTCCAGGGACTTGGAGCGCAGCAGGTCGGTGCCCGCCTGGGAGAGCGCCGGGCCCTGGGAGAGGGCGGCCGTGGCCATCGCGAGGACCTGTGCGCGGGCCCGGTCGGAGGCGCTGGTGTCCGCGGGCAGCTTGTAGGTCAGCGCGTCGAACAGCGACTCGTTGTCGTGCGCGTCGGTGTAGGCGAGGGCGTCGCCGGGCGCGTCCGCGTATCCGGCGGGCTGTCCGTTGTAGTCGACCTGGGCGCCGGTGACCTCCTTGCCGTCGGTGTCGGTGAAGCGGTACCGGGCGAGGTTGCCGGAGAGGCCGACCTTGATGAGGTCCTGGTAGTGCAGAAGGCGGGCCTTCTGCTCGTCCGGAGTGCCGTTGTTCTTCGAGGAGTTGGGGTCGGTGTAGAGCCCGGACGCGAAGCCCTGGACGCCGGGGTCCTCGTCGAAGGGGCCGCCGCCGCGCACGGCGTCACGGGCGCGGTCGGAGAAGGTCGCGATGCCGGTGCCGGCCATGTTCTTCTGGGTGGCCTGCACGAAGCGGGCGTCGTCGGCGACCTCGCCGAAGTTCCAGCCCTCGCCGTAGAGGATGATCTTCTTTCCGTCGACGCCGTCCTTCTGGAGGGTCAGGGCGTCGAGGGCCTTGCGGACGGCCAGGATGTTGGCCTTGGGATGGTGGCCCATGAGGTCGAAGCGGAAGCCGTCGACCTTGTACTCCTTGGCCCAGGTGACGACGGAGTCGACGACCAGCTTGCCCATCATCGCGTTCTCGGTGGCGGTGTTGGCACAGCAGGTGCTGTTGGCGACCGACCCGTCGGCGAGGAGCCGCTGGTAGTAGCCGGGCACGATCCGGTCGAGCACGCTCGTGGCGGCCTGGCCGCTCGCCGCGGTGTGGTTGTAGACGACGTCCATGACGACCCTGAGGCCGTCCTCGTTCAGGGACTTGACCATCCTGCGGAACTCGACCGTGCGGCCGGTGCCGTTCGGGTCGGTGGCGTAGGAGCCCTCGGGGACCGTGTAGTGGTACGGGTCGTAGCCCCAGTTGTAGGCGTCCTTCGCGGCGGACCCGGCGACGCAGGCCTGCTGCTGGTCGGAGTCGGCCGGGTAGGAGGCGAGGTCGCAGCCGGGGGTGGCCTGGTCCTGGCGGCGTTCGGGGACGGTGGCGATGTCGAAGGCGGGCAGGAGGTGGACGTAGCTCGTCCCCGACCCGGCGAGCTCCTTCAGGTGCTTGGAGCCGTCGCTGTTGCGGTCGGTGAAGGCGAGATAGGTGCCCCGGTCCTTCGCGGGCACGGTGTCGTCCGCCACCGAGAAGTCCCGGATGTGCAGCTCCTGGATCTCGGCGTCCCTGAGGGGTACGGCCTTCGGCTTGGTGTACGTCGACCAGCCGCCCGGTGCCAGGGACCTGTCGGCGAGGTCGACGACGAGGCTGCGTGCCGAGTCGGTGGTGAGGGCCACCGAGTAGGGGTCGGTGACCTTGTTGGTGACCAGCTTTCCGACGCTCGGTGCCCAGACCTTCACGACGTACCGGTAGGGCTTGCCCTTCCAGGACGCCGGGCCGGTGACGGACCAGACGCCGGTGCCGGCGTCGCGCCTCATCCTGACGGTGGACCCGGCGAGCTCCAGCGACACGTTCTGCGCGGTCGGTGCCCAGACCGCGAGGGTCGGGCGTCCCCTGCTGAACGTCGGTCCGAGTGCGGCCTTCGTCGCCGCCGGGTACAGGTCG
Organism: Streptomyces sp. 351MFTsu5.1; assembly: GCF_000383655.1. NCBI lineage: Bacteria > Bacillati > Actinomycetota > Actinomycetes > Kitasatosporales > Streptomycetaceae > Streptomyces > Streptomyces sp. 351MFTsu5.1. The sequence continues at coordinate 21,747 of NZ_KB911783.1, read as the reverse complement.
TCGAGGACGCCCGCGATCTGGACGCCGGTCGCGCTCAGCACGGCTCCGTTCGCGGCGCGTTGGGAGGCGACGAGCTGCCCGGTGAGGGCCTGCTTCACCCGGTCGCGGTCCCGCGGGTCGACGGACCAGGCCGTGTAGTCCTTCAGGTGGGGGAACTTCGCCTTCTGGGCGTCGGTGAGCCCGGTCCTCGTCAGCCGCAGCCAGCGCTCGTCGTCACTGGTCAGCGTCCCGTTCTTGACAGCGATCGAGCCGTCGTGCGAGTACACCAACTGGGTCGAGGCGGCACTGTCGTTGCCGTTCCAGGCGACCGTGTCGCGGTCGATCCAGACCGCCTTGGAGGTGGTCAGGTCGAGCGCGGCGGCGGACCCGGCGGGCTGCGGCAGGAGGTACTCCTCCTGGCCGTTCAGCAGCCACACCTCGTGGCCGTTCACGGTGAGGTCCAGGGACTGGTCGGTGGGCAGGTCCTTCTCGTCGCCCTTGTGGATGATGTAACTCAGGCTTGTGGCACCGGCGTTGAGCGGGACCTCGTACACGGCCCCGTAGGAGTCGGTCCGCACCGGCTCCAGCGGCTTGGACCACTCGGTGGGGTTCGCGGCGCCCGTCCAGACGTGCAGGCCCCAGCCGTCGTAGTTCCCGTCGGCGCGGTGGTAGTGGACGACCGCCTTGGTGGTGTCCTGCGCCGGGTAGTCGGGCCGCTCGGTCTGTACGGCGTCCTTGCCCTGCTCGATCCACACCTCGCCGGTCCTGGTGACGTCGATCGTGCGGTCGCCGGCGACGTCCTTGTTGCCGTCCTTGTCGATGACGAGGAAGCCGACGTTGGAGGCGCCCGGCTTCAACTTGACGTAGGCGAAGGCGCCGTACGCGTCCCGGCCGGTGAAGGGGTGGCTCGCGGGCCAGGTGGTGGACTCGCCGTCGGCGAGGTCGCCCCAGGCGTACAGGCCCCAGTCGGCGTAGTCGCCGTCGGTGCGCTTGTAGTGGACGATCGCGTAGTCGCGGGAGGAGGCCGTGGGGGGCTCCACGGCGGGCGGGGTGCCGGTGACGGACTCGGCCGTGGCCGACGCGGTGCGGCCGGTCGAGTCGACGACGACCGCCTTGTAGCGCAGGGGGGTTCCGGCGGGGACCGAGGCGCCGATGGCCTGTGTGACCTTGTAGGGGGCATGGTCGGCCGACCCGAGCGTCCGCCACTTCCCCGTGCCGGTCCGGGCGGCGAAGACGACCCGGTTGAGCTGTCCGCCGTCCACGTCGGCGGTGAGCTCCACGGTGCCGGTGGCACCCGCGGGCGGGGCCTTGAGCGCGATGGCGGGCTTGGTGGCGGGCTTGGCGAGGCTGCCTGCCGCCTTGAGGACGATCGCGGAGCCCGCCGGGACGGTGACGGTGATCTTCTTGTCGGCGTCGGACGTCACTGTCGCGTCCGTGCCGTGGATTCCCCGATAGGCCATGTGTGCCGAACCGGTCGCGAAGGAGGCCGACTTGGCCTCGGTCGCGTTGTTGAAGGCGACGACGTACTCCTGGCCGGTCCTCGCGTCGGTGCGGGAGAAGGCGTAGATCCCGGACCCGTCCGCCGCGTACCGCTGCTCCTGGACGCCGTCCGTCAGTGCCGGGTTGGCCTTGCGGAGGCCCGCGAGTGCGGCGATCTGGCGGTACAGCGGGGCGTTCGTGTCGTAGGCGTCGCTCGCGTGGGTGCGGGCGGTGCCGATCTCGTCGTCGTCGAGGTAGTCGGGGACCTTCGAGGCGAACATCGTCTGGCGGGCGTCCTTGTCGCCGCCGGTGCCGGTGAAGCCCTGTTCGTCGCCGTAGTAGACGACGGGGTTGCCGCGGCTGAGGAACATCAGCTCGTTGGCGAGCCTGTCCTTGGCGAGGAGTTCGGCGTCCGTGGCCTTCGGGTTGTCCTGGTTCAGGAAGTACCCGATGCGGCCCATGTCGTGGTTGCCGAGGAAGGTGACCTGTTCGTAGGCGTTGGCCTTGTCGGTCGTGTACTTGTAGTCGTCGCCGAAGACTCCGGCGAGTTTCTGCGCGCTGCCGCCCTGGGAGGCGTACTGCCGTGCCGCCTCCTGGAAGGGGAAGTCCAGGGTGGCGTCGAGACGGCCCTGGGTGACGTACGGCGAGGTGATCGACGTGTCGGCGGAGTAGACCTCGCCGAACATGAAGAAGTTCTTCCGGCCCTGCCTGGCCGCGTAGGCGTCGAGGGCGGTGGCCCACTGGGTCCAGAACTCCATGTCGACGTGCTTCACGGTGTCGATCCGGAAGCCGTCGATGTCGAAGTCCCTGACCCAGCGCTGGTAGATCTTCTCCATCCCGGAGACGACCTCGGGGCGCTCGGTCCACAGGTCGTCGAGGCCGGAGAAGTCGCCGTAGGTGGTGGATTCGCCGGCGTAGGTGGAGTCGCCGCGGTTGTGGTACATCGTCGGGTCGTTGAGCCAGGCGGGGACCTTGGCGTCGGTGCTGGTGCCGGCGACCGTCGGGGTGCGCGGGAAGGAGTCGGCGTCCACGGCGGGGAACTTCTTGCCGGCGGTCGCGTAGTCCGCGTCGTCGAAGGGCCGCCCGTCCTTCGTCAGGTACGGGAAGGCGCCCTTGGAGAGGTAGTCGTAGGACTTCTCCTTGTAGTCGACGACGTCGGCCGTGTGGTTGGTGATGACGTCGAAGAAGACCTTCATGCCCTTGGCGTGCGCCTTGGAGACGAGCGTCTCCAGGTCCTTGTTGGTGCCGAAGTGCGGGTCGACCTGGGTGAAGTCGGTGATCCAGTAGCCGTGGTAGCCGGCGGAGGCGTTGGCGCCGGTGCCCTGGACGGGCCGGTTCTTGAAGATCGGGGCCATCCAGATGGCGGTGGTGCCGAGGCCCTTGATGTAGTCGAGGCGCTTGGTGAGGCCCTTGAGGTCGCCGCCCTGGTAGAAGCCCTTGTCGGTGGGGTCGTAGCCCGTGGAGAGACGGGAACCGGTCAGACCGCCCTTGTCGTTGGCGCTGTCACCGTTGGCGAAACGGTCCGGCAGGACGAAGTAGAACTGCTCACGGGTGTCGTCGTGCCGGGCCGGCTGGACGGCCAGCTGCGCGTCGGAGGGCGGGGGCGGCGGGGTGTCCGCCTGGGCGGACAGCGGCTGGACGAGCGCTGCGGCCAGCGCGGTCACGGTGACCGCGGCGACCCGTCCGGCATGCGCGGTGCGGCGCCTCGACGGCACCGGCCATCTCGGTATCACTGACGTGGACTCCTTGCGATGTACGGCTCTTCGGGTCCGACCCCGCGCGACCGTATCGCCGCCGCAAGGCTTACAGCAAGAGTCGTGAAACGACCGGAAAGAACTTTCACGAAGCCGCCCGCCGCTCATAACCGGTGGCCTCTCGGGCGGCGCACGGCTACCTTCCCGCGCATGGAACAGGAACCTCCCCTGGTGCGCGAGGTCCACCCGGAGCTGATCGAGGAACTGGCCGCCCTCCTGGAGGCGGAGGGCGAACGCGAGTTGGCCGTCTGTGTGCGGGACGTCCGGCTGGTCGGTGAGTGCGACTGCGGGGACGACTTCTGCCAGAGCATCCTGACGGCGGAACATCAGCGGGGACAGCCGTACGGCCCGGGACACCGCTGCGTACCGCTGCTGCCCTCGTCAGGAGACCTGATCCTCGACGTCGTGGACGGGCGGATCGTGTACATCGAGGTGCTCGGACGACCGCCCCTGCCCCGGCGGGCGCAGCCGGAGCAGGGGCCGTCGGGAAGCGGTCAGCAGCCGGACTTGCCGGCGTAGATCGCCAGCGCGGTGTTCGCACCCAGGGTGGCCGTGAACTGGCCGCCGGAGTTCACCGTCACGCTCGTGTTGTTCTGCACGTTGCAGTACGTCCCCGCGGGCAGCGAGGTCTGGTAGGTGCGGCTCAGGCTGCTCGACTCGTGGTTGATGGCGACGTAGCCCTTGGCGCCCCGCCCGAAGGCGATCGCGTCGCCGCCGTTGTCCCACCAGTTGGTGACCGGCTCGCCGCGCACGGCGTTGCGGAAGGCGACCATGCGGAGGATCTCCGGCCAGGCGTGCTGACACTTCCAGCCGTCCTGCCAACAGGCGTTCACGGAGCCGTTGTTGGGCGGCCCCGCGTCCTTGTCGGACCACTCATAGCCGGAGTTGACGTCCGGGGCGCCGTAGGGATAGGCGAGCATGAACACGTTGGCCAGCGTGTAGTTGGCCCCGTCCTTGTAGTTCAGGGTGCTGCCGTTGCGCTCGGTGTCGTGGTTGTCGACGAAGACGCCGGCCACCGAACTGTTCATGTATCCCCAGCCCTCGCCGTAGTTCTTCAGGTAGGCGAGGTTCTCGTTGTTGAAGACCCGCTTGAGGTCGTAGGCGTAACGGAACTCCTGGACGTCCCCGTTGCCCGTGTACTCGGTGGGCTGGACGGCCTCCCCGCTGCCGTAGATGACCTCCTGCTTCCAGTACACCGACGGATTGCTGAGCCGGGACTTGATGTTGGCGAGGTCGGCGGTGTCGATGTGCTTGGCCGCGTCGATGCGGAAGCCGTCGACGCCGAGGGAGAGCAGGTCGTTCATGTACCCGGCGATCGCGCCGCGGACGTACGGCTCACCCGTGTCGAGGTCGGCCAGACCCACCAGTTCGCAGTGCTGGACGTTCCAGCGGTCCTGGTAGTTGGTGACCTGGGAGGTGCAGTCGTCGAAGTCGTAGGAGGAGTACAGGCCGGGGTAGTTGTACTTCGTGTACGACGAGCCGCCGGTGCCGGTGCCGCTGCCCGCGGCCATGTGGTTGATGACGGTGTCGGCGACGACCTTCACCCCGGCCTGGTGACACGTGTTGACCATGTTCTGGAAGGCCGTCCGGTCACCCAGCCGGCCCGCGATCCGGTAGCTGACCGGCTGGTACGAGGTCCACCACTGCGAGCCCTGGATGTGCTCGGCGGGCGGGGAGACCTGGACGTAGCCGTATCCGGCGGGGCCGAGGGTGCTGGTGCACTCCTTGGCGACCGAGGCGAAGTTCCATTCGAAGAGGACTGCGGTGACGTCCTTGCCGCCCGGCGGGGAGGCCTGGGCGGCACTGGGGGCGAGGACGGCGGCCGAGGCGGCGAACACGGTGGCGGCGGCCGTGGCGGTGGCTCTTGCGGACCATCTCGATATCACGTGGGGGTTCTCCTTGCCGGACGGCCAGGCGTCTTTGCCTGGCGCCGGCGAGAACGTACCGCTGTTGAAATGTTTACAGCAAGAGTCGAGAAAGTAACAGAAAGAACTTTCACACCTGCTCGGCGGGCCTTCCGGGCAGATCGCCCCGGCGCCCGGCACAGGAGTAGACGATCTCCACCGCCCCTCCGGGCAGGGCGCGTTGGCTCAGGAAGGTCAGCCCGGTCTCGGGGCCGAGCGCCGGGGTCAGCTGGGTGCCACCGCCGAACAGCAGGGGCAGCACGACCAGTTCGAGGCGGTCCAGGGCACCGAGCGCATGGAAGGTCGCGATGGTCCGCGGACCGCCGACGAGGTGGACGTCCCCGCCCCGGTTGGCCGCACGGACCCTCTCCAGAAGCCGGGCCGGGTCGCCGTCGGTGGTGACGTGGTCGGGGGTGCCCTCCGGGCGGTGCGAGCCGAGGACGAACACGTCGAGGTCCGGCCACGGCCAGCGACTGTTGGTGAGCGCGGGCTCGAAGGTCGTCCGGCCCATGAGTGCGGCCTCGCAGTCCGCCAGGAACTCGCGGATGCCGTGGCTCTGTCCGGGGACGAACGCGGGGTCGGCGGTGAGCGCGGGCCAGCCGCTCGGGGTGGTCACATAGCCGTCGGCACTCATGCTGAGGCGGGCGCGGATCTGCATGATGTCTCCTTGAGCAGGGGGGCGCCGGTGCGCCCTCTCACCCAAGCGTCGAACGCGGCTCCCGCCGATCGACACGCCCTGGAAAAAAATCACCGGGCCCCCCTCAGGGCCCGGTGATCCCGTCCGCGGATGCTCAGGCGGTCGTCCACCACACGGTCGTGTCGGCCGCCACCTTCGCGTCCCCGTCGGCCTCGGCGACCTCACCGCTGGCGAGGAGCAGCCGGCCGTACGCCGGCGTCGTCACCGACTCGCCGCTGGTGTTCGCGACGCACACGAACGTTCCGCGCCGGAAGGCGAGGACGCCCTCGGGCGCCCGGAGCCACTCCACCGCGTCGCCGGCGCCCAGGTCGGGCCGCTCGCGCCGGACGGCGAGGGCCGAGCGGTACAGCTCCAGGGTGGAGTCCGGATCGCCGGTCTGTGCCTCCACGCTCAGCTCCGCCCACTCCGGCGGCTGGGGCAGCCAGCTGCCGCCCGCGCCGAAGCCGTACGACGATCCCTCGCGGGTCCACGGGATCGGCACCCGGCACCCGTCGCGGAAGCCGTCCTGGCCGGCGCCGCGGAAGTACGCCGGGTCCTGGCGGTCCTCGTCGGCGAGGTCGACGACGTCCGGCAGGCCGAGCTCCTCGCCCTGGTAGACGTACGCCGATCCGGGCAGCGCCAGCATGAGCAGCGTGGCGGCACGGGCCCGGCGCAGGCCCAGCTCCCGGTCGCCGGCCGTGCGGATCTGGGTGCCGAGGCCGGGCGGGTTGGCGAAGCGGGTGGCGTGCCGGGTCACGTCGTGGTTGGAGAGCACCCAGGTGGCGGGGGCGCCGACCGGGCGCATGGCCTCCAGCGTGCGGTCGATGACCCCGCGCAGCTCCTTCGCGTCCCAGGCGGTGCTCAGGTACTGGAAGTTGAAGGCCTGGTGGAGCTCGTCGGGGCGGACGTAGTTCGCGGTGCGCTCGACGGTCGGGGTCCACGCCTCGGCGACGAAGATGCGCTCGCCGGAGTACTCGTCGAGGATGAGCCGCCACTGGCGGTAGATCTCGTGGACGCCGTCCTGGTCGAAGAACGGCATGACATCGTTGCCCAGGAGCTTCACCTGGTCGTGGGATCCGAGGTCGGGAAGCCCGTCCGCCTTCACCAGGCCGTGGGCCACGTCGATGCGGAAGCCGTCCACGCCCATGTCCAGCCAGAAGCGCAGGATGGAGCGGAACTCGTCGCCGACGGCCGGGTGGTCCCAGTTGAAGTCGGGCTGCTCGGGGGCGAACAGGTGGAGGTACCACTCGCCGTCCTCGACGCGGGTCCACGCGGGGCCGCCGAAGATGGACTCCCAGTCGTTGGGCGGGAGTTCGCCGTTCTCGCCCTTGCCGGGACGGAAGTGGTAGCGGTCCCTGAGCGGCGATCCGGGCCCCTCGGCGATGGCCCGCTTGAACCACTCGTGCTGGTCGGAGGAGTGGTTGGGGACCAGGTCGACGATGGTGCGCAGGCCCAGTTCACGGGCGTCGCGGATGAGGGCGTCGGCGTCCAGGAGGTTGCCGAACATGGGGTCCACGGCACGGTAGTCGGCGACGTCGTAGCCGGCGTCGGCCTGCGGCGAGGCGTAGAACGGGCTCAGCCACACGGCGTCCACGCCGAGGTCGCGGAGGTACGGCAGCCGGGTGCGGATGCCTTCCAGATCCCCCATGCCGTCACCGTTGCTGTCGGCGAAGCTGCGCGGATAGACCTGGTAGATCACCGCGTCCCGCCACCAGTCGCTGCGCTTGGCTTCGGCAGGGTGGGGGGCCGGGGCGATGGCGGAGTGCTGCTGGCTCATGGCGTCCTTGATGGGTAACGGGTTCATCAGGTCAAAGGTAGGGGGGCGACGAGGCGGCCGCGGTGACAGCGGGGTCGGATGGACACTGCGGCCGCCTCGGGTCTTTCTCCCGGTGGGCTAGCCCTTCGTGCCACCGGCGGTGAGCCCGGTGACCAGGTTCTTCTGCACCAGGTAGAAGAACACCGACACCGGTATCGCGATCAGCACCGCCGTCGCCGCCATCAGGTTGCGCTGGGCGTCGTGCTCGCTGACGAAGCTCTGGAGCCCCACCGCGAACGTGTACTTCGTGTCGGACAGCATGAACGTCGACGCGAACGCGACCTCGCCGAAGGCGGTCAGGAAGCTGTAGAACCCGGCCACCGCGAGCCCGGGCCGCGCGAGCGGCAGGATCAGCCGCGCGAACGTGCCGAAGGGGGTCAGCCCGTCGACCCGCCCGGCCTCGTCGATCTCGAACGGGATGGTGTCGAAGTACCCCTTGAGCAGCCAGGCGCAGTACGGCACCGCCGTCGAGCAGTACACGAGGACCAGCCCGAGGTAGCTGTCGATGAGCTTGAGGTCCGAGAGCATCTGGTACATCGGGACCATGAGCACGGCCACCGGGAACATCTGCGTGACCAGGAGGACCCACATGAACTTCCGGTAGCCCGGAAAGCGCATACGGGAGACGGCGTACCCGGTGGTCGCCGCGATCAGCACCCCGATCACCGTGGTGCCAAGCGAGACGATCAGCGAGCTCTTGAGCCAGCTGAAGAACTCGGTGTGCTGGAGGACGAACGCGTAGTTGTCGAACGTCATCTTCTTCCAGATGCCGCCCGGGTGGAGGTAGTCGTCCTTGTCCGGGCCGAGGGACAGGAAGACCAGCCAGACGATCGGGAACAGCGCGACGAGGCTCGCGACGATCAGGATGCCGTGCGAGGCGAGGGAGCCGGCGAGGCTCTTGTCACCGCGGCCGCGGGTCCGTCGGGGCGCCTCGGCGGTCCGCCCGTTCACCGTGGCCGGGGTCTCGACTGTGGTCGTGCTCATGGGGACTCCGTCCTCAGATCGCGAGCTGCTGGTCATTGCGGTTCAGCCAGCGGCGGTAGAAGGAGGTGAAGACGATCAGGATGGCCAGCAGCAGGATGCCGTACGCCGCCGACTGGGCGAAGTCACGCGGCTGCTGTCCGAAGCCCAGGTAGTAGGCCCAGGTGACGAGGATCTGCGCGTCCGGCGCGGTGTTGCCGAACAGCAGGAAGATCACCGCGAACTGGTTGAACGTCCAGATGATGCCGAGCAGGACGACGGTGGAGCTGACGCTCCTGAGGCCCGGGAGGGTGACGTACCGGAAGCGCTGCCAGGAGCTCGCGCCGTCCATCTCGGCGGCCTCGTACAGCGAGGCGTCGATGGACTGGAGCCCGCCGAGCAGCGAGACCATCATGAACGGCACGCCGCACCAGGTGTTGACCATGATCGCGGCGGTCCGCTGCCAGAAGGTGTCCTCCAGCCAGGCCGGACTCGGCAGGTGGAGCGCGTCCAGGGCGAGGTTGATGACGCCGCCGTCGGCGAGCATGAACCGCCAGCCGAAGACGGTGACGAAGGTGGGCACGGCCCAGGGCAGCACCAGGATCAGCCGGTACAGGGTGCGGCCGCGCAGTTTCTGGTTGAGCAGCAGGGCGAGGCCGAGCCCGATGCAGTAGTGCAGGGCCACGCACAGGGCGGTCCAGACGATCGTCCAGATGAAGTGCGACCAGAAGCGGTCGTAGGCGGTCGGGCCCCACAGGATGTCGGCGTAGTTGTCCAGGCCGATGAACTTGTAGGTGGCGTCGATGTGGTTGACGCCGATCGTGCGGGCCGTGTTGAGGCTGTTGGCGTCGGTGAGCGTGAGGTAGACGCCGTAGACCAGGGGGTAGAGCACGAGGACGCCGAGGACGACGGCGACCGGGGCGATCATCGCGTAGGCATACCAGTGTCTCTGGTAGCCGTGCTTGAGGCGTTGGCCCAGCCCGGGCCGGGGCGCGCGGTCACCGCGGCGCTGCCCGGTGGCGCGGTCGATGGCGACTGTCATGTTCGACACCTTCTGGAAGTTCTACGGCTCTGAGAAGTGGCCGGTCCGAGCGGCCGCCCGGGGTGGCCGGGCACGGGCCGGGCGGCCGCCGGATCCCCCCGTCCTTGCGGGGGATCCGACGGCCGCGCGGGCTCACTTGCTGAAGTCCGGCACCAGCTTGGCGATCGAGACCTCGACGTTGCTCAGACCCTTGTCAAGGGACTCCTTGCCGCCGGCGATGGAGTTCAGCTCGGTGTCCAGCGGGGTCAGCAGGGAGCTGTACTCCGGCAGGGCCGGGCGCGGCTGGGCGGAGGCCAGGACCGTCTGGTAGCCGGCGATGCCCGGGTCGGCCTTGACCTCGGCGGTGTAGGCGTCGTCGCGGGTGGGCAGCGTGGAGTTCTTCAGCGCGATCTGCGTCTGCGACTTGGCGGAGGTCATGAAGCCCACGAACTTCTCGGCCGCCTTCTGGTGGGCGGAGTCCGAGCCGGCGTAGACCGAGAGGTTGTGGCCGCCGGTCGGGGCGCCCGCCTTGCCGGTGGAGCCGGCCGGGACGGTGGCGATGCCGAGGTTGCCCTTGTCCTTGAAGGCCGAGCCCTTGTAGAAGTTGGTGATCTCCCACGGGCCCTGGATGATCGCGGCGACCTTGCCGTTGACGAACGCGTCCTGGATGTGGGCGTAGGCGTCGGCGGTGGTGTCGGCCTTGTGCAGGCCCTTGCCGGAGAAGAGGCTCAGCCAGGTGCCGTAGCCCTTCTTGGCGGCGGGCGAGTTCACCGTGATCTTCTTCGCGGCGGCGTCGACGGTGTCGGTGCCCTCGCCGTAGAGGAAGGTCTGGGCGTAGTAGGCCTGGGTGGAGCCCCAGTAGCCGTCGACGCCGGTCTTGTCCTTGATGGTGGCGGCGGCCTTCTTCAGGTCGTCCCAGTTCTTGGGGGCCTCGACGCCGGCCTTCTGGAAGAGCTGCTTGTTGTAGACCAGGGCGAGGGTGTCGGTGACGAAGGGGACGCCGTAGGTCTTGCCCTCGTACTGGGCCTGCTCGATCAGGTTCGGCTTGAACTTGGCCTGGTCGGCGAGGGCCTCGGTGCCGTCGAGGGGCAGGAAGTAGCCCTTCTTGGCGAAGGCGGGGGTCCAGCCGACATCGGAACGCAGCACGTCCGGGGCGCCGCTCGCGCCGGCGGCGGTGTCGAACTTGTTCTGCGCCTGGTCGAAGGGGACGTTGACGTACTTGACCTTGATGCCCTTGTTGGCGGCCTCGAAGTCCTTGATCAGGGCCTTGTACGTCGGCGCCTCATTGGTGGCGTTGGAAGTGTCCCACCAGGTGATGGTGACCGGACCGTCGGCCTTGTCGCCGCTGTCGCTTCCGCCGCAGGCCGTCGCCGCGAGGGCGAACGACGCCACCAGCGCGGTGGCCGCTATGCCACGCCGCATGAGATCTCCTTGAGGGTGATGGCCCGTGTGCTGCTGTACTGCTGTGCTGCGAAGGGGGTCCCGTCCGCCTTCTCCGCCGGGCGTCGCCGAACGTAACAGCGATGCAAGACTTGCGAAAGACCTTGCAGCAAAAAACTGCAAGGGCCCGTTGAAGTTATCCGGGCGTGACCTCTCGGCGACCGTCGTGAGACCCTTGTTTACCGGGATGGAACAGGGTGCGACCGGCTGTGCAAGACTCTGCAAGCTCTTGCCATCCGGGTGCCGCACGGGAATCATCCCCTTGCGGGACAAGCGGCGCCGACCAGAACAGAGGGACCGCGATGACGATACGGCCGGTACAGTCCGGTGCCGTGACCACACGGCTAGCCGACATCGCTGCTCAGGCGGGGGTGAGCGAAGCGACGGTCAGCCGCGTCCTCAACGGGAAGCCCGGCGTCGCCGCGACCACCCGCCAGTCCGTGCTCGCCGCACTCGACGTCCTGGGGTACGAGCGCCCGGTCCGGCTGCGGCAGCGCAGCGAGGGTCTGGTGGGCCTGATCACCCCGGAGCTGGAGAACCCGATATTCCCCGCCCTGGCGCAGGTGATCGGACAGGCGCTGACGCGGCAGGGCTACACCCCGGTGCTCGCCACCCAGACCCCGGGCGGTTCCACGGAGGACGAGCTCACCGAGATGCTCGTCGACCGGGGCGTGGCGGGCATCATCTTCGTCTCCGGACTGCACGCGGACACCTCCGCGGACATGCAGCGCTATGAGCAGCTGCGGGCGCAGGGCGTGCCGTACGTGCTGGTGGACGGCTTCTCGCCGAAGGTGCAGGCACCCTTCATCTCCCCCGACGACCGCGCGGCGATGAACCTGGCGGTGACGCACCTGGTGTCGCTGGGACACACCCGGATCGGTCTGGCGCTCGGCCCCAAGCGGTTCGTGCCGGTGCAGCGCAAGATCGAGGGGTTCGTGCGCACCATGCAGGACCTGCTCGGTCTCCCCGCCGCGACCGTCGAGGAGAAACTGGTCCAGCACTCGCTCTACACCCTGGAGGGCGGCCAGGCGGCGGCCACGGCCCTCATCGAGCGGGACTGCACGGCCGTGGTGTGCGCGAGCGACATGATGGCGCTCGGCGCGATACGGGCGGCCCGGCAGCTGGGCCTCGACGTGCCGAAGGACGTCTCGGTCGTGGGCTTCGACGACTCCCCCCTGATCGCCTTCACCGACCCGCCGCTGACGACGATCCGCAAGCCGGTGCCGGCCATGGGGCAGGCGGCCGTCCGCACACTGCTGGAGGAGATCGGCGGAACGCCCGCGCCGCACAGCGAATTCGTGTTCATGCCGGAGCTGGTGGTACGCGGGTCGACGGCGTCGGCGCCCGGGGAACGCACTCGTCCCTAGGGCGGAGAAACCGGGTCCGAACCACTGCGGAAGCAGGAGAACGGGGCACTCTTCCCGCTGCAGGACATGCAACCCGAACCCGACCGCGGGATGATCGGGGGGACAGGGCCTTTCTGGCAGACTTTGTGTCTATGGGTGACTCGACCGTGACCAGTCTGGAAGACCGTGAGAACACGGCCGTTCCCGACTCCCTCACGGCCTCGGAACGGCCCGGTCCGCTGCGTCGGCTGCGCACTCCGCGCCGGCCGCGCCTCTGGTTCGAGATCCTGCTGATCGCGGTCAGTTACTGGACGTACTCGCTGATCCGCAACGCGGTGCCGGAGCAGAAGTCGCAGGCCCTGCGCAACGCCGACTGGATCTGGCGGATGGAGCACCATCTCGGCATCGCCGTCGAGGAGTCCGTCAACCACGCGGTGAACTCGGTGACTTGGCTCATCGTGGGGATGAACTACTACTACGCCACGCTGCACTTCATCGTGACGCTGAGCGTCCTGGTGTGGCTCTTCCGCTGCCATCCGGGCCGGTACGCGGCGGCGCGTCTGGTGCTGTTCGCGACCACGGTCGTGGCACTGGTCGGCTACTACCTGTACCCGCTGGCGCCCCCGCGGCTGATGCGCGGCGGTGACTTCGTCGACACCGTCATGGTCCACCAGACCTGGGGCTCGATGGCCTCCGGCGACCTCAAGCACATGTCCAACCAGTACGCCGCGATGCCCTCCATGCACATCGGCTGGTCCCTGTGGTGCGGGCTGACGATCTTCGCGCTGGCGTCGGTGCCGTGGGTGCGGGTGCTCGGCCTCCTCTACCCGACGGCGACCCTGCTGGTCATCGTCGCCACCGCCAACCACTTCTGGCTCGACGCGGTGGGCGGCGTCCTGTGCCTGCTGTTCGGCTTCACGGTGGCCCGGCTCTGGTACGGGACGCTGCCGTACCGGCTGCCGAAGACCGTCCCGGACAGAGACCGCAGCGGCAGCCCGCGGCCGTTGCCCTCCGGAGACCGCACCCGCTAACCCGCCGCCGCTTCCCGCAACGCCTCGACGAACACCTCCAGGGCGGGTTGCGGTGCCGCGCTCTCCCGTACGGCGGCGAGGATCGCCCGGGTCGGTTCCGGGCCCTTCAGCGGGCGTACGACGACGTTGGGGTGCCGTCCGCCCAGGCCGAGACGCGGGATCAGGGTGACCCCGAGTCCCGCCGCCACGAAGCCCTGGGCGGTGGCGTAGTCCTCGCTGTCGACGACGAAGCGGGGCTGGAACCCGGCCGCCGCGCAGGCGCCGAGCTGGGCGTCGAGACAGGGTCCGGGCCACTCGCTGCCGACCCAGGGTTCGCCGGCCAGGTCGGTCAGCCGGAGGGTGCGGCGGGCCGCGAGGGGATGGGCCTTCGGCAGCACCGCGAGGTAGGGGTCGTCCAGCAGGTGCAGCAGCCGTACGCCGTCGTGGTCGCCCGGTCCGACGACCAGGGCCAGGTCGGCCCGGCCCTCCCGGACGTCCGGCAGCGGGTCGGGACCGGCCAGTTTCAACTCGATCCGCACACCGGGCCGATCGGACCGCAGCCGGGCCACCGCGGGGGCGACCAGACGGGCCCCGGCGGTGGCGAAGTACCGCACCGAGAGGCGGGCCGTGCGACCCGCGAGCAGGTCCGCGAGGGCCGTCTCCGCCTCGGCGACCCGTCGGCCGATCGCGTCCGCGTGCTCGGTGAGCAGCAGCCCGGCGGCGGTGGGCCGCACACCCCGCCCGACCCGTTCGAGGAGGTCGGTCCCGGCCTCCTTCTCCAGCGCCGCCACCTGCTGGCTGATCGCGGAGGGCGTGTACCCGAGCCGGGCCGCGGCCGCGGTGACGGAACCGGTGCTCACCACGGCCGCCAGCATCTGCATCCGTCGCACATCAAGCATGTACTCCAGCTTAACGATGACTCCAGGATCTTTCACTTGTCCTGACAAGTCCGGTCGGGGACGGTGGAGTCATGTCATCCGCCTCCACCCTTCGCATGGCTGTTCTCGCGCTCCTCTGGGGCTCCGGCTTCCTCTGGATCAAGCTGGCCCTCGACCACGGCCTGTCCCCCGCCCAGATCACGATCGCGCGGTGCGCGCTGGGGACGGCCGTACTGCTCCTGCTGGCCCGGGCCGCCGGTCAGCGCCTGCCCCGGTCCCGCGCCACCTGGGGTCACCTGATCGTGGCGGCCCTGTTCTGCAACGCCGTCCCCTTCGCCCTGTTCGCGGTGGGCGAGCAGACCGTCGACTCGGGCGTCGCGGGCGTCCTGAACGCCACGACTCCGCTGTGGTCCCTGCTGATCGGGGTCCTGCTGGGCACCGACCGCGGCCTGCGTCCGCTCCGGCTGGCCGGCCTGCTCCTCGGCTTCGCCGGCACCGTCCTGATCTTCGCCCCCTGGCACCGCTCGGGCCTGCTGACCTGGGGCGCCCTGGCCCTCCTCGCCGCCGCCGCGAGCTACGCCGTGGCCTTCGCGTACATGGCCCGCAAACTCACCTCGGGCCAGGCCCCGTTGGCCTTTTCCGCGGCCCAACTCCTCATGGCGACGGCGTGGACGACCCTGTCGGTCCCGGTGGCGGGCCCGGTGGACGCCGACCTCACGGCACTGGGGGCGGTGACGGCGCTGGGTGTGCTGGGGACGGGGGTCACCTTCTACCTCAACTACCGCCTCATCGCGGACGAGGGCCCGGTCACGGCGGCGACGGTGGGCTACTTGTTGCCGGTCGTGTCGATAGCGCTGGGGGCGCTGCTGCTGGACGAGAGGGTGGGGTTGCGGGTGCTGCTGGGGATGGGGATCGTTTTGACAGGGGTCGCTTTGACCCAGTCAGGGGCGCGGGGAACTGCGCGACAAGCCCCCACCGGTCCGCAGCCGAAGAACGACCCCTCCTACGCCCCGTAGAACAACTCCTCCACCACACCCCGAGCCCGCCGAGCGGTCCGCCGGTAGTCGTCCAGCATGTCCCCCACATGCCCCGCCTCGTAGCCCAAGTACCGCCCCACCGCGGCCAGTTCCCGCGCCTCGGAGGGAAACGTGTCCCCCGCCCGCCCCCGCACCAGCATCACCGCGTTCCGCACCCGAGTCGCCAGCACCCACGCCTCGTCGAGAATCGCCGCGTCCTCCGCCGAGATGAACCCGGCGTCCCGCGCGGCGGCGAGCGCAGCGCGCGTACGGGTCGTCCGCAGCCCCGGCTCCCCCGCCCCGTGCCGCATCTGGAGCAGCTGGACCGTCCACTCGACGTCCGACAGCCCCCCGGGCCCCAGCTTGGTGTGCAGTTTCGGGTCGGCGCCCCGGGGCAGCCGCTCGGACTCCATGCGGGCCTTGAGCCGCCGGATCTCCCGTACGGCGTCGTCGCCGAGACCGGCGGCCGGGTAGCGCAGCGGGTCGACGAGCTCGATGAACCGGCGGCCCAACTCCTCGTCCCCGGCGACCGGTTCGGCCCGCAGCAGCGCCTGTGACTCCCAGACCAGGGACCAGCGGCGGTAGTAGGCCGCGTACGACGTCAGGGTGCGGACCAGCGGCCCCGACTTGCCCTCGGGGCGCAGGTCGGCGTCGATCAGCAGGGGCGGGTCGGCGCTCGGGATCTGGAGCAGCCGCCGCATCTCGGAGACGACCTTGTTGGCGGCCTGGGAGGCCTCGCGCTCCTCGACGCCCTCGCGGGGCTCGTGCACGAACAGGACGTCCGCGTCGGAGCCGTAGCCGAGTTCGTGTCCCCCGAAGCGGCCCATGCCGATGACGGCGAACCGGGTCGGCAGGGTGTCGCCCCAGCCCTCCCGGACGACCGCGCGCAGGGTGCCGGCGAGGGTGGCCGCGGTCAGGTCGGACACGGCGGCGCCGACGCGGTCGACCAGGGCACCCTGGTCCGGTTCGGCGGGCTGGGTCTCGGTGCCGTAGGAGCCGACGATGTCCCCGGCGGCCGTACGGAACAGTTCGCGGCGGCGGACCCCGCGGGCCGCGGTGACCGCCTGGGCGGCGCCGTCGGCGCGGCGGACCGCGGCGAGGGTCTCCTGTTCCAGGGAGTCGCGCCCGCGGGGTGCGAGGCCGCCGCCGTCGCCGTCCCCGAGGAGGGCGACGGCCTCGGGGGCGCGCATCAGCAGGTCGGGGGCGAGACGGCCGGCGGACAGGACGCGGGCGAGGTTCTCGGCGGCGGCACCCTCGTCCCTGAGCAGCCGCAGGTACCACGGGGTCTTGCCCAACGCGTCGGACACCTTGCGGAAGTTGAGCAGTCCGGCGTCCGGGTCGGCGGACTCGGCGAACCAACCCAGCAGCACCGGAAGGAGGGTTCGCTGGATCGCGGCCTTGCGGGTGACGCCGGAGGCGAGGGCCTCCAGGTGCCGCAGCGCGGCGGCCGGATCCGCGTACCCGAGCGCGACCAGCCGCTCCCGCGCCGCCCCGGCGCTCAACCTGATCTCGCCGGGCCCGAGTTGGGCCACGGCGTCCAGCAGCGGCCGGTAGAACAGCTTCTCGTGCAGCCGTCGTACGACGGAGGCGTGCCGCTTCCACTCGCGGTTCAGCTCGGTCACCGGGTCGGTGCGCAGGCCGAGGGAGCGGCCGAGGCGGCGCAGGTCGGTCTCGTCCTCGGGGACGAGGTGGGTGCGGCGCAGCCGGTAGAGTTGGATGCGGTGCTCCATGGAGCGCAGGAAGCGGTAGGCCTCGTCGAGCTGGGCGGCGTCGGCGCGGCCGACGTAGCCGCCGGCGGCGAGGGCCTGGAGGGCGTTCAGGGTGGTGCCGCTGCGCAGTGAGCCGTCCTCGCGGCCGTGCACCAACTGGAGGAGCTGGACGGCGAATTCGACGTCCCGGAGGCCACCGGGGCCGAGCTTGAGCTGGCGGTCGAGCTCGGCGACGGGGATGTTCTCGACGACGCGGCGGCGCATCTTCTGCACGTCGGTGACGAAGTTCTCGCGCTCGGCGGCCTTCCACACGAGCGGTTCCAGCGCCTCGACGTAGCTCCGGCCCAGTTCGAGGTCACCGGCGACCGGGCGGGCCTTGAGGAGGGCCTGGAACTCCCAGGTCTTGGCCCAGCGCTGGTAGTAGGCGAGGTGGGAGGAGAGGGTGCGCACGAGCGGCCCGTTGCGTCCCTCGGGCCGCAGGTTGGCGTCGACGGGCCAGATGGAGCCCTCGACGGTGGTCTCGGAGCAGATGCGCATCATGTGCGAGGCGAGTTTGGTGGCGGCGCGCAGGGCCTTGCCCTCGTCGGCGCCGTCGGCGGTCTCCGCCACGAAGATCACGTCGACGTCGGAGACGTAGTTGAGCTCATGTCCGCCGCACTTGCCCATCGCGACGACCGCGAGCCGGCACATGTCGGCGTCCTCGGGGGCGGCCGCGCAGGCCATGCCGAGCGCGGCGCGCAGGGTCGCGGTGGCGAGGTCGGCGAGTTCGGCGGCGGTCTCGGCGATGCCGGTGGTGCCGCACACGTCCCGGGCGGCGATGGACAGCAGACAGCGGCGGTAGGCGACGCGCAGCGAGACGGGGTCGGTGGCCTCGGAAAGGCCGCGTTCGAACTCCGCCACGCCGGGATGGAGGTCGCTCGGCTCGTAGGTGACCAGCGCGTGCCAGTCCCTGGGGTGCCGGGCGAGGTGCTCGGCGAGCGCGGCGGACGCCCCGAGCACGCCGAGCAGCCGGTCCCGCAGGGGCTTGGCCGCTATCACCGTGTCGAGCAGCTCCCGGTCGGACTGCGCCTCCAGGAGCCGTACGAGGCCGTGCAGCGCGAGGTCGGGGTCGGCGGTGGCGCCGAGGGCCTCGAGCAGCACCGGGTCATTGCGTACGGCGCTCAGTTCGGGGCTGTCCAGCAGCCGCTCGGCGGCGGACGGATCGGTGAAACCGTGCCGCAGCAGCCGAGTGAAGGTACTGCTCCTGCGCCCCGGCGCCGCGGTCATCCCCGGTCTCCCGTCCGATCCAGTTGCATGTCGATCGAGCGTAACCGGAGAGGCGGGGAGAAGCGCCGGGGAGCGGGTGGGGAGATTTGGGTAGGGGGAAGGTCGGACAGGGAGTGTCGAGCCGGACATCCGCGGAGCCCGGGTGTCCCCGAGCCGGAGGCCGCGTGATGACCGAGCAGGAACCCGAGACCCGTCTCGACCAGCGCTACAGCGACCCCGACGCGCGGGCGACGCCGTGGGCCGACGCCGAGTCGCTGCTGGCCTCCGCCGAGCTGTTCTGGATCTCGACGGTACGCCCGGACGGGCGCCCGCACGTCACACCGCTGCCCGCGGTGTGGGCGCACGGGGCGCTGCACTTCTGCACCGGTCCCGAGGAGCGCAAGGCGAGGAACCTCGCGCACAACCCGCACGTCACGCTGACGACCGGGACCAACATCTGGGACAAGGGCTACGACCTGGTGGTGGAGGGCGAGGCGGTGCGGGTCACCGACGACACGCGGCTGCGTGAGCTGGCCGCGGCGTGGGAGGCGAAGTACGGCGACTTCTGGCGCTTCGAGGTACGGGACGGGTACTTCCATCACGGTCCGGGACACGCCGTCGTCTATGCGGTGGCGCCGCGGACGGTTTTCGGCTTCGGTAAGGGACAGCCGTTCAGCCAGACGCGCTGGCGCTTCTGAGGACGGCCGCATGTGACGGATGCACTGACGTCGACGAGGGAGTCACGCCATGGACATGAGCCTCGAAGTGATCCTGCTGCCGGTCTCGGACGTGGACCGGGCCAAGGAGTTCTATCGCGACAAGGTCGGTTTCCACGTGGATCTGGACGGCGAGGTGATGGAGGGCGTCCGCATCTGTCAGCTGACCCCGCCGGGCTCGGGCTGTTCCATCGCCCTGGTGGACGGTCTCCAGGTCCCCACGGGCGCCCCGCAGCCCGGCACGTACCACGGAATGCAGCTGTGCGTGACGGACGCGAAGGCGGCGTACGAGGAACTCACCGCCCGCGGCCTGGACGTCAGCGAGCCGGTCCAGTTCGCCCCGCAGGACGGCGCCACGTTCATGTACTTCAAGGACCCGGACGGCAACGGCTGGGCGATCCAGGAGTACCGGCGCCGGGAGACGGAGCCCCTGCACCAGGTCTTGGCGGACCAGGCGGCGGCCCGCTAGTCGCAGCAGAGGGGCCGACGGTCCGTGACCGTCGGCCCCGTCCCGCGTTGCGGTTACAGCACCGGCAGGTTCTTCCGCAGCTCGAAGGCCGTGACCTCTGAGCGGTACTCCTCCACTCCTGCCGCTTGTTGCGCAGGAAGTGACGTCGGCCCGGAGCGACCTCGCGCGATCGGCGTCGGTGCAGCGCTGACCTAAGGTCGAACGGCCGTCCCTGGTCGTTGTTGGTCGCTGTGGGCCGCCCTTCGACGGCCCACAGACGGCCCGCCGTCATGCATCGCTGAGCACCTTCACCAGCGCAGCAACATGTCTCTGCGCCGCTGATTCCTTGTGAGCGCCGGCCTCAAGTGCGGCGGAGAGCCATGCGGGGCCCTTCGCCACCCCCAGTGTGGGGGCGAAGCCTTCCAGCTCCCCTACGCTCACTGCGACGACCCCCATTGCCCCAAGCAGGCGTCGCCACCGTGTACCGATCTTCGCCTGCCGCGCGGTCAGTTGACGGGTAAGGAACCGCAGGGTTCGGCTGGACAGATCGATCGAGGATGGGTAGACAAGCACGTGAAGCTCCCGGCAGACACGGGTGATCTTGGTCGAGTGCTTCGATGTCGCGCAGGAGCGTCCAACTTGCGGTCAGCATCGGGATGTTGGAAAACGCTCCCTACTGTGGCGCTTCTTCATTTTCTCCTCGTTGCCAAGACAAGGTCACCTCAAAATTCCCCTCCGTCGCAGCTTTGGCAACGAGCCAGTTCATCGTGCCTGTCACCTTGATTCCGAATTTGACCTCTACTTCGTCAGGTCCTGCATCACGCGCGTGCCTCAGCACCTCGCCGGCGGCTCGCAAGGCAGGACCAATAGCCGCTCCGACGCGGCCCACAAGTTCGCTACCGGATGCGGCTTCTGAAAAGCCTTGCACCGGTTCAATCTCGAAGGACACCTGCTGGTCTCCATCAAGCACGTAGGTTACGACGCGTGAAGTCAAAGCTTCTAACCTTCCACTGGTGATGAGATGCTGTTACGCCAATTATCCGACACTCTTTTGACGGCCCGAAATGCAATAATCGGGTCATGTAGATCAAATAGTGCATTCAGGGCTACCGCCCAACTCCAGAGAAATAAATTCCAGCCGTCCAGCAGTCTTAGCTGACGACTCGCGGCTTGTCGCAGACCCGTCTCCAGAAACGTCGGCTCCGACTGCGGTAAGAATCTGTAATTCAGATCCCATAGAACTGCACCTCTTGGGAATTTGACGGCGGATGATAAAGGATTGCCCGGCCAATCCTTTCCTGAGCCGGAGGCGTTCACGATAATGCTGCCGAAGTTCATGTTCTCTATGAATTCAGAATGGCATGACATCTCAGTCACGGTCACCAGACGTCCGTCGACCCAATTTGCCAGCTTCGCTCTGAGTATTTCAACGCGCCGAAGGTCGTTGTCTGCCACGGTCACGGTGACCGGTTGCTCTGAGTTCAGACTTGAAAGTACATACGCCAACGCAGTTCCGGCTCCACCAGCGCCGATTATGAACACGTCGCGATTTTCGACTCCAGGCCAAGGCGTGCGGAATAAGTCCTCGAGCGCATGTGCCATAGACTCCACATCGTGGGCGTACCCCTGAAGCGTACCGTCAGCGGCACGCCTCAATAATCCAACCTCGCCAAGCGCCTGGGATTGTGGAGCAAGGATATGAATCATATCTCTGCCGTACTCGTGTACCGAGATTTTATGTGTCGTTACGATGGCTCCTCGAATCTCGGAGTCCTGTGAAATCCTTGAGATCGTCTTCCTGATTTCGGCCGACGAGGACCCAACCGGCAAGTCGACGGCTTCCAGTTGAGCCGTAAACCCGAGGGCATGCATCCAGCGAGGGAAGTTGAACAGCGCGGCAGATCCTTGTGAATTCACCCCAAGGAAAATCACCTTCTCCGGTGAGGGGCGGTTTGGGAGTAAAGGTCCAGGCAGGTCATGCATAGCGCTCCCCAAGTATCTCCAGGAAAAGCAGCGAAACATCAGGATGTGACGGAGTTGTGCGCTAAGCGATGCCCCTTCATTTAGCCTGCTAGGCAGATGCGTCAACGTTTATCGCCAAAAGTCCACCTCGGTGGGCTACATAAAGGCAGGCGCCTATTCCCAAGAGTGAACTCACTTGATGATATACGGGAATCACAATCTCCACGTGACCTGAATGCTGATCCCAAAGGGTCACCGCAGCGTCGGCGCCTGCGAATGCAATCAGAGTGCTACCTAGTTCTCCGACAGTTTCGACGGCGTTGACGATGCCGGTGTGGCCTCGGAGTACGCGTAATGATTGTCCGTCAGTCGGGTTCCAGAGTCGGAC